>DATKZM010000089.1:0-2307 GCA_035527975.1 Alphaproteobacteria bacterium | reverse complement strand
GGCGGCGATCGAGGGGTGCCGCCAGGCGCTCGCTCACGGCCTCGACCGAGCCGGGCTTGCAGCCCTGCTGCCGGCGGGGGCGGCACGGAACGCGCTCGACTGCGCCTTGTGGGACCTCGAGGCAAAGCGATCCGGACAGAGCGCCGCGGCGCTTGCCGGCCTCCCGCCCCTGCATGCGGTCCCGACGGCGCTGACCATCTCGCTCTCGGACCCTGAGACCATGGCCGCGCAGGCCAAGGCGGCTGCTGCGCATTCCCTGCTCAAGCTGAAACTCGGGGGCGCCGGCGATCGTGAGCGTCTGGCCGCGGTCCGCGCGGCCGTGCCCCAAGCGCGGCTCATCGTCGATGCGAACGAGGCGTGGCAACCGCATGAAACCGAGTCGCTTCTGGCCGCTGCCGCTTCGTCCGGCGTGGAGCTCGTCGAGCAGCCTTTGCCGGCCGATCACGACGCGATCCTTGCTGAGATCGTGCGGGCCGTTCCCGTCTGCGCGGACGAGTCCGTGCACGGTCTTGCGTCTCTGGAGGCGCTGGTGGGGCGCTACGACGCGGTCAACATCAAGCTCGACAAGACTGGCGGGCTCACGGAAGCGCTGCTCGTTGCAGAGCACTCCCGGGCGCTCGGCTTGAAGCTCATGGTGGGCAGCATGGTGGCCACGTCGCTGTCCATGGCCCCTGCCCTGCTCCTCGCGCAAGACGCCGACTGGGTGGATCTCGACGGACCGTTGTTGCTGGAGGCGGACCGCGTGCCGGGGCTCGTCTACGAGGCCGGCATGGTCCTGCCGCCCTCGCCCGACCTTTGGGGCTGAGCGGCTAAAGGCTCTCCACCACGCGCTTGAGCTTGCCTTGCACCTCGCCCGCCACGCCGGCGAGACCGGGATTGTCGATCGCCTGCATCGACGCCGCCGGATCGACGGCCGAGACCTCGACGCGTCCGTCGTCATGCTGCTGCACGATGACGTTGCACGGCAGCATGGTGCCGATCTTGTCCTCGAGCTCGAGCGCATGAAAAGCGAGCTGCGGATTGCAGGCGCCGAGAATTCGGTAAGGCCGGAACTCGACACCGAGCTTGGCCTTCATGGTGGCGGCGACATCGATATCGGTGAGCACGCCGAAGCCCGCCGCCTTCAGCGCCTCGGTCACGTGTGCGATCGCCTGGTCGAAGGGGAGATCGACGGTCTTGGAGAAATGGTAGCTCATCGGTCGGATGCTATCCTCCCATCATGGGGCAACCGCGGGCCAGCAACTTGTCGGCCTTTTTCTTCTGCGGGGCAGTGAGCACGGCATAGAGATCTGCCACGACCGGCTTAAGCGTCTTCAAGCTCTCAAGCTTGGCTTCCGTCGCCTTGATGCGCGCGTCCAAGCGCTCCAATGCGCTCCCATCCTTTTTGGCCTTCATCATGCCTTCATGCATGCCAGTCATGGCGGCGTGGCGCACCCTCACCGCGTCAGCATAGGCGTTCCATGCCGCCGTCTGCGCCTCGGTGATCTCGAGGTCGGCTTTGATGTAGGCGAGCCGGGCTTCCATCATGGGGCGCGAATGCATCTCCATGCCGCCCCCCTTGCCCATCATCCCGCCCATCATGCCCTTGCCGTCCTTGCCCATCATGCCTTGGCCCATCATGCCTTGGCCCTGACCGCCTTTACCCATCATGCCGCCGCCGTTCGGCGCCTGCTGCTCATCCTGCTGTTCCGGCCCGCCATGGTGAGCGTTGTGGTCTGCGGGATTCTCTTGCTGACCTTGCTGCGCCAATGCCGGGGAAACGGCAATCACGAGGGTTGCTGCAAACAAAAACGCGCAGAGCTTATTCATTGCGAACATCCTTCTGTTTGGCCGGAACCGTAGCCGCTTCGTCGAACCTGTCATTGAGCGCGATCAATGCTCAAATGAGGCGGGTTGACGATCGCCGGACCTGGCCATTGGTCGCTCTGGAAGCGGCGAAACTAGGAATGCGAATGGGCGACGGTGCCGACGACGAGCCCGTCCTGCCAGCGCCGGCGCAGCAGGATGGCCGCCCCCGTGCCGACCAGCGCCAGGAGAGCCATGGCGCCATAGGCCTCGCCGCCGAGCATCCGGTAAAGCGGGCCGCAGGCGATGGTGACCGAGCCCATGACGAGGCCGGCGACCACGGCGGCATAGAGGCCTTGCGCGATGGCCGCGCGATCCTCAGGCACCGCATGGGTGAGGAAATGGATGGCGGCGAGATGCGCGGCGCCGAAGCTCATGGCGTGCAGGATCTGAAGCAGCGCCGTCGCCCAGAGCGGCGGATCGATGGCCATGAAACCCCATCGCAACGCGGCTGCCGCGCCG
>DATKZM010000088.1:0-228543 GCA_035527975.1 Alphaproteobacteria bacterium | reverse complement strand
GTACAACTCCACTCGGTACATCCCCCTCGCCTTCGGTCAGCTCCATCCCGACCAAAGGCTACATCGGCGGTCCCATATTGCTCCGCCCCAGTCAGACAATCCGACCGCTTCAATGGGGGATTATTGCGCCGCCGTTCTCAGTTGCGCGAGTTGCTCCTGGGAAAACGGCTTGAGCAGATAGCTGGAGACCTTCTGGTCACGCGCGGCAACGATCGAATCCATGTCGTTGCGGCCTGTGAGCATCACGAAGGGCATGCTGGGATCGACCGTCCGGATCTGCTGCAGAAGCTCAAAGCCCGACATGCGGGGCATGTTCCAGTCGCAGACGATGACGTCGATGTCATCTTCGAAAAGACCGAGGAAATCCAGCGCCTCGCGCCCGTCATTCGCGACGAACACCTGCGCGACGTCCAGGTCGGTCAGCATGGTTTTGGCGAGCCGCGTGACCGTAGGCTCGTCATCAACGATCAATACCGTCATGTCGGTCAGGTCGAGTGCATTAGACATGGCAGTCGCTCCTTCGCGCAAATGCCTTATGGCGCGGGTTCACTCAATCCCGTTTCCGGGGGTTGCGTGTTCGGAGGCTCGGTTTCGCCGGCTTCGGGCGGCCGCACAATTTTCGACACCAGATAGATCAGGTCCTCGGACTGAAACGGTTTCTGGAGAAAATTTCCGTCTGTCGTGAAATCGTTGACCTTCTGGGAGGTTTCGGCGGTGTAACCCGACATGAACACAACCTTCAGGCCCGGCTGCGCGTCTGTCAGGACGGTGGCCAGCTCCACACCCCCCATACGCGGCATGACGACATCGGATACGAGGAGGTCGATGCCGCCGTCTTGTGCCTTGTGACGAGCGACGGCCTCCTCGCCATCCCTTGCCACCAGCACCTGGTAGCCTTCATCCTCCAGGGTGACTTGGGTAAAGCGCCGCACATGGGCGTCATCGTCCACGACGAGAAGGACGGGTATGCGCAGGACAGCCTCCGCGGCGGGCGCCCCCAGCACGCCTGCCGCGGCCCCGGCGGAATCCGCTTCGACAACCGGCAGGTAAATCGAGAAGGTGCTGCCGACGCCGACCTCGGTTGTGACATCGATAACGCCGTCCGAATTCGCAATCATTCCATAGACAAGCGAGAGCCCGAGCCCCGTGCCCTTGCCCTTCTCCTTGGTGGAATAGAACGGATCGAACAGGCGCGCCAACACCTCCTGCCCCATCCCGGTGCCGGTGTCGCTGACCGAAATCAGTGCATAACGTCCGGCCGGCAAGGTCTTGCCGTGGCTGGTCTCCTTGTCGGCCTCGACGTCCACTGTCATGTAACGGATGAAAAGCTTGCCGCCATCGGGCATGGCATGACGGGCGTTGTTGACCAGGTTCATCACGCACTGGCTCAGCTGGCCGCTATCGATTTCGATATGGCTGTCGTCTTCGTCTATCTCGAAACTGAGCTCGGTGCTCGCATCGAGCGAGACGCGAATGAGGCTTTCCTGGGAAAGCAGAGTTTGCCCAACCCGCACGACCTCTTTTTCGACGATCTGCTTGCGGCCAAAGGCGAGCATCTGGCCGGTGAGCGTGACCGCGCGCTTCGACACATCGGCCACCTCGGTCAGGTATTCCACGACGCGCTTCTCGTCGCCCGCCTTCTTGAGCGCCATCTCGGTAAAGCCGGAGATCGAGGTCAATAGATTGTTGAACTCGTGGGCGATACCGCCAACCAATTGGCCCAGCGATTCCAGTCGCTTACCATGTTGCACCCGCTCTGCGGCCGCCTTCGCCTCGCCGATGTCGCGAACCGAGGCGATGAATGTGTGCTTTTCGCCCTGGGGCACGTAACCGACGCCGATCCCCAACGGAAATTCCGAGCCGTCCTTGCGGCGACCCACTGACTCGCCGCTGATATCGACGGCGCCGGATCTGTCGGTGCTCAAGAACGCCCTGATTGTTGCGGCATATTTCGCTGCGATGGCATCGGGCACCAGAAGCGAAGCGCTCTGGCCGATAATCTCATCGGCACTAAATCCAAAGATCTCCTCCGCCTTCACGTTGAACAGCTGCACGGTGCCAGCTTCGTCCAGGGCGAACAGGCCATCGGCGACATTCTCCAATATCGTGCGCAAGTTGTCGGCAGACTGCACAAGCGCGGCCTCCGTCTTCCGGCGCTCAGAAAGATCGGTATAGGTCGCCACCCAACCGGCATACGAACCAGCGGGCTGCAAATCGATCTGGATGAGCTTGCCGTCGGTTGTGATGCGCTCGGTGACCAGCCGCTCCCGGCGCAAGAATACACTCGTCCAACGGGCGACGAGATCCTCGGCTTCGTCGGAGCCAATGTCGTAACGGCCGGCCTTGGCGCTCTCGCGCCACGCGTCGCGTATATCCGCGCCAATCTGATAAAGCTCGCGGTATTCGGGCACGAAATCCCATACGCGCTCGTTCAGCGCGGATATCTTGAAATCCGCGTCAACGATCAAGATCCCTTGCGCCATCGACTCCAAGGCGGCGCCGAGCAACGCGTTCGCATCCGCCGTGGCACCGACATGCGCACCGTCCCCACCGGCGGGTGCGGCGTCGGTCGTGACTGACGGCGGACGCGCTTCAAGGATCGCGCCCGGCCGATCGACCGGTTCCATTTCCGGGCCCGACCGACCACGGGCTTGCGAGGCCTGTTGGTCCTGCTCGCTTTCCAGCCGCTGATCCATGCGCGGTATCTCCGATGCGCGTCGCGCGCGCCCTGCCGAATGTCCAATGCCATTGCCGTGCGGCACGGAACTGGCCACGCAAGAGGTTGTGGAGGGTCGACGGTTTGCCAGCTCAGGTTAGACGGCATCGGACCGACACCCACCTGCGGACGTTCTCCCCCCCCCAAACCTCCCTCGCTTCAATTCTCAAATATAGGTAACGTGAAGAGCACTAATAAACATTTAAGAGTGTTTTGATAACAATATTATCTCGTAATGATATATATACTATCTTATTCAGCAACCATTCGAGTAATATCGTATGCAATACGCATATACCAGTATGCGCGACAACACGATGCAAACGGCGAAAGATCACTGGAATGGACGAGCACGCCCCCCTGCCCAAAACCGCGGCGCACGCAGAAGCGCTGAACCTTCCGGGGTTCGTCGAAACGGTCAATGAGCATGCGATCATCGCCATAACCGATCCAAACGGACGGTTCATCTATGCGAACGACGCCTTCTGCAAGATCTCGAAATACAATCTCGACGAGCTCACCGGCGAGCCTTGCACCATTGCCGATCTGGGCCAACACCCGGCATCGTTCTTTCAGGATATTGTGGAGACGATCCAAACAGGCTCGATATGGCGCGGACGGATCAAGAACCGCGCAAAGGACGGCTCTTGCTATTGGGTCGACACCGTTATCAAGCCGATCAAGAACGAAGCCGGCGTGGTCACGCATCTGATCAACCTGCGCGCCGACGTGACCGAGTTGGTAACAGCTAAGGAGGACCTGGAAAGCATCCGCCAGAAAGAATCCGCGATCCGGCGCATCCTTGCGATCGCCTTGTCGGACATACGGATCGAAAGGATGCTGGAGGGTGCACTGGAAGTACTGAGCCTGGTTTCCTGGCTCGCACCG
This sequence comes from Alphaproteobacteria bacterium, assembly GCA_035527975.1. Taxonomy (GTDB): domain Bacteria; phylum Pseudomonadota; class Alphaproteobacteria; order JAPULJ01; family JAPULJ01; genus DATKZM01. The sequence goes on along the minus strand of DATKZM010000088.1, from coordinate 224,939 downwards.
GTGACGCGCAGCGCCGTTTACCTCGAAGATTCCGACAGCAGGCAAATGTCGCCGGCAGTCTGGCGAGACCTGGAACCGGCAAACGCGAACGCATCGCAACCGGCGTGCTTTGGAGCCTGCATTTGTAACCAAGTCGCATCCAGCCGAACGATCCAAGCGACCAAATGCACACTTCATCAGGGCGCCGGGACGAGCGCCGAAATCGCCCAATGGGACCACATCGCCATACCGCTCGTCGGCCAGGCCGGGCTGTTGGGAGCACTTGTATTCACGGCTCCTGGCGGCAACCAGTACATAGCCGAGCACGATAACTTTTTTACCGACGTCGCCAAGGCGCTGAGCGTCGGGATCGAGCAGAAGCGCACGCAAGACGGTCTCAACACCGAGCGCGAGCAGGTCTTAAAGAAACAGCGGGAACTGGAAGAAAAATCGGCGCTGATGGAAGCAGGTTTCGAGAACATGGCCGAGGGCCTTGTCGCCCTGACCCCGGACCTGATCATCCTGGCCGCCAACAAGCGCTTTTCCGAATTACTGGAAGTATCGCCAGAGCTTATCCAGCACGGCAGTTCCTTCGAACCTGTGCTGCAACATTTGAGCAACGTCCTCGTCGATAAGCCATATCGAGCGGCGCTGAGCGTGGATGGCATGCGTGCGTTCGTACGCGATGGCGCAAACCAACCGGTCAAGTTCATCTTTAATACAGGTAAAACGCTGGCAGTGCAGGCCAACCCCATTCCAGAGGTCGGCGCGGTGTTCACGGTCGCCGACGTTACACTTGCGCAGCTCACCGAGAGTCGGGCACGCCAGAGCCACAAGCTCGAAGCGCTTGGCGAATTGGCCGGCGGGGTTGCCCATGAATACAACAACCTACTGACATCGATCCTGGGGTTTGCCCGCATGGCCTTGAGAAAGTTCAATGACCAGGATCGGGTGCGCGAATCGCTTCAGGAGATCGTCGAGGCGTCCGGCCGCGCCACCGACATAACGCAGCAAATGCTGACCTTCAGCAACAAGCAGGTCCTGGCGCCGATCGTCGTCGATATTGGCGAGACCATCCGCAGCATGGAGCCGCTTCTTCGGGTCTTCGTTCAGGCCAATCTCGAGGTCAGGTTCGATATCAGGACGCAGGCCCGCGCGAGCATCGACCCGGCGCTACTGACCCAATGTGTCAGTAACCTTGTGATGAACAGCCGCCAGGCGATGCCCGATGGCGGCACGATTACCATTACCTGCGACGCGGTTGCGCCGAGCGAGTATTTCGCGACCAGTCACGGCGACAAGCTGGCTCCAGGCCGCTACGTCAGCATCACCGTCAGCGATACCGGGCGCGGCATCGACTCGGAAGTACTGACCCACATTTTCGATCCGTTCTTCACCACGCGCGAAGTCGGTGCCGGTACCGGGCTGGGGCTATCGATGGTTTTCGGAATGGCGAAAAACCAAGGCGGCGCCATCCATGTCGAAAGCACGCCTGGCGAGGGCGCGACATTCACAATCTATTTGCCGGAGGTCGAGGTCCCATTATCTCAGACCACCGAAGAGGCGGTGGCAACGCCGGTAGCGACCGTGTCGGCCGAACCGCCGGCGGAAGCCGAAAAACTACCGCAGGCCGAGCCGGCGGTGGTTCCGACCCAAGCGGATAAAGAGAAACTGATGCGCTTTATTTAGCCGGCCGGGTAGCCTCTGCAGAGGCGCTGTCAGATAAAATCGTCTTGTGACAGTCACGGGCGGTCCGTAGTCTGGAGTCGATTCCACGAAAGTGGAAAATGCTCTAATCGCCTAACTCTGACAACGCGCTATTCAGGCGTCCAGCCCCAAATAGGCAGCAGTCAAGTCGGGATCGTCCCGCGCATCGCTTGCGGTGCCACGCCAGACCGCACGGCCGGATTCCAGAACGCAGACGTCATCGGCGATCTCAAAAGCGCGCTGCGTGCTCTGCTCCACCAGCAGGATTGTCATGCCCTCCTGCTTTAGCGCTGCGATCGCCCGGTAACAGACATCGACCAGTGCCGGCATCAGCCCCAGCGAGACCTCGTCGATCATCAAAAATCGCGGCTGCGCCATGAGCGCCCGGCCGATGGCGAGCATCTGCTGCTCGCCGCCGGACAAGGAGCCGGCCAGCTGGGTCATCCGCTCGCCAAGGCGCGGGAACAAGCTCAACACGCGCTCGATATTCTGCGTTTCGGAGCGCCGGTCGTGGATCATCCCGCCGACGGTCAAATTCTCGCGCACGGTCAAATCCGGGAATAGCTCGCGCCCTTCCGGTGCAATCGCAATCCCCAGATGAACGCGGCGCCGGACGGGCAGGCCGGAGATGTCCTCGCCATCGAGCGCGATCGATCCCCCTTGCAGAGCGACGTGACCGGCTACGGCGTTGATGGTGGAGGATTTGCCCGCACCATTGGCGCCGATCAGCGCAAATACGCTGCCCTGGCGTACTGTGAGTGAGAGCTCGCTCACCGCGCGGAAGGCGCCATAGCCGCAGCTCATTTTCTCAAGCTGCAGCACCGGCATCTCCCGTCGTTGCCCCGAGATAGGCCGCGCGCACAATCGGGTCGGCCATCACTTCCTCCGCCGGTCCATCGCCAATCTTTTTGCCATTGTCGAGCACCACCAGATGCGGGCAAACGCGCATGACCTCGCGCAGATTGTGTTCGATCAGCACGATCGTGAGCCCGCCTTGCCGGAGGTTCCTGATCGTCTCTGCCAGGGTTGCGGCCTCACCCGTATTGAGCCCTGCCAAAGGTTCATCCAGAAGCAGCACCTTGGGGCCCAGCGCCAAAGCGCGGGCAACCTCAAGCCGCTTCAACACGCCGAGCGGCACCGAGCCGGTATCCGCGTCGGCGTGCTCGGCGATACCGACCATATCCAGCAATTCCTTCGCGCGAGCCTGCTCATTGGTTTGCGAAAACGTGACAAATGCCCGCAGCGGATTGTCGGTCTTCTGATGTCCGGCGGCGAAGGCGACGTTTTCGATGACCGTCATTTCGCGAAACGGCCGAACGAGCTGTTGGGACAGCGCAAGGCCGCGGCGCATGCGCTGATGGATGGGCAATCCCGACAGGCGCTGACCGTCCAGTTCAATGACACCCGAATTCGGCGGCACAATGCCGGTGATCGACCGCATGACAGTGGTCTTGCCGGCGCCATTCGGGCCGATCAATCCGAGCAATTGGCCCGGCGCCACATCGAATGAAACCCCGTCAACCGCCGTGACGCCGCCAAAGACGACCCGAAGATCTCGAACCTTGAGAATGGGGCTCACCGGGCCGTTCCCGCCCGGCGCGTGAGGAGCAGTCGGGCTCGTTGTGCCAGGCCGGCCAGGCCATAGGGCGCAAACCGCATCATCGCGAACAACAGCCCGCCATAGAACAGCAGCTTGTATTCGCCGATGGCTTGAGACCAAAGCGGCAAAAGCGTCAGAATGACGGCCGCGATCGTGACCCCGGCGATCGAGCCCACCCCGCCGAACACAACCATCGACAACACCGTAATCGATTCGATGAAGCCGAAATTCTCCGCCTGGATAATGGTCGTTTGGTGCGCGTACAAAGACCCCGCCAAGCCGGCGATCGCGGTGCCCAAAACGAACGCCGAAAGCTTGTAGAGCGGCACGTTGATCCCAAGAACACGCGCGGTATCCTCGTCGTCGCCAATCGATTTGAAGGCAGCTCCCATCCACGACCGCTTGATGTAGAAGCTGAGCGCGACGACCGCGATCGCAAGCAGGATGGTCAGCATCATATATGTGAAATCGCTGTAAGCCGGATGGGGATAGCCGGACAGGCCATCGGTGTCGCCGAGGTATTTGGACTGTTCGACGATGCCGCTAAACAAGAAGACGATCCCCATCGTGGTGATTGCCAGGAAATCGTGGCGAACCCGCAGCGATGTCAGCCCGACGATGAGGCCAAGCAAACCAGCCAGCGCCATTCCGGCAAAGGTTCCATAGATAAAATCGATTCCATTGATGGACAGCTTGACGGAGGTATAGGCGCCGATACCCATGAACGCCGCATGTCCCAAACTGATCTGACCGCAAAATCCGGTGATCATGTTCAAGCTGAGCGCCATGATGACCATGATCGCGGCCGTGCGGATCAAGCTCATATCGTAGGCGTTGAGCAGGCTTTCCATGCGCTCAGGTCCTCACAAAGAGGCCCTGGGGCCGGATCATCAGGACGACCACCAAAAAGGCAAACGCGATAGCGTCGCGGTTCATGATCGCGCCCAGGAAGCTTGTCGTTCCGTACGCCTCGATGACGCCCAGGGCAAAACAGGCGATCAGCGTGCCCCGCATGCTGCCCAGGCCGCCCAGAACGATGATCGCCAGCGCCTTGTAGCTCCAGACATCGCCGCTGGTCGGTTCAACCAGATTGGTGGTCAGCGACACCATCACACCGGCGACCGCGGCCAGTGCGGAGCCGATGAAGAAGTTCAGATAACGAACCCGAACGATGTTGATGCCGAAGGATTCGGCCATTTTGGGCTTGGTGACTGTGGCCCGCCAGGCGACCCCGGTTCGGGTGCGCGCGGCCAAAAATCCCAGACCGCCGATCAAAATGATCGCTCCGAAGAACGTCACGATTTTTGCGATCTGCAGATTCTGGCCGGCGAACGCCACGGTGCCCTGCAACGGCGCGTCAACGAAGGACACGCCCTGCTCATCGTAGAACCGAAAGCCCTCTTGCATTGCGATGAACAGGCCGATGGAGGCGATCAGCGCGACATAGGGCGGCAGATGCAATATTGGCTGGTAGACCAGCCGGTAGATGATCATGCCGACGATCCCGGCCACGACCATCGCGACCACAAGCGCCAGCACAAAGCTGCCGGTCTGGTTTGTCACCACGACGCCGACGTAACCACCCAGCGTAAAAAGGCCCGCATGGGCAACGTGCAGGATACGAAGCAGCCCGTAGACCAGGGTCAGGCCGACCGCGATTAGGGCATAAATGCTGCCGTCCAACAGCCCCTGAACCAGAAGAGCAATTTCAGTCACGGGCCTATTTCCAGGAGTGCGAGACCCAACCCAATGACCGCCGGGAGAGGCTTGCCCTCCCGGCGGTCATGCGTTGCGGTTCCGAATGCGCCTTGACGTCCGCCTATTTGGTCGGCGGCGCCAGGAGCATCTTGTCGTCGATCTTGGAATGGAAGTGCCAGTTTCCGTCGCGCACGACCTGCACCAACACCGATTTCTGCACCTCGCCCAGCGAGTTGAAGGAGATACGGCCAGTTGAAGCATTCACGCTGGTCTTGGCAATGGCGGCTCGAATGTCCGCCGGATTCATATTGCCCGCCGCCTTTAGAGCGGCCGCAACCACATATACGGCCGTGTGCGTCGTTGCGGCGACCATGTCGGCTTTGTAGCCGGCCTTTTTCTCAAAGGCGCTGATGAAGCTGCGGGTCACGGCACGCTTGGAATCCCGGTCGAGGGACGTGGTGATGACGACACCCTCCGCCGCCTTGCCCGCGATCTTGATGAAATTCTGCGAATCGTACCCTTCTTGGCCGATAACCACCGTATTGACGCCGGCCGCGCGCAACTGGCGCACCAGCGGACCGGCGGTGAAGAAATAGCCGGTCGCATAGATCGCGTCGGGCTTATCCGCCTTGACCTTGGCGATGATCGGGCCGAACTGGCGGTTCTTGATCGAGTATTCATACTCGGAGACGATCGTGATGCCGTAGGCGCCGGCTTTTTCCTTGAAGCCGCGCACCAGAGACCGGCCGAAATCGTTCTTCAAGGTGATCAGCACGACACGTTTCTTTTTCAGGATGTCTCCCACCAGCTTTGCGCCGGCGCGGCCCTGCACGTCGCCGACAAAGGATGTGCGGAAAACATAGTCACCGGCTTTGGTGATCGACGGGTGAACGGCGTAGGCGGAGATATAGGGGATCTTGGCCTTCTGAAACACGCCGGCGGCGGCCCGCGTCGCGCCGGAATAGCTGCCCGAGATGGCAATCCGCACCTTGTCTTGTCCGATCAGCTTGTTGGCGATCGGCGCGGAATTCTTCGGCGATGCCTGGTCGTCATAAATGACGAGCTTCAGCTTTTTGCCGTTGATCCCGCCTTTGGCGTTGATCTGCTCGATGGCGAGCTGCGCGCCAGTCACCGCGGATTTACCATCTGCGGCGGCAAATCCGGTGAGGGGCGCATGAAAACCAATCTTGATGTCGTCTGCCGCTGCCGCCGTCCCAGCGAGGGCCAATGCCCCTGCGCCTGCGATCAGGGAAAGTTTCCAAGTCTTCATTCGATGCCTCCTTCAAGTGTCCAATCGACCCGTTATGCGCCGCCGATGCGGCACTTCATTTATGCAAACGCCCGGAATGGGAAGTCTTTTTCGTTTTTATCCATGAATTCATAGGCTTGCCCGGAACGCCAAGATGTATATACAAGTGGCGGTCGCGGTTCAAGGCCTCAATCCTCCTTGCGGATGATTGTGCCGATCAGCGTCGCGATTAATCGTGCCAGCGTCAGGCTCGTGATCCCCTGAAAATCGAGTGAGGGGAAGTGTTCGGCATAGTCCATGCCGACGACGTCACATTTTTTGGCGACGCCTGAAATGATATCCGCGCCTTCCCAGTAATCGAGCCCGCCGGGCATGGGGCAGCTCGTTCCCGGCATGACCGCGGGATCGAAGCCGTCGCAATCCAGGGTGATAAAGACCTTGGCGCCGGGATCGAAGGCATCGAGGACGCAGCCGACGCCTTCGTCGCGCACCTGCTTGGCCGGGATCAGGACATTGCCCCGTGCGCGGGAATCGGCGACATCGACGCCGCGCGCGCTGCCCAGTCCGCGCAGGCCGACATGAACGATCTTGTCGACCCAGGGCATCTCTGCCGCACGGCGCATCGGGCTGGAATAGCCGTCGCGAATGCCGTTGACCTCGTCGCGATAGTCCAAATGCGCATCGAACTGCAGCACGGTCACCGGGCCGCGTCCCTCGTAAGCCCGGATAACCAGGGGCGGCACCGAATCGTCGCCGCCCAGCACGATGGGCACTGCGCCTTTGTCCAAGATCGCGCTGACAGCGGCCATCACCCGGGCCTTGTTGCCCTCCAGATCGCGCGGATCGCCGACGACATCGCCGCAATCGACGACCGGGGCCGATTTGTCGGCGAACAGCCGGCCGTCGAAATCAAAATCGTGGTGATCGATCATGCGCCCGAACCGGTGGGAACGCGCGCGCACCGCCGCCGGCGCATTTGCGGCGTCAGACGCCACCCCTTGCATGTGATAGGGCGAGCCGAAGGGCGCGCCGAGGATCGCAAAGTCTGCGTCCAGGCGATCGAGATTGGGCTCGACCGGCTGGCCCATAAAGCTGGTGAACGGATCGGACGGCAAATGCGTCAGGGGGCCGTCCAGTTCCGACGATGCGCCAGACGGGGTGCCGGCTTCGGGGGGGGTCATCGCACGAACCCTCCACGGATATCGGATTGCTCGAGAAACGCTTCGGCTTCCGGCACGCCCGCATCGGCATGGCGCACAACGCCGATCCCCGGATCGGTTGTGAAGACCCGGTCGACCCTCACCGCAGTTTCCTTGGTGCCGTCGAGGATCACGGTCATGCCCGCGGAAATCGAGCCGCCGATGTCGCCGCCATTTTGATGGATTGCCACCATGTCGGCGCCGCCCGCGACATTCAGCATGGCATTCAAATAGGGCCAGTCGCCGATGGCGTCGGAGCCGTCGGGCATGCCCTCGGTTTCGCGCCGCGGAAAAGCAGTAGCGCCGGAATCCAGATGGTCGCGCGTAACCGCCACCGGCGCGGAAATCTCACCCGAGCCCACCATCTCATTCAGCTTCAACATCATTGTCCGCCGCGCGCCGTATTTGAGCCAGCAGGTGCGGGCCGGCAGCCCTTCGATGGGCACGCGCTCCGGCGCCATCCGCAGCCAAGTGGTCAGCCGCTCGTCATCTGGAAACAGCTCCATCGCGGCCTTGTCGGCGGCCTGCTGGTCTTTGACATCGCCGGACAGGAGAACCCAGCGCACCGGGCCGCGGCCGATGGCGAAACTCGGACGAATAAAGAGCGGCATAAAGCTGGGTATATCGAAGGCTTCGGCGACACCATTGTCGAAGGCCGCGCCGCGCAGATCGTTGCCATATTCGAAGACCGGCACGCCCTGTTCCTGCAGCGCCAACAGCGCGCGGACATGACGTCGTACGGTGTCCTTGGACCGTTCTAGGTAGTCGTCTGGATCGGAGGCCCGCAGGTCTCGGGCCTCGTCGATTGACAGTCCCGACGGGATATAGCCGTGCAGCAGATTATGCGCCGATGTCTGGTCGGTGACGCAATCTGGCTTGTCGTCGGATCGGACAAAATGCTCGCAAACATCGGCGGCGTTCGCGCAGACCGCATAGGCGCCCGGCTTTCCGGCGGCGGCCTGATCGCGGCACTGTTTCCAGGCCGCGTCCAAATCCTCAAAGGCGCCGTCCAGGTGGCCTGTATCCAACCGCCGGGCGATGCGCGACGGGTCGATCTCGGCGACCAGGGCAACGCCGCCATTCATCGAAACCGCTGGCGGTTGAGCCGACCCCATTCCGCCCAAGCCGCCGGTCAGCGCGATCTTGCCCTGGAACTGGCCGTCCATGAAGCGCTTTGCACAGGCGGCAAAGGTCTCGTAGGTCCCCTGCATGATCCCCTGGCTGCCGATATAAGCCCAGGAGGCGGCGGTATACTGACCGTGGATGGTCAGACCTGCTTCGCGAAGGCGATCGAAGTCTTCCCGGTTTGCGTAGCGCGGCACCAGATTGCTCGTGGCCGCAACCACCCGAGGCGCGCCGGGATGAGATGCGAATACGGCAACCGGCTTGCCCGACTGCATCACCAGCGTTTCGTCGTCCTTGAGATCCTTCAGCAGCCGGACGATGGCGTGATAGCTTTCCCAATTACGCGCGGCCTGGCCGGTGCTGCCATAAATGATCAGGTCTTCCGGGCGCTCGCCATTGGCGATGGTGTTCTCGAGCATGCGCAGGATGCCCTCCTGACGCCAGCCCCGACACCGTATCTCCGTTCCCTCGGCTGCGCGGACCTCGTTGGGTCGTGCTTCGGTCATGGCCGGGCGCTCCCCCGCTTATCGTCTGACGCCGGAGCCGCTGCGCCATCGGGCCATCGCCCGCCGATACTGGCGGTCAACTCCCGCGCCTCGGTCGCGACCAGCGCGCGATAGCGGCGCAACATGTCGTCGTCGATCCGAAAGCTGGGGCCGGTCACGTTAATGGCCCCAACGATTGTCATCGCGCCGTCCTCTGCCGGACCGTAAATCGGCGCGGCAACCGCGGTCACATTGGGCTCAAGTGTGTCTCGGGAGCTGATCACCCCGTCGCCATCCACCTGTCCGGCCAGCGCGGCGCCGATGGCTGTGCCTTTCCCGGGAAACGCGCGTCCCAGCCAGCCCGCGTGACGCAAAGACCGGTCACTCAGCGTTTGGCGAAGATAGAGCACGTCGCCGTCTTCGTTGTGCACGGCGAAGTTTGCCGTTTCGCCGGTTTGCTTGGACAGGCGATCCAGATGCGGCTCCACCAAACGGTGCAATTCCAAAGACCCCAGGGCGATCACGGCGATCTGCAGCAAGGCATTGCCGAAGGTGTATGTGGCGCCGGGCAAACGGCGCAAAACCCCGCCCGCTTCCAACGTATTCAGCAAACGCTGCACGGTGCTCGTGGCAAGGCCGGTTTTTTGGGCGAACTCTGTCAGCGTTGTTTCCGGCCGGTCCTGCGTCAGGCATTGAAGCAGCAAAAAGGCCCGCTGGACCGAACGGACCCCGCCGGTGCTTTCCACCAACTCACGTTGGCCCAACAATTCATCGCGCCCGGCCGTCTCACCATGCGGTTGTGGGTTATGGGGCGGTGGACCGGCGTCTTGGCTTTTAGTTTCGACCTGCGCCATGGCTTCCAAGGTTTCAAAATACCATTGTACGGTATTAAGTACCGCTATACGGTAAATTGAGTCAAGGCGACGCCTATCCGGGAGGTATTGGTGGAGAAGCAAACAGCGGATTTCATCATCGAGAATATCGGCGAGCTCGTCACCTGCGCCGGGCCGGCGGAAGGTCGCCGGGGTGATGCGCTCCAGAAACTGGAAATCATCACCGACGGCGCGGTCGCGGTTACCAACGGGCTGATTTCAGGCGTCGGCAGCAGCCGGGAAATCGCCGCATCCTTCGATGGCGCAAACCGCATCGACGCCGCCGGGCGGCTGGTCACGCCCGGGCTCGTCGACCCCCATTCACATCTTGTCTATTCCGGATCGCGCCACGATGAGTGGGAATCCAAAGTCACAGGCCGCGCGGCAGCCGCCGGCCTCCAGGGCGGCATTCACCGTTCGGTTGGGTGGACCCGCGCGGCATCGAACGAGGCAATGACATCGCAGGCCCTCGGCGACCTCGACGAGATGGCAGCCCACGGCACGACCACATTGGAGGCCAAGACCGGCTACGGCCTGGAACGCGAGACCGAACTCCGTCTGCTCCGCCTGACCGCCGGGTTGGACCACCCGATCGATATCATCCCGACGTTCCTGGGCGCCCATGTGCCGCCGCCGGAATATCTCGATGACACGGACGCCTATGTCGACCTGGTGATCGAGATGCTGCCGGAGGCCGCTGAACTGGCCGAGTATTGCGATGTGTGCTGCGATCCGATCGGTTTTACCCGCGCCCAGTGCCGCCGGATCGGCGAACGCGCCAAGGAACTGGGTCTTGGAATTCGTGTCCACTCGGACCAGACCGGCGACGCCGAGGGCGGGCTCCTGGCCGCGGAACTCAATGCCGCCAGCGCCGATCACGCCGACTACACGACCGACGAAGGCTTTCGGGCCATGGCCGAGGCGGGAACGGCCGCCATCCTGTTTCCGGGCGTCACCTACCACATGCTGGAAATGACACCGGCCCTGGACGGAGACACGTTGGTGCCTGCGGAGAAGCCGTTCATGCCCCAGGTCGCCAGGCGCGCCGTGAACGCAGGATGCATCGTGGCGTTATCGACCGACTACAACCCAGGCAGCTGCCCGACCCTGTCCATGCAGGCCGCGATGCAGACGGCGGCGCGTCTATACCGTCTGGGCTATGCGGAGATATGGCACATGTCGACCCTCAATGCGGCTGCGTCGCTCGGCCGGGGCCGCGATCGCGGCAGCCTGGAGCCGGGCAAACGCGCCGACATCGTCATCTGGCGCGTACCGGAGCACGGCATGGTGATCCATCGCTTTGGAACAAATCTGGTCGACGACGTCTTTATCAAAGGTCAGAAGGTGGTCTCAAATGGACGCAGGCAGGTGGCGAAAAGCAAATAGCGGCTATTCCCGGGGTCTGCCGAGGTCGACATTCGACACCGGTCCACGGTTCACCGACGTGGTTTCGCGATACACAAGCAATCTCCGCGAAGGGTCGATACGGTGTTGTCAAAGCAATCGGCACGGGGCGGCCAAGTGGTTGAGGTCGGCGGCCTGCTGCTCGGCCTCGCCGAGACCCTGTCGGCCGCCTATATAGGCTCCGCCGCCAAGGACAGCGTATCGCTGGCAATTCTGTGCGTGATCTTGATCCAACGCATATGTTTGGAGCACGTTCCACGCGTCACACCGGATCACAGTGACACGATCGTGCTCCGGGAAAAATGGGCGGCGAGCGAATGCCGACCGGCTCAAGGACGGCCTGATGAAAACCACTTCTGTTCGCGATGCGCCGCTCGATCTTCTGGACCCCCAGATCGTCAAAGCTCAACAACGACAGGCCGAGATTGTCTCGGCGCTCGGTCCGCCGGGCGATGGGATCACCGCGCTTCGCGATCATTCCATGCGGGCACGGGCCTGGTGGAACGAGGGCGGCCCGGAAATCGGCGAGGTCGTCGACCTGACGGTGCCCGGCCCGTTCCGCGAAACCCCCATCCGGCTCTACCGACCGAAGGCGGAAGGCACCCATCCGGTCTTCGTTTATCTCCATGGCGGGGGCTATCGGCTCGGCGCGCCGCAGTCGAACGATCGTCAGATGCGTGAGCTGGTCGATCGCTGGGGCGGCGCCGTGATCAGCGCCGACTATGTCCACATGCCCGAGCATGTCTTTCCCGACGCCGTCGAAGAGACCGCATCACTCCTGACCTGGCTTGCCGATAATGCTCAGAGGTGGAGCATAGATGGCGGGCGCATCGCCTTTGGCGGCTCGTCGGCCGGGGCCAATGTCGCCCTCGGCGCCGTGATCCATCTGGGCGGTGTCAAATCCTCATTCCTGAAGGCCGGCGCGATGATTTGCGCCGTCTTCGATCACGACCCCGAGTCGGGTTCGATGTACCGCTTCGGCGGCGAGGGGTTTTATCCGACCCGGGCATCGGCAATCGAAATTCACGAGGCGTATTTGCCGGACCCGGTCGACCGGGACGACCCACGCGCACAGCCCCTGCGCGCCGATCCCGCGATGTTGCCGCCGCTCTTTATCGCCGCCGCCGAGGCCGACGTCTTCGTCGATGGCGCGCGCCGAATGTCGGCGAGGCTCGACGCGGCCGGCCGTGACCATGCCTTCAAGGTCTATCCTGGCATGACGCATCTGTTCTTCGGGATGAGCCGGATGGTAGACCGGGCCTCGGAATGCGTTTCCGACATCTCTGCATTTCTGACCGCGAAAGTATGAGGCGTTGACGCTCGACCGGTCATGGTCGGGCCAACAAAGCGTGTCCCGGCACATTTTCCAAAGGGTGGGCCCAATGCGCCGGTTGTCCGCGCCAAAGCAAGATCGTTCAATGAAGGTAGTTGTGGGCGCCCGAATTGTTCCTACGACGAAATTCGAGGGTGCCTTTCTGATCGGTGCACTATTACCGGCATTGTCGGACAAACCAAAACTGACCTGCGAAGGGTGCCCGTCTGAGGCGTTCAGGCAGCCAGCCGCGCCGCATCCACATGCCCCCGTGACACAAACCAAGCCAGCTATTCGTCAGCCGTTGACGGGTCGATGCCGACGAGACGGTTCCCGGCGTGGTGTACGATCGGGATCCTACAAAGCGACAGGTTTGTCACCCGGCCGTATCAAGGTAGCTTCGATGATCCCAAGCCCTGCTCGGACCAAATAGGACAGTCAATGAACGACAGATTGGAACAGACACTGTGGGACCTTGCGGTCGCGAACCGCATTCTTGAGCGCGAGGGCGTCGTCGACGCCTTTGGCCATGCCAGCGCGCGGCATCCTGGCAACCCCGATCGCTACTTCCTCTCGCAGTCGCGCAGCCCGGGCATCGTGAGCCGCGCAGACCTGATGGAGTTCACCCTCGACAACGAGCCCGTCGACCAGCGCGACCGGCCGATATACGCAGAGCGGCCGATCCATGGCGGGATTTACGAATCCCGGCCGGATGCAATGTCGGTCATCCACAACCATTCATTCTCGGTGATTCCGTTCGGTCTCACCGGAGTGCCGCTGCGCCAGGTTGTCCACGTCGCAGGCGGCGTCGGCGCGGAGGTGCCGGTATGGGACATCCGCAGCAAGTTTGGAGAGACCAATCTGCTGGTGGTCACGCGCGAACAGGGCCTTGATCTGGCCGCTGCGCTCGGCGGCGGCAATGTCGCGCTGATGCGTGGGCATGGCTGCGTGGTCGCAGCGGAGAATCTGAAGCGCGCCGTGCTTCTCGCCATCTATCTCGAGGCGAACGCCCGGATCCTGCTCGACTCCTTGCGGCTTGGCGGCAACCTTGTCGCGCTCTCACCGGGAGAGATCGAGCACACCGCCACGATGACTGCCTTACCGCTCGTATCCGAGCGCACCTGGGACTATTGGTGCGCCCGTGCGAATCTCGACGGAATCTGAGGGTGGATCGGTCAAAGCCGGGAACCGCTGATGGTGGAACCCTTCAGAGCCCACGCCATCAGACAGAACCAATTGATGCTACGGGCCTTTCCGGGCGCCAATGAGGCGGTCGGTGAAGCTCAAGGCAACATCTGCGATTAGGTCAAGCCATGGCGGCTTCTCGCCGGCGAGACATCCGAGGTGCCCTATGGTATCGAGTCTTTGGCCGGGAGATCGGTGGCATAATCAGGATCCGACCCTTCATGGCTGTGCCGCCAGGCCATCCGACAATTGGCGGCCTCCCATAGTTCGCGTGGAAGAATAGTGGCGAATAAAAAAACTGCCGCGGAACTGTCCGCAGAAGATCTTTTCGAGTTCCCACTTGAAAGCAGCCTGGGCTTTTTGTTGCGGGACGTCGGCCGCACTGTGGGCAAGGCGTTGGCCCAGCGTATCGAGCCCTATGGTGCCAGCGTTCCGATCTGGTTTCTCCTGCGATTGCTGTCGGAGAACGAAGGGCTGACGCAGCGCGAGATCAGCAAGCGATTGGGGATCATGGAGCCTTCGGCGGTGGAAACGCTGCGAACCATGGAAGATCAGGGGCTGATCACGCGTACACGCAACCCCGATGATCGGCGCAAGATCGCGGTGCGCCTGACACAGAATGGCTGGACGTTGCTCGAACAGCTCCTGCCGATGGCGCTTCAGGTCAACGAGTTGATCCTGCAGGCCGGAACGCCTGCCGAGGTCAGGACAATGACCAGGATTTTGCGGCAATTGCGCCGCGATCTTCTTGCTTGAGCGACTGCCGATTAAACTGTCGGCGAGGGGATGGCGCCTGGCCGACGGTGCTCCGTCGCGCGTTCGGCGGTAGCCCGGCGGAACACGTGACCCAGCCAATCGATTTTCAATTGACTACCGAAGACCGCGCAAATACAAAGGTAACCGAAGTATTTTCGTATTGCCCATTGAATCGATTTGGTGCGTAGGATCTGTGTGCTAGGACGGATCAGCGGTACAGAACAAGATGCCGTTCGTCGGCTGCTCTGATCAACGGTTCGGGACCGATGGGATTCCGGGCTAATCTGGATAGGCAAATCCGCGCGAGATCAGGCGTTATGCCGAGCAAAAGCGTCTCGATCCGGGATTGGGTTGGTCGGCGGTCGGTCGACGGTGGACAGTGAGCTGGGTGTCGTTCAATGGAACTAAGCAATCTTATTGATGATCGGCCCGGTGACGGCGTATTCCGCGTGCACCGATCGGCCATGACTTCCCAGGAGATATTCGATCTAGAGCGGCGGCTCGTATTCGACCGGAGCTGGCTCTATGTCGGACATGAGACGGAGCTCGCTGAGCCCGGCGATTATCGACGCCGGACGGTCAACGGCCGGCCGCTGATTTTCATCCGCGGCAGCGATGGCAAGGTGCGCGTGCTGAACAACAGCTGCAGGCACCGTGGCGCGCAGGTCTGCCGGCTCGATCAAGGCCAGGCAAAATCGTTCCAATGCTTCTATCACGCTTGGACGTACGACAATAAAGGGGACCTCGTCGCGCTGCCCGACGAAGAGGGTTACGCATCGGGCTTTGACAAACGGCAATACGGTCTCAAGTCGCCGCCCCGGGTCGAGGAGTATCGCGGCTTATACTTCGTGAGCTTCGATGAAGACATCGCCGACATTGGCACCTATCTGGGGCCAGTGCGCGAGGTCATCGACCTGACAATGGACTCCGCCGAGGCATTGGGTGGCTGGTACGTCATTCGGGGAACCGCGAAATACTCCATCAAGGCCAATTGGAAGCTGCTCGTCGAAAACAGCTACGATGGCTACCACCTGCTGCCCGTCCACAAGACCTTCCTCGACTACGTCTCGTGGCGCCGCGGGCTGACCGGCGATAAAGTCGCAGACAGCGGCGCGCCGCTCGTGTCGCGGTCGTTCGCCGTCCCCCATGGCCACGGCGGAATGTTGCATCAGGCGCCGGGCCGGGCGATCGCCAACCCAAGCCCCTTGTGGACGCAGGAAGTCAACGACGAGGTCGTGCGCATCCGGGCGGAGAACATCAAGCGCTTCGGCGAGCTGAGAGGACGCCAGATGAGCGAGGTGTCCCGCCACGTCATGATCTTCCCGAACCTCGCCTTCCAGGACAGTCAAACCGGTTTCCGGTTGCGGCAGTTCTTCCCGGTGACGCACGAGCTGATGGATGTCACGCAGTGGGATCTGGTCCCCCGGAACGAGCGCGCCGATCTCCGCGCCTCGAGAATGGAGAACTCGCTGGCTTTTCTGGGGCCCGGCGGGCTGGCCACCCCGGATGACGTCGAGGCACTCGAATCCTGTCAAGAGGGGTTCGCCGCCGGCGACGAATGGTCGGATATTTCGCGCGGCATGCAGCGCGAGCCCAAGATGACCGACGAGCTGCAGATGCGCTCCTTCTGGCGGCAGTGGCATGCATTGATGCAAAAGAAGAAGGAGATTGTGCTGACCGACGATCGGCGGCGCGACGGATCGTTGTTCCTGGATCTGGGAGCGGCAGATGGCGAGAACGAAAATGTCATTCCGCAGTCGGCGCTTTCCTAGGCAGGTGACCGCTGTGGCTGGCCGAACTGTCAAGGTGGTTGCGCAATGATCTCGATGGCCGAAAAAGTCACGTCAATCGAGCCGGTGTTCACTCGAAGCGAAGTCGAGGATTTTCTGTACTATGAAGCTGCCCTGCTCGATGAGTGGCGCCTCGATGACTGGTTGAGCCTTTTTACCGAGGACGCGGTTTACATCGTACCCACGACAGATCTGCCCGATGGCGACCCCAGCAAGGATTTGGTCTTCATCAATGATGACGTGGTGCAGCTGCGCGGACGCGTCGATCGACTGAAAAGCCGTCACGCCCACCGTGAGCACCCCAGGTCTCGCACCCGGCGGTTCATCAGCAACGTGCGTATCACCGATTGCACCGCAGGCGTTGCCGTGGTCGAGGCGTCGTTCCTGGTCTACCGGTATCGATCCGGCAGCACGGACCCCTTCGTGGGCCAGTATTCCTACCAGATCATCAGGGCGGACGATCAGATCAGGATCAAGCATCGGCGCGCGACCCTGGATCTGGAGACGCTCCGCAATCATGGCGCCGTGAGCATCATTATCTAGAAAAAATGGCGCCAATTAACTTCATCGACCTGGCTGTGTGTTGGATGCGCATCAATGGCTGAATTCCTGGGTCTTGGCATAACGCACCAGCCTCCGCTCGCGGCGGCGTCGATGGGTCCGCGATCGCTGCACCTGACTTTGAAGGATCCCGGCCTGCCCGAGCACTTGCGCGTCCCGTCGGGATGGCCGGACGCCATGCGCCGGGAATGGGCCGACGATGAGGGCGCGCGCCATGGCGGCGAACACCGGGATGCGATCGTCGCCGAATTGCGCCGGGTGCGCGGGGTGCTCGACGCGTTCGATCCGGACGTGGTCGTTATCTGGGGCGACGACCAGTACGAGAATTTTCGCGAGGACGTCGTGCCGGCTTTTTGCATTCTGGCATACGACGCGGTCGAGTTCTCGCCCTGGGTCACGCAAAAGGGCGACAACTATTGGCACGAGCCAAAGGACAAATCCTTCAAGCTTCGCGGCCACCGGGCGGCGGCAAAGCATCTTGCCACAGGGGTTATCCGGCAAGGCTTCGATGTCGCGTATGCGTACCAGCCGCTGCACAAGGACCTAGGCCACGCCTTTTCCAATTCCGTGCTTTATCTGGACTGGGACAGAAGCGGATTTGACCACTGCGTCGTGCCCATCTCCGTTAACTGCTATGGCCGCCGGTTGATCGTTCAGCAGGGATATTTGGCCAACATGGGCGATCCGCCCGACCCGGCAGACTTCGACCCGCCGTCGCCGTCGCCGGCCCGCTGCTTCGATTTCGGCGCGGCCTGTGCGCGAGCCCTTGCGGACACATCTTGGCGCGTTGCGTTCGTCGCGTCGTCGAGTTGGTCGCACGCGTTCCTGACCGAAAAGCATCACTTTCTCTATCCGGACCACGAGGCGGACCGGGCCTTGTATAGCGCGCTGGTTGCCGGCGATTACGATCAGTGGCGCAGCCGCTCGCTCGACGAAGTCGAGGACAGCGGGCAGCAAGAGCTGCTCAACTGGTTCTGCCTGGCCGGGGCCGTGGCGGAATTGGGGCTGCGGACCGACGACGCCGTTTTCATCGAAAGCAGCGTGATGAATTCGAACAAAGTCATAGCCAGTTTCGGCACGCAATGAGGTGATTGAAAATGCTCAAGGCAGCAGATCTGCGCGGCGTCTATGCGATCATTCCGACGCCGGCAAAACCGGATGCGAACCGCTGGGACGCGACCGATACCGTCGACCTGGACGAGACCGCGCGCGTCGTCGAGCAACTGATCGTCGACGGCGTCGATGGGCTCATCGCGCTCGGCACCACTGGCGAATGCGCGACCTTGATCAATGCGGACTACGACGCGTTCGTGGACTGCATTTTGACCACCGTCGCGGGCCGCGTGCCGGCCTTCATCGGTGCTTCGGCGCTCGGCACCCACGAGGTCGTGCGCCGGTTGCGGTTTGTCGCCGACAATGGCGGCGACGGCGCGCTGCTGGGACTGCCGATGTGGCAGCCGGCGACGACCGACATGGCCGTGCGTTTCTATGAGACGGCGTCGCAAGCCTTTCCCGGTCTGGCGATGATGGTCTACGCCAACCAGCGGGCGTTCCGCTTCGATTTCAACGACGACTTCTGGGGTGCCGTCGCCAAGCGCGCGCCCACTGTGATGAGCGCCAAGTTCTCCGCGCCGAAACGTTTGCTCAACGCTTTGGCGGTCAGCGATGGGCGCATCAATTTCCTGCCGCACGAAAATGCGGTGCACGATTTCATGCAGCTTTCGCCCGAGACGACGACCGCGTGCTGGTCGACCGCCGCCTCGATGGGCCCGTCGCCGGCGCTGGCGATCATGAAGGCCATCATGGCCGGGGATAGCGCGGCGGCGGAGAAGATCAACGAGGACCTGAACTGGGCGAACGAACCGGTGATGTCGATCGTCGCGGTGCCGGAGGAGTTTGCGTCATACAACATCCAGATCGAGAAGATCCGGATCGACGAGGCCGGATACTGCAAGGCCGGCCCGATCCGCCCACCCTATGATGTCATTCCCGAGGCCTACGAGCAGGCGGCGCGCCTTTGCGGGCAACGCTGGGTCGAATTGGTGAGCAAATATCCCCTGCGGCCGGCTAGCGGGGTTGCGTTGCAAGCCGCCGAGCGCCCCGAAGCCGACAGGACGCTTGAGCGGGCCTAGGCGAAGATCTCAGCGCACGGCAATGCCATGAAGCTGGAAGGAAAGACGGCCCTGCTCGTCGGCTGCAGCCCGAATATCAACGCGGGCATTGCGCTGGAGCTGGCAAAGGACGGGGCGAATGTCGCTTGCGCGGACATCCGCCTCGACTTTGCGGAAGCCTGCGCGAAAGCCGTCGAGCAGCTTGGGCGAAAGGCTCTGGCGGTAGAGGTAGACATCACCGAAGAGACCCAGATCGAGGCGGCGCTGCGCAAATGCGAGGCGGATCTCGGCGCCATCGATATCTTGATTAACGGCGCGGTGCTTCAGATCAGGCATGGCCTTCTGGAGCTTACCGGCGAGCAGTTTCGGCGTCAGATGGATGTGATCCTTCTGGGTACTTTTCTGTTCTCGAAACAGGTGGCCGCGGCGATGGTTCAACAGCGCCGACGCGGCACGATCATCAACCTCATCTCGACCGAGGGTCATCAGGGAAATCCGGGCAACATTGGCTACGGCACGGCCAAGGCTGGATTGTTGAACTTCACGCGGGCTGCGGCGATGGAACTGGCGCCGCACGGAATTCGGGTGAACAGTTTGACCCCAACGGCGACCGACCCGAGCGAGGGCGACGCCCGGGTTGCGGAATGGGGCGTCGATTGGCAGGCGCCGGTCGTCGGACCACGCCCCGGCTACACGGTCGGGGATCTGGGCGTGCCGCTGGGCAAACGCCCCAGCCCGTCCGATTACGGGCGCGCGGCGGTTTTTCTTGCCTCCGACGACGCGAAGATGATCACGGGCATCGACCTCCGGGTCGACGGTGGCGCGGTCGCCCGATACTGGCGCTGGAACCCGGGTTTGCCGGTGCTGGATGCCGGACCGGCCGCGAAGGCGCCGTCCGATGACTAGAGCATTTTCCACTTGCGGGGGAGCGGGCCGGTGATGCCAATTGGACGGAAAATGCTCTAGCCGCGCGCCGGGCTCGTCCGTCCAGCGCCGCCAAAGCATTGTTGCGTGAACGCCGATCAAGAATCGGCACCGATATGGGGGGAGCCGCATGCGCACAGGAATGAAGCTGGGGGCCTTAGGCGGACCAAATACATTTGGAGGGGATGCGGCGCGTCAAATCCGTGAGCTCTACCCGGAATTTTCGGAAGCGGTGTTCTTCCCGACGGTGGACGAAGCGTTCACTTTTTCCGACGGGGCGGCCGACGCCGTCGTCGCGCCGCAGCAAATGGCCCGCACGGGTTGTCATCCGGGCATTCAGGGGCTCGTCGCACCCCCGCGGTCCAGGCTCCATGTGATTGCCGAGGCGACCCACGCCTATCATTGCTCCCTTCTGGTCAAGCCGGGCACGCGGTTGGAACAGATCACGCGCGTGCTCGGCCATACGGGCTCGCTCTCGCAAAGCCAGGACTGGCTCAAGAAAAACCTGGCGAAAGCGGAGATCGTCAACCTGCACACCAGTACATTGGGCGCCGCCCAGGCCGTTACCGACGGCGACGGATCGACGGCGTCGGTGGGCACGCCCGGTATGGGCGCGCAGTTCGGCCTCGAGGAGCTCGCAAAAGACATCGATGGCGGCAGTGTTGGCTCCTACTGGGTCATCTCGCCGGATCCGATGTTCAGCGACACGCCGAGGCGGCTGGTGGTCGCCGGCCGGTTCCGCGACGACGGGGCGTTGGGTGAGCTGATCGTGGCGCTCGGCCAGCAGGGCTTCACCCTTCAGACGATCTACGGGCAGGCGAGCGGCCAGACTCTGTTTGAATACGATTATGTCGTTCGACTGGCGGGCGAGGGTTCGCTCGCTTCGGTTCAAACGGTCCTGGACCGCTTCGCTGGCACGCGGCTCGTGGGTGCTTTCGAGCCTCGCGGGTAGTGTCTCGACGCGCGCCGAACGCTGCCGTCATCGGCATGCTGCTTGACGCTATCTCGGCGGATTTGTTACAAAGGTAACCGAAGTAATATTGGAACGACGGTCGTGAACCTGCCGATTTGGGCGTGGTTTCGGCAATGGTTCTCAATAATAACAATTACCGATGGGAGGCGGAAATGGTTCGATCTTTCGGCATACTGGCGGGTGTCTGCGCAGCTGCGCTCATAGGCGGCACGGCGCACAGCCAAACCGTTAGCATTGGCGCCAATCCTCAAGGGTCTGTTGGGTATGCCATCGGCTCGGCAGTCGCCAAGGTGATCAGCGAACACTCCAAGCTCAATGCGCGCGCGATCGGCTATGGCGGATCAAGTGCGACCTTGCCGCGCGTGGACGCGGGCAGCCTTGAGATGGCCGCTCAGGATGTCATCAGCGTGCTCTGGGCGCGGGCCGGCAAGGGCATCTTCAAAGGCAAGCCGCGCCCGAATATTCGTGTCGTCACGGTCCTGACACCGTTCCGGGTCGGCCTGATGGTGGGCAAGGATACCGGGATCAAATCGATACAGGGGCTGAAGGGACAGGCGTTCCCGACCGGCTTTACCAGCCAGCGCATCATTTCCCTGATGCTCGGGACATGGCTCCAGATGGCGGGAATGACCGTCAAGGACCTGAAGGGCGTACCGACACCGAATTTTGCGCGGGGCATCGATTATTACAAGGCCGGCAAGGTGGTCGGCGGGGCGGTCGCACCGGGCTCGGCCAAGGTGAGAGAAGGCAACGCCGCGAGGCCGGTCCATTACATTTCCTTGCCGGACACGCCCAAGGCCCTCGAAATATTGCAGCGGAGGCTGCCCGGGACCTATCTGGCCACGGTGAAGCCGGCGCGGCACCTTGCAGGCGTCGATGCGCCAACGATCATGCTCGGATACGATTATCTGTTGGTCGCTAACGCAAAAGTGCCCGACGACGTGGTCTACCGGGCCGTCAAGGCGCTGAGCGCCAACAAGAAGGCGCTTGCCGCGGCGGCGCGCCCGCTCCGGGGATTTGACCGCAACCGAATGGTCGCCAAGAATCTCGCCGCCATCTATCATCCCGGCGCCATTAAGTTTTACAAAGAAGCCGGATTGTGGGGCAAAAAGTAGCCGCATTCGAATGCAGGCGGAATTGGTCCAATTCCGACGCGGCCAGAATTCGCTAGATGGCCACATTGCGCGAGAGCGATACGACACAACGCGGCACGTCACAGCAAGGAGATGACCGGAAAGGTCGAATCAGACGGGTCGTGATTTCGGCGCTCAGTTCATCGATTGCGCTGCTGCCGATTTGTTGGGCCGTCCAGGTCAGCTACATATTCGGTCTTTCCTTTTATACCGAGCAGTTCCTGGCGCTCGTGCTCGCACTGGCGCTTGGGGCGGTGTTTCTCGTCCATCCGGCATCCAAGAGCCCAAACGCCAGGCCGCATTGGATCGACTGGTGCTTGTCGGCTTCGGGCATGGCGTCTTGCCTCTATCTCGTCATCCGCTATCCGCGGCTCGTCGACGAGGTCGCCGATCCGTCGCTCATGAACATCGTTGTCAGTACGATCGTGCTGGCGCTGGTCATCGAAGGCGTACGCCGGACCGGCGGGCGAACCCTCGCCATTATGGCTATCGGCTTCATTCTGTTCGGATTATACGGCTACCTCATCCCGGGTCAGCTTTCCGGCCGAAATATTGCCTATAGCGACTTGGTCATCTCGCTGGGCAAGGACGAAGGCGTTCTGGGAAGAGCGCTCGTCATCGTGACCACAGTTGTCGTTACATTCATATTCTTCGGGCAGATCCTCTTTCGCTCGGGAGGATCTAACTTCTTTACCGACATCTCGATGGCTGCCATGGGGCGCTATCGGGGCGGGGCCGCAAAGATCTCGATCGTGGCGTCGAGCCTGTTCGGCGCGGTCTCCGGAAGCGCGGTTTCGAACGTCGTGTCGACCGGCATAATCACCATTCCGCTCATGCGGAAGAGCGGTTTCAATCCGAGCTTCGCGGCGGCCGTCGAGGCGACGGCATCCACGGGCGGGCAGTTGATGCCGCCGATACTCGGGGCAGCCGCCTTCCTCATGGCCGAGTTCCTGCGGGTTCCCTATTCGGAGATAGTGGTCGCTTCGATCTTGCCGGCCATACTTTTTTACAGCGCTCTGTTCATACAGTCCGATTTGGAAGCCTCGAAACTCAACATCCCGCGCATTGACCCCGGCGAGTTGCCACGGTTTCGCGAGACCTTCGCTGGCGGCTGGTATTTTCCGATACCATTCGCGGTTCTCATCGGAGGGTTGTTTTGGCTGAACTGGAACCCAGAGACGGCGGCGATATATGCGTCGGCCACGCTGATCGTGATCGCGCTGTTTCTGGGCTATCACGGCAAGCGCATGACGGTTTCTTCCGTTCTCACGGCGATACAGCGAACCGGCGTTGTATCCCTGGACATCGTTCTGATCGGGGCATTGGCCGGCATCATCATCGGCGTCATCAATCTATCGGGGTTCGGCTTTTCGCTGACATTGATCCTGGCACAACTCGGCGGCAGCAACATTGTCCTGTTGCTGATCATGGCAGCGATCATTTGCATCGTATTGGGCATGGGGATGCCGACCACCGGCGTCTATGTGCTGGTTTCGGTCCTGGTGGCACCGGCGCTCGTTCGTGTCGGGATCGAACCACTCAGCGCGCACTTTTTTGTCTTCTATTTTGGAATGCTGTCGATGATCACACCGCCGGTGGCAATCGCTGCATACGCCGCCGCCAGCATCGCGAACACCGGCGGCGTGACGGTTGCGCTGAAATCCGTCAAGTTTGCGTGGCCGGCTTTCATCGTGCCGTTTCTGCTTATCGGTTCGCCGTCGCTCTTGATGAAGGGCACGGTGTGGGAGGTGGCGTCAGCCGGGATCACGGCGGTCGCCGGCGTCGCATGCGTCTCTTTCGGGCTGGTGGGCTATTTTCGAAGCCGCCTCGGATTGCTGGTCCGCGCCGGCTTTGCCCTTGCTGGTCTGGCGCTGCTCGTGCCGCCATCGGCCGTGGCGTACGGCCTGGCGGTAAACCTTGCCGGGGTCACAATCGGCACTGCGTTGATCGCTCATTCCATCCTGTCACGGCGCTTGTCACGTTAGTCGATCGGCGTGGCGATGATGAATTCAGATGACATTTGACCCGTCGCTTGTGTCGGTACCATTCGCTAATTTACATTTCGTAGGTTTCTGGCGGATCGGCCCGCTGGGCGATGATTGTCTGCGGCGCGGATGGCCTGTAGCCGAGCGCACCGTGCGGCCGGACCCGGGTTGTGGTGGTGCTGGCATTGCTCGATCGGCCCTTTAGCCGGCGTTGTCAGGCCAGCTCGTTCATAGTCGACGTGGCGATCTCGGCGCTGCCGATCCCCCGCGCCGCGCTCAAGCCAGTTTGTGCTGACACGATCCCCGCAAGCGACCAGCTCCGCCGCCCAGTCCGCCGCGCTTGCCACAGTCAAGTCGGCAGGGCACCATGGATTGCAGGTGGCCGAATTCCAAAACCGGCGGCGAGCGAGGCGCATTTCCATGAAGCTCGGCTTTCTCACCATATCGCATTCCCCGCCCGGCTGCGGCCGCTCCGAGACGCGGCCGGACGACGCCGAGTTTGCTCTCCTTGGCGCGGAACTCGGCGTCGTTGGGGGCGTCATCGGCGAGCAGATTATCGACCCGGTCGCTTAGCATCCAAGCAGCAGACGGCTGAGCAGACCGCAGATTCGAGCTTGCAAGGGAGCGCAAGGCAGATATGGCGAGCGAGCCCCAGAAGGAGCCCATGACAGTGCCCGCCCCCGAGCGCATCGTGGCGCTCTTCGCGCGCGCGCTCAACATCCTGTCCGCGGTTTGGCTCGCCTCGGTGGCGCTCTTGATCGTCTATGACGTGGTCGGCCGCGAGTTTTTCCTGGCACCCTTCCAAGGCACCAACGAGATCGTTTCGAACTCGGTGCTGTCGATCCTGCTGCTGCAATTGCCGCTCTCGATCCTGACGCGTGGCTCGCTGCGCACTACGATCCTCTACGGCAAGGTGCGGCTGCGCGGTAAGCGCTTCATCGACGGGCTGTCCTACACGCTGGCGCTCACGCTCTTCGCGGTGATCGCGGTGGGCAGCTTGCCGAATATGATCGAGGGCTGGGCGATCCGTGAAATGGAGGGCTCGGGCAACATCCAGATCCCGGTCTATCTGATCCGCACGCTGGTCGTGCTGGTTTGCGTGGTCGGGGTCGCGGTCTGCACGCTGATGATCTACCGCGCTGCCTCACGGCGCGGCCGGGCGGCCTATCTCGGGCCCGGCTTCGAGGGAGACTAGACGCAAGGGCCTTTCAAGGGACGACGGCAGTCCGCCAGGGCCAGCGGCATAGGCGCACGGAGGGGGAGATCGACCAGACCACCATTCTTCTTTTGATGTCCGTGCTGATGCTGGTTGGCATTCTCGTCGGCATTCACATCGGCTTTGCCTTCGGCATAACCGCGCTCGTCGGCAACATCCTGCTGCTCGGGATCGCCGAGGACGACTGGTATTACGGGCTGCAGATCTCGCTGCGCGGGGTCGGCAGCGTCGCTTACGAGTATCTGCGCAGCGAGGTCTTCGCGACCATCCCGCTCTTCATGCTGCTGGGCGACTTCGTCAAGCGGTCGGGCGCGGCGCGCGACCTCTATACGCTGATGAACCGCGGCCTGAAGGTGATCCCCGGCCGGCTCGCCGTGGCGACCGTTGCCGGCAACGCGGTCTTCGCCGCCGTGACCGGGGTCAGCATCGCCGCCGCCGCCGCCTTCAGCCGGATCGCCTATCCCCAGATGCGCCATCACGGCTATGACCGAAAATTCGCCCTCGGCTCGGTGGCCGGCAGTGCCTGTCTTGGCATGATCATCCCGCCGAGCGTACTGCTGATCGTCTGGGGGATCATCACCGAGACCTCGATCGCACAGCTCTTCATGGCGGGGGCAGTGCCAGGTTTCATCCTGGCTTTCCTGTTCATGACCTATATCGGCTTCGCCGCAGTGCTGAAGCCCACGCTGGCGCCGTCGATAAGCGAGGGCGGAGAGGAGCCGCTTAGTCTGCGCGAAGTGATCAGCGGGCTGGGCATCGCACTCCTGATCGTGTTGGTGATGGGCGGCATCTGGGGCGGGTTGTTCAGCCCGACCGAAGCTGGCGGTGTGGGCGCAGCGGGGGCCGCGATCCTCGGCATCGTCAAGGGGATGCGCATTCGCGATATGGCCGACACGGTGGTGCAGGTCGGCAAGGCGATCGCGCCGATCATGTTCTTGCTGCTGACCGCCAACATGTACGCCAAGTTCATGGAATCGGCGGGCATGTCGGAGCTGATCCGCGAGACCTTCGCTTCCAACAATTTTGGGCCGGTTGGCATCGTGCTGGTGATCGTCGCGATCTGGCTGCTGCTTGGCATGATCCTCGATTCGATCTCGATCATTTTGATCACGGCGCCGATTTTCGCGCCGATCACTGTCGGCTTCTTCGATCCGATCGCCTTCGGGATCTTCGCTATCCTGGCGATCGAGGCAGGATTGTTGACGCCGCCCTTCGGGCTGCTGGTCTACACCGTCAAGGGATCGGTGGAGGATCCGTCCGTCACACTCTCCGAGATCTTCCGCGGCTCGGTGCCGTACTGGCTGTTGATGCTGGTGGTGATGGCGCTGATCTGGACGTTCCCGAAGGTGGCGACATGGCTGCCGTCGAACATGTTGTGAGGTAGGCGAGCGGGTCCCAAGCGCGCCCGCACCGGGCGCCGGGCGACACTTCGACCTTCTCAAGGCAACGAATAACGGGATAAAGTCGGGGGATTGACCGTTATTTTCAGCGAATTGCGGCTCGCGATGCCTCAAATTGGCGCGCCGTGGACGCAACGCCGGGCGGGCAGAAGGGCAAAGAACCAACGCCCCGGCCGAAATTTGGCGCCAAGGTACCCAGGCGCTCAGATACTCAAGCGCTCAGGCACTCAGGTTCTGGGGCTCCTGGGCCGGGTAACATACGGGAGGAAGCGACGTGACGAAATTCATCAACAAGGCTGCGCTCGTCGGTCTTGCGGCAATCGCCGCGGCGGGCATTGCCGGTTCCGCCGGCGCGGTCTCGATCAAGGACAATGAGATCACCCTGCGCATGGGCTCGGGCCATCCACCGTTCATCACCTATGTGAAGGAGATGTCGAAGTTCTTCGCGCCTCGGGTCAAGGCGCGGGTGGAGAAGGAGACCAAGTGGAAGATCAAGTTCCGCGAGCACTATTCAGGCACGGTGGTCAAAGTGTTCGACACGCTGGAAGGCGTGCAGGACGGCCGGCTAGATATTGGCGGCTTCTGCGTCTGCTTTGACGACGACAAGGCGATGGCGATGAACCTTGGCTATTTCGTGCCGTTCTCCGAACCCAACGGCAATAAGTCGGTCAAGGTCTTCCGCCGCATCGTCGACGAGTTCCCCGAGATCCAACAGGACTTCGAGAAGCGCTACAACCAGAAGCTCCTGGCCCTCTCCGGCTTCAACAACTACGGGCTTCTGACCAAGTTCGACTGGAACAAATTTGAAGATCTGAAAGGCCGCAAGATCCTCGCCGCCGGCCCGAACCTTCCCTGGGTCAAGGGTGGCATTCCCGTGCGCACGACCATTCCCACGGCCGCCCAGCAACTTCAGACTGGCGTCGGCGAGGGCATCATCCTTTTCCCCGACACCGACTTCAAGCTGAAGCTCCACGAGACGATGAAGGGCGGCGTCTACACCATCACCGATTTCGGCGCCACGGTTCAGATCGTGTTGGTCATGAACCAACGCGCGCGCAAGCGCATGCCCAAGGACGTCGTCAAGATCATCGACGAGGTGGCGCGCGAGTGGGAGACGCACTCGATGGCGACCTCGATGAAGGACCACGATTGGGGCATCGCCCAGCTGAAGAAGGCTGGTGTGACGATCAAGACCATAAGCCCGGCCGCCAAGAGAGCATGGGCGGTGGCACTCAAGGACTGGCCCAACCAGCGCGCCCAGGCGGTCAAGGCCAAGAAGGGCATCGACATGCCCAAGATCATGCGGGCCTACATCAAATACATGAAGGAGGCCGGTCACAAATTCCCGGTCGACTACGCAATCAAGAACTAAAAAACGATATATGTATCAAAGAGTTGGGGAGCGGCCGCGCAATCGGCCGCTTCCTTTTTGTCTGCTTGATTGCCGGAACGCTGAAGCACGATCGCGTCACGGTGATCTAGCGCGCGTCCTTCCACCAATCGATGATCTGATCGCCGGTCCAGAACAGCACGCCCGGCTTGCCTTTCAGCGTTTCGATCAGCCGCGCATAGTGGCCGACCCGGTGGGGCACGCCGTGAATATACGGATGGATCGCAATGGCCATGATACGGGCATTGGTTTCGCCCTCGGCGTAGAGCGTTTCGAACTGATCCATCGCGCGGTCGAAGAGTTCCGCCGAGCGGTGGTTCTGCAGTGACATGATCGGTATGTCGTTGAGCTCGACCGTGTAGGGAATGGTGTAGAGCGGGCCGTTCGCGGTCTTGATCTCGCAAGGCTGGTCGTCGAGCACCCAGTCGGTCACGTATTCGATCCCGGCCTCGACCAGGAGTTCGGGCGTGTCATGGGTTTGGGTGAGGCCGGGGCCCATCCAGCCGCGCGGCTTTGATCCTGTGAAGGCGGCGATGCGCTCGACCGTGCTTATGATGGCCTCGCGCTCATCGTCGAGCGTGTGCATTGGCTCCTGCTTGAAGCTGTGCGCCATAAACTCCCAGCCCGCTTCCAGCGCCGCCCCCGCCACGCGCGGATAGCGGTCGCAGACCATCGCGTTCAACGAGAGCGTCGGGGTGACGCCGTTACGCCGCAGCACCTCCATGATGCGCCAGAAGCCAACGCGCATGCCATACTCTGCCCAACTCCAATTGGGCACGTCGGGCACGAAAATCTTGCCGCCCGGCGGCGTCAGCACCGTGCGGGCAAGCGGCTTTTCAGGGTCCCACACCTCCACCGTCACAATCGGCCAGACCACAACGCGGCCGCCCTCGGGCAGCGTCAGTGGCTTGCGGTCGACCATCGCACTATATTCGATGCGGTCTGAAAGTATCATGGCGGCGCGCTCCTCTTTCGTGCAGGTTCTGCTTTCAAGCGGTGTCGTGGTCCCATCGGGTTCCTGCACCGTTTGCGAGCCGGATTAGAGAATATTCCAGTCGCGGGGGCGAGACCACAGGATCGATCAGGTCCCGCCACCGGCCGGCGGTTGGGGCGATCGAATGCGAAGGAGGGGTGTAATGGCAGCCTATTGGATGGCGCGGGCGAAGATCACCGATCCCGTCGAATACAAGAAATATACCGACCAAGTCCCTGACATTCTTGCGAAATATGGCGGCAAGGTGCTGGCCCGAGGCGGCGAATACCAGATCATGGAGGGCCCGGAACACTTCGAGCGCTTCGTCGTTATCGAGTTCGCGTCGATGGAGCGGGCAGTGGCGTGCCATCGCTCGCCCGAATACCAGGCAGCGGCCGAATACCGGCGCAATGGCGCGGGCGAAGTCGAGCAGGTGATCGTCGAGGGCGGCTGAGCGGCCCGCGCTCACCTCAAGCGCCATCGTCGCTTCGAGCGCCAGCCGCGGCGCGGTCTCTTCGGCGCTGGCGTCGATGCAATCGCCGAGCGGGCCGGCTGACCATCCGCATCGATAATCAATCCTCAATGCCAGCATTCGGGGTCAGCAGTTGTTGACGCCGGGTCGCTGGCACCGGACAATTTCGCGCGACATAACCATTTCATGTTCGACAGCCCGATGGAGAGTTCGATGAGCACGCATCTTAGGTGTGGAATGCTGTTTACGGCGCTGGACGTAGAGGCGCGCTCAAACCACACCGTGGTGATCGAAGACGGTGCCTTCAGCTATGTCGGCCCAACCGACGGCGCGCCGGCCGCCGCCCAGGACGATGAGGTTGTCGACTACAGCGACCGCTTCGTCATGCCGGGGCTGATCGACGTTCACACGCATCTGGCCTACGGCAACGCCAAGACCGAAGAAGACATCGACATTTACGGTGCGGTGGAATTCAAGGCGATCCGCGGGCTGAATTTCGCCCAGCGCTGCCTGCGCAACGGCTATACCTCGCTGGCCAATCCCGGTGACGCCTCGCGGGTGACGCTGTCGATCCGCAATGCAATCGACGCCGGGCTTTTCGTCGGCCCCCGCATCACCACGGCAGGGCCTTATGTGACCAGCCGCCAGGGGCTGACCGACTGGTATCCGACCTGGATCGGCCAGCCCGTCACCTCGATTGGCCATCTGGTGCACAGCCCGTCCGAGGCGATTGAGGAGATCCGGGTTCAGGTCAAGGACGGGGTGGATTTCATCAAGTTCGCCATGGATGGCGACAAGGCGCTCGACCCCACCGGCGTCACCGAATTCGGCGGGCTGATGGCGGCCTTCAATCAGGACGAGACGATGGCGATGTTTACCGAGGCGCACCGTCTGGGCAAACGGGTGGCGGTTCACGCGCGCGGCGCCGAGGCGACGCTTTCCTCTGCCCGCGCCTCGGCGGACCTCATCTTCCACACCTCATGGATGAACGACGAAGGCCTCGACGCGGTCTTGGCGAATGACTGCGCGCTCTGCCCGACGCTGACGCTGCTTTACAACAACATCGAGTTCTCGCGTCCGGGCGATGGCGCCTGGCCTGGTTATGTGGATGCGAACCGGGAGGAGTTTGAAATCGCCTGCGAGGTCCTGACCAAAGCACGCAAGGCCGGCGCGACCTTCATGACCGGCACGGATTCAGGATTTGCCATCACCCCTTACGGCGAATGGCATGCCCGTGAGATCGAGATCTTCGTCAAGCATCTGGGTTTCTCACCGGGCGAGGCGTTGCGTTGTGCAACCTTCCATGCGGCCAAGTTCCTGCGCAACGGCAGCAAGCTGGGCGCGATCGAGGTCGGCCGCTGGGCGGATATGGTGATCGTGAACGGCGATCCATTGGCGAATGTGGCGGTGCTGCAGGATCCGGACGCGATCGATGTGGTCTGGCTGGGCGGCAAGATCGTCGACGTGGATCCGGCCGAGCCCGACCCACGCCTGATCAGCGACTTCTCCTACAATATGTGGAACGATCTCTACACGCGCGAGCGGGTCACCGAACTGGACGGTCGCAACTGGTAGTATGCCGCCGGCCGGATCAACCGGCCTGCTGCAGAAAATCGATCACCGGGCCGTTGAACTGCCCCGGCTGCTCGAAATAAGGCGCGTGGCCGGCAGGATCGATCATCAGCAACGGAACATCGCCCAGGAGCGCGCGTCCCTTTTCGCCGACCGACGGCGGCACGGCGCCGTCCTGACGGCCCCAGACCAGCATGATCGGAGGCCGCTCCTTAAGTCCGGCCAGTTTTTCGCCGACATTGTGCTGGTCGACCTCTTCGGCGATATAATCCCCCAATCGCTCGAAGGCACCGTCGGCGCCTGGAGAGTTGTTGATCCGGTATTCCTCCTCGATCCATCCAGACGTGACCTCCGCGGGGTCGTGGAGCACAAATTTCAGCTTGTTTTCGATGTCGGCCCGGCCGGTGGCGCGGACGCTGTCGCGAATGGCCGCGCCGGCCTCGCGGCCGATGGGGACAAGGCCGAGCGTCCCGACCATTGCCAGCGAAGCGACTTGGCCCGGATGGTGCGCGGCGATCCAGCCGGAGACGTGGCCGCCCAGCGAGGTCCCGATCAGGTGAAACCGGTCGACCTCCAGCGCTTTTAGGATGGCCAGCACGAAATCGGCAAAGCCGGGCACGCTATAGTCGAAATCCGGAGTTTTGCTGGCGAAGCCATGGCCGGGCAGGTCCAGCGCCAGGCAGCGGTAGCCGGCATCGGCGATGGCTTCGAGGTTCCGGCGCCAGCGGTCGGCCCGGGCACCGAGGCCATGCAGGAACACGGCGGTGCTGCTGCCGGCACCGGTTTCCAACACGCGGGTCAGGGTGCCGCTGACGCCTATGGGATATTCCAGAACCATCCAGACCTCCTCCTGACCATTATGGCGCCGACCGGTCAGACCCGCCGTTTGGTGCGCGACAGGTAGTACCAGGGCATCGCCAGCCGCGCGATCAGACCGACGATCAGGAACATGCCCACCGCCATGATCGCGAGATAGAAGATTGCCGCGAACACCACATCGGTATTGAAGCCGGAATTGGCCGCAATGATAACCGGGCCCAACCCCTCATGGGCGCCGACCCATTCTCCGACGATGGCTCCAATGGCGCTGATCGCCGCCGCATTGCGCACGCCGGCAAAGATGTAGGGCAGCGCCGCCGGCAGCCGGACTTTGGTGAAAATCTGCCAACCGCTGGCGCCGAACGAGTTCATCAGGTTGATCGCATCCCGCTCCACCGACTCAAAGCCTGCAATCGTGTTCACCGCCACTGGGAAAAAGGTGATCAGAGCAACCACGATGATCTTGGGTGTGGCGCCGAAACCGAACCAGATAATCAAGATCGGCGCGATGGCGATGACCGGGATGGCCTGGGAGCTGATGACCAGCGGAAGCAAAGCCTGGCGGATCAGTTTGAAGTGAAAGATCAGCGAACCCAGTATCAACCCCGTGGAGACGCCGATGCCGAAGCCGATCAGCATTTCCTGAAGCGTGACCCAGGCATTGGGCAGGAACTGCTCCTTGGCCTGGGAAACAAATACAGTAAGAATTTTCGAGAGCGGCGGCAGGACATATTCCTCCTCGCCCGTAATCACGAGAAAGAGCTCCCAGAAGACGACGATGAAGCCGATCGCGACCGCGGCCGGGACCCCGGCAAGCACTGCCTTGATAAAGCGGTTTCGTCTGCGATTGCTCGTTGCCACGGTCTTCTTCGCTATCCGTTGCGAGGGTTGTCGGGGGGGCATATGTGCGAACGCTACCCGGGAATCCCGGCCACCGCCTCGATTTCGATCTTCATGCCCGGGATGGCGAGTTGTTTGATCCCGATCAGCGTGCTGGCCGGCTTGGCGTCGCCGAAGAACTCCTGGCGCACAGGGTTGATGGCATGGCGGTCGTCGACGTCGAGCAGGTAGACGGTGACCTTGAGAATGTCGGCGAAAGAAGCACCAGCTGTTTTGAGGATGGCGCCGATATTCTCCAATGTCTTGCGCGCCTGTGCGGCGACGTCGTCGCCGCCGACCAGGTTCATGTCGCCATCGATCGGCGCGCAGCCGGAGATGAACAGCAAATCGCCGAAGCGAACCGCGTCCGTGTAGTGGCTGATGGGTTCATTCAGGCCCTCGACTCGGTATTCTTCGCGGCCGCTGCGTGCCATTGATCCCTCCTGCAATTGATTGCGTATCAAATGAACAAAGAGGCGGAGGGCCCTGGGCGAGCCGGGCCCCCCGCCAGATTTGGGTGTCTTATTTGGGCAGATGCGCGTTGGTGAAATAGCCTTGCGCGTCAGCTTTCTTCTTGAGCAAGCCCTTCTTCATCGCCCAATCCTGCGCGCGCTGCCAGATGGCGAGATCTTGCTTGAAGATCGTGCCGTCCTTTTCCCTCCAGTGAGCCTTCGTGGCGACGTAAATGCCCCGATGCTGATCCGGTTTGAACGCCTTGTTTTTCTTTGAGATCACCGCCAACGCCGCGTCGGGGGTCTTCACCCAGGTTTCGGTACCCTTCGCTGTGGCGCGCAGGAAGCGGCACGTGGTGTTCGGGTTCTTGGCGACCCAGTCCGTGTTGCCGACGAACAGCTGGTAGTAAAAATTCGGCACGCCGTGGTCGCGGTAGAGTAGCCACTGAACCTTCTTCTGGCCCTGCTTCTGCAGGATCAGGTCGGCGACCACGCCTTCGCCGAAGGTCAGGCCATGCGCCGCCTGTACCTTGTTCTTGAGAACCATGGGCACGTGGGCGTAGCCCGGATCGACGACCTTGACGTCCTTCTTCGTCAAGCCGCCCGATTCAAGCAATGTCGATAGAAACGCTTGGGCATCGAGCTTCGGGCCAACGCCGACGGTCATGCCTTTTAGATCCTTCGGCGACTTGATCGGCGACTTGGCAAGGTAGAACAGCCCGGACCCCAGGACGCGCATGGATGCGGCCACGGCAACCACCGGAATACCCCGCTCTTGCGAAATCATCACTTCGGGAACGTAGGTCAGGCTGAACGTCACCCGCTGCCGGGCGACCAGCTTGATCGGGTCCGCCGGGTTGGCCGGAGCAATGATCTTCACATTGATGCCTTCGGCCTTGTAGTGGCCGGCGAGTTGCGCCGCCATCATCGGTCCCTGCGACGCCCATGGCAGCCAATCGGCCATGATCGTCAGATCCTTTGTTTCAGCCGCCCCGCCGCAGGTTAAGGCATTGGCAGCGGTCGGCAGGGCAATGGCCAAACAGCCAATCGCCGTCGCGGTCGTTAGGCTTCTAAGGCTCGTCGTCATGATTACTCCTCCTCGGTTAGCGCCGTTGTTTTGGGTCACGGTTCGTCCGGCCGTGCCGCTTTCAAGCTTTCCTCGTAGATCTGGTCGAGGACGGCTTTCTTAAGTCCCGTAAATCTTGGTGTCGTGACGATGGTGTGGTTGCGTGGTCGCGGCAGGTCGACTTCGATCTCGCCCTTTATGCGCCCCGGGCGGGCGGACATCATCAGCACCCGGTCGGACAGGAAGATCGCCTCTTCGATATCGTGGGTAATGAAGAGGATCGTTCGGTGGTCTTTTTCCCAGATGCCGAGCAGCCATTCCTGCATGACCGAGCGGGTCAGCGCGTCGAGCGCGCCGAATGGCTCGTCAAGCAGCAGAATTTCCCGATCGCATAACAGCGTGCGCATCAACGCCACCCGCTGGCGCATCCCGCCCGAGAGCTGCCCCGGATATTTGTCGGCAAAGCCATCGAGGTCGAAGCGTCGCAGGATTGCCTGCGCCCGCTCGCGGGCCTCGCGGCGGGGCGTGCCGAGCACCTCAAGACCGATTGCCACGTTGTCGCGTACCCGGCGCCACGGAAACAGCAGGTCCTTCTGGAACATGTAGCCGAAGTGCCGGTGCCGGACGCTTTCCTCAACGCCGTCGATCAGGATGCGGCCCTCGCTGGCTTGCTCCAGCCCTGCGATGATGTTCAGCAGCGTGCTCTTGCCGCAGCCGCTCGGCCCGACGATGGTGACGAATTCCGATTTGGCGACACCGAGGGAGACATCGTCGACCGCCAGTACCGACGAGCCCGTCGCTTCCTCGTGGAAGGTCTTGCTGATGCGTTCGACCACGACGCGGGAGCGGTCCTGCGTCCGACTATCGGTCGGGTGCATGGTGCTTGCACCTTCCAAATGATCCTCCCAATTGGCTGGCCTAGCTTGTGTGCCGTTGTCCAGCCGTTGCATTTACTGCCCCCCGGAGGTGGCGGATTGTTCAGGCCGCCTCGGCGCCCGGGCGGGCCGACCCGGCGGCGCGCTCCTGCTCGGGTTGCTTCAGATAGTCGATGACCCCGCGGGCCGCGCTCATGATGTGATCGCGCATGTATTCCTCGGCGCGGGCCTCGTCGCGCCGGCGGACCAGCTCCATCAATCCATCGTGCTCAAAGCCGGTCATCTCGGGACTGGTGTGATGGGCGATGTAGATTTGCAAATAGGGCTGAACGGATGCTCGCAGGCGCGCGATCTCCTGCGTCAGGAGCGGCCGGCCGGAGCGCGAGCACAGATGATCGTGGAACTCGTCGTGTCGGGATATCCAGCGTTTCGGCTCGTCCCGCACCCGATCCATGCGTCGCCGGCGGTGGTCCAGATCGTCGATGTCCTCATCGGTCAGACCAGGCAGTGCGCAGCGCACGGCCAATCCTTCCAGGACCCCCCGAATCTCGAAGATCTCCAGCACCTCCGACGCGGTCAGAATGGTCACTACGGCGCCGCGGTTCGGGCGAATGGTGATCAGGCCCTCACTGTCGAGTTGGCGAAGCGCCTCGCGCACGGGCATTCGACTGATCTCGAGTTCGTCGGCGACCTTTGCTGGATTGATCTTCTGGCCGCCGACGTAAGCGCCGGTCAGAATCATGTCGCGCAGGAAAAGATAGGCGTGCTGCTGAGTGGATCCGAGAAAGCGTTGGCGGCTGCTCATCGTCACAGCCTCTTACAACGGGGTCGCGAGCAAAGTTGGCACCGATGCCGTGTCGGCGATCACGAGCTTGTCCTTGAACTTGAAGGTTCCATCGTCATCCACGACGGTGTCGAGGTACCGGCCGACGCTGAACAGGCGCGATTGGCCGTCCTGGTTGGTCTGGAACACCGCATAGTTAGCCTCGACCGTGTGAACGCCATTGTCCTCGCCGCGATAGCGAATGGCGCTGATCAGGTGTCGGTCGACGTGAATGTTGTAGATGTTGGCCTGGCGCAGCGAGATGACCCGGTCGCGCAGCATGTTCTTGTTCTCGCACAGCATCAGCTGCAGCGGCAGGCCGCGGACATAGTTCTCCCGCGGCACGATCTGGTAGGTGCACTCATCGGCAAACAGGTCCAGCCAGACTTCCAGGCGGTCCGCGTCGATCAGATAGGCGTACTCCGCCAGAAGATCGCTGCAGGCTTCCTTGGCGTCAGCCGCCGTCATGCCGCGGCCCCGTTCGCCTCAATGCCCATCAGTTGGCAGTAATAGGCCCAGAAACCCCGCATCGGCACCTCGGTGATGAGCGTGTCCTGGGTCTTGATTTCGCCGCGGCCGCCATACTCTACGACCGAGTGCTGGTCCGCTTCGCGCTTGATGGCGCGATGCACGATTTCGATCGCTTCGCCGTCCTCCATCGAGATGAGCCCGCCCGGGCCGGCCATGTTTGCCTGGCGCAGACGGTGGGCCGTCATTGCTTCGTCGTCATCCTCGTAACCGTAATAGGTCCAGTAGAGCTCGAACGCATCGACGCCTTTGCAGCGGATCTGCCGTGTCGCCAGGCAGTTGCCGATTTGCTGAAACACGACGTTCGGGAAGATCGACATGATCGACAGGGTAATCTCGTCGCCGAATTCCTTCTGCGTCGCCAACATGGATGCGTCGTTGAGACGGTAGTCGGCCATATAGGCGCCGGAGCCCGAATCCTCGTAGGCTTTCGAGGCGTCCTCGTCCGAATCGCTGTCGCCCTCGACCATCGAGATGTTGTGGCAGCCGCGCTTGTCCAGCACCGCGCCGCCGCCATGGGTCAACCGGGCAATGCCGAACGTCACCTGGAATGGATGCAGCAGGCCGCCATGGTTGGGGTCGCGCGTGTTGTCGGTGTAGAGCTTCCAGTTGCCGTGAATGAACTGCCGCTGATAGCCGAGGATTTTTACCGTCTTGTGTGTCAGCCGTTTGAGGTGCTTGCAGATCGGCTCGTCGAGGAAATCCACAAGCGACGGGGCATCATCGGAGAAGCTGGCGAAGATGACCCCATTGAAGCTCTCGACCCTGAGGGTGTGCAGGCTGTGGTCGGTTACCCGAAAGTCCTTGGGCATGCCGCCCTTGCCCTTGACGCCCCGTCGAAACGGCACGCCCATGAGCTCGCCCTTAAGGCTGTAGCACCACTGGTGGTAGACGCAAGTGTGGTCCTTGGCGTTACCGAATTCCTCGCGGCGTACGGTCGCGCCCCGGTGAGCGCACCGATTGATGAAGGCATGCAGGGCGCCGTCCTGATCGCGGTTCACGACGACCGGCGTATCGCCCACATACACGCATTTGAAGTCGCCGGGATTGGGGATCTCCACGTCAAAGCACAAATAGCTCCACGTCGGTCCGCGAAAGACCCGGAACTGTTCCTGAACGTAAACATCGGCATCGTGGTAGATGCCAAAGGGGATGCGGGTGAAATCCGCGCGCGGCCAGACATAGTCGGGTTCGTTGCGCATGCCTGGATACTCCCTGCGGCGGCGTTCGTTCGGCGAGCGAGGAATTGAATCGCCGGCGGCCAGACCCTAAAGTGGATACACTTATATTTTTATTTTGTCCGCTTGGCAATCGGCGTCAACCGGCCGGATGGAAATTCGGCCGAATACCGAAAGAGGCATATCGGCATGACGAAACCCGTGGTCTTGGTGACAGGCGGCGGCTCCGGCATCGGCGCCGGGATCGTGGCCTGCCTGGCGGCAGCAGGATGGCAGGTGGTGAGCGCCGGTCGCCGTGCCGCCGCGCTGGAGCGGGGCGCGGCCGAGAACGTTGCCGTGGTCGTCGCCGATATCATCGATCCGGGCTCCGTGGAGGCGTTGCTGCAAGCCGTTGAGGAGCGGTACGGCCGTCTCGACGCGCTGGTGAACAATGCCGGGCAAACCGTGCTCGGTCTCTTCAAGGACGCCGATCTGAAGGATCTGGAACGGCTGATCGACGTCAATCTGATCGGGACCATGCGGATCACCCAGCGTGCGATCCCGCTGCTGGAGCGTCAGGGCGGCAGCATTCTCAATATCGGCTCGACCCTCGCCGACCGATGTCAGCCGGGTACCGCCGCCTATGCCGCATCGAAGGGCGCCATTGAATCTCTGACCCGCGCGCTCGCGGTCGAACTCGGGCCAAGCTCGAATATTCGGGTCAACTGCATCCGACCGTCCGTGGTGCGCAGCGAGATCATGACAAACGCGGGCATGGCCCCGGAGGCATACGCGAAACTGATCGAGGACCGCGGCGCCGGCTATCCGTTGGGCCGGGCGGGCGATCCTGCCGATGTTGCGCATATGGTGGAGTTTCTGCTGTCAGATCGTGCCGGCTGGGTCACCGGCGCCATTATCGATGTCGATGGCGGCTACGCAGCGGCTGGCCACTGACCGGATTGCGCGATGCGCCGGGGAGCCTCATGGGCGACCCTCATTTGGAACATCAAATAATTAGAGAGGTGCGGGTGCTGCCCTTGGTAGAGGTCCGCTCCGGGTCGATACGGCCTTGCCACCGGGACATCTGGCTGTGCGGCAGCCGGTATCCAACCCGGAGAGCTTTGTCAGGACGGCAGGCCCAGATCAAAATCGTCTCAGATTGCAGCAATCTGAGACGTGGCCCTTGATCTAACCATATATTTAGAAAACGGGTCACGCATCGCACCAGATCACTGTGACGCGATCGTGCCCCAGTGCCCGCCGATGGCCGAACGGCGGCCCCGCCCGTTACCCGGCGGCCAGTGCCGCTGCCGTTCCCGCCTGGCGGCCGAAGACGGCGCCGGAGATGAGGCCGGTTCCGCCCGGATAGTTGAAATAGAAGATGCCGCCGACGAGCTCGCCGGCCGCGTAGAGGCCGGGAATGGGCTCAAGGTCGGTGTCGATCACCTGCCCCGTCGTCGGCACGATGCGCAGGCCGCCAAACGTAAAGGTAATGCCGCAGCCGATCTGATAAGCCTCGAAGGGCGGCGCATCGATCGTGTTGGCCCAGTTGGATTTGGCCACCGCCAGACCTTCGGTCGAGCGCCCGTCCTTGACGTTGGGATTGAACGGCGTGTCGGTGTTGACCGCGGCGTTGTAGGCGGCAATCTCTTCCAGGAACGCGCCCGGCTCGACGCCCTCGAGCTTGCCGGCGAGATCCCCAAGCGTGTCCGCGCTCACCTTGGTCACCTGCTTGATCCGGTATTCGTCGCGCAGCAGATGGACGACCTTCTGGTCGAACACCTGCCAGGCAAGCTGGTCGGGCTGTTCGAGCACCACGCGGCCATACTTCGCGTAAGTGTAATTGCGGAAATCGGCGCCCTCGTCGACGAAGCGCCGGCCATGGGCGTTGACCATGATGCCGAAGGGATAGGAGTGCTTCTGGAAGCCGTCGCCCACTGCCAGGTCGCCGAACTCGGGCGCATTGTAATCCCAGCCGACCGCATGGCAGCCCGACCAGTTGCCGAAGGGGCTGGCGCCGATGTCGAGGGCCATGCGGATGCCGTCGCCGGTATTGAAGCGGCTGCCGCGCACTTTCGCCATCTCCCAGCCCGGCCCCAAGTAACGTGTGCGCCACTCGGTGTTGGCCTCGAAGCCGCCGCTGGCGACGATCACGGCTTTGGCGGCAAGATCGTAAATTTCGCCGCCCGACCGCACCCGAACGCCGGCAACGGCGTGGCCGTCATGGTCGAAGGCGATCACCCGCGCGCCGTAGCGGATATCGATACCGGCCGCCAGCGCCAGCTCGGTCTGCCGGTCGACCAGCCCCGGCCCGCCGCCCCAGGCCTCGATGGTGAGGCCGCCCCAGAACTTGAATACGCCGTCGACTTTGAAGGCCTGGCGTCCATAGATCGGCTGGAAGCGCACGCCCTTGTCGCGCAGCCAGGCCATGGTCTGGAACGACTTCGTGACGAGCGCCTCGCACAGCGCCGGATCGGTCCGATAGCGCGTGACCCGGAACATGTCGTCGTAGAACTGATCGGTCGTGTAGGTGCCGAAGTCGGTGCGGGCAATCTCGTCCTCGCCGAGGTCCGGGACGATGCGGCGGATATCGTCGAGCCCGTCATAGGCGAAGCGAATGGCGCCGGCGGTGAAGCGCGAGTTGCCGCCGTTTTCCGCCTTGGGCG
The DNA here is from genome assembly GCA_035527975.1 of Alphaproteobacteria bacterium. Taxonomy (GTDB): domain Bacteria; phylum Pseudomonadota; class Alphaproteobacteria; order JAPULJ01; family JAPULJ01; genus DATKZM01. The sequence continues at coordinate 184,603 of DATKZM010000088.1, read as the reverse complement.
CGCGTTCCAGCATGAGGACGCTCGCCCCGGTCTCGCGCGCGGCAAGCGCGGCGCAGAAAGCCGCGTTCCCGGCGCCGACGACGATCACGTCATGGCGCTCACTGGTCATTGGACTCATTGGTCATAAGCATGCTTTGGCATGGTTTAGGTTGTTTTCCCAGGCGCGGTCAGATGGCAGCAGCCTAGGGGAGTTCAGACCGGGCCGCCATCCGGCTTTATCGCAGGAGCCATGGGGGTGCTGGCTGAATAGCCCGCGCGAAGGCCAGCGATCAACGGAACGTTGCGGTGGCGCCGAGGTGGACCTTTGCGCGAGACGCGGACATGCCGGCGTGACGCAGTGCAGCGAACGAGACCAAAGCGCCCGGCGGATCGTTGCGCAATCCGTCTCAATTATTGACTCATTTAAAAACCGAAGTTACAAAGCTAAATTCGAATGGGCTGGCGTTAGGAAAGCGCCAGATGGGGAGGCAGCACGAAGTCGCGATTTGCCGCCGCGCCGCTCTGGGGATATCGACTGATCGATGCGCGTGAACGGAGGAGGGCGCCCCGACTATCTGCGCCCGGCGCCGCGATGGTCAGCAGGGGGACGCCGACGATCAGCCGATTGCGATCGGTGAGATCAGGGCGTGCACATGTCGGGGCGGCAACCCATTGATTTTCTTCGCCGGGGAGCATCAGAAAATTCAGTGAGGCATCCGAAGGGCAGGATGTCACCAACAGGAGGATGGAGATGAACGTCAAGGATGGTGCCGCGCACATCACGAGCCTCCGGGACGGCAGAGAGGTCTACCTCGATGGCAAGCTGGTCGAGGACGTCACGACGCATCCGGCCTACCGGAACGCGATAGCCTCCGCCGCGCGGCTCTATGATTTTCAGGCGGACCCCAAGAACCTGGACGTCATGACCTTCGAGAGCCCGACCGCGAAGGGGACCCGGGTCAACCGGTCGTGGCTTAAGGCCAAGTCGTATGACGACCTCGTGTCGCGCCGGAAGGCGATGACGGCCTGGGCCGAACAACACTACGGCTTCATGGGACGGTCCCCCGATCATGTCGCCTCGGCGATTACCGGCCAGGTGATCGGCATCGAGGTGTTCGAGAAGCACGGGGCCAAATTCGCCAAGGCGTATGCCGAATACCACCAGTACGCGCGCGACAACGATCTCTTCCTCACCTACGTCATCATCAACCCGCAGGCCAACCGGTCGAAGGCGTGGGGCGAGCAGCACGGCGACGATCTGACGCTGAAAATCGTCGACGAGGACCCGGCCGGCGTCACCGTGCGCGGCGCGAAGATGCTCGGCACGAGTTCGATCATGGCCAACGAGATCTTCGTTGCCAATTTGCAGCCGCTGCGAGCGGACGAGGAGCGGTTCGCGATCTCGTTCGCCATGCCGATGGCGACGCGCGGCATGAAGGTGATCTCGAGAAAGAGCTTCGAAGCCGCGGCCGTGTCGGAGTTCGACAATCCGATGTCCTACCACTTCGACGAAAACGACGCGCTGGTCTATTTCGACGACGTGAAGGTGCCGTGGGACCGGATCTTCGTCTACAAGGACACGGACATGTGCCGGGCGCAGTTCCACGACACGCCGGGTCATGTCTATCAGAACTATCAGTCGCAAGTGCGGCTGGTTGTGAAGCTGAAATTCATGCTTGGGGTTGCGCGCCGGATCGCCGAGACGATCGGCACGGTCGGCATTCCTTCGGTCGCGGAAAAGCTCGGGTGGATGGCCTCGGAGGTGAGTGCCGTCGAAGGTCTCCTCTACGGCATGGAGAGCTCGGGCGTTCAGCGAGGGGAATACTTCAGCCCGCGCCCAAGCCTGGTCTATGGGGCGCAGATCTACACGCAAGACCTCTATCCGAAATTTGTCAACGAGATCAGGGAACTGGCGGGAGGCAGCCTGATCATGCTGCCGTCGTCGGAAGAAGATTTCGACAATCCTGAGCTGGCGAAGGTCATCGAGAGAACACAGATTTCCTCCCGGGACGGTGAAACCGCGCACGACCGGGTGAAGTTCCTGAAGCTTGCCTGGGACATCATCGGTTCGGAATATGCCGGACGCCATACGCAGTATGAGATGTTCTATGCGGGCGCGCGATTTGTCACGTGCGGTCACAGTTTCCGAACCTTCGGGTGGAAGGAATGCGACGATCTATTGGACTCCGCGCTCTCCAGCTATGGCTCGAAAATTGAACCAGGCAAAGCTGCTCCTGCTGCAAGATCGGGCAGGGCGGGCGCCGCCGCAGAGTAGCGAATCGTCGAACCGGAACGGCCGGGCCCACGCATCAAGGCCCGGCCGGCATGGGGTTCTCCAAGGAGGCAGGTCAACGAATGGCTTCGGCGAAACCGAAAACTAAAAGTCGCGCCCGGCCCAAGAGCGCCGCTGAGCCGCCTGCAGGCAAAAAGCGGCGCACGAACAAAGCATCAGCGCATTTGACGGTCACCCGGGCAGAGTTGTTGTCGCAGGGCGACGACAACGAATTTCGTAAGCTGGTTCACGATTCGCTCGCCTTCGCGGCGCGCCTGGTGGCGATCCGGGACGGCTATGGATCGATCATGGGCATTACCGGACCGCAATACACCATCTTGATTTCGATTGCGCACCTCAACCGATCCGGCGACGTCAGCGTCAGCTCGGTGGCAGAGCATCTTCATTTGAGTGGATCGTTTGTGACCAACGAGATCGGCAAGTTGATCCAGCTCGCACTGGTCGAGAAAGCGCAGGACGAAAGCGACCGCAGGCGTGTGCTGCTGACCGTGTCGGCCACCGGTTGGGAGAAATTCAAGGAACTCTCCGTGATCCAGTCGCGTGTGAACGATGTCCATTTCGGCTGCTTGAGCCGCGAAGATTTCGTCACGTTGCGGCGCATCATGTCGGAGCTGGTCGATTGCACCGACCAGGCGTTGATGCTGCTGCGTTACCTGACGACCCAGCCGCCGCAGCCGGCGGCGGCTCGCTGATCCCGGACATCGCCGAATGCCGTGTCCATCACCGGATCGGTCGCGTCCGGCGGTGGGCCCGCACAAGCCCAAACCTACATCAGGCCGTCTTCGCCTTTCACGTCCTCGAGCTTGAGGCCGCCAAGGCGCGCGTGCAGCCGGCCGCGTGTGGCGGCGGCCATGATGACGAGGATCTCGTCCGGCTCCGGGGCATCGGCGAAGGACGCGGTGATCGTGTCGTAGTGGGAGCGGACGTATAGCGCGTCTTTGTGGGCAAGCGGGATGTCGATCGCAGACCCTGGACCGCCGCGCTTGCCGGTCGACGGGATCCAGGCTATCGCGCCGCCAATGGCCTCCCGCACCGGATTGGCAAAGGCCGTGGTGAGCAGCGCGTTTCCGTGCTCGTACTCACCATTGGTGCCAACGATACAGGATTTGCCGTAGCTCTGGATTGCCTCGCCGCCCGACAGCGCAACCAGTCTCCGGCCGAACTCCTCGCCCAGCTTGTCCGATGCGTCGATCAATTGCGACAGATCTTCGCTGAAGCGTCCGGCATAGGGGTTGTGCACGGCGCAGGCGATGACGAATTTCCTGACGGGCGCGCCGTCGGCCGGCTTGCCGGTCTCATTGGCCAGGGCCTCGTCGATCTGGGCGTACCATTTGCGAATATGATAGCTGGCGAAGGTCGGCTCCATGGCGGGTTGCGTCCGTTCTGTGGTGGTGGAATGGCTGGTCAGGCGGCGGTCTAGTGCGCGGCGCCTGAGAAATCCATCATGATTTTGCTGGAGGCGGTTCGAACGGTCTTCATCGTCGCGGGCGTATTACGGCTGCGGCCGACGAAGCGCGGCACGCCGTCGGTGATCACGGCGCCGACGGCGCATATGTCGCCGTTGCGGATGGCGTCGAACGCAGTGTCCTTGGACCCGCCGACGCAGGCATCGACAATCGCCACATCCGCATCCTTGCCGACCTCGATAAAGCCCGAGTTAAGGCCATAGACCCGCGCATTGTTGCCGGTGGCCGCCGCGATCGCGTGCTCCACGGGCACATCGCCCAGGCTGGCGAGATGGGTCATCGTGTAGATCATACCCAAAGGCATGATGCCGGAGCCGGTCGGCGTGTCGGTGGCGATCAGCAGCCGGTCGAAGGCGTCCGCCTCCCGCGCCAGCTTGGTGATCCAGAGCGCGGTGCGCAGGTTGCCCGCGGTGCAGATCTGCAGGGCGATGTCGCTTTCGTTGACGATGCGCGGGAAATCCTCGTCCGGCATCGCCACCGGTCCGCCGTTTACATGGAACGAAACATGCGGCTGCATGGCCTTCAGATGGTCGAACCAGATGCCCGAGGAGCCGGGGATCGACGAGCCGCCCGTATGGACCGTCGTGATCATCCCGTGCTTGCGCGCCCACTTCACCATGGGCGCATAGTCGTAAGGGCTTTCCACCGCGCCGAAGCCGGCCTTGGCGAGCCAGATGCCCTTGGCCGCGAGTTCCTCGAAATCCTTCTCTTCCAGGCCCGGTTCCAGAATGACGGAGCCTGCCCAAACGCGCATTCCGCCGGGCCGGTAGTCGTCGAAGCACTTCTTGGCGGCCACGGCCAGCGCCTTGACCCCTTCGGGATCCTTGGGCCGGCCGGTCACATGCACTTCTGACGCGCTGATGCCGGTCGTGATGCCGCCATGGACATAGCTCTGCAGAAAGCCGACCGTCTTTTGCCGCGGCGTCCAGTCGCCGAAAGTATTGTGGATCTGGCTGTCGATCAGACCGGGAATGGCCGTCGCGCCGCCGGCGTCGATGACCACGTCGCAGGCTTCGACCGCGCTCGCATCGCCCGTGCCCACCGCCGTTATCGTGCCGTCGGCCATCAGGATTGTGTCGCCGGCAATGAAGGGTTCGCGCCAGTCTCCGGTCACGATGGTGCCGATGTTGACGATGGCGGTCTTCATGGCTCCATTTCTTTCGTTTTATGCTAGATCAAGATCGTCTCAGATCGCTGCGATCTGAGACGTGGCCCTTGATCTAGCTCATATGTTTAGAGCACGGGTCACCTGAGATAACTGTGACGCGATCCTGCTCTAGGAGCATCTGGCCAGAACCCTTAATTTGCTACGGTAAAATATCTAAGCTCACAAGGTATTTTGCAGCGCCTGGATAGCCGAGCCGCAGCGTCGGGCCTGCCTCCCGAACGCCAGACCCGAACCGGGCGTTCAATCGGTTATCGGGCGGGTGCCGACCCGGGGATGCGGCCGTCCGCCATCGGCAACCGCCATGAACAGGACGATCTCATCGGGACGAGGGGCCCCGGCAACCATCACCGTCATCGTATCGAAATGGTCGAACGACCAGGCCTCGTCCTTGTGGCCAAGCGGCAGGTCGATCGGCGCTCCCGCGGCTGCGACCTTGGCATTCGACGGTATCAGGGCCGCGCCGCCACCGACCGCAAGGCGCATCGGCTTGCCCAATTTGGGATGGATCATCGCAGCACCGTGTTCGAGATCGCCAGCGGTGCCGACTATGGCGGCTTTGCCGTAGCTCACGGGCGGGCCGGAAAGCATTCCCACCGCTTCATCCATCAATCGGCTGCCGAGTTGGCCGCTTAGGTCGAACAAGGGTGAGAGGTCTTCGACGAAGCGCCCGGCAAACGGATTTCGGACGACGGCGGCGGCAACGACCCGGATAATGACGTCGCATTCCTTGCCGATATCGTCTGCTTCAATCGTCTCTCTTATCAGTACGGTCTTTCGCACATCCATTGTCGCCTCTCACATATTTGCGCATTCGTTTGATCTAACTCAGATGTTCAGAGCACGCCTTACGCGAGTTCGCCGTGCCACGATCGTGCTCTAGAGTAGCGAACTTGTTGACACATCGTCACCTAGACCGCGCCGCGGCAGAGGGAAGGATGGGCACGATCAGGACATACATGCTCGTTTCAAAGTCCCCGCGACAAAGCCTTTAGCACGGTTTCGGGCGTGAAGGGCTGGCGCGTCACCCGCGCGCCGAGGGGGCGCAGCGCGTCATTGAGCGCGCACCAGACCGCAGCACCCGAGCCCACCGCGCCCGCCTCGCCCGCGCCTTTGACCCCAAGTTCGGTTCCGGCCTGCGGCGTCTCCAGATGCGCGACTGCGATGTCGGGCAGCTCGGCGGCCATCGGCACCAGATAGTCCACCATCGTGCCCGTCAGCAGTTGGCCCTCTTCGGAATAGATACAGTTTTCGAAGAGCGCCGCCCCCAGCCCCTGCACGATCCCGCCGCGCATCTGCTCGTCGACCAGCATCGGGTTCACCAGGCGGCCGCAATCTTCCACCGCCCAATGGCCGAGCAAGGTAATGCCGCCGGTCTCGACATCGACCTCCAGATAGCTCGCCTGGATGCCGTTGGCGACGAAATAGGGCGGCTCGCGGTTCGTGAAATGACGCGTCGCCACAAGCTCAGGTTTGATGTCGGGCGGCAGCTCGTGCGAACGGTAGAAGGCGATCTCGCAGAGCTCGACGAGGGTCATGCGCGCGCGTCCGTCGCCCGCATCGACGATGACACCGTCGCGCAGATCGAGCGCCTCGGGCTTGGCCTGAAGCACCGCGCCGGCGATGGCGAGCACTTGCCCGCGCAGATCGCAGGCGGCCAGATGCGCCGCCTCGCCGCTGATCGCAAGGCCGCGTGAGGCCCAGGCGCCGCCGCCATAGGGACCGGCGCTGTCCCCTGAAGCAACGGAAACATTGTCGGGATCGAGGCCAAACGCATCGGCCACGACCTGCGTGATCCCGGCCATCGTGCCCTGACCCTGATCGGTCGCGCCGACCTCGCAGCGAAGCGCGCCGGACGGCTCCAACTTGATGGTGCAGCCGTCTTGCGAGCCGACGGGCAGCCCGGAGGGCCCGTAGAGGCCGGGGCCGACGGCGGTCTGCTCCAGGAAGGTGGCAAGACCGATGCCGCGATGCACCCCGCGCTCACGGCACGATGCCTGCTCGGCGCGCAACGTTTCGTAGTCCATCAGCGCCAACAGCTTGTCGAGGCAGCCCTCGAGCGACAATGCCTCAACCCGAAGCCCACCCGGCGTCGTCATCGGCAGGTCGGCCGCGCCCAGATAGTTGCGCCGGCGGATCTCGACCGGATCGATGCCGAGCCTATGCGCTGCCTCGTCGAGCAGCACCTCGGTCGCGGCGCAGGCGATCGGCTGGCCGACGGCGCGGTAGACGCCGGTCGGCACCTTGTTCTGATAGGCAACGCGCAGGCGTCCGCCCAGTGCCGGCAACCGGTACGGCCCGCCGTTCAACGTCAGCGCCTGAAGCCCTTCGCCCAGGCTCGAGCGGGGATAGATCGAATAGGCGCCGGCCGCCACGCGAATATCGGCGTCCATGGCGATCAGCCGCCCGTCGCCGTCCACGGCAAGCCGCGCATCGAGCCGAACCTCGCGCGCATGGGCGTCCGACTGGAAGGCGTCGAGCCGGTCGCAGATATGCTTGACCGGGCGGCCGAGCAGCCTGGCGATCGCCGCCACCGCGAAGTCGTCGGGATAGGCGTGCAGCTTTATGCCGAAAGCGCCGCCGACATCCGGGGCGATCACCCGCACTTTGTGCGCTGGCAAATCCAGATGGCGCGCGTAGAGCTCCTGCATCAAATGCGGCGCCTGGTGGGCCTGATGGATGGTGAGGCTGCCTTCGGCTGGATTGAAGTCGGCAATGATGCTGCGCGGCTCCAGCGAAACCGCGGTGATGCGCCCGAACTGGAACGGCGCTTCGACAACTGTTGCTGCGTCCGCAAAGGTCTTGTCGATGCCGTCGCGGCCGATCGTCATCTCGAAGGCGAGGTTGTCGCCTAGCCCTGTGTGAACCAATGACGTGCCTGGCCCCAGCGCGGCGTCGGGATCGCTGACGGCGGGCAGGGGGTCGTAGTCAATCTCGACCAGCTCGCCAGCGTCCTCCGCCTCGGCCCGGGTCCGTGCGACGACCGCGACCACCGGCTCGCCTTGCCAGCGGGCGCGATCGCCCGCGAGCGGGCTTTGCGGCGGCGATCGGTGCTGCGGCAGGTTGGCCCATTTGGTCTCGAAGGGCTGGCACACGGACGCCAACTCGGCGGCCGTGAAGACGCCAACCACGCCCGGCGCCGCGCGCGCCGTTGCTGTATCGATGGCACCGATCGCCGCATGGGCGTGGGGGCTGCGCACGAACGTTGCGTGGACCAGGCGCGCCGGGGCGATGTCGTCGGTGTAGCGCCCACGGCCGGCAACCAGCCTTGCGGCGGCCGCGCGGGGCAGGCTGCGCCCTTTGTATTGCGGGCGTGCACCGGCCTTCGCGCCTGCCATCTCAGCCATCTTTCCCAGCCGCCGCGCGGCGCGCCTCGATCGTCTCAATAATTGCATCGACGATGGCGTGATAGCCGGTGCAGCGGCAGTAGTTTCCGGCGATATGCTCGCGCACCTGTTGGCGCGACAGGGCGCGCGGTGACTTCAAGAGCTCGGCCGCGGTGGTCAGCATGCCCGGCGTACAGAACCCGCATTGCAGCGCATTGCGCGCGATGAAAGCTGCCTGCAGATCGGCGATCTCGCCGCTGGCGCTCAAACCCTCGATGGTCTCGACCTCGGTGCCGTCGGCCTGCACCGCGAGCATCAGACAGCCACGCACCGGGACGCTGTCGACCCGCACCGTGCAGGCGCCGCAGACCCCGTGCTCGCAGCCCAGATGCGCGCCGGTCAGCCCCAGATCGAGGCGCAGGAAATCGACCAGATGGCGGCGCGCCGGCACCTCGGCCTCGACGGCCTCGCCGTTCACGGTGAGCGCGATGCGCCGTGTGGTAGCCGCCGTCATCCGCCGCCTCCCGCCATCAGCGCCGGCAGGAAGGTGGTCAGCCACGGGAAGGCGAGCAACAGCACCACGACCAACAGCGCCATGGCGATGAACGGGGTTACCGAGACGATGATCTCGCGCATCGTGGTTTGCGGCGGGGCGGCGCCCTTGGCGACGAAGAGCAGCAAGCCGAAAGGCGGGGTCGCCAGGCTGATCTCCAGGATCATCAGCATCAGCACGCCGAACCAGACCGGGTTGAAACCGAGATGCTCGACCACCGGCATATAGAGCGGGATCGTGATCATCATCATGCTGACCTGGTCCATGAAGCAGCCGAGAAACATCAGCACCAGCAGCATGCCGATCAGCACCAGCATCGGCGCCAGATCGAAGCCGAGGATGAACCCCGACAGTCCCGAGGAGGCGCCCGAGAAAGCAAGGATCTGCGAAAACGTGATCGACCCGCAAATGATGAAGAGCGTCATCACCGTAAAGCGCACGGTCAGCTTTACCGAGACCAGAAAGTTTTTCCAGTTGAGCCTGCGGTAGGCCAGCGCGGCGAGCAGGGTGGCGACCGCACCGAGGGCCGCCGATTCGGTCGGCGTGGCGATGCCGCCGACGATGCTGCCGACCACCACGACGAAAATCAGCATCAGCGGCAGCACGTAGATCACGAACGGCAGGTAGCGTTCCCGGGCGGTCATCTCCGGCAGGTCGTAGGGCGGTGCAATCTCCGGATTTCGCGCGCAGCGAATGACCACGTAGCCGACGAACATCACCGCAAGGATCAGCGCCGGAACGATCGAGGCGATGAGCAGGTCGCCGATCGAGATCTGCGCCAGGCTGCCCAGCAGAACCGCGAGCGCAGAGGGGGGGATCAGCATCGCCAGGCCGCCAACGGCGACGATCGGCCCGATCGAGATCACCGGCTTGTAGCCGCGCTTGTACATTTCCGGCAACAGCGTGCTGGACAGCATTGCCGTGTTGGCGATGGTCGAGCCGGACAGGGTGGAAAAGATGGTGCCGCCGGTAATCGCGACCAGCGCCAGGCGGCCGGGCACCCGGGCGATCAGCTTGTCGACCGCGTCGATCGCGCGCTGGGCGATGCCGGTATGAAACATCACCTCGCCCATCATGATGAACAGCGGGATCGGCAGCAGGCTGAAGGTCTGCACGCTGTCGACGGCGTTTCGGATGAGTTGGTAAAGCCCGATCTCGCCGCGCATGAAAAGGAAAGCGCCGATGATGTTGGTGACGAAGAAGGCGATCACCACCGGCATGCCGGTCAGCATGAAAGCGATCAGCACGCCGATCAGGATAACGAGCGCGTAGTACCACTCCATGCGCTAAAGCCCTTCGGACTTGTCCAACCGGGCCTCGGTCATCCTCGCGGGATCGATTGTCCAGCGCGCGAAGATCAGGAACATCAAGAAGAAGGTCGGCGGCGCCGGGATGTAGACCAGCCAGCGGGGGTAGATCATCGCGCCTTGGACGGTCTGGCCGTCAATCGCAAAGACCAGGAATACGCGCGCCGCGTAATAGGTCAACACGCCGCAGACGAGCGCGCCGATCATGCTTGTGAGGCGCCCGACCCGCTGTGCCTTGGGACCGGACAGGTTCTGGACCAGCAGGTCGACGGCGATATGGCCGCCGTTCTTCAGAACCCACGGGGCGGCCAGGAAGGTCATGCAGTAGAGCGCGATTTGCGCGCTTTCGAGCGACCAGGGGATCGCGAACAGCTTGAAGTTTCTGGCGGTGACGTCGGCGCATATCAAGGCGATCAGCCCGCACAGGATGACCCCTGCGACCACCGCCAGAAAATCGATGACGCGATCAAGCATGCCTCACCCCCGCCGCCGCACTCACCTGGAAAGACGAAGGGGCGATGCCGGCACCGACAACGCCCCCTCGATCCATCCGGCGAAATTCAGCCCGCCGCTATTTGGTGAGCAAATTCCGCAGCGCGCTGACGTCTTTGGGATTGGCCTTGGTCAGCTCGGCCCAATAGAGCTCCTCGGCCTTCTTCGCGTGCGCCGCGCCAAGGTCGATATACTTGATACCGGCCTTGTTCTGCGCCGCCGTGGCTTTGGCGTTCTCCGCCGCGCGCCATTTGGGAAATTCCTTTTCGAGCCACATGGCCATGTTGGTCAGGCAGCTCCGCTGGTCGGCCGACATCGCCTTCCACTTGTCGAGATTGACGATGATGTTCACCGCGACATTGAAGAAGCCCGGACCGTAGCGGAACTTGGTGTATTTGTGCCAGCCGAAGTCGGTCACGCCCCAGAGCGGCCAGCCATAGCCGTCGACAGCGCCGCGTTCGAGCGCCGTGTAGACGGCCGGCGGCGGCATCTTGGTCGTAGTTGCGCCGAGCCCCCGAAAGAAAGTGTCGTAAATCGGCGCCGTGCGCATCCGGAAACCGTCGAAACGGCCGCCCTTGCCGGCCTTGCGGGTATAGACGTAGAAGCTCACACCGAAGCCGACATAGGTCAGGTACTGGGCGTTCATCTTCTCGTTATGAACCCGGTTGAGATATGCCCAGGCGCCGTTCTTGCGTTGCTCGACCGGATCGACATGGGCCAGCACCGTGGTCTCCGCGGCGATGGCGATGCCCTTGTAGTAGGCCGGCGGGCCGGAGAGCATGTCGATGACGCCCTGCTTCAGCGCATTCGGCTGCTCGAAGGCCTTGATCGCCGAAGGGCCGACCACTGTGATGTTGACCTTGCCGGCGCACTGCTTGTTGACTTCCTTCACCCAGCGAAAGAACGGTGCCCCGAAGGACGCCCGGCCCGGCAGGAAGCTCGCCGCTTTCAGTTTCACCTCGGCGGCCACGGTTGCGGCGGTGCCGCCCCCGGTGATCACCGCGACCGCCGCGGCGGCGAGGGCCAAATTTCGTGATTTCACTGTTGCCTCCCTTTCTCTGTGAACCTTCAATTCGTGGACGCGAACCTTTGGCCCCCGAATGGCTTACCCGAATGATTTGATTGTTTTGTCTGCAAAACGCCTATTTGCCCGGTGTTCCAGCCACTCTATCGGCTCGCCCGAAACCGGGCAATGTCAGTTTTTGACACTAACGTAAATGATTTGGATACTCTGGCCGGCCGGCGATTTCCGGCGGTTGCCTGCGGAGGTGGAGCATGGCGGCGATACGAGTAGGCGAGCTTCGGAGCCTGGTGCGGCGCGGCGGCGTCCATCGCCGCGTCTATGCCGACCCCGACATCTTCGCACTGGAGATCGAGCGCATCTTCGCCCGCACCTGGCTTTATGTCGCGCATGAGAGCCAGCTGCGTGAGCCGGGTGCGTTTCTGCGCAGCCGGCTCGCCGCCGAAGAGGTGATCGTCACGCGCGCGAGCGACGGAGCGGTTCATGTGCTTGCCAATCGCTGCGCGCATCGCGGCGCGCGGCTCTGTGCGATCGAGCGCGGCACCGCCGAGCGCTTCGTCTGCCCTTATCACGCCTGGAGCTTCCGCCTCGACGGCACGCTCGAAGCCGTGCCCCACCCATCGAGCTATGGAAAAGCGTTCGACGTCGACGATGCGGCAAACCACCTCGTGCGGGCGCCGCGTGTCTCCGGCTATCGCGGCTTTATTTTCGCCAGTCTGGCGCCCGACGGCCCGCCGCTGGACGAGCATCTGGGGCCCCTGCGCGCGGCGATCGACAATCTGATCGACCGAGCGCCCGACGGCGAGGTCGAGATCGCCGGCGGCGGCTTCCGCGTTGCCTATCGCGGCAACTGGAAGTTCCACCAGGAGAACGCCAACGACACCATCCATCCGGGCATCGTCCACGAATCCTCGGTCGAAGCCGGCCGCCAGGCCGCATTGCGCGACGATGCGCCCGACGGCAACCAGACCAAGCTGCAGCTTCAGTCGAACGGCTTCACGCGCCGCGAATGGGACAATCTGGGGCTTGTCGGCTTCGACAGCGGGCATGCCTTCATGGGCGGCTTCTATGCCGACGGTTTGCTCTCGCCCGGCGCGGGCGATCCGGTCAGCACGGCCTATCGTGAGTGCCTGGTCGCAGCGCGTGGCGAGGCGCGCATGGCCGAGATCCTTGGCGTCGACACCTTCAACAACCTGATCTTTCCCAATATCAGCCTGAACGCCCAGTACCAGCAAATACGCGTCGTCCATCCGATCGCCCCCGACCGGTCGGTCGTCCACGCCCAATGCTTCCGCCTTAAAGGCGCGCCCGACGCCATGTTCGAGCGCGCGGTGCATTTCCTCAGCACGCTCAACTCGCCGGCCTCGATGATCTTCGCCGACGACGTCGAGATCTTCGACCGCTGCAGCGCCGGGCTGGCGGACCCGCATGGCGGCGACTGGGTCAATCTGTCGCGCGGCCTCGACAGCGACGCCGCGCGTGCCGAGGGCGGCTGGGCCTCCAGCGGCGCTAGCGAGCTTCCGATGCGCGCCCAGTTCACCGCCTGGCTGGCGCATATGACCGTGGGATCCAACCCGTGACCGACGCTGCCGCGCTTTTGAGGGCGGTCGACGCCTTCCTTTATCGCGAGGCGCGGCTGCTCGATGCGGGCGCGTTCGAAGACTGGCGCGGTCTATTCGCCGAGGACGGGGTTTACTGGATACCGAGCGAGCCCGGCCAGAGCGATCCCGTGACCACCGTCTCGATCCTGCGCGAGGACAAGGCGCTGTTGGCAATGCGCGTGCGCCGCCTCGGCCATCCGCGCGCCTTCGCGCTCGAGCCGCGCCCGCGCACGGTGCACAGCGTTACTAATGTCGAGATGATCGATCTCTCGGACGCCAACGGACTTTGCCACGTCGCCTCAGCGCTCACCGTTCACGAGTACCGGGCCGGCGACCGCGCGGTTCGCGCCGCCCGCTGCGAGCACCGGCTGCGCCCGGCGGGCGATAGTTTCCGCATCGTCTTGAAGCGCGTTGACCTGATCGACTGCGATGCCGTCCACGACACGGTGATCTCGATCCCGCTTTAGCGCATCTTCCGCTTAGGTTTATGCATATTCCCCCTCCCCCCTTGTGGGGGAGGGTCGGGGTGGGGGGTGCGCCGCCGGTAGGTGGTGTATGGCCGTATATTGGCGTCCGCCTCCGACACCCCGGGCGGGGCGCCCTCGTTGGCCGCACCCCTTCCCTAGCTCTCTCCCACAAGGGGGAGGGGGAAAAAGCCTCTGCTTCCAGCTTGTTGGATTGCGCTCTGGCGTATCCTCACGCCTCAAGGGCAAGCCGGTCGCGGAACAGAGCGTAAAGGTTGGCCTTGCCTTCGATGCCTACGCCCGGCCGCGCCGACGGCCGGACACGACCGTCCTCGACCTGCACGTCATCGGGAAAGCCGCCGAAGGGCAGCGCCGGATCGGGTGCCGCCTCGCATCCGGCGAGGCCGAGCCCGGCCGCCGCCGACAACGCCAGCAAGTGGCCGACATGGGGCAGGAAGCGGTCGCGCGCCCAACCCAGCTGCGCGCCGGTCTCCAGCACGCGCAGATATTCCACCAGCCCGTAAGAGAGCGAGATGTCGAGCTGGATGAAATCGCGGTCGGGGCGCAGGCCGCCATGGCGCATCAGGTTGCGGGTATCGGCGGCCGAAAACAGGTTCTCGCCGGTGCCGATCGGCGTGGCCGTGTGCGCGGCAAGCTCGGCGTGGAGCGTGAAGTCGAGCGGGTCGACCGGCTCTTCCAGCCAGGCCAGGCCCAAGGGGTCCAGCGCATCGGCATAGGCAAAGGCTGTATCGCGGTCGAAGCTGCCATTGCCGTCAACAGCGAGCTCGTCGCCCGACCCAACTATCGTAAGCGCGGCCTCGATCCGGCGCCGATCCTCGTCGAGCGGCGCGCCGCCGATCTTGATTTTGACCCGTCGGTAGCCGCGTTCGCGGTAGCCGGCGATTTCCACCGCCAGTCCATCGAGATCGCCGCCCGCCCGGTAGTGGCCTCCGGCGGCATAGACCGATACGCGCGGCGGGCCGCCGCCGGCGCCCGAACCAAAGCGGTCGGCGAGCACGGCCCATAGCGGCCGCTCCTCGAGTTTGGCCACAAGGTCCCAGACCGCCGCGTCGATCAGCCCGACCGCGCCGGCCCGCTCGCCATGCCCGCCGGGCTTCTCGTTGCGCATGACGATTGCCCAGACCTTGAAGGGATCGATGGTGCCGGTCTCGTCATCGAGATAATCGTCCGGCGCGGCGGCGAGCAGGCGCGGAATAAAACGCTCGCGCAGCAGCGCGCCGTGGCCGTAGCGCCCGATCGAATCGAAGGCGAGCCCCACGACCGGCGCGCCGCCGCGGCGGATGTCGGTCATCACCGCGAGCGCGCTGGCGGTCATCGTATCGAAGGCGATGTCGGCGTTGCGGATGGGCGATCCGATCGGGACCGTCGCCTCGCGGATGTCGACGATCTTCATCGTCGGCCGCTCAGCGCCGCTGCCGCTGATCCTTAGCCGGTTCGCTCTTCGCCGCGTCGACCAGCACTCCGTAGTCGCGCCTGGCGGCCTCGGGCGAGATCTTGCCGTCGCGCAGATCGGCGGCGATGGCCTCGGGGTCGCGCTCGCCCGGATCGCCGTAGCCGCCGGCGCCTGGCAGGCTGATGCTGACCAGGTCGCCGTCATCGAGCGTGTCGAGACCTTTGGAGGCCATGCGCTCCTCGCGGTTCGAGCCGGGGTTGCGCACGATCGCGCCGGGCGCCCCTTCGCCGCCGCCGAACAGGCCCTTTGGCGGAAATTTATGGCGGTCGCTGTAGCGCGCGAAGCTGACATTGTCGGCGAGCAAACGGATGTCGCGCTGAAGCGCCAGGCTGCCGCGAAATTTTCCCGCGCCGCCGCTGTCGGGAATGAAGGCATAGCGCTCGATGCGCACCGGGAAGCGCTGCTCGACCGCCTCGACGGGCGTGTTCATGAAGCGCGCCAAATGGCCGTCCTGGCCGTCGGCGCCGTCGCGGTGCGCGCGGCCGCCGTTGCCGCCGCCTTGAATGTCGGTATAGATGAAAGGCTCGCCCGTTTCCGGATCGCGCCCGCCGAAACCGCAGGTCGTGATCTGGCCGTGGGAGCCGGCGGTCACGCGTTCCGGCGCCAATGGCGCCAGCGCGAACAACATCGCCTCGACGATCTTTGTCGAGCAGTTGGTCCGCGCGGCGACTGCCCCCGGGAGCAGCGGATTGACCACGGTGCCCGGCGTGGCGATCACCTCGATGGGCCGGTAGCAGCCCGAATTGGGCGGCATGTGCGGGTCGACCACCGCGATCAGCACGTAATAGGCCGCCGCATGGGTGTTGGCGATGGTTGAGTTGGTGTTGCCTTGGGCCTGCGGGTCGCTGTCCGACAGATCGACGATCACCCGGTCGCCCGCGATGGTGAGCTTGACCGAGACCCGGATCGGCTTGTCGACGATGCCGTCATCGTCGATGAAATCTTCTGCCTCATAGCTCCCATCCGGCAGCGCCTCCAGCCCTTTGCGCATGCGGCGCTCGGAATAATCGAGCAAATCCTCGCAAGCCTGGTGGACGACCGCCGCGCCATAGCGGGTGAACAGCCGGTCGAGCCGGTCGGTGCCGACCATCAGCGAGGCAACCTGGGCGCGGATATCGCCCAGCGTCTTTTCGGGCAGGCGGATCTGGTTGGCGATGATGGCGACGATCTCGCGGTCCTCGATGCCGGCCTTGTAGAGCTTGACCATCGGCAGGCGCAGGCCTTCCAGATAGATCTCGCGAATACCGCCCGCGACGCCGCCGGCGGCGACCCCGCCCAAGTCGGAATGGTGCGCGATATTGCCAACGAAGCCGATCAGCTTGCCCTCGTGAAAGGCCGGCGCGATGGCGTAGAGGTCCATGATGTGCTGACCGCCCTTATAGGGGTCGTTCATAATGATAACATCGCCCGGCGAAAGGTCGCCTTCGCCGAAGGTTGCGACCAGCTCGCGCATGGTTATCTCGAAGCCGGCAAGCAGGCTTGGCGTGTGGTGCGCCTGGGCGACGGTCTGGCCCTTCGCGTCGGTGATGACGCAGGAGATGTCCTTGATCTCGGTGATGATGGTCGAGCGGCCGGTGCGGACCAGCGTGTAGCCCATCTCGTCGGCGATCTGCTCCAGCCCATAGCGGATCACCTGCATCGTGATCATGTCGGTCATCTGCGGCTCTCCCCGTCGGCAGCTTCGTTGTCGAGCGCAATGATCAGGCCGTGATCGGCCGTGACCCGCGCCGATCGATCGGGCGGCACCAGCGTCGCGGAGGTCTCCTCCTCGATCACCGCCGGCCCCACGACCACCATGCCGCCGGCGAGCCGCTCGCGATCGTAGATCGGGCACTCAACCCAGCCCTCGCCCTCGAAATAGACCGGACGCCGGTCCTTGATCGCTCCCGCAGGATCGCCGCCCGGAGAAGCATCTTCGGGCAAATCGACGGCGGCGTTGCGGCCGAACGCGGTGACCCGCAGATTGACGAGCTCGATCGGCTCGCCCTCGAAGAAAAACGCGTAGCGTTCGCGATAAAGCGCACTAAACGCCTCGATCAACGCGGCAAGACCCTTGGCCGTCAGCGTGCCCTGATCGGGCAGGGGCAGCGAAAGCTCGTAGGTCTGGCCAGCGATCTTGAGGTCTGCTGCCCGGCGCAACTCAATGTCAGTCCGAGCAAAACCCTGCGCCGCCAGATCAGCTGCGCCTTCGGCTTCCATGCGTGCGTAATGTGCTTCCAGTTCGGCGATATCCGCCGTGCCGGAACTGACGTTTCCGAGCGCCGTCACATAGTCGTGCCGCGTCTCGGTGACCAATAGCCCAATCGCGGAAAAGATACCGGGCAAGGGCGGGATCACCGCCTCGACCATGCCAAGCTCGGTCGCCAGATCGACGGCATGCAGGCCGCCCGCCCCACCGAACGAGAGCAGCGAAAAGTCGCGCACATCGATGCCGCGCTGGATGGTCACGGATGCGATACCCTTGACCATGTTGGCATTGACCACTTTGACGATGCCGAGCGCGGCGTCCTCCAGCCCCATGCCCAGCGCCTTCGCGAGTTCGCCTACGGCAGCCGTGGCGGCTGCCGCGTCGAGCCGGATACGCCCGCCGTTGAAATATTCGGGATTGAGCCGGCCGAGCGCGAGGTTCGCATCGGTTACCGTCGGCGCGGTGCCGCCGCGCCCATAGCAGGCTGGCCCCGGATCGGAGCCGGCCGAGCGCGGGCCGACATTGAGCGCGCCGCCCGGATCCTGCCAGGCGATCGAGCCCCCGCCGGCGCCGATGATGTGCAGATCGATGATCGGAATCTTGACCGGCAGATCCTGGAACGCGCCATCGGTCGTGACCTTCGAGGCGCCATCCTCGACCAGTCCGATATCGAAGGAGGTGCCGCCCATATCCACCGAGACGATGCGCGTCCGGCCGTGCCGCCGGCCATAGAAAGCGGCGGCGACCACGCCGCCCGCCGGCCCCGAATTGACCGTGGTCAGCGCCTTGGCACGCGCGATCCCGACCGAGGTCGAGCCACCATTGGCCTGGATGATCGAAAGCCGCGCCGGCCCCAACCGGTCCTGCAGGCGCGGTTCCAGATCGTCGAGATAAGTGTTCATGATCGGCGTGAGGTAGGCGTTCATCACGGCCGTCGAGGTGCGTTCGTACTCCCGGTATTCGGGGCTGATCCGATGCGAAAGCGTGATCGGCACGCCCGGCAGCGCGGCTGCCAGGATCTCCGCTGCGCGCTCCTCATGCGCCGGACTGCGAAAGGCGAAAAGGAAGCAGATCGCGATTGCCTCGACCTTCTCCCGGACGAATATCTCGGCGGCGGCGGCGACGCTGGCCTCTTCGAGCGGCTGGATGACCCGGCCGTGCGCGTCCATGCGCTCGCGCGCCTCAAGCCTCAGATAACGCGGCACCAGCGGCAGCGGCCGGTCGATGGAGACGTCGTAAAGCCCCTCCATCGGTCGCATGCAACGTCCGATCTCAAGCACGTCGCGGAAACCTTCGGTGGTCAGCAATCCGACCGTTGCGCCGGTGCGTTCGATCAGCGCGTTGGTGCCGGTGGTCGAGCCGTGCACGATTTCGGCGACCTCCCCCGGCTCCGCGCCGGCGACGTCCAGCGCAACATCGATGCCGCCGAGCACGCCGTTGGCGCGGTTGCCCGGCGTGGTCAGGACTTTGGCGGAAATCAGGCGTCCGGTCCGAATGTCGCTCAGCGCGACATCGGTGAAGGTGCCGCCGACATCGACCGCAGCTCTTAAATGGCGATCGGTCATTGGATTACGCAGTCGAAGCGAGCTGTTCGAGTTTCATGCCCTCGTGATCGTCGAGGGCGCCGGTCAGCTCGCTCACACGCGCGATGCCCTTGCGCCGGCAATAGGCCTCGATGCCGTCGATGATGCCGAGCATGGCGGCGGGATGGATAAAGTTGATCGTGCCGGCCTGGATCGCGCTGGCGCCGGCGAGCATGTATTCGATCGCGTCCTCGGCCGTGGAGATGCCGCCGCAGCCAATGATCGGGATCGAGACCGAGCGCGAGACCTGATAGGCCATGAACAGGATCACCGGCTTGGTCGCGGGACCGGTCATGCCGCCCGTGATGTTGCCGAGCCTTGGCCGCATGGTCTCGGCGTCGATCGCCATGCCGACCATGGCGTTGGCGACGGTCAGCGCGTCGGCGCCGCCCGCCTCGGCTGCCTGGGCAACCGCCGGCGCGTCGCCGGCATTGGGCGAGAGCTTGGCCCAGACCGGCAGATCGGTGTTCGCCATGATGCTCCGGATCGCTTTCTCGGTCGCATCGGGATCCATCGCGAAGGCCTTGCCATCCCTCTCCAGATTCGGGCAGGAGATATTGGCCTCGATCACGTCGATGCCAGGCTTGCTGACATCGGCGGCGATCTTGCCGAAGGCTTCGGCCGTCGGGGCGGATATACTGGCCACGAAGGGCGGTGAGAACTGTCGGTAGAAGGAGGCGATCTCGCGCACGAAATAGTCCGGGCCCTTGTTCGGGATCCCGATCGCCCCCAAAAACGCGTCCTTATATTCGACGACACGGGGCAAGGGGCTGCCCTCGCGGGGCTCCGGCGTGATCGTCTTGGCAACGATGGCGCCCAGACGGTTGAGGTCCATCACCGCGTCAAGACCCTCGCCGAACGTGCCCGAACCCGGCATCACCGGATTGGCGAGCTTGGTCCGCCCGATCTGCACCGACATATCTACCAAGAGAGCGCCTCCTCGATCGGGAAAACGGGGCCGTCCTTGCAGACGCGTTTGTATTCGAGCCCGTCGGGTGTGCGGAACGGCAGGACGCAGACAAAGCACATGCCGATGCCGCAGCCCATCAGCTGCTCGAGCGCGACCTGTCCCGGAATCCCATATTCGCGCGCCAACCGCTGCAGCATCGTGAGCAGCCGGTTCGACCCGCAGGTCGCAAAGAGGTCGACGCCCTCGGTCTCGACAATCGTGCGCACGATGCGTTCGACATCCTCGACGCTGCTGGTGCCGTCGGCGTCGGTGACGGTGACAACCTCGGCGCCGACCGAGCGCAGATAATCCTCCGACATCATGTATTCGGGCGATCGTGCGCTCAGGATCGCGGTGACCCGGACCCCGCGCTCGGCGGCCATCTCGGCCAACGGCGCAAGCGTGGCAAGGCCAACCCCGCGGGCGACCATCAGCACGTGCTTCCAGCCCTCGTCCAGTTTGAAGCCCTGGCCCAGCGGGCCAAAGATATCCAGGCCGTCGCCCGGCTTTAGGGTTGCCAGCGCCTTGGTGCCGGCGCCGACCATTTTGTAGAGGAACTCAAGGCGTCCCTGCGCGCGATCGATGCGATAGATGCTCATCGGGCGGCGCAGGAACGGGGTAAAATCGCCGGTCGCCGGGCACAGCAGATGAAAGAACTGCCCGGCCTTGGCCATCGCCGCGCCGTGCGCCGCATCTAGCACGAGATGATAGTAGCCGTCGTTGACCGGCTCGTTCTTGAGCACCGGGCAGATCGTCTCGGCGACCGGGTAGCGCTCGAGCGAGGTCCCGGACGCCGGCTCTTTATCGACCACCTGCATCGCCTACGCCCCGAACACTTTGATGCCGAGCGGCTTGCAGGTGCCGCCATTGGTCGGCGAGGTATCGGCCGGGCAGGCCGAAATCGCCGCCAGCACGTCCATCTCGGCGCGCAGGTCGATATAGTCATCGGGGCCCGCCTCGGTTGGATGGATGGTGAAGCCGCCGTCGGGATGCAGGTCGACATTCATGAACACGTTGAAGATGTCGAAGACGTCGTCCCCGGTCAGACCGTAGGGTTCTATCGCTTCGGTCAGGTTCTGCTGGCACGAGCGATGCCCGCCGGCGATGTCGTCGCGGACCTGGTAGATCTTGTTTGAACAGCGCCCGCCCATATTGCCCCAATGATTGGGGTAGGTATCGGCGGTGACGGTCAGCATGACGTTCTCGCGCGGCGGCTTGGAATAGAAATGCTTGAACGCCTTGGAGGTCCCGGTTCCGGCCATCACATTGAGCGCCCAGCTCTGGCCGGCATGGAAGATTTCCTTGTAATCGTTGGCATTATAGAAGGTGCAGTCGCCGACCTGGCCGCCTTGCGTCTGGTGGATGCGCAGCGTCTGGCCGCGCTTGACCACGACCGCTCTGCCCTCGGTGGCGGGAATAATGAACTCCTCGACGATCTTTTCGCTCATGTCGCTTTTGTCTCGTCCGCCTGGGTCCAGTCGTGCTCGGCGATGTCGAACACGATGCCGTGGTTGTCCTTGTATTTAGTCTCCGCATCGACGCCTGGGTAGCCCTCCGGCAGCTGCATGAAGAAGGCGCCGCCCGCCTCATCGATGCGCCGCGCCGTCGCTTGCGCGTCGTCAACCACGAAGCCCATATGATGCAGCCCGGCCCAGTCCGGCCCGTTGATCTGGCCGCCCTCGCCGGTCGGGAAATGCAGCAATGTCAGGTTCACCACCCCGTCCGATAGCATGACTGCGTTGCCGATCGGGCTTTCGGCCTCGCGCACGCGCGTGAGCTCGAAGACCTGCTCGTAAAAGCGCGCGGCGCTTTCAAGATCGGGCACCTGCAGCGCGAGATGGCGGAGCTTGGCCATTGGTGTGTCCTGTCCCCAGCGAGTGTTCAAGTCCGGTCGCACCATTGTTACCGGACTCCCAGCCCGTGTCCATTTTAGGGAGGCTCGGCGCTCGAGACCCCGGTGACGCAAGCCGCAAACTTAAGCTTTCTAGCAAATGATGTCCGATTCTGGCCCGACGGCAGTTACTTGACCCACATCAAGGACAAGCGAAGCCGGTGCGCGCGAGAATGTAACGGCGGAGAGCCTCTCCGCAGAACCAAATAATAATTTGAAATGGGAGGGTACGATGTCCGTAGTCTTTACTCGCGTTGGGACCCCATTGCCTGGGCGTCTTGGACAAGCGGCGGCGTTCATGAAACAGCGCGCCGAAGCTATCACGTCGACCTATGGCGTTGAGGTTGCGATCAACGCACGGTTTGGCGGACCGGTTGGGCAGATGGCGTTGGTCTCCTATCATGACGGACTTGCTGAGCTGGAAGATATCCGGCGCCGGATCATCGCCGATGTCGGCGCCGGAAAGCTGCCGACACCGGAGCCCGGTATTTTCCACCATTCCGACGATGCGATCTGGTTGAAGCTCTAGGTCGGTCGCCCTGCCGGCAAAGTTCGGGTGACAGGACCGTCGACGGCTCGATACCGCTCGCAGAGCGGATTAGAGTTGCGACGCTTTTCCTATCCGAGCCGCCGGCAGGGGCGGTCGGACGAGTTCGTATCCCTGGCCGGCCGGGACCCGGAATTGGTTAGAGCCACTGGGCCGTCGGTCCGCCGGACCGCCGGCGCTCGGCGAGATTGACCAGGACGATCGATGCGACGACGATCGCGGCGCCGCTATATTGCAGCCAGCCGAGGGCTTCGCCCAGGATGGCCGCCGCGAACAGGATCGTCGTCACCGGCTCAAAGTTCATCACCAGCCCGGTCTTCGTGCCGCCCACCATCGACAGGCCGACAAAGAACGAAACCAGCGCGAGCGGCCCGGCGATCACCGCGCCGCCGAAAACGAGTACGCCGGTGCCCGCATCGGGCCAGGCGATGCCGACGACCGCGAACATGCCGACGGCGTAGATGACCTCGGACACGGCCAGCAGCCAGAAAGTAACCAGGATGCCGGGAAACCGCCGCATCAGCCGGTGGGTCGACACGATGCTCAGTGCCATGCACAGGGCGGACGTCATGCTGAGGGCGACGCCCACCAGGTTGAGCTCGAAGCCGTGGAAGATTTCGAGCGCCAGCGCCAATCCGCAGAAGGCCGCGATCACGCCCACCCAGCCGATCGGCGTCAAGCGCTCCTCCCCGGTCGCCAGATAGATCAAGGCGACCAGGATCGGAAACAGATAGAACAGCAGGATCGCCAGGCTGACCGGCAGAAAGCGGAAGGATTCAAGAAGCATCAGCGTGCCGAACGAGAACGCCAGGGACGCCGCCGCGAATGCCGGCATGTCGGTGCGGGCGAACCGCCGCCACAGCTTCAGCCAGGACAGATAGGCGCCGATGGCGAGGAGAGCGATGATCGTGCGGATCGTCAGCAGCGTCACGACATTGCTGCCGTGATCGTAACTGAGGCGCGCCAGGATGTTGTTGAGACCGAAAGCCACCGTGGAAAACAGCAGCACCGACAGGCCGATGCGCAGGCGCGCCGCATCGGCGTGCGGCACTGCCGTTTGGCCTGGCGGTTCTTCACCCGTCATTGTCGCCGTTTTCGTTGAACAGGCGGGTTTTCCATTTCAGCCAAGGCTGTGCCGCAATCCCGGGCCTGGTTCGCTTGATCTGGTTCAGCGCCTGCCGGCTCATGTCAATCGCAGCGTCCGCTCGCCCTCCAGCGCGAATTCCGTGACCCCGATCGGAGCGTGGAACAGGCGCAGATAGGCCGGGCGCGGATCCGCACCGTTTGCCCGCGCTTCGATCATCTCCGCCCGCAGAGCGTCGCTCGCCGCCGCATCGACTTGGAGTGTTCCCACGTCAATAACGACGCCATAGACCGCGCGGGCATAATCGGCCGTGAAGCGCTCCTCGATGACATCGGTCAGCACCCGCGCCGGATCGCGCCTTATCGGATCGCCATAGCCCGCGCCGCCGGCGCTGATATGGCAGAACACGTCGTTGGGGCCGAGCACGATCGGCTCCATCGGCATCACCGGCTCGATGCGCTGGCCGGGACCGGGATTGACGATGTTCCACGAGGGCGTGCCCGGGCAGCCGCCCGCCAGCCCGTAAGGCAGGATCTTGCGGCGGTCGGAGCGCATGACGATCTGCGTTTCCTCCGCGAGCATGCGGTATTGGCGGATAAAGGCGGGCGCGCCGCGGAACTCTCCGGGCCCGCCCGAATTCTCCACCATGCCGTAGCGTTCGATCAGGATCGGGAACTGCGCTTCGATCATCTCGATCGGTTGGTTGGTGAGGTTGCCGCCGGGATTGGGGATGCCGAACTCGCCGTCGCGCCCCGCCATGCCGCCCCAGGCGCCGGCCAGGGTTTCCGAACAGACGAAGCGTTTGCCCTCATGGAAGCCGCTGATCGCCGGGAAGGTGACGCCGCCTTCGCCCGCCGCCGGCACCCGGTCGGGCACGATCTGGGCGAAGACGCCGAGCAGCGCGTCGATCGCACGCCAGCCGACAATCGCCCGCGCGGCGCAGGCCGCCGGCGGTAGCGGATTCACGATCGTGCCCTCGGGCAGCAAGATCTCAAGCGGCCGCAGATAACCCTCGAAGTTGGGAATGTCGCGACCTGAAATGCATTTCACGATCAGATGCACCGCCGATTTGACGAAGGGCGAGGGGCAATTGATCGCCCCCGGCACCTGCGGCGCCGAGCCGGCCCAGTCGACCGTCATGCGCTCGCCGTCGATCGCGATCGAGACCGCGAGCGGCAGCGGTTCTGGATCCTCGCCGAGCCCGTCGAGATAGTCGGTGAACGACCATTTTCCATCGGGCAGGGCGGCGATCTCGGCGCGCATGACGCGCTCGGCATGGTCGTGCAGATCGTCGAGCAGGCGCCGGAAGGTCTCGGGCCCGTATTTGCCGACCAGCTTCTCGAAGGCGCTTTCGGCCGTCTTGCAGGCGGCGATCTGGGCGCGCATGTCGCCGGCCAGCTTGTCGGGCATGCGCGTGTTGAGCCCCATGATCTTGAAGAAGGTCTCGTTGGGCTCGCCGCGCTCGTACATCTTGACGATCGGCAGGCGCAGGCCCTCCTGGAAGATCTCGCGCGCGTAGACGGCAGTCGAGCCGGGCGCGATGCCGCCCATATCGATCTGATGCACCAGGGTTGCCGCAAAGCCCTCGAGCGCGCCGGCATGGAAGATCGGCTTGATGATGTAGACGTCCGGCAGGTGCATGCCGCCGGCCTCGTAAGGATCGTTGAACACGAATACATCGCCCTCGTCGATGCGGCCACGATAGTCGCGCATCAGGACGGCCATGGCGTCGGGGAACGAGCCCAGATGCAGCGCCATGGTGAGCCCGTGCGCGACGATGCGTCCCTCGCGGTCGCACAGACCCGTCGAGTAATCCATCGAATCACGCACGATTGACGAATACGCCGTGCGCATGATGACCAGCGCCATCTCGTCGGCGATGGTCGAGAGCGCGTTGCGCACCACCTCCATGGTGATCGGATCGCTGTTGCCGAGACCGGCCACTACTTCGCCTCCAGACACAGCGCGCCTCCCTCGCTCAGCCGCACCGTCCAGCCCGGCGGCACCACGCAGGTCGCATCGTATTCCTCGATGATGGCCGGGCCTTCCATGACGACGCCTTCAAGATCGCCGCGTCCCAGTACCGGCGTTTCGATATGGCCGGCTTCCGGTCCGAAGAAGGCGCGCCGCGCGCTGGCGGCCGGCGCTTTGGCCAGCTCCGGTTTGAGACCGTTCGGCAATTCGGCCGGCACGCGCCCGACCGCTCGGATCGCCACGCATTCGACTTCCTCCGCTTCGGCCTGATGACCATAGGTGCGCTCATGCTCGTCGCCGAAGGCGCGCGCCATCGCGCCGAGATCGCCGGAGATGCCGTGATCAAGCCGCACTGTTAGCTCGTGCGCCTGGCCGGCATAGCGCAGATCGGCGTGGCGCTCGGCCAGGAAGCCGCCGGCGCCGTGGCCTTCGCTCGCCATCACCGCCGCAAGCTCGCGCTCCAGCTCGGCGAAGGCCGCCTCGAGGTCACCGGCGGCGAGCCCGTCGAGGCGGCGGAAGAAGGCGCGCGCGATTTCATGCTCGATATCGGAGGCGAGCAGCCCGGCGGCGCTGAACACGCCCGGATGGAGCGGCACCAACACGCGCCGCATTTCCAGCAGCGAGGCGATCGCGGCGCCGACCACCGGGCCGTTGCCGCCGAAGGCGAAGAGCGCGAAGTCGCGCGGATCGCGTCCGCGATAGGTCGAGACGGCCTTGACCGCCCGGACCATGGTGCTGCAGGCGACCTCGAAGACGCCGTAGGCGGCGTCGAGCAGGTCCATTCCGAGCGGCCGCGCAACCGCTTCGTTCATGGCTGCGCACGCCGCCTCGGCGTCGAGCGCCAACTCGCCGCCGACCAGATGCGCCGGGTTGAGATAGCCGAGCGCCACCAGCGCATCGGTAAATGTCGGCTGGGTGCCGCCGCGTCCATAGGCCACCGGCCCCGGATCGGCGCCCGCGCTCTCCGGGCCAACGCGCATCAGCCCGCCGGCATCGATCGAGACCAGGCTGCCGCCGCCGGCGCCGATCTCCGAAAGGTCGATCACCGGCAGCTTGAGCGCATAGCCGCCGCCCATGACTAGCTTGCTGGAGAGATTGATACCCGAGCCCACCTCGAAGTCGCCCGTGCGCGCGACCATGCCGCCCTCGATGATCGAGGCCTTGGCTGTGGTCCCGCCCATGTCGAGGCTGATGAGATCGTTTTGGCCGCGTTCGAGACGCGCCGCGCCGATCACCCCTGCCGCCGGGCCCGATTCGACGATATAGGCGGGTTTGCGTGCCGCCGCCGCGACGCTCATCAGCCCGCCATCCGATTTCATCACCTGGATCGGCGCCTCGATTTTCAACGCCGCGAGATGCCTGGCAAGCGAGGCGAAGTAGGCGCTGAGGGCCGGTCCCAGATAGGCGTTGATGACCGTGGTCGAGGTCCGCTCGTATTCGCGGATCACCGGCAATATGTCGCTGGAGCAGGTGACGAAGACGCCCTCGCCGAGCGCGTCGCGCAGCATTTCTGCGATACGCACCTCATGGGTCGGATTGGCGTAGGAATGGATCAGGCAGACCGCGACCGCCTCGACCCCGGCCTCGGCGATCCGCTCGATCGCGCGCGCAACGCTCGTCTCGTCGAGCGGCAGCCGGACGGAGCCATCGGGCCCGAGCCGTTCGCGCACCTCCAAGCGCAGCCGGCGGGGCACCAGCGGCGCGGGCTTGGGATAGTTGAGCGCGTACATCTCCGGGATGCGCAGGCGGCGCATTTCCAGCACGTCCCGGAAGCCTTCGGTGGTGATCAGCGCCGTCTTCGCGCCCTTGTGCTCCAGGATCGTGTTGGTGGCGACAGTCGTTGCATGGATCACGCGGTCGATGGCGCCCGGCTCGATCGCGGCGGCATCGAGCGCGCCCTTGATGCCGGCGACGATGCCGCGGCCGTAATCGTCGGGTGTCGATAAGGTCTTGTAGGCATGGCGCGCGCCGCCGGGAGCGCTCAGGACAATGTCCGTGAACGTTCCGCCGATATCGATCCCCACGCGGTATCCGCCGTCCTTGCTCATGGGCTCATGGTCTCATGGCCTCATGGGTCTCCGCCTTGTGCCAATCTCGTTTGAAGCGAGGTGTATATTGGGGGCCTGCGGCCGGCAGGCGCAACCCGCGACGAATTGCCGGCCGCCCAGGACATGCTCAGGACGTGTTCAGGACACAGTAAGCACGATGCGGCCGCGACTGTTGGCGCCGCTCTCCAGAAGGCGCTGGGCCTCGGCTCCCTCGGCGAGCGGCATGACCGCGCTGACGAGCGGCCGCCAGGCGCCCTCCCCGGCGAGGCGCACGACCGCCTCCAGCGCAGCCCGGTCGTCATGGATCGGCGCAAGCACGGTGCGCACCCCGAATTCGGCGGAGCGGTCTTCGATCGGCTCGGCGATCAGGTAGACGAGCGTGCCGCCGCGCTTCAGCACGGGATAGGAGCGGCGGTGGACCGCGCCGCCGATCAGATCGAGCACGATATCCACCGGCTCCAGCGCCGCGGCGAAATCAACCTCGTCATAGGCGATCGCCTCATCGGCGCCCAGCGCACGCACGAAATCGGCGTTGCGCGCGCTGCAGGTCGCCGCAACGAAGGCGCCGCGATGGTGCGCAAGCTGGACCGCCATGCCGCCGATGGCGCCCGCCCCGCCGTGGATCAGCACGCGATTGCCGGTACCTTGGCCGGCGGTGAGCCCGGCGGTTTCCTCCAGGGCGATCCAGGCGCAGACCCCGGCATGCATCAGCGCGGCGGCCTCGATGAACGAGAGCCCGGCGGGTTTCGCCACAACGCTGGCGGCGTTGGCCACTGCGTATTGCGCATGGCTGCCCTGCTCGGTGTGCTGGGTCACGAAGGCAACCTCGTCGCCGACCGCGACCCCCTCGACGCCATCTCCGACCGCTTCGACGACCCCGGCCCCGTCGCGCCCCGGTATCTTGGGAAAGGTGACAACGAAGAGATGCTGCAAATGCCCGGCGCGCAACTTCCAGTCGGCCGGAATGACGCTCGCCGCCTTGACCGCCACGAGGACTTGGCCCGGCAGCGGCGAGGGTTTTGCCGCCTCGCGCAGTTCGAGCACTTCGGGGCCGCCGAAACGCTCGTAGCAGATCGCCGTCATGGTGTGCATTTGTGTTATCCGCCGCTCGCTTATGACCCGTATGTTATCCGTGCGCGTTGTCTGCGCACACAGTTCCGCCCGCCGCGGTCGCTTGACCCGCCTCAATACGCCATAGACAATCTATCGAAACAAAGGGATCGGGGGAGGCACGGATGTCCGCCAAGCGGCCAACGCGCGCGCAAATTCGGCAGGCGGCGAACACGCTGGGCCTGTCGCTCGACGAGCCGGATGTCGAGGAGTTCACCCAGATGGTCGGCGACACGGTGGAGACCTACTACCGCGCGCTGGAGCGCATGCCGCACCACCTGCCGGAGGTGGCGTATCCGCGCACGCCCGGCTACCGCCCGAGCCGCGAGGAGGATCCGCTCAGCGCCTGGTACGTCAAGACCACGATAGAAGGCGCCAAGCGCGGCAAGCTCAAGGGCAAGACCGTCGCCATCAAGGACAATATCTCGGTTGCCGGCGTGCCGATGATGAACGGCGCCTCGGCGCTGGAAGGCTACGTGCCGGAGATCGATGCCACCGTCGTCACGCGGATCCTCGATGCCGGCGGCACGATCAAGGGCAAGGCGCATTGCGAGTATTTCTGCTATTCCGGCTCCAGCCATACCAACGCCGTCGCGACCACGCTCAACCCCTATAATCACGAATACACGCCCGGCGGCTCGTCTTCGGGCTGCGCTGCGCTCGTCGCTTCCGGCGAGGTCGATCTGGGCATCGGCAGCGACCAGGGCGGCTCGGTGCGCGAGCCGGCCGCCTTCTGCGGGCTCTACGGCATGAAGCCGACCTGGGGGCTGGTTCCCTATACCGGCGCGCTGTCGATCGAGATGACCCTCGACCATCTGGGCCCGATGACGCGGACGACCGCCGACAACGCGCTCTTCCTTGAGGTGCTGGCCGGCGCCGACGGGCTCGACCCGCGCCAATACGCACCCAAGACCGCGCGCTATAGCCAGGCGCTCGGCGCCGGCGTCAAGGGGATGAAGATCGGCATCCTCAGCGAGGGCTTCGGCCATGAGGTCAGCGATCCGCGTGTCGACAAATGCGTGCGCGACGCTGCCACGGTCTTTGCCGACCTTGGCGCGGAGGTCAGCGAGATCTCGGTGCCGATGCACCGCGACGGGCTGGCGATCTGGGTGCCGATCGGTGTCGAAGGCGCCTACGAGCAGATTCTCAAAGGGAACGGCCAAGGCCACAATTGGAAGGGGCTCTACACCCCCAGCCACATCGAGGCGGTGGCCGGCTGGCAGGGCAAGTCGAACATGTTCTCCGAGATCTTCAAGCTCGGCATGCTCTGCGCGGAGCATATGCGCAGCGTCCACCACGGCCGCTACTACGCCAAGGCGCAGAATTTGAGCCGCAAGCTGAAGGACGCCTACGATGCCGCGCTGGCGCAGGTCGATCTTCTGCTGATGCCGACTTCGCCGATCCATGCGGTCAAGCTGCCGCCGGAGATCCGCACGCGCGCCGAAGATATGACGCCGGGCTTCGCGCCGATCCCCAATACCGCGCCGATCGATTGCACCGGCCACCCGTCGATGAGCGTGCCTTGCGGCATGCTGGATGGTTTGCCCGTCGGCATGATGCTGACCGGAAAACACTACGACGAGATGACGATCTACCGGGCCTCCGACGCGTTCGAGGCTGCGGCCGACTGGAAAACACGCTAGGACGCTCGGTGCAAGCGATGCGCCGGGATAATGACGAGCAAATGGAGGAGTGCACGATGACAATGTTCATGAGACACGCCCGGGGTGCGGCGGCGGTGGCGGCCATTGCGGTCGCCCTCGCCTTGCCCGCCACGATCGCCAAGGCCCAATCGGACCGCGTGGTCATCGCCTGGCAGGTCGACCCGCAAACCTGGGACCCCAACCGGCGGACCAATCCGGGCCTGCAGTCGATCTACAAGATGATCTTCGACCAGCCCTTGACGCAAGGCCCCGACCAGAAGATCCAGCCGGCGGTGGTGAAAGCCTGGAAGCTCTCCGCCGACGGCATGTCCGTCGAGCTCGAGCTGCGCGACGATGTCTATTGGCACGACGGCAAGAAGATGACCTCGGCCGATATTCGCTACACCTTTTTCGAGCGCGGCAAGGCCGGCCACAAGATCGACCTCGTGCGCGTCTGGCGCAATGTCATCGATGTGGAAACACCCGGCCCCACCAAGGCGATCATCAAGCTGAAGAAGCCGATGCCGACGGCGATCCCGTGGCTCGCCTTCCTCGCCAACTTCGTCGTGCCCAAGCACTATGTCGAAAAGGTCGGCGTGGAGGCGTTCTCCAACAAGCCGCTCGGCAGCGGGCCTTACAAGCTCGTGGAGTATCAGCGCAACTCGCGCATCGTGCTCGAGGCGTTCGACAAGTATTGGGGCCCGAAACCCAAGATCAAGAAAGTCACCGTGCTGATCATCAAGGACCCTTCCGCGCGGGTCGCGGCGATCCAGTCGGGCCGGGTCGATTTTGCACCGGACGTTCCGGTTCGCGAATCCATCCGGCTTGGCAAGCGCGCCGGCCTGTCGAGCGACATCCTGCCGATCTCGCGGGTGATCATGCTGCAGATCAGGAACGACAAGGCGTTCCTCGACAAGAACGTGCGCCTCGCCGCCCACCACGCCATAAACAAGGTGGCGATTTCACGCGCACTCTTTGGCGGCCGGGCAGTCCCTTTGTCGCTGGTCGCAACGCCTGGCACGCCGGGTCATGTCGCCAGTTTCAAATTCGCCTACTCGCCCGAGAAGGCCAGAGCGCTGCTCGCCAAGTCGGGCTTCAGCGCGAAGAAGCCGGTCAAGATCGGCCTCGCTACGTTCAACGGCGTCTTTCCCGGCGACTACGAGATCGCGCGTGCCGTCGCCTCGATGTGGAAGAAGGTCGGCATCAACGCGACCATCCAGGTCATCGAGCAGCCCAAGTATTTCGAGCTCAACCGCGGCAACAAACTGCCCGAGGCCACGCTCTACAGCTGGGACAACGCGGTCGGCGATCCGGAAATGTTCACCGGCTACCTCATGCATCCCAAGCTGCCCTTCTCGGCCTGGAAGGGCATGGCCATCGGCGGGCGGGTGATGAAGCTCTTCGGGGTCGTCGACTACAAAGCCCGGATTGCGGGATACCGAAAGGTCGGCGTCGATGCGACCAACGAGGGTGCCACGATCCCCCTGCTGCAGGCGGTCACCACCATGGCCTATAAGAGCAATTTGAACGTGGTCAAATACGCCAATGGCTGGGTGCTGCCGCATACCTGGTCGTGGAAGTAGACCGCGACGGCCAGACCAACGGCCAGGCTTTTGGCTCTTAGCGATGGCGCGGCCGGGCTCCCTGATCCGGGGCCCGGCCGTCGATCGCTGAAGGACCTGGCGGCCTCAGCGGCGCCGAAGCGGGGACCCTGATGGGCGGTGAGATTCTCGGCGTCGTGTTGCGCCGCATTCTCGTGGCGGTCCCGCTGATGCTGGTGGTCTCGGTTCTGGTCTTCGTCGTGCTGCGGCTGATCCCCGCCGATCCGGTTTCCATGGCGGTGCCGCCCAATGCGACCGCCGAAGAAGTCGAGGCGGTACGGCGCGAAATGGGGCTGCATCTGCCGATCGCCCAGCAATATGCGATCTGGCTCGGCCAGGTGGTCCAGGGCGACTTCGGCCGCTCGATCGCGTTCGGCCAGCCGGTGTTGAAGCTGATCGGCCAGTCGCTGCCCGCCACCATCGAGTTGGCGGCCCTGGCGGCGATCCTGGCCACGGCGATCGGGCTGATCGGCGGGCTTGTGATGTTTCGCCTGCGGGGCGGCCCGGGCGAAGCGCCGGCCGATCTGTCCAGCATCCTCATCATGTCGGTGCCGGAGTTCCTATGGGCGCTCTTCCTCATCCTGATTTTCGGTGTGGCCCTCAACCTGCTGCCGTTCGCGGGGCGGATGGGTCCCGGCCAAAGCGCGCCGGCGATCACCGGCTTCCTGCTGCTGGACTGCATCCTGGCCGGAAAATTCGGCACGCTGGCAAGCGCGCTAGAGCACATGATCCTTCCGGCCGTCGCACTGGCGCTCGGCACCGCGCCGCTGATCATGCGGGTATTGCGCTCCAGCCTGCTTGAGGTCATCCACGAGGACTACATCGTCATGGCGCGGCTGCGCGGCGTGCCCGAGCGGCGCGTCATCACCCGCCACGCCTTCAAGAACGCCTTCCTGCCGACGCTCACTCTGATGGGGGTGCAGTTCGGCTTTCTCTTCGGCGGCACGCTACTGGTCGAGGTGATCTATTCCTATCCCGGCCTCGGCAACATGATGGTCGAGGCGGTGCGCAACACCGATCTGCCGATCATCCAGGGCGCCGCGCTCGTCTACGCGCTCGCGGTGATGAGCATCAACCTCGCCGTCGATATCGCCTATATCCTGCTCAATCCCAAGCTGCGGGCATCGCAATGACGGGCCGGTTTGCGCGCAAGCATTGGCCGCTTCCGCTGCGCTCGGCGCGGGTGCTGGTGGGCGGCGGCATCGTGCTTTTGGTTTTGCTTTGTGCGGTTTTCGCGCCGCTCATCGCGCCGTACGATCCCAACGCCCAGGACTTGCTCAACACGCTGGCGCCGCCGGCCTGGATGGAGGGCGGCAATCCCGACTTCCTGCTCGGCACCGACAATCTCGGCCAGGACACGCTGTCGCGACTGATTTACGGGGCCCGCGTGGCCATGGTCGTGGCCATCGTGGCCGCCCTCGGCGCGATGCTGCTCGGCACGACGCTGGCGCTTTTGGCGGGCTATTTCGGCGGCGTGGTCGATTGGCTGATCTCGCGCGCGGTCGATCTCTGGATGTCGTTCCCGCCGGTGGTGCTCTCGCTGATCCTCATCGTCGGATTCGGGGTCGGGCTGTCCAATGTGATCCTCGCCATCGTCCTGGTCGACTGGACGCGCTTCTGCCGGGTGGTGCGCAGCGAGGTCCTGGTGGTGCGCCGGCATGATTATATCGACGCCGCCCGGCTGGCCGGGTTCAGCCATTTGCGCACGCTCGTTCGTGAAGTGTTACCGGCAGTGGCGCCGTTGATCATCACGCTGGTCAGCCTGGAAATGGCGATCGCGCTGATCGTCGAGGCCATCCTCAGCTTCGTCGGCATGAGCGTCGAGGCGAACATCCCGGCCTGGGGCGTGATGATCGCCGACGCGCGCAAATATATGTATCAGACGGTCTGGGGCCTGGTGCTGCCGATCCTCGCCATCGTCGTCACGGTGATCGGTTTCAATCTTCTGGGCGATGGTTTGCGTCGCACCCTCGACCCCAAGCTGCTGCAACGCGAGACGGTCGCGGCCTGATCATGCTGGTAGCGGAAAACCTCACGGTAACCGCGGAGCTCGGCGAAGGCAGGGCCGAGGTGCTGCGCGATATTTCCTTCGACCTGGAGGCCGGCAAGCTGCTGGGCGTGGTCGGCGAATCGGGCGCCGGCAAGTCGATGATCGGCCGGCTCGTCGCGGGTATGTTGCCGCATGGCTTTGCCGTCTCGGCTGGATCGTTGCGCTTCGGCGGCGAGGATCTGGCCAGCCTGCCACGGCGCCGCCGCCAGGCGCTCCTCGGCAAGGACATCACCTTCATCCCCCAGCATCCGCTGACCTCGCTGAACCCGGTTCGCTCGATCGGCACGCTGTTCGACGAGCATCTGCGGCGGCTCGGCGTTAGCGGCGGCGCCGAACGCCGGGGGCGGGCGATCGGCCATCTCGATGATGTGCATCTGCCCGATCCGGCGGAGCTTTTGCGCCGCTACCCCCATCAGCTCTCCGGCGGCATGTGCCAGCGGGTGCTGATCGCCATGGCCTTTGCCGGCGAGCCCAAGCTGATCATCGCCGATGAGCCGACCACCGCGCTCGACGTCGTCACCCAGGCGCACATCATGGGCGTGATCGGCGAGATGCGGGCGCGGCATGCGACGGCGCTGATGTTCATCACCCACGATCTGCGCCTCGCCGCCCAGATCTGCGACGAGATCATCGTCATGTATGCCGGGGAGATCGTTGAGCGTGGGCCCGCCCGGGCGGTGTTCGCGGCACCGCGCCACCCCTATACGGCAAGCCTGGAGCTCGCCAATCCAAACCTCACCGGTGCGCCGCGCAAGCTGCTGTCGCTGCCCGAGCACATGCCCGGCCTGTCGGCCTATGCCGGCCTTTCGGGGTGCCGCTTTGCGCCGCGCTGCCCGGTCGCCGATCCGGCCTGTGCCGGACATAAAACGGCGCTCCGCGAGGCCGAGCCCGGCCGCTGGGTGCGCGCCGCCGGTGGTTGTCTCGGCGCTGACCTGGCGGCCCGCGAGGGACTGGCGCACGCCCTCGGCGGCCAGACGCCCGATGGGACGGACCTCCCGCTTTTGCGGGTGGAGGCCCTCAGCAAGACCTATCGCGGGCGCCGGGCGCTGCTCGGCGGCCGCCGCGGGGTGGTTGATGCCGTCCGCGATGTCAGTTTCGAGCTGCGCCCGGGCGAGTTCGTCGGCATCGTCGGGGAGAGCGGCAGCGGCAAATCGACCGTGGCCCGTCTGTTGATGGGGCTCGAAACGCCCACAACCGGGCGCATCGAAATCGACGGCACCGATGTGACCGGCCCGTTCTCGCGTCATGCCAGCTTGCGGGTGGGGGCGATCCAGATGATCTTTCAAGACCCGCAATCGGCGCTCAACCCGCGCCGCCGGGTTGGCCGGCTGGTCACCCAGCCGCTCGAATCGGGCCGGCAGCCGATGCGTTGGCCGGACCGCCTGGAACGCGCCAGGGAATTGCTCGGTCACGCCGGATTGCCAGCCGACATGCTGGAGCGCTATCCATCGCAGCTCTCCGGCGGCCAACGCCAGCGCGTCAACATCGCCCGCGCGCTTTCCACGGCGCCCAAGGTGCTGGTCGCCGACGAAATCGTCTCCGGCCTTGATGTTTCGGTCCAGGCCCAGATCCTCAATCTGCTGCTCCGCCTGCGTGAGGCGAGCGACATCGCGCTGCTCTTCATCAGCCACGATCTGGCCGTGGTACGCTATCTGTGCAGCCGCGTTTTGGTCATGCACAAGGGCGATGTCGTCGAGGCGGGCGCGACCGAGACGGTCTTCTCGCAGCCGCAGCATCCCTATACCAAGACCTTGCTCGCGGCGGTGCCGCCCGATGACGTAACCGTCTATTGGCGACCGGCCGAGGTTGCTGATATTTAGGCGACTGGATCATGACGACACAAGAATCAGCAGAGCCGTATGATGTGGTGGTCGTCGGCGGTGGTCCGGCCGGGTCAACCGCGTCGACGCTGCTCAGTGACCAGGGATGGAATGTCGCGCTCGTCGAGAAGGACAAACATCCGCGCTTTCATATCGGCGAATCCCTGTTGCCGTGGAACTTGCCGATATTCGAGCGATTGTCCGTCCTGGACGAGGTGCGAAAGATCGGCGTCGTCAAGAACGGCATCGATTTTTCGGTTCCAAGCGACGAGAGCGGCATTTCGTTCGCCTTCCGCGACGCGCGCGCGCCGACGCCGCCATCGGCTTTTCAGGTCAAGCGATCGGACCTCGACGAGCTGCTGCTCAGAAACGCCGCGAAACACGGTGTTCATGTCGTGGAGGAAACGAGGGTCACGCAGCTGGACCTCGACCACCCCGACGCGGTGATCGTCGACACGGCCGGGCCGAACGATACGGCCGCGCGCTGGACCGCGAGGTTTGTGGTGGATGCGTCGGGCCGCGACACGCTTTTGGGACGTGCCTTGTCGCTGAAGGAACGCCACCCCACGCACAAGAGCGCGGCGCTGTTCTCGCATTTCACGGGAGTCCGCCGCAGCGAAGGAGCGGGCGCGGGAAATATCGGCATCCACTGGTTCGAGCGCGGCTGGATTTGGACGATCCCCCTGCGCGACGACATCACCAGTGTCGGCGTCGTCGCCGCGCCGAGCTATTTCCAGAACCAGGAACAGACCCCCGAAGAACAGTTGCGCCAATCGATTGCGCTCAGCCCCGCCGTGGCGGCGCGGATGCGTCACGCCGAGATGGTCTTGCCCGCGACCGCCACCGGAAATTTTTCCTATATTTGCCGGCGCATGTGGGGCGAACGGTTCATGCTGGTCGGCGATGCGTATGCCTTCATCGATCCGGTCTTTTCCAGCGGTGTATTCCTGGCGATGGACGGCGCGGCGTCGGCGGCCGGCGCGATCGACGCTTATCTCCGCGATCCGCAAAGGGGCAAGGCGAGCCTGCGCCGGCACGAGCGCCGGACCAAACGAGCGATCCGAAACTACAGCTGGTTCATCGAGCGCTTCAACGAGCCTGCGACCAAGGCGCTGTTCATGAGGCCGAACAACCTTCTGGGCATGCGGTCGGCCATCCTGTCGCGGCTTGCCGGGGACGTCCACAGCGCCACGCGGTTTTGGGTTTCCCTTGGTCTCTACAAGATAATATACAACTGCACTCGACTGATCAGGTCGAAGGCCGGGGATGTTCCCGCGAAACGCGACTTTGATAATCGACTGAAGTAGCCGCATAAACTGGAATAGCCGTACAATATGACGCGCACGCAATCGCAGCAGCGGGCGTTGACGGATTATGAACTAACCCATGGTAGTATTGGCGGTGCTGGAAATCCGGAGCTGCCGTTGTCTTTCGGTTTCCGATTGTCACCAGCCGCATAGATCACAGGGCGAAGCAGCAAAGCGCCATGGACGTGAAACCGGAATACGCCGCAGCAGAAGATCTGCAGGCCGAAGTGGCCGAACTGATCGTTTCGACCCTCGAGCTGGAGCTCAAACCCGGCGAGATCGGCATTGATGCCCCGCTGTTTGGCGACGAGGGTCCGGGCCTCGATTCGATCGACGCTCTGGAGCTCGCTCTGGCGATCGACCAGCGCTATGGGATCAAGATCAGCTCCGAGGATGACGACAACGAGACGCGCTTTACCTCGCTTCGTTCGCTCACCCATTTCATTCAGACCAACCGGCGCAAATAGCTGGGCGCGCCTCGGCATCATCAATCGGATCGCCAAAGTTCGCGGGCGGCAGTAGTATTGGCCGGGCAGCAGAACGCCGCGTTTCGAAGCAGGATTGGGTCCGGTCAGTGGAACTTGGTCCGAGCGGAGCTCGCCAGCGGCGATACGCCAGCCGCACTACCCCGGCCGCGATACTATGGCACCCAATCAAGACATACCCCCGCATCTCGATAGCACCGACCGGATTATTGCCTGGCGGGACGGCCGGGCGATCTCGCGCGATGGACTGCTGAGGGATGCCGCGCGGCTGGCACAAGACATGCCTGGCGGGGGCCGAATCGCCAATTGCTGTTCGGACCAGTATCACTTCCTGGTGGTGTTCGTTGCGACATTGATGCGCGGCGAAGCGGCGCTACTGCCCCACGCTTCGGATGCGCGCGTTCTGTCTGAGCTCGCCGCCGGCCATCCAGGCGTGCTGTTCGTGACCGATCGCCCGCAAGATGCCGGAGGTCTCAACGAGATGACCGTCGCGTTCGACGGGGTGTCCGGCGGACCCGGACCGGAGTTTCCGCGCCCGGTGCCGGACGCGCCGGTCGCCGCGGTTTTCAGTTCCGGTTCGACCGGCAAGCCGGTTCCCACAATTCGGACCTGGAAGTGGATGACGACGGGGGTCGAGCATTACGCGGACGCCTTCGGGTTCGACCGGCTGGGCGCGTTCAACATGGTGGCCACGGTCCCCTCGCAACACGCGTATGGTTTTGAGACGGCGGTTTTCCTGACGCTCTGTCGCCAGGCCGCGATCAACACAACGATCCCGCTCTATCCCGCCGATGTCGTGGTGGCGCTGGAGCAGATCCCCTCGCCGCGGGTTTTGGTCACGACCCCCGTACATCTGCGCGTGCTTGTGGAAAGCCGTGTGAGCACACCGGACGTCTCATTGGTGTTGTCGGCGACCGCACCCTTGCAGACAAGCCTCGCGGCCGAGGCCGAAGCCATGTTGGGCGCGCCCGTGATGGAAGTCTATGGCTGCACCGAGATTGGATTGATCGGAACCCGCCGCACCGTGGCCGGCGATGCCTGGACCTTGCCGCGAGGCATGCACCTTCGGGCAACCAGGGACGGGATGCGGGTCGATGCGGCGCATCTGACCGAACCCGTGATAATGGCGGACAGCTTTCAGCGCCTCTCGGACCTCACCGTCAAATTCAAGGGGCGCTGCAACGACATCGTGAAAGTCGCGGGCAAGCGCGCTTCGCTGAGCGGTCTCGACGCTGCGCTGAACAGCATTGACGGCGTGCTCGACGGCGTCTATTTGCCGCCGGGCGACGACGACGCACCCGCCAAACAGCGCCTGACGGCTTGCGTGGTCATAGAGCATGGCGACGTCGACCGGATACGCCGCGAGTTGCGCGCCAGGGTTGCCAGCACATTCGTGCCGCGTCCGCTGATACGGGTTGCGCGCATTCCGCGGACCGGCACCGGAAAAGTACGCTACGCCGAGTTGCGCGCCCTGGCTCGATCGGCGGCTCAAACACCCGTTCAGGTGGCGCGGGAGCCGGGAGAATGATGATCGAGGAGACGGCAGCGATCGCCGGCGATCACCCGGCTTTGGCGGGGCATTTCCCCGGACGGCCTGTGGTGCCCGGCGCGGTGTTGCTGGACGTGGTGATCCGCACCGCCGAGGCGAGGGCGCAATGGCGGATCGCAGAGGTTGTACGGATGAAATTCCACCGCCCGCTGATGGCCGAAACTGAGTTTTCGATCCGCTTGCGTCCGATCGCCGGCGGCCGGATCGAGGTTGCCTGTCACATTGGCGAGGTTCCGTTGATTTCGGGCATTTTTCGCATTGCGCCGGAGGAAACGGCGTAATGGCCCAGACCTTGTCATGCTTCCCGCCGATCCGCCCAGGCCGTCCTACAGGCCTTGGACCAGACCGCGGCGGACCCATCGATGCGGGGGAGCGCCGACCATGAACGAGGCATGGGCAGCGCAGTCCGAAAGAGGCATCCCCGCAGTGACGCGGTTTATGGTCTGGTATGTTCTCACTTTGGGGCGCGGCGCCGGGCGGATCCTGCTCGGACCGATCGCGCTCTATTTCGTGATCTTCTCAACGAAGGCGTCCGCCGCCTCGCGTCAGTATCTGGCGCGGGTATTCGGTCGGCGCCCAAGCTTCACCGAAGTGCTGCGGCACTACTACACCTTCTCGACTACCATCATGGACCGCGTCTTCTTTCTGACCGATCGGTTCGATCGTCTGGACATCACGGTCACCGGAGACCAGCACCTCGATGCGCTGTCTATGCAGGACAAGGGGTGTTTGTTGCTCGGTAGTCATCTCGGCAGTTTCGAGGCGCTGCGCAGTCTTGGCGCAAATAAAAAGGGCGTCCCCGTCAAGGCGCTCTATTACGAGCACAACTCGCAGATGCTCGACAAAATATTTGAGCGCCTCAACCCCGGCATTGCCGATCAGCTGATCCCGCTTGGAACGCCCGCCGCCATGATCGCCGCTAACGATTTCGTCGGCAAGGGTGGGTTCGTCGGCGTGCTCGGCGACCGCTTGTTCGCCGATGGAAGCGCTGTCGAGGTTGAGTTTTTTGGCCAGCCGGCCCCGTTTCCGGTGTGGCCAATGCGGCTGATCGGGGTGATGCAGGTTCCGGTCTTTCTTTTCTTCGCGCTTCACAAGGGCGGCCGGAAATATGAGATCACCTTCGAGCCCTTCGTGACCGGGCCCGTGAACCCCCGAAACGAGGAAGAGCTGCGCGATTTGATCACCCGGTACGCCGCGCGGGTCGAGCATTATTGCCGCGATGCCCCCTACAACTGGTTCAACTTCTATGATTTTTGGAATGCAGCCTAAGCCGGCGCCAGCGATGATGCGGGCCGTTTCCGCGCTGTTGATATGCGCCGTCGCCGCCATAGCGCTCATCGGTTCGGCTGGTCCGGTTGCGGCGGCGGAGCAATGGTCGCTGCGCGCGCTCATGGTCGAGCTCGCCAAGACACGATCGGGGAGCGTCAGGTATCGCGAGGAGCGTCATCTCAAGACCATGACCGAACCCGTCGTGGTGACCGGCACAATGGCTTATCAAGCGCCCGATCGACTGGTGAAGATCGCCCTCACGCCGCAGAAGGAGACGATGGTGATCGAGGGCGACAGCCTGACCATCGAGCGCGAGGGCGGGGTCGGCGTGCAAAGTCTCAGGCTGAGCGAGATCCCGCAGCTCAACAGCCTCATCACGGCGCTCCGCGCAACATTGCTGGGCGACCTTGAAGCCTTGCAACGGCATTTCGAGGTTCGCGTTCAAGGAACCCGGGCCGCCTGGTCGATGGTTCTGACCCCCCGATCCGGCGGTGCGCGCCAGGCTGGCCTGCGCATCACCGTTGAAGGGGCAGCAGGACGCCCGGGCCGCTTTGAGATCCGTCAACCCGATGGCGACCGGATCGTGGTCCAGGTACTTGATAAATGAGTGCTAGACAAATGAGCGCTAGACAAATGAGCGCTCGATAAATGACCGTGCGCGCCCGGCTGGTCCTACTCGCGGGTGTCATCGCGGGTGTCGCCGGGCTCTCTGTGTTGGTGGCGGGCCGCGCCGATCTGCGCACCGATATGGGCTTCTTCATGCCCCGCGCGCAGAACGCCGATGCGGCGTTCGTGCTAGATCGGCTGCGCAGCGGTCCGGCCTCGAACATCGTTATGATCCGTCTGTCGGGCGCGCCGGCCGCATCGCTCGCCCGTGCCAGCGACCGGCTGGCCGGGCAGATCCGCGGCGACGCGCGGTTCGTCTTCGTGGCCAACGGGCGTTCGATTGTCGATCGCGCCTCGCTCGCCTGGCTCTTGCGATTTCGCTATGTCCTCAATCCGGAGATCGGCGCGTCGGAGTTTGAAACCAAATCGCTGCGCGCCGGCCTGGAGAGCCTGAGAGCCGTTTTGGCGACCTCGATGGGCATCGCCACCAAGGAGCTGCTGTTCGCGGATCCGACCGGCCGCGTGCAGCGGATCGTCAAGCAACTCGGCGCAGGTCAGCAGATTGCGCAGCGTCACGGCGTTTGGTTTTCCAAAGACGCCAAGAGCGCGCTGCTGGTGGCGCGCACCAGGGCGCGGGGTTTCGATCTGAACGCGCAAGCCGACGCACTCGCCCAGCTCCGGCGATGGGCAGCGCAGCCAGGCCCGGGTTCCAAGGCTGTGCGCCTGCGCCTGGAACTGAGCGGGCCCGGCGTGTTCGCCGTTGCGGCGCGCGAGCAGATCCGCTCGGACATGATCCTATTGACCACGGCTGCCTCCATCCTCGTCCTGCTCATTCTGGTCGCTGTGATGCGGTCGGCGTTCGTGATCGTCGCGCTGGGCGTTCCGCTGGTGTCGGGGATCATCGGCGGGGCCGCCGCGGTGCAGCTCATCTTCGGCAATATCCACGGCATCACCCTGACATTCGGCGCCACCCTGCTGGGGATCGCGATCGACTATCCGCTGCATCTGGCCTGCCATTCAGGCGGGCAAAGCGGCGCGCCCGCGGCCGCGCGGCGCATCTGGCCGGTGTTGCGGTTGAGCGCGCTGACGACCTCGGCCGCCTTCCTGCCGTTCGTGCTGTCGAGCTTTCCGGGCCTGGCACAGCTCGGCGTGATGAGCATCGCCGGCTTGCTGGTCGCGGCGGCGGCGACGCGCTGGCTGCTGCCATATTTGATGCCGGCCGAGCCGCGCGTCTTCGTCCCCGATCTGCCTTGGCGCCGGCTCGTCGGAGGACGACAGGTGGGGTTTGTGCGCGCCGCATCAATTGCCCTGCTGCTGGGCGGCATTGCCTGGGCGGCATTGGGGCCGGCGCGGCTGTGGGAGGACAATCTTGCCCGGCTGAGCCCGCTGCCCGCCGAACAGCTGCGCCTCGACCGCGCATTGCGCGCCGAGCTGAGCGTGCCCGATACGCGCTACATGATCGTGATCGCGGGGCCGGATGCGGAAACCGTGCTGCGGAAAAGCGAGACCGCGTCGGCTCATCTGGAGGCGCTTCGCCGTGCGGGCGCATTGGTGGCATATGAGGCGCCGTCGAACTATCTGCCCAGCGCGCGCACCCAGGCCCGCCGCCGGTCGATGTTGCCCGGCGACGCCGCGCTTGCGCGAAATCTGGCGGATGCCCTTGTGGGCCTGCCATTCCGCAAGGATGCCTTCGCCGGGTTCCTTGGCAACGTTGCGGCGGCGAGGGCAGGCGATCCGGCGACGCTGCAAACCCTATCGGGTGCCGTGGCGCAGCGCCTGAACGCGATGCTCTTTCGGAGCCGCGGCGCCTGGTATGCGATGATTGTGTTTCGCGGCGGCCCGATCCCGGTCGCGGCGTTGAGGGCCGCGCCAGCACTCACATCGGTGGGCGCGCGCGTGCTGGATCTGAAGCACGAGGCCGACGCGCTGGTCGCCGGCTATCGGAGCGAGACCCTTAACTGGCTGGCGATCGGCGGCGCGCTTGGTGTTCTGGTTCTGGCGATCGGATTGCGGCGCGCGCGTGACGTTCTTCGCGTGATCGCGCCGGTGGTATTCACCGTCACGGCGACCGGAACCATCCTGGTCCTGGCGGGGGCTGCGCTTTCGGTCTTTCATTTGCTGGCGTTATTGGTGGTGGCCGGGATCGGTCTCGACTACGCCTTGTTCCTGCAACACCATGGCGGCGGCCGCGATGGGGAAAACACAACCCGCGCGGTCACGCTCTGCGGGCTGACCACGGTCGGCGTGTTCACGGTGCTGGCCTTCTCCGCGCTGCCGGTGCTGCACAGCATTGGGCTGACGGTCGCCCTTGGCACGGCGCTAATGCTATTCGTCACCCGGCTGTTTCTGACGGCAACGGACTGACCGGACGAATGGAACCGCTCAATATCTCGGCTGCGAGCCTTGTTTGCGCAATGGGGCGGGGCCTCGATGAGGTGGCCGCGGCCATGCACG
This sequence comes from Alphaproteobacteria bacterium, assembly GCA_035527975.1. Classification (GTDB taxonomy): domain Bacteria; phylum Pseudomonadota; class Alphaproteobacteria; order JAPULJ01; family JAPULJ01; genus DATKZM01. The sequence continues at coordinate 141,304 of DATKZM010000088.1, read as the reverse complement.
CGGAACAATCGGGTCTGCGTCCCAACGACTTGCCGTGGCTTGACGTCGGCACCCATATCGGCCGGGTCGAGGGGCTGGAGGATCTGGCATTTCCCGCGGCGCTGTCGAACTACGACTGCCGCAACAACCGCCTCGCGCAAATGGGGCTGGAAACCGATGGGTTTTCCGAACACATCGCGGCGGCGCGCGCGCGGTACGGCGCCCACCGCATCGCCGTCGTCTTGGGGACCAGCACGTCGGGCATTCGCCAGACCGAGGCCGCCTACGAAGCGCGCGATGGCGTCACCGGCGCGTTGCCGGCGGATTTCCATCTCAAGGAAACCCACGACTACTTCTCGCTCGCCGATTTCGTCCGATTGGCGCTGCAGCTGACCGGCGCGGCCGCGGTCGTCTCGACGGCGTGTTCGTCGAGCAGCCGAGCCTTTATCGATGCGACGCGGCTGATCGAGGCCGGTTTCTGCGATGCTGCCGTGGTGGGCGGGGTCGACACGCTGTGCCGGCTGACCGCGCGAGGCTTCGGGGCGTTGGAGTTGCTGGATGCGCAGCCGTGCCGGCCCAACGATCGCTCGCGCGCCGGCATCTCCATCGGTGAGGCCGCGGGCTTCGTCCTGCTCGAGCGACCCGGCAACCCTGGGCCATCCAATCGGCCCTATCTGCGCCTGCTCGGCTTCGGCGAAAGCAGCGACGGCTACCATATGTCCGCGCCCAATCCCGACGGAACAGGCGCGCAAATCGCCATGCGCGAAGCCTTGCGGCGCTCGCATCTGACGGCGGACCAGATCGACTACGTCAACCTCCATGGCACCGGCACGCCGCTCAATGACCGGGCGGAGGATGCCGCCGTGTTTGCGGTGCTTGGGCCCGGCGTGCCGGCGAGCTCGACCAAGGGCGGGACCGGCCACACGCTGGGCGCTGCCGGCATCACCGGCATTTTGCTGGCCGGGCTGGCGATCCGGCACGCGATCAAGCCCAGGAACCTCAACCTCGCCGAGGTAGACCCCGACTTCCGAAGCCACATCCTCACCAGCACCCAGACCGGTCCCGTCCGCCATGTTCTCGCAAATGCGTTTGGCTTCGGCGGCAGCAATTGCAGCATCGTGCTGGGGGCGGCCTCGTGACGGCATTTGCAATCACCGGCATCGGCGTGATTGGCCCGGGCTTTGCCTGCTGGGACGATTGCGCACAAGTCCTGCGCGGCGAGCGGCCATACGAGCCCGCCGCCGCGGCAATCGCCGCGCCGCCGATCCTCAGTCCGCGCGAACGCCGGCGCGCCAGCCCGACGGTTAGGCTGGCGCTGGGGGCCGCGAGGCAGGCGGCCGAGCAGGCCGGACAGCGGGCCGGTGACCTGCCCGCGGTCTTCGGCTCCTGCCACGGCGAGGGCAAGGTCACGCACAATTTGCTGAATGCGCTCACATCCCCGGACCCGGTGCTGTCCCCGACCCAGTTCCACAATTCCGTTCACAATACGGCTGCGGGCTATTGGGCGATCGCGCATTCCAGCCAGGCGCCATGCGACAGCGTCAGCGGCGGGGATTACAGCTTTGCGGCCGCCCTGTTGATCGCGGCCGCGCAGGTCGTCTGCGAACGACGCGCCGTTTTGGTCGTGGCCTACGACGCTGCATTGCCCGAACCCATGAACGCCAAGCGTCCCATGACCGGCGCCTTCGGTGCGGCGATGGTCCTCGATCAGCGCGGCGCCGAGGGAGCGGTGTGCGAGGTGCAATGCGTTCCGGCGGCGCCCGGCGCTGAGTGGGCCACGGTGTCGAACAGCGCGCTGAACACGCTCGCAGCGGAGAACCCCTCGGCGCGGTCGCTGGCCATGTTGGAGCCGATTTCCCGGGGCGAGCGGCGCGCCGTCGTACTGGGCTGCGCGCCAGGCGCCTTTCATGAATGGACCGTGACGCCGTGCTAGACCGCGCCGAGATCGCGGCGCTTATCCCCCATGCCGGCGACATGGTTCTGCTCGACAAGGTCGAGGCGTGGACCAGGGAGCGGATCGTCTGTTCGACCAACAGTCACCGCAGGCCCGGCAATCCGCTCGGAAGACCCGACGGCGTGCCGGCGATCTGCGGCGTCGAATATGGCGGTCAGGCTATGGCCGTGCACGGCGCGCTGACCACGAACCAACCCGGCCGCCAGGGACTGATCGCCAATGTTCGCAGCGTCGTCCTGTCGGTCCGGACATTGGATGGCGATCACGAGATCACCGTCGAAGCGTCGCGCCTAGCCGGCAGCGACGACGGGGTGATCTATCAATTCTCCCTGCAGGCCGCCGGGCGCGAGCTGATCTCAGGCCAAGCCATGGTCCTGCTGCTTGGGGACCCCGACAGCCGCCTTTAGCGACGATGACGCGCCTAAAGTTTTGCCGTCTGGCGCTGGATCTCGTCGTTCAGGCGGTTGACCTCCCGGTTGTACGACCAGTGAATCGAATTGCCCCGGGCCTTCAGATTCACGCTGCTCTTGTATTCGATCGAGTACCGGCCGGCATCGTAGGTCACGTTCACGGCGATGCTGTGCTTGCCGCCCTCCCACGATCGGGAGGCCTCGACCAGGCCCGGGCGAACCAGCTTCATCTGCCAGTTCTTGGCCGGTCCGGCGCGCATGATGGCGCCGGTTACCTGCTCAAGCGTCGGATTGGACTTGGCGGCGATCGGCAGCGAAGTGTAGCTGGCCCGCTGCTGCGCGGTGCCACAGCCCATCGCGGTGACGGCGAATGCCATCAGGCCGGCAACAAGAACGGATTTGTATCTCATGGTCTGCGCACCTTTCGTGTCCTCTTGGGGGGATTGTTGATCCAAGGTTCTCGTGCGTCGGCAACGCTCATCCGGACGCGCCCATCGGAGCGTTGCGACGCATTGGTCGTCGATCCTGCAGGCGATGGCCGGCTAGAAATTCCAGGTTTCGTCCTTGATCGCCTTTTGCAGCGCATCGACCTGAATGTTGTACGCCGAGTGTACCCGGCGCTCCGAATGCTTCAGGTTCTTCGAGGACTTGTGGACGATGCGATAGGTTTTCGTGTCGTAGAGCACGTCGACCATGATGTTGTGCTTGCCGCCGCCCCAATCGCGCCGGGCCTCGATCACGCCTGGGCTTACCGACTTGGTGACCCATTGTGATTTGCGCCCGGCGCGATGGATTGCCTCGGTGACGGCGTCCAACTGGACATTGCCCGAATATCCGATTTTTTGCGGCCCGCGTGCTTGTGTAGATTCGGAGCACGCCGTGCCAAACAAGAGGACCGCAAACATGAGGGCATAGATTGCGTGTCTCAGCATCGTTTCCTCCAATCGCCCAAATCGGGCCGCGCGAATCCACGCTCGTGCGCGATTTTCGGTATTGGCCGCATAGATCCGTATGTGATTCTGCGTGACTACCCCTATTCCGTTAGTATCGCAAACTATTCGTCGCTGGAAAGTATTTTTCCGGCAATCATCCCTGCGATTCGCGCGGTATCGAGGACGGGCTTGTAATGGCTCGACCGATAGGGATTGGCGCCGTAAATCGCGTCGATCTCGACGAACTCCACCCCGTAGCCGGCGCGCAGCGCGTTGATCAGGAATTCGCTTTCGAAGACGAAGCAATGGCGCCGGTCGTGCCGCGCCGAGACGCCCTCGATAATCGCGCGCGGATAGAGCCGGAAGCCGCATTGCGTGTCGGTAATGACGGTCCGGCCGGCCCGCGAAATCCAATAGTCCGCGCATCTGTTGGCCAGGACCCGCAGCTTGGGCCGACCACCGTTTCGCGCCACGCGCTGTCCGACGATCATGGTTTGCGGGGATTGCACCGCCCGCGCGACAAAGCGGGGGATATCGCTGGTTTTGTGCTGCAGGTCGCCGTCGATCGTCACCACCGCCTGCGCACCGCCCGCCAGCGCCGCGTCGAACCCGGCGATCAGCGCGGCGGCCTTGCCCTTGTTCCGGCGATGGCGGATCAGTGTGATTGGAAGGCTTGCGATCAGTTCCGCCGATCCGTCGGTCGACCCGTCGTCGACCACGATGACGTGGTCGCAGACCTCCAGCGCGCCGGCGGCGACCTCGACGATCGTGGACGCTTCGTTCAGGGCCGGGATGACGACCGCGATGGCCACGCCGGATCGCGCATTGCCTGGAGCGGCATTTTCCTTGTCGCCCGATATTTTGGTGTCGTCCAAACGGTGCCTCGGATTTCGATCTTGGTCGCGCTCATGATGATCGCGGTCCATATCCGGATCACCGGCCCAGTCGTTCCAACACGCCGCCAAGATTAGTTCTGGGTGATCCGCCCTGTCTTGGCGATCAACACCTTCGTCAATCCGGGCAGCCCACGCCCGCGGCGGCGGATCTCGGAGGTAAAATCGTCGCGGTAGAGCACGATCTGGCTGAATCCGAGGATCGCCACGTCGACGATCATGAAACGCGATTTCTTGCGCCGCAGCCGCCAGCTGATCCGCACCGGCTTCAACAGGCGGCGGTTGATATGGCTGTGCACGAATATGTCGCGCCGGCCGACCGGCGAGGTGCCGGTGATCTTGAACAGGTCGGTTGCCTTCAGCCGCTTGTCGATCTGCTTGGAATATTTCAGCATCCGGCGTCCGTAGGAGTTGACGACGAAATTTTCCAGTGCGGTCATATATTGCCGCCGCTCCACCGGCGTTGCGCGCTCGAAGTAGCGTCCGGCCGCGAAACGCCCAATCGTCTGATGGTCGAAATGACCCTTGAAGATCGCGCGAAGCTCGGCGAGCTTTTTTGGTTTGCTGGACCGCCGGTCCTTCAGCACCGCGAGCACCTTGTCGATGCCGTCGCGCACGAAGGCTTGCGCGCGGGTCTCGACCGATTGGGAATGGGCGGGCGCGGATGCTGCGAGGATCAGAAAAAACGCGGCGGCCCGCCATGCACCGATACCGCCCGCCCGCGCCGCGCCGGCAAATACCGAGTGCCTGGCCGGCACACGCGGCCGCATTGGCATTGCGGCGGCGGGCGTATGCATTGCTGTTCGTGGGCGCTCAATGCAGGAATTGCTGAAGGGTTCGCGCATTCAACAGTCGCTCGAAATGATATCCGGTCGTGGCCGGCGGAAAGGTTCGTCGGCAAGCCAGCGAGGCCCAGTCTAGCACGCCAGGGGTGAACGCCGGGTCACGTTCTCAAAGGTTAAGGCTATCGCACTGACCTATCGCACTGACGGTCCACGCGGTATGCCGGCGAGACGCCCGGCCATCCTGCCACGCGGTGCGAAACCAACCGTGCCGGCCCATCGGGCCTACGTGCCGTTTTATGATGTTGTATATGTGACGATCTTGATTGCGCGGCGCAAAGGGGCAAGCTATCGCTGCAAGGCCGGCGGACGCGCGAAATTGCAGGCCGAACACGGGAGCGGAGGCGCACGACGTGTTGAAGGTGGTCATTCCGGCCATGGTGGTTCTGCTGTTCCATGCACTCGCCCTGGCCGGCGAGCCGGCGTGGTGCCTGGCGGTAATGTTCGCCGGGGCCGCCGCGGCCCTCGCTTATGTGATAATTCGCAGACGCCCAAAGGGAACCATTCTGATGGCGGGTGCCGGTGTGCTGGCGCTGGGGCCGCTGGTGGGGTTGGCGTTTTTTGCCTCGCCGGCTTGGGCCAAGGCGATTTTCGTGCCGCCTGTGCTGATCAACCTCACCGTCGCGGGCGTCTTCGCGGTATCCCTGTGGCCGGGCAACGTGCCGTTGGTCACCCGTCTTGCGGTCATTTATCACGACGGGCAGCTTCCCCAGCCCCTCGTCGGCTACACGCGCAAGCTGACGGTCGCATGGGCCGCGGTAACCGGCTTCATGGCGCTGGAGGCGGCGACATTGGCCATACTGGTCGATCTGTCCACCTGGTCGTGGATCGTGAGTGTCGTGAACCCGGCCATACTGGCCGTGTTCTTCTTGGGGCAATTCTGGTACCGCTCCTGGCGCTATCGGTCCTATGGCAAGGTCACCCCCGCGGGCGCTGCCAGAAAGATTGCCGCGGCCGGCGGCGGGTGGTCGCAAGGCAGCGGTAAATCCAATCGGCCAGCCTCAACGAACCCTCCGCCGTGCTGATATTGGTTGCCGTCATGCTCGCGAGGTGGACCAAGCGGCCTACTATGCATGATGGAATGTTGGTACTCTTTGCCGTGTTGGCCGGCCTGGAAAATGATCGATGTTCCGATGAGCAAGAATAGCTCGCTTGATATTGGAAACGGGGCGCCGCTCGCGCCGCATCCGGTAATGCGCGAGTTTTATCGCAGCGAACAAGAGCGTCGCTCGGTATTGATCTCCGCTTTCGACGCTTCGGCCAGTCAGTATGACCGTATAAACGCATCGGCGTCGCTTCGAAGCGATGCCCGATATCGGCAAAGCACATTGGCGCGAAGTGGGCTTGGCCCGGGCATGAAAGTGCTCGATGTCGGCTGCGGCACCGGGATGATGGCACGCAGCGCCAAGGCCGTGGTCGGTCCGGACGGGATGGTTGTCGGGGTCGACCCAAGCTGGGCAATGCTGGATCAGGCAGTGAGCCAAAATCGGATCGATGCCGGCATCATCGGGATCGCCGAGCGGTTGCCGGTCAAGGACGCCGAGTTCGATTTCCTGACAATGTCCTTCGCGCTCCGGCACGTCTCGGACCTGGTGGGCGCGTTTGGCGAAATGGCCCGCGTGCTTCGACCCGGCGGCGAGCTCTTGATCCTGGAGATCACGAAACCGCCGAACCGGTTTGCCTATCACCTCCTCAGATTTCATTTGAAGTTCGTCGTGCCGACGATGGCGCGCCTCGTTCGCGGCGGGCGCGCCGCGCGATGGCTTTACAAGTACTGCTGGGAATCGCACGAACAATGCGTGCCGCCGGAAACCATTCTCTCCGCGATCAAGCAGGCCGGGTTCGACGACGTTCGGCGAACCGTCACAATCGGCGTATTCAGCGAATATCGCGCGACCAAGCGCTGACCTTTGGTTGGCGTTCAGGCCAGGCCGCCGCTGACGGCGATGATCTGTCCGGTGATATAGGACGCCCGCTCGGAGCAGAGAAACGCGACCAGCGATGCCACCTCGTCCACCTGGCCGGGGCGCTGCATCGGCACCAGGGCATTGACCTTGTCTGCTGGAAACACCTCGTTGGTTTCCGGCGTGTCGATGATCCCCGGCGCAACCACATTCACTGTCACGCCGCGGCTAGCGCATTCCAGCGCCAATGACTTGGTGGCGCCGTGCAGGCCGGCCTTGGCGGCGGCGTAGTTGGTCTGGCCGCGATTGCCGATCACCGCCGCGATCGAGGAGACATTGACGATACGGCCCCAGCGCGTCCGCAGCATCGGCAGCAGGAGCGGCCGGGTGACGTTGAAAAATCCGCCCAGCGAGACATCGACGACGCTGCGCCAGGTCTCGCCCGACATGCCGGCGAGCGGTCCGTCACGGTGCATGCCAGCATTGTTGACCAGCACCTGAACGGGCCCCGATCCCAGAACCGCCTCAAGCGCCTTTGCCGCGCCGGCTTCATCGGCCACGTCGAAGCAGGCGGTCTCGGCGGATCCGCCCTCCGCGACGATGGCCTGCGACAACGCTTCGGCCTTATCGATATTGCGGTTGCCGTGGATGATGACATGCAGTCCTTCGTGGGCAAGCGCGCGGCAAATCGCGCCGCCAATGGCGCCGCTTCCACCCGTCACGATGGCTCGTTTGGCCTCCACGGATCTTCTCCTGCCGATGGCTCGTACGCTCGCCGGTACCGCCGGCAGCGGGCGGCGCTCTTCGCCGATCCCGCCGCAGGCGAGCCCCCCTTATCGAATAGGAAGGCGCCCGGAATATCAATCGATCCGCGCGGCCCAAAGGCGGACCAGTCCGGGGCGCTCGCGAGGAGGCGAGGTCGCCGAGCTGTCGAAACAAGCTATTTCTGGCGGATTTCCACAATCACCCGCGTTGCGCCGACCGGTAAAGCCGCATTAGTCGATTATCCACCACCGGTTTGCTAGAGTTGGCCACCATCAATGAACACGATGCGGGACTGGCAAATGGCGACGAAACTCTACGCGTGTTTGGTCACGGTTTCGTTGGCGGTCGGCGGCTGCACCGGCAACCCTGGCGGCGAGATGGCCGAGCGTTGCTCGCGTGGTTTGGCGACGGCGAATGGCGAGCTCCGGTCGGCCCGCGTGCGGGGCCTTGGCGGCACCGCGAACTGGTCGAAAGCTGCCAGTCTGCTCACGGCGGCCAAGATCCAGTACGAGTTCGAGCACTACCCCAACTGCGTCGATAAAGTCCGGCGGGCCCGTTTCTATCTGGGACGCCTGCGCGGCTAGGGTTGCTGGGCCGCGGCGCCATGGGTTGCGCCGAGGCTCTCGCCAGAATTGGTCGCGGCGCTCAATTCCATATCGTCAACGCGCCGACCAACAGCGGCAGGACGAGCTTCACGGTTTCCGGGCGGCCCCGCCGATCCGGTCCGCCCGGGCCCTCGCCTCCTCTCGAAGCCATTGATTTCAATGGCTTAGTCAACATGGACGCGTCAATCCTGCGCCTCCCGGCCGCCGCCGTGGGTATCGCGGCGCCAGGCTAAATCAATCGTTAACCGCACCCGCCTTAGGATCGTCCCGCTACTGGGAATCGAGCCGCCACCTGGAACCGCGCCGCCACCGGGAACCGTACCGCCATCGGCGCCGGGAACGCCCGGCGATCGCTGTCGGCCGTATCCGCCGAGGGACGGCAGCCGGCCGAATGGCCTCGAAGGGCAGGACTTCGTGAAGCTGATCGTCCAGATACCGTGCTTCAACGAGGAAGCAACCTTACCGGAGACGATCCGCGATATTCCTCGTCAGATCGCGGGCATCGATACGGTCGAGATCCTCGTCGTGGACGATGGGTCGAGCGACCGCACGGCCGAGGTTGCGCGCGAATGCGGGGCCGACCATGTGGTGCGGCATCCCCAGAACAAGGGGCTGGCTTTTGCGTTCCGGACCGCCATCGATGCGAGCCTGGGCCGCGGCGCCGACATTATCGTCAATACGGACGCCGACAATCAGTATCGCGGCGCCGACATCCCAAAGCTGATCGAACCGATCCTGGAGGCGAAAGCCGACATCGTCGTCGGCGACCGCAACCCTGGCGGCAATCCGCATTTCTCGATTGGCAAGAAAGGCCTGCAGATTTTCGGCAGCGCCGTTGTACGGCGCTTGTCGCGCATCGCCATCCCCGACGCCGTCAGCGGCTTCCGCGCCATGTCCCGCGATGCCGCGCTGCAGATCAATATCGTCTCGTCCTTCAGCTACACGATCGAGATGTTGATCCAGGCCGGCGCCAAGCGGCTTCACGTCGTTTCCGTGCCGATCGGCACGAACGGCAAGACCCGCGAGTCGCGGCTGTTCAGCAGCATTCCCCAGTTCATTCGCCGGTCGGGCGTGACGATCCTGCGCAGCTATGCGATGTACCGGCCGTTGCGCGTATTCTTCCTGATCGGCGGATTGTTCCTGGCGCTCGGCGCGCTGCCGATCCTGCGCTTTATCTATTTCTATGCAGTGGGCGACGGCGGCGGGCACATTCAATCACTCGTGCTTGGCGGCGTTCTGTTGATCATCGGTTTCATCACCTTGCTGTTCGGACTGCTCGCCGACTTGATCGGCTTCAACAGGCAGCTCATCGAAATGGCGTTGCAGCGGGTCGCGAAAATCGAGCTCGGGCAACGACACGCCGATACGGCCACGGCCACCCGGAAGACGGCGATCGACACGCGCGCGTTGCGCGAGGAAATCGCCGCTTTGCGGCGGCGGCAGTCATAGGCTGCGCGATGCCCGACGGCGCATCACGGCAAGGCGGTGACCTGCGCTCCGGGCCTCCTCGGGTGATATTCGACTCGCACCATCCCAAGGACTATCTCGCGATCCACCAGCTCGGGCAGCGCTGCCTCGATCACGGTATCGAGGTTGTGTGGACCGTCCATGACAAGGACGTGATGGTGCCGCTGATGCGCGAGAACGGGCTCGATCCGGTCGTGCTCACCAGGGCTCAAAAAGGCCTGGTTCGCAAGCTGGGTGAACTTGTCGTCTATGACTGGAAACTGGCCAGGCTGGCCCGCCGGGTTCGTCCGATGGCGCTGGTCGGCAAAACCGTCACCCTTGCCCATGTCGGCCGGCTGCTGCGTATTCCGACCTTGCTGATCAACGACGACAGCGCCGCCGGAAACCCGCAATACCGCTACCTCGCCGCTCCCTTCGCCACCCGTATCGTCACCTCTGACTGTCTGGGCGAGGATTACGGCAAGAAACAGCGCACCTATCCGGGCCTGATGGAGCTTGCTTACCTCCATCCCGATGTGTTCTCGCCCGATCCTGGCATTCGCGGCGAGCTGGGGCTGGCTGTGGACGACCGCTTGTTCCTGATCCGCCTGGCCGCCTTCGATGCTTATCACGACGTCGGCGGCCGCGGCTTGTCGCGGGACTTGCTTGGCCGAGTGCTGGCGCGTCTTGAGCCACTCGGCCGCGCGTTCATCGTTTCCGAGGCGCCGCTCGTCGGCGAGCTCCAGCGCTTCCGGCTGCCCACGCCGGCGTCGCGCCTGCACCATGTGATTGCCGCAGCGGATCTGGTGCTCGGCGACGGGCTGACCGTCTGTGTCGAAGCGGCGCTGTTGGGTGTGCCTGCCCTGGCGGTTGGCTCCTATATCGGCAAGCACCAATACGCCGAAACGATCGAGCGGCGCTTTGGTCTGATGTACGGGTTCAAGCCGGCGCAGGAGGCCGCATTCCTCGCTCGCCTCGACGAGCTGCTCGAGCGGCCCGGCATCCGCGATGAATGGGCGCGCCGCCGGGCCGTGATGCTCGATGCGTGGTGCGATCCGACCGAAATCTACTGGGAGGAACTACAGGCGCTGCTGCCGTCGGTACAGGCGCCTCGTGACGTAGGTGCGGCGCCCCAACGGTCCGGTCCATTGGCGTTGACCCCGCGGTCCGAATGACATGGATACAATCGCCACAATACTGCGCTGCCCGCGCTGCCTTTCGCCCCTCGAGCGGCTGAGTGCAGGTCTCGCCGCCGAGTTTATTTGCTCCGACTCGGGCTGCCTCTATGGGAGCTGCGACGCGGCCTTTCCGGCGGTCGACGGCCAGCCTGTCCTGATCGATTTCGAGCAAAGCCTCTTCGACCGTGTCGCTTTTGCCGAGGCGCGCCCGCCGGCCCCGCCGGGAGGGGCCACTCTGGGCTCGGCTATTGGACAGAGGCTTCGGCGAATCAAGAATCGACTCCTTAGGGGCACCAACAGCGCTGCGTCAGCGATGGCCGATCGTTTTCTCAAGGAAACCAAAACCGTAGCAGGCAACGCGGGCCGGCCGCCGCGCATCCTGGTCATCGGTGGGGGCACTGCCGGGTCGGGCTCCGAGGCTCTCTATGCCGACCCTGAGGTCGAGGTCGTGGGCACTGATGTCTATGCCAGTTCGCTAACGGTGTTGGTCTCCGACGGGCATCGCCTGCCCTTCGCGGACGCAAGCTTCGACGGCGTTTGGATCCAGGCCGTCCTCGAGCACGTGCTCGAACCCTCAGTAGTGGTCGCTCAGATCCACCGCGTGCTTCGTAGCGATGGCGTCGTCTTTGCGGATACGCCCTTCATGCAGCAGGTGCATATGGGCGCCTTCGATTTCACGCGCTTCACGCCCAGCGGCCACCGCTGGCTGTTCCGGCGGTTCGAACAGATCGAGGCTGGCATCTCCGGGGGCGCCGGCGTCGCCACCATCTGGTCGATCCGCTACCTTGCGCGCGCACTCGGAGTTGGGTCGAGCCTGGCCGGGGCGATCGCCGCGCCGCTATTCTGGCTGCGACTTCTCGACCGCTTCACCCGCTCCCGCGCCGGCGCCGATGCCGCGTGCGGGGTATTCTTTCTGGGCCGCAGGAGCATGACCGCTTTGCATCCAAAGGACATGCCCCACTACTACGAGAGCTACTTCGGCGAGGCGGGGGCAGGCCATGGATAACCTGGGCAAGTCATCGCGGCAAAGCTTGCAAGACCTTCCGGTCGCGCTGGTCGCCAATACCTCCTGGTATCTCTACAAGTACCGCGGCAGCACCATCCGGGCGTTGCGCGAGCGAGGCGCGCAGGTGATCTGTATTGCCCCCACCGATGCCACCAGCGCCAATCTGACCGATGAACTCGGGGCCGAGCACGTTCCTATCGCCCTGTCATTTGACGGCTACAACCCCTTCAGAGAGCTTCGCAGCTTCGTTCGATTGACCGTCATCCTGGCGCGGTACAGGCCGGACTTCGTTTTCAACTTCACGATCAAGGCCAACATCTACTCCGGCATCGCCTGCCGCTTGTTACGGCTGCCCTATGCGAACAACATCACCGGACTCGGAATGGCGTTTGCGTCCAACGGCTTGCGCGCCCGGTTGATCGGATTTCTATCTGGATTGACGAGCCGCGGCGCAGCGCGCGTGTTCGTGCAAAACCCGGACGATCTGGCGCTCATGAAGCAGAGGCGCTGGCTGGACCATACGCCGGTGACACAGCTCCCGGGCTCAGGCGTGGATCTTGAGCGGTTTACCGCCCAACCGCCCACACCGCCGCCGCTGACCTTCGTTATGATCGCGCGGCTTCAGGGGAACAAAGGCGTGCGCGAATTTATGTCCGCGGCCCGGCAACTCCGCAGCCGCCGCCCGGAGATTCGTTTCGTCCTGGTCGGCTCGAATGAGCACACGAACCACTCGGCGATCGACGATCAGGAGCTCTCCGCTTGGCGGGCCGAGGGGGTGGTCCGGATTCCGGGCCCGACAGCCGATGTGCGACCCTGGTTGACGGACTCCCACGCATTGGTGATGCCATCATATGGCGGTGAGGGCATGCCGCGTGTGGTTCTTGAGGCGGCGGCCTGCGCGCGCCCCGCGCTCGTCAGCGACGTGCCTGGCTGCCGCCACGCCGTCGTCGACGGCCGTACCGGCTATATGTTTGCGCCCCGGAGTGCAGGCGCCTTGGCAGAAGCGATGGAAATGTTCGCCGCCCTTCCCGCGGAAAAGCGGAACGAGATGGGTCGGGCGGCCCGTGTGCTGGCCGAGGAGCGCTTCTCCGAGCGTATTGCGATCGACGCCTATATTGATTGCGTGGCTTCGCTCGCCGCGTCATCGAGCAACGCGAGATAGGCGTCGATGGCATGATCCTTGTCGAAGGCTTCCGCCCTTTTTTTGAGGGCGTCCGGCGCGACCGGCGGTGCGCGCAACGTGTCCAGCAACGCGGCGGCTAGCGCATTCGGGTCGCCGACCGGCACTAGATGTCCCCATCGCCCTCCTTCGAGTATTTCGCGGGGCCCATGCGGACAATCGGACGCGACGACCGACGTTCCGAGCGCCATCGCCTCGACGAGCACGTTGCCGAAACCCTCCCGTTCCGACGTAACCGCCAGCACGGACGCCGCGCGGACCCTGGGAAACGGATTTCTGGCGAAACCGGGAAGCGACACGGCGCCGGCAAGTCCCATCCGATCGCACAACGCCTCAAGCCGCCCGCGCTCGGGTCCTTCTCCCAGGATCTCAAGCCGGCATTGCACCTGACCCTGGACGATCCCGAACGCTTGAATGAGATCGTCGAAGCGTTTTTCCGGCACCAACCGCCCGACCGCGATGATGAACGGCTCGTTCGGCAACGCGGCATCCTTGTCTTTTGCCCGTACCCGGACGGCGCCGATGTCTATCGGATTGGGGATCGTCTCGATCGACAACGGGACCGCCGGGAACAGTTGGCGCAGTTCCGCCGCGGCGCCGCGCGAAACCGTCACAACCCGGGCCGCACGGGGATAGAGCAAGCCGATTGAGCTTCGAAGGATACGCCGCCGCAGGCCGGCACGGCTGCCAAGGATGCTCGCCAGGCTGGAGTGTTCGCTTACCACCACGGGCATGCGCCGGCGTGCCAGGCGCGCGGCGAGAAGCGCCACGAGGTTGGCCACATGGAGCGCCGACAACAACACGTCCGGCTTGCGCTGGCGGAGTATTATGGCCAGCCGAGGCAGCGCCAGCGAGACGTGACGGCATGAAAGGTCGACAAGTTCGACGGCGGGGTCGAGGTCGTCGCGAAAAGGCCCCGCGCCCTCCCCCAGCACCATGGTCACCATGCGCCCGCGCGCCGCGAAGCCGTTGGCCAGCGTCACCATGACCCGCTCCGCGCCGCCGCCCTCCAGCGAGGCCAAAAACACGCAGATCCGGCGGGCCTGCGCCTCAGCCAACGTCACCCCTCCCGACCGGAACGCAGAGCACGTTTTGGATCGGCTTCAGTTGTCCCTGGTCCAACGGCCGAACGCCTCCGTCAACTTGGATCGTATCGAAGCGATAGCCAAGCCGCGCGAGATACGCGAACAGATCCACTGCGGCGTACCCGGCGGCGCGCGCGGTCTCCTCCTGCACTTCGACGATCAGAACGGGTCGGTCACGACGCAACACCGCCTCCGCACCGCGCAAGGCTGGCAGCTCCGCCCCTTCGATATCCATCTTGATCACGTCGACCTTGGCAAGCCCGAGTTCGGCAACCTGATGATCGAGGGTGGATACGGGTATCGTTCCCGCCTCGACCAGGTCCCGATCTCCGATGAACAGGCTTCCCATCCCGTCGTTAATGGAGCCGTCGCGGATGGGTTCGCGCGCCCGGTAGATCGGCAAGGCGCCCTCCGCGTCACTCAGCGCCATCATCCTGACAACGGCATGGCTGAACCCGTTGGCAGCGAGATTGGCGCTGAGCGTGTCGGCGATCTCGCGTACCGGCTCGAACGCAACCACGACCCCGTCCGGCGCCACCCGCTTGGCGGCCAGAAGCGTGATCTCGCCGACATTGGCGCCCGCGTCGATCACCGTCATGCCAGGGCGAAGAATGCGGTCCAGCAAGCGCGCCAGATCACGGTTGTAGCCGCCGTTCCAGAAGATGAACCCCTGCATGTGTTCGTCCAGCCGCAGCGTCATCGTCAGGTCGCCGTCGAAATCGGCAATCGTAATCGGTGCCTTGGGCTTGGGCAGAACGTATCGCCCCAGATGAAGGCAGCGCACACCCCCCGGCACGGCGGCGAGCGCACGTGTCAGGCGACGCAGCATCAGAAGGCCGCCCTGCCTCGAAAACGGTCGAATGCCCGCGGTCATGTCCACGCCTCGGGCCACGCACGCCTGCCCGACCAGCACCATGGGGGGCGGCAAGCCAGATCGGCCGCGCTGTCGGTGGGACAATACCGGATGCTAGCGCGAAAAAGCATGCGACCGGACAGCGCCGACGAGCGAAGGATCGAAGCCCAGCTTTCGCCACACGAAAAACAGCATCAGGACGTTCCAGACGATGATGCTCAGCGCCATCGCGATCGCTGCACCGTATGCGCCCTGCTGCGGTATCAGCCACACACCGACAAGGATATTGGCTGCGATCGACGCGACCAGGCCCCATATCGTGAAGCGCTGGTGGTTCGTCATGTCGAGGAGCGTGGCAACGGGACCGCAGGCCGCGTTGAAGATCTGCGCGGCCGCGAGCCACACGAGTGCGGGAACATTCACCGTGAAGGCCGCACCGAAAGCCGACAAGAGCCATGGGGCCAGGACGAGCAGCGCGGCACAGGTCACCATGGCTCCCGCTGTCGTCGTGATCGCCGCACGCCGCACAATGTGCTTCAGGCGCTCCGTCTCACCCTGCTCCCACAGCTCCGAGATCCTCGGCGTGAGCGGCACGTTCACCGCCTGGATAGCGATCACCATGACCGGGGCGAAGCGGAGCACGGGCTGGAACAGTCCGGCTTCCACCGGTCCCGACAGCCAGCCCAGCAGAAGCGTATTCAGCTCCGCCTGCAAGGTGGCAAGGACACTGATCGCAAAAAATGGCGCCGCGCCGCGGATCCATTCAGATCTGCGATACGTCCTTGGGCCACCGAGGACTTCCCTGGCCAAGGTCCGGAGGACAGCCAATCCCGCCAGACCCAACGCCACGGTGTAGGCCGCGACCAGGAGGATCATGGCCCCGTCTACCGCGAGCGGGAATGCCAGGACCATGGCGCCGCCCAGAGCGAAAACCATCGCCGCCGGACGAACGAGCTCTGTTGGGGCCTGCGCGTCGAACACCCTGCCGAATCCTTGCGAAACACCGCGCAGCAGGATCAGCACTGCCATCGCAGGCACGATCGCTGCGCCCCAGGCGAGTTCAGGAGGCAGCGCGAGGCCCGGCATGACGGTGAGGCCCGCGACAACACCACCGCCGATCGCTGCAGCGATAAGAACGATGCCGGTGGTCCACCCCACGAAACCTCGGAGAGCACCGAATTGCGCATGGACACGAAGGCGGGAAACCTCGCGTACCGCAAACCCGCCCAGGCCCAGAAGCGCGAGGCTGGCGACGAGCGCCGCGACGGATAGCGCCACGGCGACCGCCCCGTACCCCGCGGGCCCGAGCAGCCGGGCGAACAGCACGGCCTGTGCGAAACCCAGCGCAAGGCCGCCAATCCGGATCGTCAGGCTCAGCGCGGCGCCCCGGGCGACTTTCCCAGCCAGGAATTGAGGGAGCTTGATGGAGTGGTCCAGCGCCTTCACCGTCGGTTCCCCAAATTGCCTGCGCTAGTGGCACGTTCATTGAAGCAAGGGACTTGAACAATCAGCTTCATTTAAGTTGTGCCGATCTTTTCGCTCGATCCCGCTATTTCGCCGCGATGCCCGAAACAGTCAGCCGGAGCTCAAGCTGGACCGGCTGTATCGGTGATTGAGAAGTGAAGACGGATAAATCCAAAAATACGTTCATGATGGTTAAATTTCGCTTTACCGCGCGGCCCTCCGCGGGATACGCGAACGCCGACGATCGCTCATAGGCAACCGCATCCCGCGGTCGTGGATCGGTGCGGCGTGGATGTATGTCGAGGAGCTGGGCCGTCTGATGCTTCGCAGCGTCATGGGCGAACGGACGATGCGCCGGGTCCAGCGCGCATATCGCGGGCTGCGGACCTGAGCGGCGGGGCCCGGAAGCGTCCGTGATCACCTGACCCGGGCGGGCGAGGCGCTCGGCGGGCTTGCCGATGCCGCCGCGGCGCTTGCCCCGCCCGGTCTTCTGGTGTGTGATCCCGCGCGCAAGACCAGACGCGGCCGGGGAAAGTGAAGACATGGCGCAGGCGACGAATGTCGGCTTTATCGGCATCGGCAATATGGGCCGTCCGATGGCCGCCAATCTGGCGCGTGCCGGCGTGCCGCTCACGATCTTCGATGCCGATCCTGCGCAATCGGCGCGCTTCGCGGGCGATCACGATTGCACGGTTGCCAGCAGCCTCGCCGAATTGGGGAGCGCTGCGGATATCGTCATCACCATGCTGCCAACCGGGCCCATCGTGAGCGCTGTGGTGCTGGGGACGGACGGCGATGGGCTGGCCGGCGCGTTGGCCGAAGGCTCGATCATTGTCGATATGAGCTCGTCGGAGCCCGAGGGCACGCGCACGCTGGGGGCCGAACTCGACAAGCGCGGCATCACGCTGATCGACGCGCCGGTGTCAGGCGGCGTGCCGGGAGCCGAGGCCGGCACGCTGGCGATCATGATCGGCGCCGCCGACGAGGCGGCGGTCAAGCGCGTCGAGCCGTTCTTGAACGCCATGGGCAAGCGGCTTTTCAGGACCGGTCCACTCGGCTCGGGCCATGCAATGAAGGCGCTCAACAACTACGTCGCCGCCGCCGGCTTCACCGCGGCGGCCGAAGCGCTCATCATCGGCGAGCGCTTTGGTCTCGACCGAACGGTCATGGTAGACGTCATCAACAATTCGTCCGGCCGCAACTTCAACACCGAACACCCGATCAAGGACCACGTGCTGCCGCGTAGCTTCGCCGCCGGCTTCAAGCTCGGCCTGATGGCCAAGGACGTGAAGATCGCGGGCGATCTGGGCGAACACCTCAAGGTCGACGCGCCGTTGAGCCGCATGGTCCGCGAGCGCTGGGCGGACGCGCTCGCGGCGCTGGGCGCCGATCAGGACTTCACGCGCGCCATCACGCATTGGGAGCGCAGCGGAGAGTCCGGCGCCGACTGACGCGCCTCCCGCCCCGTTCTCGAAACCTGTACGATCAGAAGCTAAAGGAGCCTTGCGGTGTTCAATCCCGACGATTTGGTAGCGATCGATATTCACACCCACGCCGAGGAGCCCTGCGGCACGCATGCCGATGACGGCTACGACGACTTCCAGGCGGGGATGCAGGCCTATTTCAAGTCGGGCCGCGACTATCCGCCGGCGATCCCGGAAACCGCGGCGTATTTCCGCGAGCGCAAGATCGGCGCCGTCATCTTCGCCGTCGACTGCGAACGCGAGACCGGCTTTCGCCGCTACAACAACGAGGAGATGGCCGAGCTCACTGCCGAGCACAGCGATATCCTCATTCCCTTCGCCAGCATCGACCCCGCCAAGGGCAAGGCCGGCGCCCGCGAGGCGCGGCGCCTGGTCGAGCATTACGGCATCAAGGGCTTCAAGTTCCACCCGACGATGCAGGGCTTCTATCCCAACGACCGCAGCGCCTACGTGCTCTATGAGGCGATCGCCGAAGCCGGCGTGCCGGCGCTGTTCCATACTGGCCAGACCGGGGTGGGGGCGGGCATGCGCGGCGGCATGGGCATGCGGCTCAAATACTCCAACCCGATGTATCTGGACGACGTCGCGGCCGACTTCCCCGACATGCCGATCGTCCTGGCGCATCCCTCCTTTCCCTGGCAGGAGGAGGCGCTGTCGGTGGCCACGCACAAGCCCAACGTCTATATCGACCTGTCGGGCTGGTCGCCGAAGTATTTCCCGCCGATCCTGGTGCGCTACGCCAACACGCTGCTGCGGCACAAGGTGCTGTTCGGTTCGGACTGGCCGGCGATCACGCCGGACCGCTGGCTCGCCGATTTCGACACGCTCGACATCAAGCCCGAGGTCAAGCCGCTGATCATGAAGGAAAACGCCCGCAAGCTTCTGGGGATTTAGCGGCGGGCCCGGTATCGGCGCCGGGGCCGCGGATTGCGGATTGCAGCTACCCGGCGCCCATTGATTTTGGCAGCAGCGTCGCAATGTCGGGGACAAGGAGCAGAAGGATGATCAGCAGGATCTCGGCGATCACGAAGGGCGTGACGCCGCGATAGATCTTGCCGAGCGGCACCGTGGGCGCCAGACCCTTGATGACGAAGACGTTCATGCCGATGGGCGGGGTGATCAGCCCCAGCTCGACCACCATGACGATAATGATGCCGAACCAGATCGGATCGAAGCCGAGCTTCTGGACGATCGGGAAGAAGATCGGGATGGTGAGCAGGATCATGGCGAGCGCGTCGAGCGCGCAGCCGAGCACCAGATAGATCAGCAGGATCACCACCATGATCGCCATGCGCGACATGTCGAGGTTCTCCACCCAACTGCCCAGAACCTCGGCAAGCCCGCTGATCAGCAGGAATTTGTTCACGATGATGGCGCCGATCAGGATCATGAAGATCATGCCGGTGGTCTTGGCCGTCTCCAGCAGCGCGGTGGCGACGTCCTTGTACATGTAGCGGCCGATCGCCAGCATCAGGATCTGCGAGCAGGCCAACGGCACGACGATGACCCAGCGCAGCCAGTCCGGCCAGTCGGTAGGCTCGTGCCCGGCGAGGAGGTTCCAGATGATCGCGATCATGATCAGCGCCATCGCCGCGATCAGCGACCATACGGCCCAGGGCAGCAGCCGCCTGGGCAGACCCGCGGCCGATCCCGCGAAGGCGATCGCCGCCAGGTTGAAGGCGCCGGCCGCGCCGATGCTCGCCGCCTCGGTCGGCGAGAAAGCGCCGGTGTAGATGCCGCCGATCACCAACAGGAACAGCAGCAGCGTTCCCCAGACGTCCTTGAAGGCCGCCAGCTTCTGACGGCCGGTGGTGGACACGCCCCGCGGCCCAAGCTCCGGGTTGCGCTGGGTGACGATCACGATCGTCGCCATGAAGAAGATGATGGTCAGCAGGCCCGGTACGATGCCGGCGATGAAGAGCTCGCCGATATTCGTCTCGGTCAGGATGCCGTAAAGCACCAGGATCACGCTTGGCGGGATCAGGATGCCGATGGTGCCGCCGGCGGCGATCGAGCCGGTGGCCAGGCGCATGTCGTAGTTGTAGCGGCGCATCTCGGGCAGGGCGACCTGGCTCATGGTCGCCGCCGTCGCCAGGCTGGAGCCGCAGATCGCTGCGAAGGCGCCGCAGGCGCCAATGGTGGCAAGCGCGAGCCCGCCGCGGCGGTGGCCGATCCAGGTATTGCAGGCACGGTAGAGCCCCGCGCTCAGCCCCGATTGGCTGGCGAAAAACCCCATCAGCACGAAGAGCGGCACCACGCTCAGGCTCTGGGTGATGACCTCCTCATAGGCCGTCTGGCCAAGCAGGGCAAAGCCCGGACCGACGCCGATGATCGCCATCACCCCCAGCGTGCCCGCCAGCCCCATGGCGAAGCCGATCGGCATGCCGAGCGCCAGCGCCAGGAACATGGCGCCCAGGGACAGGGCGGCGATCAGGTAGTTTTCCATGCGCGATCCCGCGTCAGCCTTCGTTTCGCTGACTTGCCGTCTTGCTGTCCGCCGCCCGGATCTGGCTGATCATAGCGCGCCGCTCACAGCCCACCTTGAGGGCTATCATCCTCGACCGGCGGGATGCCGGTGACCGCGTGCCGCAACGCCTGCGTCCACTGCATGAACAGCAACACCGCCATCAGTGCCGCGCACAGCGTCATGATGCCGGCGACCGGCCAGGTCGGGATCTTCCACAGATCGGTCGTGTCTCCCTTGGTGAACTTGACCACGGCGCGCTCGTAGAGCTGCCAGCTCATGGCGGCGACGAATACCGCGCAGAGCGCCAGCGTCACCGCATTGGCCACCGCGCGCACCCGGTCGGGCAGGATGTTTAGCAGGATGTCGACGCGGACATGGCCGCGCATTCGTGTGGTGAGGCCGACGCCGAGATAGACGACCAGCCCCATCAGCAGCTCGGTCATCTCGTTATTGGCGACGATCGGCGCCTCGAGCACTTCGCGGCCGATCACGTCCGCGAAGGTCAGCATCAACATGACCGCCAGCACCACAGCCCCCGCCCGAGCGAACCATGATGCGATTCGCTCGACCAGGGGCGTGGGTGCTTCGGCGGTCTCCGCCGCCTTATCGGTCGACACGGGGGCGGTCAGCGCGGCCCGGAGGCTGCTATTTGCTGTACTTGGCGATTGTCGCGCGCAAGTCGGCCAGCAGCGCATCGGGGTCATTCCCCTTGGCCCTCACCGTTTTGGCCCAGTCCGCATACATCGGCTGCAGCTTGGCGCTCCAGCGCTTCAGCTCGGCCGGGGAGATCGTGCTGATCTTGTTGCCATTGGCCTTGGCAACGCGCCGGCCCTCGTCGTCCGCCGCGTCCCAGTGCTTGCCGATATACCGCGCGCCCCAGGCGCCGCCGACCTTCATCAGCACCGCCTTGTGCTTGGCCGACAGCTTGTTCCACGAGTTCAAGTTCATGGTCATGAAGAACGGCGTGGCATAGATGCCGCCGGGGATCTCCAGATGGTACTTCACCAGCTTGCCCAGCCGGAATCCCTTGATCGCTTCATAGGGGAAGAGCGTGCCGCTAGTGGTGCCGCGGCGCAGGCTCTCATGCGCCCGGGTCGCCGACATCGGCACCGGCACGGCGCCCAGCAGCTTGGAGATCTGCACCCCGCCGCCGCCGACGCGCAGCTTGACGCCGCTCAGGTCTTCCAACTTGGCGACCGGCTTCTTGGTGTGTACGACGCCCGGCCCGTGGACCCAGACCGTGATCAGCTTGGTGTCCGTGATTTCCTTCGCGTCGAGCTTGTTGCGCGTGTACCAGTCCCACATCGCCACGCTGCCGATCTCGGCGTTGGGCGACAGGAACGGCAGCTCCAGCGTCCGATAAAGCGGGAAACGGCCCGGCGTATAGCCGGCGACGCCCCAGGCGATGTCGCGGATGCCGTTCTTGGCGACGTCATACATTCCCGGCGGCTTGGCGACGGCGCCCTTGTCGAGCTTGATGATGAGCGTGCCGCCCGATTCCTTTTTCACGGCGGCGATCCAACCGGTGAGTGTCTGCGTCAGGTGGTGGACCGGTGGCACCCAGTTGGCCATGGTCAGCGTCGTCGTCTCGGCGCGCGCAGACGAGAGCGCGATGCCGGTAGCGGCGATCGCAACCGCCATCGGTACCGTAAATTGTTTCAGCCTGGACATTGAGGCTACTCCCTGTGGTTCGACCTTTTTGCGGCTTGTCGGTCGCCGCTCACTAGCTTGGTATTTTGCCCGGCCGGGTCGATCCAGCATGGGCACGCCGAACGATACCATGTGCGCAAGGCCGTTCAACACAGCATAAGACCGCAACTCGGTATTGCTTCCGGTCGCGGTTAACGAGCGGGCGGCCAGGGGGATCCAGGGCAGGGGGCGGGGATTGTCTGCAAGGCCGGTTCGGCCGATGCTGCGGCATGGCGCGACAAGTCCTGAAACGCTTCAGAACGCTCGCCGGGCGAGCCGGGCATCGGCGCCGGTTCGCGCCGCCGATAGGGGCCAGATTCGGCGCCTTTCTGGCCATCGTTGGGGCGCTCGTTTCAATCTCGCAGCCGGCCGCCGCACAAGAGCCCGGATGCGATGCCCGGGCCCAGCGTGTCGAGCTTTGCGCGCGGTTGATCCGCTCGGGCCGCTTCGAGGGGGCGATCCTCGCCAATCTCTATTTCTTTCGCGGCATCGCCTTCAGCCGGGCGCGCCGGCACCGCTCGGCGGTCGCCGATTATTCCAGCGCCATCGAGCTCAACCCGCTTTGGTTCGCGCCGTATCATAATCGCGGCGCCGACTATCGGGTGCTCGGCCAGCCCCGGCGGGCGATCGCCGATTTTACGTCCGCGATCCGACTGGCCCCCGGCAGCGTCGACGCTTACATAGCGCGCGGTGTCGTCTTCCATCTGGACTTGAAACAGCGGCGGCGGGCGATCGCCGATTATAATCGCGCCCTGAAGATCGACCCGCGCAGTGGCGGCGCCTTGATCAACCGCGGCCGGGCCTACCAGGAACTCGGCATGCGCGGGCTTGCGATCCGCGACTACCGCCGCGTCCTCAAGCTGTTCCCCAAGGCTGAGGAGGCTCGAACGCGCCTGCGCGCCCTTGGGGTCAAGCCCTAGCGTATAGCGCCGACGGCCGGCTTGCGTTGTCGGCCCGGACGCGCCCAAATGCGTGCGGAGTTGATACTGCCTTTGCTACCCAATACGGCCAATCCGGCCAATCTGCCCAGGACCCGTTGCCATGCCCCGAACACCCAAGCCGCCTGTCGCCGAGCGCCGTCCGATCGCGGTTACCCGCCATAGCGAAACGATCGAGGACCCCTACGCCTGGCTGCGCGCGGAGAACTGGCAGGAGGTGACGCGCGAACCCGATACGCTCGATCCGGCCATTCGCGCCTATCTGGAGGCGGAGAACGCCTATGCCGATGCCGCGCTCGAGCCGGTGGCGGCGCTTCGCGGCGTGCTCTACGAGGAACTGAAGGCCCGCATCAAGGAAGACGATGCAACCGTGCCGACGCCCGACGGCGACTTCGAGTATTATGTGCGCTACGAGACCGGCGGCCAGCATCCGATTTTCTGCCGCCGTCCGACCGGGATCGTCGAGGCCGAGCGTGTCCTGCTCGACGGCAACAAGGCGGCCGAGGGCCAAGCCTTCTTCCGCCTCGCCGCCTGCGAGCACGATTACAGCCACGCGCATCTTGCCTACGGCGTCGACCTGACGGGCGCGGAGCACTACACGATCACCGTCAAGGAGATCGAAACCGGCCGGGAGCTGCCGCACCGCGTCGAGGACACGGCCGGCAGCGTCGTCTGGGCGGCCGACGGGAAGACCTTCTTCTACACCCGCCGCGACGAGAACATGCGGCCCTCGCTGGTTTACCGCCATCGCATCGACGCCGATCCGGCCGACGACACGCTGGTCTATGAAGAAACCGATCCGAAGTTTGTCGTGCGCATTGGCGCCACCTCCGATCGGCGCTTCGTCATTATTCAAATGTCCGACCATTCCGACACGTCCGAGGTGCGCCTGATCGCCATGGATGCGCCCGGAGACGCGCCCGTGATCTTCGCCGAGCGGGCAGCGGGCATCAGCTATTCGGTGGAAAGCCATGGCGAGCGGTTCTTCGTGCTCGCCAATGACAGCGGCGCAGTCGATTTCAAGATCGCCGAGACGCCGCTCGACCGGACGGCGCGCGAGAACTGGCGCGACGTGCTGGCCCACGAGCCGGGCCGGCTGATCCGCGACATGGCGGTTTTCGCCGGCCACATGGCGCGTCTCGAAAGGGTCGACGGGTTGCCGCGTATCGTCATCCGCAATCTGGCCGACGGCGCCGAGCACGCCATCGCCTTCGACGAGGCGGCCTACGATCTCGGCCTCTACCACGGTTACGAGTTCGACACGGGCAACCTGCGCTTCGACTACAGCTCGCTGGCCACGCCGGCGCGCGTCTACGACTACGACATGGAGACGCAGGAGCGAACGCTGAGGAAAGAGCAGGAGATCCCCAGCGGCCACGATCCGGCCGATTACATCACCGGCCGTATCATGGCCAAGGCAGCCGACGGCGAGGCGGTCCCGGTCTCGATCCTGCACCGCAAGGACACCGCGCTCGACGGCTCGGCGCCGCTGCTGCTCTATGGCTACGGCTCGTACGGCCATGCCATCGATGCGTCCTTCGGGACGACGCGCCTCAGCCTTGTCGACCGTGGCTTCGTCTATGCCATCGCGCATATCAGGGGCGGGACCGACCGCGGCTACGGCTGGTATCTCGACGGCAAGATGGCCAAGAAGATGAACACCTTCACCGACTTCGTCGCCGCCGCCGAGGGCCTGATTGCGGCCGATTATACCCGCCCCGGGCAGATCGTCGCCCACGGCGGCAGTGCCGGCGGGCTGCTGGTCGGCGCCGCTGTGAATATGCGACCCGACCTCTTCGCCGCTATCGTGGCCGAGGTGCCCTTCGTCGACGTGGTCAACACGATCTGCGATGCCTCGCTGCCGCTGACCCCGCCCGAATGGGACGAGTGGGGCAATCCGATCGAGGACCCGCAAGCCTATCGCACGATCAAGTCCTACAGCCCATACGACAATGTCGAGGCCAAGGACTATCCGGCGATGATGGTCACCGCCGGCGTCTCCGATCCGCGCGTCACCTATTGGGAGCCGGCCAAATGGGTGGCCAGGCTGCGCGCGCTCAAGACCGACGGCAACCTCATCATCCTGCGCACAAATATGGAGGCCGGGCATGGCGGCGCCTCGGGCCGCTTCGAGCGCCTTGAGGAGATCGCCCGCATCTATGCCTTCATCCTGATGGTCTGCGGCAAGGCCTGATAGGCGGGTAGTGGATTTCGCCGAGACATGACGGCACCCGCGAAACCCGCGGCCGACGGCACGCTGCGCGGCATTGCGTTGCTCTGCGGCGCCGTCTTCTGCTTCATGGCCATGAACACGATTGTGCGCTGGCTGCGGCTCGGCAACTTCCCGGTCACCGAGATCGTCTGGGCGCGCTACTTCTTCCACTTGCTGCTGATCATGGCGTTCTTTCCGCATCGCATCCGCACGCTGCTGGTGGCCGGGCGCAAGGGCATGCAGGTGCTGCGCTCGATCCTGGTCTTCCTCGCCACGGTCTGCATGTTCGTTGCCTTGGGCGAGATGCCGATCGCCGACATTGTCGCCATCGCTTTCGTGACGCCGCTGCTGCTGGTTGGACTATCGGTGGTGATCCTGCGCGAGAAGGTCGGGCTGCGCCGTTGGTCGGCCGTGCTGGTCGGCTTCCTCGGCATGCTGGTGATCGTCCGCCCTGGCACGGGATCGCTGCAATGGGCGGTGCTGCTGCCGATCGGCATGGCCTTCTTCTACGCGCTCTACCAGATCATCACGCGGATGATCCGCGGCACCGCCGACTCGCTGAACGCGCTCTTCTACACAGCACTGGTGGGTGCCGGCGCCGCCTCGCTGGCGATGCCCTTCACCTGGCAGACGCCGAGCCTGGCGGAAACGGGGCTGCTGGTCGCCATCGGCTTCCTGGGCGGGCTCGGCCACTGGTTCGTGATCATGGCCTACGAGCGCGCCGAGGTCTCCGCGGTCGCGCCTTTCGCCTATACCGAGCTGATCTGGGCGACCGCCTTCGGTTTCGTTGTCTTCGGCGAGTTTCCCGACGGCTATACCTTCCTCGGCGCCGGCATCATCGCGGGGGCCGGCCTCTACGTGCTCACCCGCGAGCGTCAGGCACGGAAACCGGCCGTGCTGCCGGACGTCGCGGAATGATGGCTGAACATCTGTTGCGGCACCGGCCCGCTCCCCCTCCCGGCCACCCACCGGATCGTAAGCTCATGGGTGGCCGGGAGGGGGAGCGGGCCGGTGCGGGCGCCAGCCAAAAAAGGGAGCGGGCTGGTGCCGCGACGGCAAAGCCAAGGAGCGCATCACGCGAGCAAAATTGTGACATTGCGGAAAATATGGCAATCAGTCAGCCATGGTGCGGACAATTCCCTTTTGGGTCCTGGCGATCCTGCTGATTTTGTGGTCGATCTACATGGTCGGCAGCGTCGCCGCGTTCTATTTCTTCAACGAGCCCTGGGCGGCGCTGTGGTGGGCCGAACCGTTGGTGCGCGGCACCGACATCAACCCCGCGACGCTGGCCGAAGAAGCCGGGCTCACACCAGCCTTCTACGGTCTGGTGCTGTGGTCGGGGCCGGCGCTGGCGTTGGCCGCCTGTGCCCTGTTGGTGCGGCCGCGGCCCGACCCGGTCGCCAAGGAGGAGCGCGAGGTCAAGAAACATACGCCTCCCGACCGCCAGGAGCCCTCATTTTGATGTGGAACTTAATGAACTGCGATGCGGTGCGCTCCGGCTTGTCCATGGGGGCTATTCCATGACCTATGACGGCACGGTCTACGGTCCCGACGTTACATTCGAGGATCCGGCCTTCATCCATCCGAGCGCGCTGATCCACGGCAAGGTGCGTGTGCGTCGGCGCGCCTCCTTGTGGCCCTACGTCGTGATCCGGGCGGAGAACTACGACGTCGATATCGGCGAAAGCGTCAATATCCAGGACTTCGTGATGATCCATGTCGGCGCGCAGAGCGGCACGCATGTCGGCGAACATTGTTCGGTCGCGCACCGGGCCATCTTGCATGGCTGCACGCTGGGTGCGAACACGCTCGTTGGCATTGCCGCCACGCTGATGGACGGGGTGGTGGTCGGCGCCAACTGCATCATCGGCGCCGGCGCGTTGGTGCTGGAGAACACGCAAGTGCCGGACAACTCGATCGTCGTCGGCTCGCCCGCCAAGGTCATCCGCACGCGCAACAACTACGTGCCCAACCGCCTCAACGCCTGGCTCTACGCGATCAACGCCGAAGCCTACCGGGCGGGCGAGCAGCGGCGCTGGGACGGCGCGGGCTTCGCCGGCGAGGTGGCGGCCAAGATGAAGGCGCTGGACGAAGAGTTCGAGGAATTGAAGGCCAAGGGCGATCCGATCGCGGCGGAAGGTTGATCGGGCTGCAATGAAGTCTCAAGCGCAAAACTTGTCACCCCGGACCTGATCCGGGGTCCATGCCGATAGGGCCGCTGGCAGGACCGCATGGATCCCGGGTCAAGCCCGGGATGACAATCAAGAAAGAGGGGGCAAGAAACACATGAACGACAAAGTTTGGGGTGACTACGACCAAGTCGCGCTCGATGCGGCCTATGACGCGATGGGCTCGGTCGAGGACTTCGACGCCTATCTGCGGGGCTACGCTGCCGACGGCGCGCGGGCGCGCGACACCCTGGCCGGCGCCCGCGACCTTGCCTATGGCGCACACAAGGACCAGGTGCTCGATGTCTATCGCGCGCCGGACCAGACGACCCCGGCGCCGGTCAACCTCTTCCTCCATGGCGGCTACTGGCGGCGGCTCACCAAGGACGAGAACGGCTTTGCGGCGCTGGCGCTCGCGCCGGCCGGCGCCACGGTGATGGTCAACACCTACTCGCTCGCCCCCGACGTTCATCTCGACGTGATCGTGCGGCAGTGCCGCGAGGCCGTCGCCTGGGCCTACCGCAATGCCGCCGCGCATGGCGGCGATCCCGAGCGGCTTTACATTTCCGGCCATTCGGCCGGCGGGCACCTCGTCGGCATGATGCTGGCGACCGACTGGGCGGGCGACTACGGGCTGCCCGCCGACGTGATCAAAGGCGCGACGGCGATCTCGGGGATATACGATCTGCGGCCGCTGCGCGTTGCCCATCCCCAGGAATGGCTGGAGCTGTCCCCCGCCGCGGCCGAGCGCAACTCGCCGCTCCTCAACCTGCCGGTCCATAAATGCCCGGTGATCATGGCCTATGGCGCGGACGATCCCATCGGCTTTCACGAACAGAGCGATGCCTACGCGGCGGCGCTGCGTGAACTCGGCGTCGAGGTGAGCTGCGACGTGCTGCCCGGCCTCGACCATTTCGCCGCCGGCAACGTGCTGATGGATGCGGGCAACCCAGTGACCAGGCTGATCAGCGAGCAGATGGGGCTTTGAGCCGCTCCTGATGCGCCTAAGCTCCCGTTGCGCCTAATCGGTGCAATTGCGGCAATTCTCCACCAAAGCCGCAGCTAATCCTCAAATAGTCCTCAAGCTTGGATTGACGGCTCCGGGCATTGTCCGGGTCATTCGCGGGGCGTCACGAGACCGCGAACGACCGGAACAATCACGCAGCGCCGTATGCGCCGCCGAGCTTGAAGGAGCCAGCCGATGAACGCCGTCACCACAGCCGCCAATACGAACACCCCAACCACCGACTTGCCCGATTACGCCGCCATCAAGACCAAGCAGAACGCCGCCTGGTCTTCGGGCGACTACGCCAAAATCGGCGCCACGTTGCAGATTGTCGGCGAGGAGCTTGCCGAGACAATGGATCTGCGCCCGGACGCAAAGGTCCTCGATGTTGCCGCCGGCAACGGCAACGCGACACTCGCCTTCGCCCGCCGCTGGTGCGATGTCACCTCGACAGACTATGTCGACACGCTGCTCGAGCGCGGCCGCGCCCGGGCCGAGGCCGAGGGGCTCGATGTCAACTTCCAGATCGCCGATGCCGAGGCCCTGCCGTTCGAGGACGGCGCGTTCGATGCCGTCGTTTCGACCTACGGCGTGATGTTCGCACCGGACCAGCAGACAGCGGCCAGCGAGCTCATCCGCGTCTGCCGGCCCGGCGGCAAGATCGGCCTTGCCAACTGGACGCCCGACGGCTTCATCGGCGCGATTTTCAAGACGCTCGGCAGCCACGTCGCCCCGCCGGCCGGCGTCAAGTCGCCGGCGCTCTGGGGCAGCCGGGACTGGGTCGATGCGACCTTCGGCCCGCATGCCGATATCAGCTTCACGGCAAAGGACTTCGTCTTCCGCTACCGCTCGCCCGACCACTTCGCGAGCTTCTTCCGCACATATTATGGGCCGGTCCACAAGGCGTTCCTGGCGCTCGATGCCGATGGCCAAGACGCGCTGCATGCCGATCTTTTGGCGACCGTCGCCCGCTACGACACGGCCACCGACGGCTCGATGCGGGTGCCCTCGCAATACGCCGAGATCGTCGCAACCAAGGCGTGACAAGCCGAGCTTCCCATACAGCGACCACCCGTCACACATTCCTTAAAGGAACCACGACATGCTTATCAACCGAACCATCGTTGCCGCTGCTCTGATCGCGGTCACCCTTCCCTCAGCCCTTCCCTCCGCTGTAACCGCCGAAGAGGGCGAAGGGCTCGCGGCGAGGCGCAGAGCGGCGCGGTTATACAAGCCCAACCCCGAATACCAGCGCTGCGCCAGCTTTAGCATCCGTGTGCTGAACGCCTGCCTGGCACAGTATAGAAACGATCCCAGGCAGCAGCGCTCGTGCCGCCAGAGCTACCAGAGCAACATGGTGGGCTGCCAGCAGGCCAATCGTTAACGTAAGCTTCGTATTGCTGAAGAGAGGGCGGCGTCCGGCCGAAAGGCCGGGCGTCGCTCGCCTGCGGCCCCGGCCAACATACGGGGGAGATCGAAGTTGGAACAGAAACGCGAACTGATAATCGAGGGCGGCTGCACCTGCCGCACGGTGCGTTACCGGATGACCGGCGCACCGATGTTCGTGCATTGCTGCCACTGCCATTGGTGCCAGCGCGAGACCGGATCGGCCTTCGTGGTGAACGCGCTGATCGAAGCCGACCGCGTCGAGCTGCTTGAGGGCGCGCCGGAGATGGTGGATACGCCCTCGGAGAGCGGCGCCGGGCAGAAGATCTTCCGCTGTCCGAAGTGCCGGGTCGCGCTGTGGAGCAACTATGCGATGGCCGTGGGCGACAAGATCCGCTTTGTCCGCGTGGGCGCCCTCGACGAGCCCGGCTGCGTGGCGCCCGACATCCATATCTTCACCGCCTCGAAGGTGCCCTGGCTCGCCTTGCCGCCCGACATTCCGGCAGTGGCCTAATACTACGACCGCAAGGCGGTCTGGCCGGTGGCGAGCCTGCGCCGCTTCGATGCGCTCCGCGACTAGCGCGCGCCGGCCCTACTGGGTGGTTCTGAGCCGGGTGCGCTGCACGATCACGATCGTTGCCAGCGGCACGACGAGCGCGGCTGCGATTGCCGCCGCCATCAACCAGCCAAGCTCGGAATAATCCGCCGGAAGCTTGACCTGGCCGGTTGCGCGGTCCTTGACCTCGCGGGTCACGGTGAAGGCGAGGTTGAGATACTTGGTGCCGAGCTGCGAGGCCGACAGGGCCAGGTTCGAGAACGATGCCATCACCGCGAAGAAGGTCGCCTTCAAGTTCGCCGGCGCGTTGTTGGCGATCCAGGCCAGCATCGGGATCATGGCGATCTGCTGCAGCGGCGATTCGAGCGCGGTGTCGGCGACCGCGATGAAGCGCGCATCGACCACGCCCCCGGTCGCCGCCGCCGTCCATTCGTGCAACCCGTAGAACATGGCGAGGATCGGCAGGCCGAGCACGGTAAAGATGATGGTGAGAAAGCCGACGATATAGGCGATCGAGCGCTCGGCCATGAAGCGCCGGAAGATGAACATGCCGGCGAGCGTGAGCCCCGCGGAGATCAGCGACAGCACCGAGAGGAACTGCTGGTCGAAGCCCAGCTCGTCGATGAACCACCAGGTCTGGCCCGGCCCCGGCGTCGGCATGGCGCGGTAGACGAAGATGATGATCGCCGTGCCGACCAGCATGCGCCGCCCCTCCGCGCTCAGCACCGCCAGCAGCTTGGTCATCAAGAAAACGATGATCGCCGTCGAGCCGACGAAAATGATTTCCTTGGCAAAGGGGACATTGGCCAGGCCGATGCCGATGGTGAAGGCGACGAAGACGAGGCTGCCGCCGAGGATCAGCCAGTTGGGCCTGGTTTCGACATCCTCCTGGACATAGACCATCGCGCGCACTTTTTCCTCGTCGAAACCCTCGCGGCGCAGACCGGCCGCGCGGCGGCGCACCGAGACCATGCCGAGGACGACGCCGGCCACCGAGACCACCGGGATGAACAGCGCCATCAGATAAATGTCGGTGTAGACGGCCGCGTTCTCGGCTTCCGAGAGCGCGCCGACGCCGGAGAACATGTAGATGTTGAGCAGCGCTACGATCACGCCGCCGCCGATGATCGCCACCCGGCCCAGCGTCTGCATGGTGGTGTGCATGAGCTTGAGCGTGGCGGGATCGTGCGGCTCGCCGCGCTCGTCGACCGTCGGCACGGCTTCCACCGTCATGGCGTCGGCGACCACGTCCTGGATCACGTAGCCGACCGGGGCGAGGAGGAAGCTCAGCACATACCAGGCCGCCACCGGCATGATCGCGGCCATCATCTTGGTATGCCCGATGAGGCCGTACATGATGAGGAAGGCGGCCGCGATCAGCGCGGCGCCGATGAAGACCAGCACCGCCTTCCAGCGCCACATCAGGTCGACGAGGTGGCCGAGCGGCATTTTGAGGAACCACGGCACCCCGCCCCAGAAGGCCAGCCCCGCGAGGAAGGCCGCAGAGAGCCCGAGATAATCCTTGACGAAGAAGGTGCCGACGATGGCTGTCAGGCCCGAGATGCCGGCCGCCATGTAAACCATCAAGGGCGGCAGATAAGAGACCCGCATCTCGCGCCCAAGCTCGAGGATGTTGCGGTCGATCCAGCCCGCGACCGCCGTGGCGGCGGTCATTTATGCGTGCCCAAAATCTATACACCCCGTCTGCTGATGACAGTGGGGAAGCTAACGCGAAGCCGTGTCGCGCGCCAGCGGAAGGGGATGGTGCTGTCTATCCTTTCGCCTTTTTCTTGCGCGGCTTCTTCTCCTTCACCGGCAGCGCCGAGGCGAAGGCGAAGGATCGCGCCACCCATGCGCCGAGCGCCGCCGCGTCGCCCAGGATCGCGTCGGGCAACGCCACGTACTCCTTCATCGCCCGCCCTTTCATCGGCTCGAACGGGGCAGCGTTGTGGCTTGCCTTGATCTCCGCGCGGTCCTCCTCGGAAAGCCGCAGGATGAAGTTCTGCTCGTGAAGTCCCATGAACATATTGTTGTTCACGAACGCGCAGGGGTAGCCGAACATCTGGCGTCGCTCGACCGCCGGCCCGTCCGGCACGGCGGCGTCGAAGGCGGCGACCAGAGCGTGTGACGATTTCTCCCAGGCCATGCGTCTTTCCTTTCAAGAGCAATCCGGCAAGCCCTATACTGCGCCCCATGTATCGTGAAGGATCGGTAAAACGAGGCGGGGAGGCGGTCGTGGGCCTGGAAATGCGCGCCGAATGCGAGAAATGCGAGGCGCCGCTCGACCAGATGGCGGAGGCCTTCATCTGCTCCTACGAATGCACTTTCTGCCGTCCCTGTGCCCACGAGATGGACGACCGCTGCCCCAATTGCGGCGGCGAGCTGGTGCGGCGGCCGAAACGCAAACCGAAAGGATAAACGTTGGCCGGTTCGAAAGACGAAAGCTGGAGCCCGGTGCGGTGTCGTCCGGGCCTCGTCCTTCGACAAGTTCAGGATGAGGCCCTTTCATTGTATCTGTATTTAGAGACTCTCATGCTGAGCTTGTCGAAGCACGAAGGCCGGGCCGCTGGTATGGTGCTAAATCGCCATGCACATCGCCAGCACGCCGAGCAGGCAGGCGAAGGTGAAGAGGATGAGGTAGGGCATCGCGTGCGCCGGCCGGCTACTTCACCACGAGATCGAGCGCCGCCCGCGAGAGCGGCACGGCGCCGGTTTGGGTTACCTCCACCGTCTGTCCGGTCGTCATGGCAAGGCCGCGCTCGCTGTCGAAGATGCAGATGTGGATGAAGAAAACCATGCCCGGCCCGGCCTCGAACGGGTTGCGCGTGTAGAACATCGGCCAGTCCATCCAGTTGGGCGCAAAGGTATTGCCGAGCGAATAGCCGCAAGCATTGAGGCGGTGCTTTTCGTACCCCGCCGCGTCGAGCACGGCCGCATGGGCATCGAAGACGCCGCCGATCGGCTGGCCTGGCTTGAGCGCGGCCTGCGCCGCCGCCAGCGAGGCGACGGCCGCTTCATGCATCGCGCGTTGTTCGGGCGGCGCTTCGCCGACCAGGATCGTGCGCATCAGGCAGGCGTGGTAATGCCGGTAGACCCCGGCGAATTCGAGCGTCAACTGATCTTGGCCATCGAGATGCCGCCGCCCCGTGAAGTAGCGGCAGAGCAGCGCGTCGCGCCCTGAGCCGATGATGTACTCGTTCGCCGGATCATCGCCGCCGCCGTGGAAGACGGCCCCCTGCATCGCCGCCAGGATGTCGCCTTCGAAGGCGCCGGGACCGGCCAGGCGCTCGGCCTCGGCGAGCGCGTCGTCGGCCAGCTCGGCCGCGCGGCGCACATATTCGAGCTCCGCTTCGCTCTTTACCACGCGCAGCCGCGAGACCAGATCGGATGCGTCTTCCAAGGTTGAGAAGCCATCGAGTGCCGCCGACAGCATCTGGCCCGAGCGCGCCGTCAGCCCGTAGGCTTCCCACTCGACGCCGAGTTGCCTGCCTCGGCACCCGTGGCTTTCGAGCATGTCGCGGAGCGCATCGGCCGGGCTCGCGCCTTCGGCATCGACCCAGATGCGGATGTCCTCGATCACGCTCGTATGCTGCGCTTGGCGCAGATCGGGCGCGCGGGTGAGCAGGGTCATGGCGCCGTCGGCGCCCAGATAGAGGCACTGGAAATAGACGTAGCCGAAGGTGTCGTAGCCGGTCAGGTAGAACATGCTCTCTTGCCGGAAGATCAGCAATCCATCGAGCCCGCGCGCTGCCATCGCCGCGCAGGCGCCGGCCCTGCGCTCGGCAAGTTCGTCTCTGGAGAAATGCAGCGCCATGATCAGGCCGCTAGGTCGTGATCGCTTGGCCGTGGCGCGGGACGGTCATTGCGCCGCGTTCCGCCAAACTCCGTTCACCTGGCAGTAGCGCACGACGAAACTCTGCGGATCTTTGAGGCCTTTGAACTTGACCACGTGTCGCACCCGCCGGCAGGTGGCGCCGTTCGGCTTGAAGATCGTGATCAGCCGCATCGTGCCGGTGTTGCCGCTGGATTTGTTGCTCCAGTCCCGGATTTCTCCGATGCTGCCGCGATCGAGCAACTCGAGCGTCTGATCCTGCATAATGCGGATGTCCGTTCCGGTCAGCGCGATACTGCCGGCGCGGGGCGCGAGCGGTTCGATCAGAAAGGCGCCCGCAGCCGTTGGACCCAATGCCCCCGCCAAACCCGCGAGGATGGTGACGATGACAGGTAACCTCATGGCAGTGCTTCCCTTCCCGGTTGCCCTGTGGCGGAGCGACGCCGAGGGCATTGTCGATGAACACGGCCCTTTCGCCGCTCAATGATCGCCAAGCTCAGTCCTTAAGCGCGATGGCGGCGATGTTGTGGCCGAAGCTCGGCTCCTCGTTGAGGCAGGCGCGCCGGTAGCTGAAGAAGTCCGAGCCGTCGGGGCGCGTGTCGAGGCCCGAGACCTCGACCGCGCCGAGGTTCAGCGCCGTGAGCCGCGCTTCGACATAGCCTGGCAGATCGAACAACGGATGATCGGCGCGCGCACCATCGCGGAAAAAGCGGGAGTTTTGCGGATCGGCGGCGAGGAACTTGTCGCGGAACTCCGGGCCGACCTCGTAGGAGTCCGGCCCGATGCAGGGGCCGATGGCGGCCACGATGCGTCCGCGCTCGGCGCCGAGGTTTTCCATCGCCTCGACCGCCGCCTCGGCGATGCCGGCGAGCGCGCCCTTCCAGCCGGCATGGGCGACGCCGATCACCCCGGCCTCCTCGTCGGCGAAGAGCAGCGGCGCGCAATCGGCGATGGTGACGCCGAGCGCCACGCCCTTCTTGGCGGTGACGAGCGCATCGACCTCGGGCCGCGAGGCGGGGCTCCATGGCCGGTAGACCGTCGCCACCGCACAGCCATGAACCTGGAAGCCGGAAACGAAATGGTTGGGTTCCACGCCGACGAAATTTGCCACGCGCAGGCGGTTCTCGCGGACGTTTGTCGGCTCGTCCTTGGAGCGCAGCGCGCAGTTGAGCGAGGCGTAAAGCCCCTCGCTCACTCCGCCATGCCGGGTGAAGAAGCCGTGGCGCACGCTTGGCATCGCGGCGAGGGCGCGGGCTTCGATCGGTTCGGGTTTATCCGTCATGGCGGTCGCTTGCCTTAAATCCGGGTGGGGGCGCCTGATCGGGATGCCCAGGCTGGGAATGTATGAGCGCCAGCGCCTTGAACAAGGTCCCCATTTGCCGGGGGTCGGTCAACCGCGCAGTACCGCTGACGATCGCCTCGCGCGTTGGTGCGTTTGACGCGGCGGCCGCCAGTGCCTGGGTCCGGGCCTCGATTCCCAATGCCTGCAGAAATGCGCCCTGCGTCACCGGTCCGAAAACGGCAACGTCTTCGGCGGCCCGCGCCAGCGCCGCGAAATCGACATGGGCGGTGAGATCGGCCTCGCCCGGCGCCTCCAGGACCGGCGCATACTCATGGCCACTCACCGCCTGCAAGGTATCGCCCAGCGCGCTGGCGGCGTGGCCGTAGTCGACGATCAGCGCGCCGCCGCCATGCCCGGCAATGCGGCCGGCGACCGCGGCCATGATCGCTGTACGCGCGGGGCTTGTCTCGAAGATATCGCCCTCGGCGGCGTTAGGCGGGTCCTCTGGAGCAAGCGGTGACGGAGTTTCGGACACTTCGAAACGCAGCGCCGCGCTGGCGGGATCGCAGCCGACCAGGCGCTCATGCCACGCCGCGCCGCGCTGGACGAACTGGTGGATCGGCAGGGCGTCAAAGAACTCGTTGGCGATCAGGATTGTCGGGCCCTGGGGCACGGCCTCGATCGCCTCGTGCCAATGGGGCCGCGCGCCCAGCGCCGATGCCTGTGCCGCGCGCAGGGCGGGGCTCGTCTCGACCAGATGAACCGACAACGCCGCATCGAAGGCCGGCGCCACCTTGCTCACCGCGCGCAAGGCATCGGCCATCAGCGTGCCGCGGCCAGGGCCAAGCTCGATGAGGCTGACGGGGTCGGGACGCCCGGCCTGCTCCCACACCATGGCGCACCAGGCGCCGATCAACTCGCCGAAGATCTGGGAAATCTCCGGCGCGGTGATGAAGTCGCCTGCCGCGCCCAGTGGATCGCGGTTGCGGTAGTAGCCATGCTCGGGATGGCCCAACGCCTCGGCCATGAAGCGGGCGACGGAGATCGGGCCCTCGGCGGCGATCAGCGCCTTCAGGTGTGCCTCAAGCTCGCCCGTCATGCCGCGAAGCGCCCCCACACCCCCGGCCTCCGCGCCTTATGTGGCCGGGGCCGCCGCCATGCGGCGCGCGCGAAAGATCAGCCAGAGCCCGACCGCGATCATCGGCAGCGACAGTAGCTGGCCCATGGTGGCGCCGGCGAACAGGAAACCCAGATGCGCATCGGGCTCGCGGAAGAACTCCGAGGCGATGCGGGCGAACCCGTAGCCAACCAGGAAAAGCCCGCCGATCTCGCCTGGCCGCTTGAGCGAGCCCAGGAGGCGCATGGCGAGCAGCAGCGCCGCGAACAGCACGATCCCTTCGAGCGCCGCCTCGTAGAGTTGGCTGGGGTGGCGGGGGAGGTTGCCGGCGCGTGGATCGGGAAAGACCATCGCCCAGGATACAGAGCTCGCCCGGCCCCAGAGCTCGCCATTGATGAAATTGGCGATGCGGCCGAAGAAGAGCCCGATGGGCGCTGCCAGCGCCGCCAGATCGCCGACCGAGAAGATGTCAAGCTTGCGCGCCCGCGCGAACAGGATGGCCGCCAGGACGACGCCCAGCATGCCGCCGTGGAACGACATGCCGCCGCGCCACAGGCTCAAAACTTCGTCCAGATGCGCGATGTAGTAGCCGGGCTTGTAGAAGAGCACATAGCCAAGCCGCCCGCCGAAGACGACGCCCAGCGTCGCCCACATGAGCAGGTCGT
This sequence comes from Alphaproteobacteria bacterium, assembly GCA_035527975.1. Lineage (GTDB taxonomy): Bacteria > Pseudomonadota > Alphaproteobacteria > JAPULJ01 > JAPULJ01 > DATKZM01. The sequence continues at coordinate 104,006 of DATKZM010000088.1, read as the reverse complement.
CGGCGTCGCGTTTGTTGAGGATCGCGGCGCTGCCGCCGCCGACGCGCCGCACCAGTCCCCAGGCGCATAGCAGCCCGACCACGTAAGCAAGCGCGTACCAGCGCACCGCGATCGGGCCGATCCGCACGGCGACCGGATCGATCGCGGGAAACGGAATAACGGCGAGGATCTCGATCATGCGGGCGGATTGGCGATCGGAATTTGGAAAACGGTTCTCAGAGATATGGGTCCGCTTGCGACAAATGCTCGTTCACATAACGCGCCACGCCGTCGTCAAGCTCGGTGAAGGGCGCATCGTAGCCGGCGGCACGCAGCCGCTCCATACGGGCTTGCGTGAAATACTGATACTTGGCGCGGATTTCCTCCGGCGTGTCGATGTATTCGATCTTGGGCTCGCGTCCGGCCGCGCGGTAGGTCGCGGCGGCAAGATCGGCGAAGCTGCGCGCCTTGCCGGTGCCGAGATTGAAGAGGCCGGAGACGTCGGGGTTGTCGTAGAGCCACAGCATCACATCGACGCAGTCGCCGACCCAAATGAAGTCGCGCTGCTGCCCGCCGTCGGGGTAATCGGGGTTGTGCGACTTGAAAAGCCGCGCCGGCTCGCCGGTCGCAGCGCGGGGATGGAGCTGGGCAACCAGGCTGCGCATCGACCCCTTGTGATACTCGTTGGGCCCGTAGACGTTGAAGAATTTGAGACCCACCCATTGCGGCGGCGTGAGCCCGCCGCCGGCCGCCACCCGCGCGACGCGGCGGTCGAAGACGTGCTTGGACCAGCCATAGGCGTTCATCGGCGCAAGCTTGGCGAGGCCCTCGATCGAGCCGTCATCGTCGAAGCCCGCCGCGCCATCGCCATACGTCGCCGCCGAAGAGGCGTAGATGAAGCGCGCTCCGTTGTCGGTGCACCAGTTCCACAGGGCGAGCGGCAACGCGATATTGCTCTGTGCGATCAGATCGGCGTCGCGCTCGGTGGTCGAGGAGATGGCGCCCATGTGGAAGACGGCCGATACCGGGCGCCGGCTGGCGCGCAGATAGCCGAGCAAATCCTCGGGTGCCACGATATCCGCCAGCTCGCGCTTGGCGATATTGCGCCATTTGTCATCCGCGCCCAGATGGTCGCAGAGCACGATGTCGTGCTCTCCCTTGGCTTCCAGCCCGGCGACCAGGTTCGATCCGATGAACCCGGCGCCGCCGGTCACGACGATTTGCGACACTGCCTTGCCCGTCCCGATGGTGGTGGTTAATCGACCCGGTCGCGGAATTGGCGTTGCCCCGCGGGCCCAGGCTCCGGATGTCCGGACCATGATGATCCGGCCCTTATAGGAGCCGCGCGGAATGGCCGCAAGGCGCACCGGCTTGCGTGGCTCACGCCCGCGCGTCCATAATCCGGGCAAATCCGCCGTCAACCGGAGCGCCAACCCGATGCAAACGCGAAACCGTATCCTCGACGACATGGCGCGCGTCGCCAGCGGCGCCCTCGGCACCGCGACGGGCTTGCGCGGCGAGATCGAGGCGCTGATCCGCGAGCGCCTCAAGCGCGTGCTCGGCGACATGGAGCTGGTCGACCGCGAGGAGTTCGAGGCGGTCAAGGCGATGGCCGCCAAGGCGCGCACCGAGCAGGAAAAAATGGCCGCGACGATCGAGACGCTTCAGGCCGAACTCGCCGCGCTCAAGGGAGCAGGCGCCAAGCCCGGCAAGCCGGCGGCCCTCAAGAAGGCATGAGGCGGAGACTTCTCTGTAAGCCCTCTCTTTGAACCTGCTCCCATGATCTACATCTACGACGCCGGCACTCAGACACGCAAAGTCCGCTTCCTCGCCTGGTTGGCGATTGCGGCCTTCCTTGGCAGCGTATGGGGTGGCGTCGATGTGCTGGCCGATGGCGAGGCCGCCGCCGCGGCAGTTATTTTCAGCCTTGGCGGCGCGTTCCTGGCGGGCATGCTCGTCTTCCTCGACCACTACGCCTGCGGGCTTTCGGTCGATTTCGAGGCTGGCGTGGTCGAGGTCGACACGCCGCGCCTGCTCGGCGAGCGCAGCCGCAGCTATCCGCTCGCCGATCTGGTCGGGGCAGCATACGAGGCTGACGATACCACCACGATCAAGCACCATGTCCGGGCGCCCTATGTAAAGCTTCGTATCGACGGCCGCCGCTGGCCCTTCGTCATCGACATGCAGGGCACGATCGTTGACGAGGCGTGCTTCGAGCGCCTGCTGTCGGGTCTCGGATCGCCCGGTATGGCGTAAGAACCGCAACCCATGGTACTTATTCCCAAACATTACCGATATATAGACGTTACCCCAATATCTTGGGGATAAGAGCACTTATCCCCCAAAATCTCCTTGCAGCCGAGTCACGACTCTGGCTACCCTACATCTGGTAGCGCATCGGCGTCCTCGGACCACAATATATCGGTCACCAGCGGCCGACCGGTCTTTGGGGGGCCTGGAGGATGCCGGCCCGTCACGCCGCGGTCGCGGCAGGCCATGCCGGCCGCGGCACATCCGAGGAGGGGCTGAGTATGGCGATGGAATTCGTTGAGAGCCACAGCGCGATCAACCCGCTCGACCTGCTGGAAGAGATCCTGTCCGCCAATGAGTGGCCGTTCGACCGCTCGAGCAACGACGAGTTGCTTGTCGACTGCAAGGGCTCGATGGGGTCCTACCAGCTTCATTTCTCCTGGAGCGCTGATCTCAGCGCCATGCATTTTTCCTGCTTCACGGACTTGAAGGTCGGCCAGGCGCGCCGTGGCCCGATCTACGAGTTGCTGGCGATCTGCAACGGGCGCATGTGGCTGGGTCACTTCGATCTTGCCTCGGGCGACGACTCGCCGACATTCCGCCACACGGTGCTGTTGCGCGGCGCCCATGGGGCAAGCGTGGAGCAGTTGGAGGATCTGGTCGATATCGCACTGGCCGAGTGCGAGCGCTTTTACACCGCCTTTCACTTCGTCGTCTGGGGCGGCAAAGATCCGTCCGACGCGATCACCGCCTCGCTGCTCGACACCGTCGGCGAGGCTTAATCTTATGGGTGCCAGGGGCTCAAGGGCCCCCAATGGCGCGGAATGCCGGCTGCTGCTGGTCGGCTGCGGGCGGATGGGCAGCGCGCTGCTCGACGGCTGGCTGGCCAGCGGCATCGCGGCAGCCGATGTAGTGGTGGTCGAGCCCGCCGCTGGCGGTGCCTTGCCCGAGCCGTCGCCGCGTTTCGTTGCCGAGCCCGCCGCGATCGCGCGGGATTTCGCGCCGACCGTGGTGATCTTTGCGGTCAAACCCCAGACCATGGACGAGACCGCGCCGCTCTATGCGCGGTACGCCGGCGCGGGCACGGTCTTCCTGTCGATCGCCGCGGGCAAGACGATTGGATTTTTCCAGGCCGCGCTCGGCGAGGCGGCGGCAATCGTGCGCTCGATGCCCAACACGCCCGCCGCAATCGGCCGCGGCATCTCGGTGGCCTGCGCCAACGGCCATGTCTCTGCCGACCAGCGCGCGCTCTGCGGCGAGCTCTTGAGCGCGGTCGGCGATGTCGCCTGGGTCGAGGATGAGGCGCTGCTCGATGCGGTGACCGCGGTTTCGGGTTCAGGGCCGGCTTACGTTTTCCTGTTGACCGAGGCGATGGCCACGGCCGGCGTTGCGGCCGGCCTGCCGCAGCCGCTCGCCGTGCAGCTCGCGCGCGCGACCGTGGCCGGCGCCGGCGAGCTGATGCGCCAGTCGGGCGAGGATGCAAGCCAGCTCCGGGTCAACGTGACCAGCCCTGGCGGCACAACCCAGGCGGCGCTCGATGTGCTGATGGCCGATGGTGATGGTCTGGCGGCGTTGATGAGCCGTGCCGTTGGCGCCGCGACCAGGCGCTCGCGCGAACTCGCCGGCTGACCTGTCGACGCCACGCGGCACCGATCGAGGATTGCTAGTTGGCCGGTCGTCTAGTTTCGGTCGGTCTCGCGCCGCGAACAGGAGCGCCGCCGATGAACCCGTCTTCGGAACTCCCGGTCAGCGCCCAGCGGGTCCAGGACCGGCTCATCGCGCTCGGCTTCGACAACCAGGTCCAGGAAATGCCCGAGACGACACGCAGCGCCGCCGACGCCGCCAAGGCGTGCGGCTGCACGGTCGCCCAGATCGCCAAGTCGATCGTCTTCCGCGCCGCCGCCAGCGACCGTGCGGTCCTCGTCATCACCAGCGGCGCCAACCGGGTCGACGAGGCCAAGGTCGCCGCCGCGCTTGGCGAGACGCTCGCCAAGGCCGATGCCGACTTCGTGCGCGCCCGCACCGGCTTTGCCATCGGCGGCGTGGCGCCGATCGGCCATGTCGAGCCGCCGGTCATCTTCATCGACCGTGATCTCACGAAGTTTGAGGATATCTGGGCGGCCGCCGGAACTCCGCGCGCGGTCTTCCCGCTAACGCCGGACGAGCTCGACCGCATGACCGGCGGGTTGGTGATCGAGGTGGCGTGACGCGGCGATCACGGTGGGCAGGTTTTTCTCGCTAGAGCCCCGCGCCCTGGCGCATCGGTCCCAGCAGGCTGCGCAGTTTTGCCATCGCGCGGGCTTCGAGTTGGCGCACGCGCTCCTTGGAGATGCCAAGCTCGCGGCCGAGCGCCTCGCGGGTCGGCACGCGGTCCTTGAGGTAGCGGCTGCGGATGATGAAGGCCTCGCGCGGCGGCAGGCCCCCCAGCGCCCGTTCAAGCAGCCCCTGCCAGAACGTGCGCTCGCTCGCCGCGGCGACGCGTGCCTCGGGGTTGGGTGCCTCGTCGGCAATCTGGTCGAGCCAGCTCTCGTGGCTTTCGGCAGCTCGTTCGCCGCCGCCGCGTGTCGCCGGCCGGTTGAGCGACTGGTCGAGGCCCGAGGCGCGCCGCACCGTCGCCAGTACTTCCTTCAGCGGCACGCCGAAACGCTGGGCGAGGGCCTGGCAGGCCTCCTCGGTGAAGGCATCGGCGCCGAGTTTCAGATCGGCCATCATCCGGCGCACGCGGAAGAAGAGCGCCTTCTGCGCCGCCGTGGTGCCGACGCGCACCAGCGACCACGAGCGCACAACGTGATCCTGGATCGATGCCCGGATCCACCACATCGCGTAGGTCGACAGCCGCGCTTCGTGGGCCGGATCAAAGCGCCGCACCGCCTGGATGAAGCCGACCATGCCCTCCTGGACGAGGTCCTGCATCGGCAGTCCGTAATTGCGGTACTTGCGCGCGATCTTGATCACGAATTGGCGGTGGCTGGTGATGAGCCGGTCGAGCGCGTCGTCGTCGCCGGCAGCCGAACGCATCGCGAGCTCGGCTTCTTCCTCGCGGCTCAGCAATGCCGGAAAGCCGGTCCGCCCGGTCCCGCCGTCCGCCGCCGGGCGTGCATTCGTGCCGCGCTGCTTGGGGTATTTGGTCATCGGCCCTGTCCTCGCCCCGCGCGTACAATCGCACAAGGCGGGGCCGAAAGGAAACGCATTTCCGTACTCTAGGGCGGGGGATGGTGACCGCCGAATGCAGCGAGCCAGAGGGCAGCCAACCACAGGAATGACACATTGCGATGCGATCCCTGCCCGATGCGATCCCTCGGCGATGCAATCCTTGGGCGAAGCGATCCCTGCCGCCGGTGCGGGCATGCGCGCGTTGTGATACAGTCTTGCAACAACCAAATCGGCAATTCGGAGGCCAGCCATGGCGAAAGCAGCAAGCGGGGCCAAATCTGAGGGCCCCGATACGATTGTCCGCTCGGCGTTCAGCCTCGCCGCTCGGCTCGGCTGGCGCCACGTCACGCTCGCCGATATCGCCGGGGAGGCAAAGCTAAGCCTCGCCGAGCTCTACGCGGCCTATCCGTCCAAGGACGCCATCCTTGCGGCGCATACAAAGGCGATCGATGCGCAGATGCTCGCCGGCGCGCAAGCCCCCTCGGAGGACGAGAGCGTCAAGGACCGGCTTTTCGACGCGCTGATGCGCCGCTTCGATGCGATGAAACCCCAGCGCGACGGCATCGCCGCGATCTTGCGCGACGGGGCGGAAGGCCCGGTCTCGATGCTGTGCGGCGCGGCGCGTCTATTGCGCTCGATGTCCTGGACGCTCGAATCGGTGGGCGTCAGCGCCAGCGGGCCGGCCGGCGCGATCAAGGCCAAGGGCCTGCTCGCGGTCTACCTCGGGACCTTGCGCGTCTGGCTGCGCGATGACACCGAGGATCTCTCACGCACCATGGCCGCCCTCGACAAGCGCCTCGCCCGCGCCGAGCAGTTCGCCGGCACTTTCTTCGGCGGCCGCCGTGGCCGTGCAAGCGCTCCGCCACCCGAGGCGCCGCCCGTCGCGCCGGCGTGAGGGCAACGCATAGGGCGGCTCACGCAACTTCGCCCTATAACCCGTCACTCCCGCGAAAGCGGGAGTCCATGGCTGCAGTTTGACCCCTGGCGCACGATCCCTGGATTCCCGCTTTCGCGGGAATGACGCATCGGATGATTTTGGCCTAACCCAAATATCCGCGTGAGCTACCCGCACTGCGCCTTGAAGCGTAGCCAGTGATCGGCGAGCACGGCCGCGACCATGGCTTCGGCCACGGGCACGGCGCGGATGCCGACGCAGGGATCGTGACGGCCTTTGGTGACGACAGAAACCTCTTTGCCGTCCGTGGTCACGCCCTGGCGCGGGATCAGCAATGAGCTCGTCGGCTTGACCGCGATGCGCGCGACGATGTCCTGGCCGGTGGAAATGCCGCCCAGCGTGCCGCCGGCGCGGTTCGACTTGAAGGCGACCTTGCCGCGCCTGATCGCCATCTCGTCATGCGCCTCCTCGCCGGGCAGCATCGAGCCCGCGAATCCGTCGCCGATCTCCACGCCCTTGACCGCGTTGATCGACATCAGCGCCTTGGCAAGATCGGCGTCTAGCTTGTCGTAGACCGGCTCGCCCAGCCCCGCCGGCACGCCAGTCGCGATGACCTCGACCAGCGCGCCCAAGCTTGAGCCTGCCTTGCGCGCCGCCTCGATCACGCTTTCCCACTCCTTCGCGGCCGTGGGGTCGGGACACCAGAAGGGGTTCTCCTCGATCGCTTTCCATTTCCAGCGTTTGCGGTCGATCTCATGGGTGCCGACGCGCACCATCGCGCCGCGGATTTGGAATCTCTTGCCCAGCGCTGCCGCCAGCACCTTGCGCGCAATGGCGCCTGCGGCGACCCGCATCGCGGTCTCGCGCGCCGAGGCCCGGCCGCCGCCGCGATAATCGCGGATGCCGTATTTGGCCTGGTAGGCATAGTCGGCGTGGCCGGGGCGGAAGCGGTCCTGGATTTCGGAGTAATCGCGGCTGCGCTGGTCGACATTGTCGATGACCAGCGCGATCGGTGTGCCCGTGGTCAAGCCCTCGAAGACGCCGGAGAGGATGCGGACCGCGTCGGGCTCCTTGCGCTGCGAGGTGAATTTCGATGCCCCCGGCCGGCGCCGGTCGAGCCAGTGCTGAATGTCGGCCTCCTCGAGCGCGATCTTGGGCGGCACGCCGTCGACCACGCAGCCGATCGCGGCCCCATGGCTCTCGCCCCAGGTGGTGAAGCGGAAAAGCTGTCCGAAGCTGTTACCGGGCATGGGGGTCTGCCACCCGCCGACGGTTCCGGCTCAAGCCGGGGTGAGGTCCGGCGCGTCGACCGCCTTCATGCCGACGATGTGATAGCCGGAATCGACGTGGTGGATTTCGCCGGTGACGCCGCCCGAAAGATCGGAAAGCAGGTAAAGTCCGGCGCCGCCGACATCCTCGATGGTGACGTTGCGGCGCAGCGGCGCGTTGTACTCGTTCCATTTGAGGATATAGCGGAAGTCGCCGATCCCCGCTGCTGCCAGCGTGCGGATCGGCCCTGCCGAAATCGCGTTCACGCGCACGCCGTCGACGCCCAGATCCATCGCCAGATAGCGCACGCTCGCCTCGAGCGCCGCCTTGGCGACGCCCATGACGTTGTAGTGCGGCATCACCCGCTCGGCGCCGTAGTAGGTGAGGGTGAGCGCGCTCCCGCCCTCGCTCATCAAGGGGGCCGCGCGCCGGCAAAGATCGGTGAACGAGTAGCAGGAGATCAGCATCGTCTGAACGAAGTTGTCCTTCGTCGTCGCGACGTACTTGCCCTTGAGCTGCTCGCGGTCGGAAAAGGCGATCGCGTGAACCAGGAAATCCAAACGCCCCCAGGTTTTCTCGATCGCCGCGAAGACCTCATCGAGGCTCTTGTCGTCGGCAACGTCGCAGGGCAGTAAGAGCTCGGCGCCGACCTGCTCGGCGAGCGGCCGTACCCGGCGCTCCAGCGGCTCGCCCTGATAGGTAAAGGCCAGCTTGGCGCCGTTGTCCGCCAGCGTCTTTGCGATGCCCCAGGCAATCGAACGGTCATTGGCGACACCCATCACCAGCCCGCATTTTCCGTCCATGAGGCCGCGGCTTGCCGTCATCGTCGATCCCGATCTTTCTCGCCTGAAAGCGCGCGGCATCCTACACCAAGCCCCCGGACGATCAAATGAGCGGACAGAGCCGGATTCGCCTCGCCCGTGCAAGCGTCTATGATCCCATGCCATGACCGAAGAACAACCCGGCAAAGACGGGCCGCCAGCCCGGACCATCGTCGATGGCGGCGGCATCGCCACCACGGCGCGGAATATCGGGAGTATCGCGCTCTACACCTGGCGGCGTCTGGTCGCTGACCGATGCCTCTCGGTGGCGGCGTCGCTCAGCTACACGACGCTTTTGTCGATCGTGCCGTTGGTCGCGGTCGGGCTTGCCGCCTTCGCTGCTTTTCCGGTTTTCGAAGGCGTGCAGGAGACGCTGCAGAAATTCCTGTTCCAGAATTTCGTGCCGGCGGCATCGGAGGTGGTGCGCGAGCAGATCACCAAATTCGTCGCCAATACCGGCCAGCTCACCGCGATCGGCATCATCATTCTCGTGATCACGGCGCTGATGCTGCTGAGCACGATCGAAGAAGCCTTCAATGTGATCTGGCGCCAATCGGAATCGCGCAGCTTCGGCGTGCGTTTTCTCACCTACTGGGCGATCCTGACGCTCACGCCGCTGCTCATCGGCGGCAGCTTTGCGGTCTCCAGCTACATCTTCGCCGCCACCGAGGTGATGAACCTTGAGGTTTTGAAGGGGCCTTTGGGCTTCCTTCTGCGTCTGTTGCCGTTCCTGCTCTCGGTGATCGCCTTCGCGTTGATTTACATCGTCATGCCCAACCGGCGCGTCGATTGGCGCCATGCGCTGGCGGGCGCGCTGACCGCTGCGGTGCTCTTCCAGCTCCTGAAGCTGGTTTTCGTGCTCTACGTCACCAATTTTCCGTCCTTCGAGACGATCTATGGCGCCGTGGCGGCGATGCCGCTTTTCCTAGTCTGGATGTATGTGACTTGGGTGGCGGTGCTGGTCGGCGCCGAGCTCGCCGCCGCCATCCCGGAATGGCGCCTGCATCGAAGCCGCGCGCAACGCGTGACCCTCAAGCCTGCCGAGGCACTGGCGCTGGCGCTCGGCCTGCTGGCGGCCGCCCGGGCGGGCCAGGCGGCCGGCACGGCCTACGTTGAGGAAGATCTCGCCGAGGCCGCCGGATCCGATCTCGACCGCGCGGCGCCCTTGATCGACAAGCTGGTGGCGGCACGTTTCCTGGCGCGGGCGAAGGACGACAAGCTTCTGGTCGCGCGCGATCTCCGATCGACCACGCTCTACGATCTCGCCGCAGCCCTCGGCCTCAACGTGGCGCCGGGCGGCGGCGCTGACGGCGATGCGCCGGCCTGGGCGCGGCGTCTCCACGATTTGATTGCGTCGAACGACGCGGCGATGCGCGCGGCGTTGAGCGCTGATCTGCAGGCGTTGATCGACGGCGGCGCGGCGCAAAGCTAACGGCGGGAGTATTAGCTAACACGGTGCATGCAGCTTTCCCTCTCCTGCTTGCGGGAGAGGGTCATTGCGTTGCGCCGCCGAATTCCGTCTTGCCCCGAAAGCAAACGGCCGGGCTGATTGCCCGGCCGCTGTTGATTGATCGAATTTCCGGACCTTCCGGCTACTGCTTGGTCTCCCAACTGCCGTCCGGGTTCTTGCAGGCGGTGCCGCGGATAGCCTCGCGCCGCCCGTCTGCCAGCGTGATCTCGTGGTTGAAATCGCGGCAGGGTCGGCCGTCGGGTCCGGCATAGGTGCCGGTCGTCGGACGCACCATGCCGCTGTTGCCCGAATTCGGGTTGCGCCAAGCCGAGGTCGAGCCCGGCGGTCCGTCGAAGGATCGCGCGGCAGCTTGCGCTGCGTATTCCCTGTCGCGGTCGTCGAGACTGCGGCCGACCTGATTGCCGATCAGCCCGCCGATCAGGACGCCCGCGAGGATCGCGGCCGCCTTGCCCGATCCGGAGCCGATCTGCGATCCGATCAACCCGCCGGCGGCGGCGCCGCCGAGCGTGCCGACGGTTTCCTTCGGTCCCGTGCCCTGGCAGGCCACCAGCGACAGCGCGACCACCGGGACGGTGAAAATCTTCAGTGCTTGCATGTTTTTGATCGCCTTTCGATACGCGTGAACCGGTGTTGCCTCGTTGCCGAACCGCCCGAGCCATCGGGAGGTCCGCGTCATCATCCAGCCTCCGTATTTGGTAAATGGCGACACTGCGCGCCCGGTTAAAGAGGGTAGACTGGCGATTGAACAGCTAATGTGGTGCGGGCGGCGCTTCATCGCCTGGCTTAACCCGTGCTACGCGCCGTTCCGAACGGCTATCCCTGTCGCGCTCGGGCATGGCGGGGGTTACGAAACCGGCAGATACGGGTACAAACGCGCGCATTATGGAGCCGCGATGAGGCAAGAAAATGGCTGGCAACCCTGACCAGGACCCGATCGCGCTCTTCGGCGAATGGTGGGACGCAGCGCACAAGTCCGAACCCGCCGAGCCGGCCGCGGCGGCGCTGGCCACGGCGACCGCCGATGGCCGGCCCTCGGTGCGCGTGGTGCTGCTGCGCGGCCTCGATGAACGGGGCTTTGTCTTCTACACGAACCTTGAGAGCCGCAAGGGCGGCGAGTTGGCGGCGAACCCGAACGCGGCCTTGGTCTTCCACTGGAAATCGCTTGGCCGGCAGGTGCGCGTGGAAGGCCCGGCCGCGCTCGTCGCGCCGGACGAGGCCGACGCCTATTTCGCCAGCCGGGCCCGCGGCAGCCAGATCGGCGCCTGGGCCTCCGCGCAATCGCGGCCGATGGCAAGCCGCCGGGGCCTGGAAAAATCGGTCGCCAAATTCGCCGCCAAGTTCGGCCTCGGCAAGGTGCCGCGCCCCGAACACTGGTCAGGCTATCGCATCGTGCCCGACCACATCGAGTTCTGGCGCGAGGGCCGTTTCCGCCTGCACGAGCGCATCGTCTATCACCGCACCGAGACCGGCTGGGACACCGAACGCCTGTTTCCGTGACCGGTACGCGTGAATCCGTGAACACGGCCGCAGACCCACAGGCCCCGCAACGCTATCCGGCGCTCGATGTCGCGCGCGGGCTCGCGATTGCGATGATGGTGGTCTATCACGCCGCCTGGGACGCCGATTTCCTCGGTCTGGCGCCGGGCGATTTCTTTGCGGGCTGGGGCTGGGACTGGTTCCGCTACGCGATCCTTGCCGCCTTCCTGCTGCTCGTGGGCGTCAGCCTGGTGCTGGCCCATGGCGAGCGCTTCCGGGCGCGACGCTTCTGGCGGCGCTTTCTCCTGGTTGCGGCCTGCGCCGGGCTGATCACATTGGCCAGCGCGCTGGCCTTCCCGCGGCACATGATCGTTTTCGGCGTGCTCCACTGCATTGCGCTTTCAAGCTTGCTGGCGATGGCGTTTCTGCGATTGCCCTGGTTCGCGACGGCGCTCGCCGGCATGGCAATCATCGCCGCCGGGGCGCTCAGCTTCGCCGCCTTCGACACACCGGCGCTCGGCTGGATCGGCTTCATGGCGACGCCGCCCGCATCGCGCGACTTCGTGCCGCTGGTGCCCTGGTTCGGTGTGGTGCTGCTCGGCGTCGCGCTGGCGCGGCTGCGCGTCACTGCGGCCGCTCGCCCAACCGAACGCAAGCCCGGCGGCGCAGCGGGGCGTGTGCTCGCTTTCGGCGGGCGGCATAGTCTTGCGGTCTATCTGGCGCACCAGCCGCTCATCTTTCTGGCGCTGGCGGGGATAGCGGCGCTCGCGCTTCCACAAGGTGCGGTGAACTGGACGGGGGGCGGCGGCGCCGCGGTCCATTCCGCCGCCTATGGCCGCAGCTTTTCCGCCGCCTGCCGGCGAAGTTGCGCGCGCGGAGGGCTTTCCGCGAGCGCCTGCGCTGCTTATTGTCAGTGCATGCTGAACCAGGTCCGGCGGGAGCTCGCCGCCGCCGATCTCGATCCGAGGACGATCTCGCCGCAGAACCGTGCGCGGCTGCGGGCACTCGGCCGCCAATGCCTGGCCGACGGCGGGGCCGGAGCCCCCCGATGAACGAGAAGATGAGCGAGAAGATGAGCCAGAGTATGCCCGTCGACCAGGACCGCACGGACAAGGCCGGCGTGGACAAGGCCCACGCGGGGCGGCTGATGAAGTCGGCGAGCTATGCGTCGGTCTGTGTGGCCGTGACGCTTATCGTGGCCAAGCTCGGCGCCTGGGTCGTCACAGATTCGGTCGCGGTGCTCTCAACGCTCATCGATTCGCTGCTCGACGCGGCCGCCTCGATCATCACGCTTTTCGCGGTGTATCAGTCGCTGGTGCCGGCCGATCGCGAGCATCGCTTCGGCCACGGCAAGGCCGAAGCCCTGGCGGCGCTCGGCCAGGCGGCCTTCATCACCGGCTCGGCCTGCCTGCTGGTTTTCGAGGCGGTACGGCGCTTTTTCCAGCCGCATGAGGTGACGCGCGAGCTCGTCGGCATCGCGGTGATGGTCTTCTCGATCGTGCTGACCCTGGCGCTGGTGCAATTCCAGCGCTATGTCGTGCGCCGGACCGGCTCGGTCGCGATCAGCGCGGATTCGCTGCATTATGTGGGCGATCTGCTGGTCAATGCAGCGGTCATTGCGGCGCTCGCGGCAACCGCGTGGCTCGGCTGGCACTGGATCGATCCGGTGCTGGCGCTGCTGGTCGCCGGCTACATCCTGTTTTCGGCCTGGCGCATCGTGCGCGGCTCGCTCGACATGCTGATGGACCGCGAGCTGCCGGATGACGAGCGCGCGCGCATCCGCGAGATCGCGATGGCGCATCCGCAAGTCCTGGCCATGCACGATCTGCGCTCGCGCCGCGCCGGCACCGACACGTTCATCCAGCTCCATATCGAGATCGACGGTGGCTTGACCGTGATGGAGGCGCACGAGATTTCCGATGCGGTGGAGGAAGAGATCCGCGCCGCTTTTCCGAATGCCGAGGTGATCATCCACCAGGACCCCGAGGGGCTCGACGAGGATCACGCCAAGGTCGCCTATCGGGCGTGAACCCGGCGCAGTCCCGGTTCGCAAAGCGGACCTGAAACGTTCGTATGTCTCGTCTGTCTCATTGGCCCCTGTCCCAGGCGCCGCAAGCGTCCCGTCTGTCCCGACTGTTCCATTTGGCCCATTTGAGCCCGCATTTGAGCCGTGCGACAGCGGATGGACGCGATTAAAATCGGGCGAGCGTCAGCCCCTCAGGATCGATCCCGGGTTCGCGGCCGGCAATCAGATCGGCGACCAGCCGGCCGCTGGCGCAGGCTTGCGTCCAGCCGAGGGTGCCGTGGCCGGTATCGAGCCAGAGGTTGCGGTATTTCGTCGGCCCCAGGATCGGCACGTTGTCGGGCGTTGCCGGCCGCAGACCGGCCCAGGTTTCCATGGCGCAGTAATCGGCTGCCTCCGGCAGCAACTCGCGGGCGGCCGCTGCCATCAGCGCGATGCGCCGGGGGTTGAGCGCGGCGTTGAAGCCGGCGAACTCCGCCGTGCTGACCACGCGCAGCCGCTGGCCGAGCGGCGTGTAGGTGATACGGCTTGCCTGATCGGTGATCCCCACACGCGGCGCATTCCCGCCGCCAGCCATCGGCGCGGTGAACGCGTAGCCTTTGACGGGAATAACCGGGAGGCGGAGGCCGAGGGGTCGCGCGAGCCGGGCGCTCCACGGACCCGCCGCGAGCACGTAAGCGTCGGCGGCAAGCGCTCCCGTGTCGGTGGTGACGCGCGTAATGCGGTCGCCCTCGGCCTCGATGCCGGTGATGCGAGTTCCGGTGCGGAAGGCAACGCCGTGCGCCTCGCAATATTCGGCGAGCGCGCCGGTGAATTTGTGGCAGTCGCCGGTTTCATCGCCGGGGGTAAAAAGCCCGCCCGCGATTTTGTCGCCGAGATGGTTGAGCGCGGGTTCGATTTCAAACGTGCGTGCGCGATCGGCGACCTCGACCACGCAGTCGAGTGCGGCCAGGGCTTCGGCATGGTGCGCGGCCTGCGCGAACGATTTTGCCTCGCGGAACAGCGTGAGCGCGCCCGACCGCGCATCGTCATAGGCGATGCCGGTCGCCGCTCTGACATCGGCGATCAGCGCGCGATTGGCAAGACCGAGGCGCAGGTTGCGCGCGGTGCGCGTGGCCGCGCGGGCGGCCGTGCAATTGCGCAGGAAGCGAAGCCCCCAGCCAGCGAGCGCGGCATAGGCGCGAAACGGCACGATGATCGGCGTGTCGCGCCGGCCGAGCCATTTCACCATCAGTCGCAGGGTGGTCGGCGAAGCCCAGGGCTCGGAATGGCTGGCGACGAGCTGGCCGCCATTGGAAAAACTTGTCTCCAGGCCGGCGCCCGCCCGCGCCTCGACCACGGTAACCTCGTGGCCGTCGGCCATCAGATAATAAGCGGCGGCAACGCCGATGACGCCGCCGCCGAGCACGATGACCTTCATGGTCTCTCGCTCCGCCCGCCGGTTTGCCGGACCCTACAAAGCAACCGCGCGCATCTTGAACAGATGCGCGCGGGCAGGGCAACCGGCAGCGGCGCTGGCCGGATCAACCGCCGCCGGGCGTGCTTCGAGGTGCCCGGCGGCCGGTGCGATGATTGAAATACTTTCGGTTCAGGGGGCGTGCCGCAGATTGATCGAGGCGATGCCGGCGGCGATGTTGAGCCCCTTGATCCCCTCGATGCTGAGAGGCTGAAGGGCGACGCTTTTGTTGGACCCGCCGAACAGTGCGTTGGCGCCGACGCCGTAGCCGGCCGCGATTTCGGCCGTCACGCCGCCATAGTCACCGGCGAGCGCGCCGCTGCGCACGGTCTTGGCCGGCGCGAACACCGCCCACAGCATCGTGCCCTGGGTGATGTAGCCGATATCGATGCCGTAGCGGTTGATGCGGCCGGTATAGTGTTCGAGCCGGCCCTTGCCGGAGGGGGTGTAGATGCAGCTCAGCGCCCGGCTGGAGCCAAAGATGAAGCTGGCATTGCCGGCGACATTGCATTTGAGGACGCCGACCTTGACCCCGTTGCGGGCCTGGCTGGGCTGTGCGGACAGCGCGATCAGGGCCGCGGCGGCGACGGCCGCGACTCCGTGGACAAGCTTCTTGCGAGCAAACTTCATGGGGGAACTCCTGAGTTGATTCGGCCCGTTGGCCACGGGTCCCGGCGATTGATCGCCTGGGCTCGATCATGATTGGAATGCAACGGGCGCGCGGGCGGATTTGTGGCAGCAAATTATGAAGAAAACAAGGCGATGACGAATTGGCCGATGCGATGGTTTTGACGTTGCTGACCGCTACTGCGCCAGCCGTGCCCGGTGCTGGAGGCGGCCGAGGACGAACCAGAGCGCGATCGCCATGTTGAGCAGGTTCCAGGCGATGCCATTGAGGAAGGCTGCCTGATAGGAACCGGTCAGATCGTAGATCTCGCCCGACATCCAGCCGCCCAGCGCCATGCCGATAACCGAGGCCATGAAGACGAGGCTGACCCGCGTACCCGCTTCGCGCGCCGGGAAGTAGTCGCGGACGATCAGCGCATAGCTCGGCACGATGCCGCCCTGGGCCAGCCCAAAGAGCGCGGAAACGATGTAGAGCGAGGTCAGCCCATCGAAGGGCAGATAGAAGATGAGCGCCAGGCATTGCAGCGCCGAGCCCAGGATAAGCGTGCCCACGCCGCCCATCCGGTCGGCGATGAAGCCCGATGCGATGCGGCTGACCACGCCGAGGCTGAGCATGATCGAGAGCATTTCCGCGCCGCGCGCGGCCCCGTATCCGAGGTCGCCAGAATAGGCGATCAAGTGGACCTGGGGCATCGACATGGCAACGCAGCAGGCCAGGGCCGCAAGCACCAGAAGTGCCTGACGCTGCCTGGGCGAGCCCGGCATCCGGATCGGCATCGACGATGCGCCGCTGCCGCCGCCGCCGCCGCCGCCGTAGTTGTCGTCGTGCCCGGCCACGGGCGCCGGGCGCCGCAGGGCGAAGGTGAGCGGCAGCATGGTCACGACGCAGAAGACGCCGATACCGATATACGCCGTGCGCCAATCGAACGCCTCGGTGGCGAACTGCACGATCGGCGGCCAGATCGCACCAGCAAGATAGTTGCCGCTGGCGACGATGGCGACGGCGATGCCGCGGCGGCGCACAAACCAGTGCGAGACATCGGCGACCAGTGCACCGAAGGTGGCCGAGCTTCCGAGCATGCCGATCAACACCGCCTGCGCCGCCAGGAACTGCCAGTAGGTCTGCGCGACGCCCGCTGCGAGGTAGCCCAGGCCCAACATGACCGCGGCCAATCGCAGCGGCACGACGATGCCGTGGCGGTCGGCCAGACGGCCCATCAGCACGCCGCCGACGGCGAAGCCGATCATCGTCGCGGTGTAAGCGAGCGAGGCGCCGCCGCGATCGACGCCGAATTCGCTCTGGATCGACGGCAGCACGATCACCGCCGACCACAGCCCGATGCCGCCGATCGAGCTGAGCGCGAGCGACGCCGCCAGGCGCCACCAGGCGTGGCGGCCGTCGGGTTCGTGGACCCCGGATGTCGGGTGCGGTGGCGTCATGCGGGATCGTGCCGGGCGCGTGGGAGATGGCCTGCCTGTGCGTCAGTAGCCGAATTGGCCACCGACGGCAATCGACGCGGGCGCAGTCGCGCTATGCATGCGCTTGGGAGTCCGAAGCCGCGCGCGGTGCCCGCCGCGGGGCTGATGGTGCTCTTCCCCAGCACCTTCTGGCACCACACGATCCCCTTCAAGAGCGACGACTACCGCATCTGCATCGGCTTCGACGCGGCGGCGAATTGATCTGGGCGAATCGTGGGGCGAGTTGATCGGGCGTTCGAAGGGCGGCCGGCCGGTTTGACTTGGCAGCCGGTTCCAACGACAAAGGCGCGCCCCGCATCGGCGGATGGCGGAAAACAGCGAGTGAGGGGAGACGGCGTGGCGGAGCGGAAAATATTGATTGCCGGGGCGGGGATCGGCGGGCTGGTCGCCGCCTCGTGCCTGATCAAGGCGGGGCACGACGTTGCGATCTACGAGGCGGCGCCGGCGCTGGGCGAGGTCGGGGCCGGCATTCAACTGAGCGCCAACCCCATGCATGTGCTGGCGGATATTGGCCTGGCCCCGGCAGTGAACGCCATCTCGGTGCGCCCGGAGGCTTATGTCTTCCGGCTCTTCGACACCGGCGAGGTGATCCAGCAATTCGCCCTCGCCGAGGAGCACGAGCGCCAGCACCGCGCGCCCTACAACCAGATCCACCGTGCCGACTTCCACGAGCTTCTGGCGGCCAAGGCGCGTGAGTTCAAGCCCGATGTCGTGCATCTCAACAAGACCGCGGTCGGCTTCGAGGAAAGCGACGAGGCGGTGACGCTGCGTTTTGCCGATGGCACGTCCGTAACGGGTGACCTGCTCGTCGGGGCGGACGGCGTCAAATCGGCGATCCGCGCGCAGATCGCGGGCGAGGTGACGGCGCGCTATACGGGCGATGCGGCTTGGCGGGTTACCGTGCCGGCCGAGCGCCTGCCGGCAGGGTTCATGGACCGGGTGATGTCGGTCTGGGTGGGCCCGGAGCGGCACGCGGTCTGCTATTACATTCGCGGCGGCGAGCTGCTCAACTTCGTTGGCTGCGTGGAAACCGCAGAAGCCTCCGAGGAATCCTGGACTGCGCTCTTTGCCTGGGAGCAATTCCGCGACGATTTTTTGGGCTGGCATCCCGACATCCTCAAAATCATCGAGCTGGCCGACCGCGACAAATGCTATCGCTGGTCGCTCTACACGCGCCCACCGCTCAGCGGATGGAGCACGCGGCGGGTGACAATCCTGGGCGATGCGGCGCATCCGACGCTGCCCTATCTGGCGCAAGGCGCGGCGATGGCGATCGAGGACGGCGCGGTGCTGACCCGCGCGCTGGCGCAGGAAGACAGCGTGGCCGGCGCGTTGCAGCTCTATCAGCGGAATCGCACCGGCCGCACGGCCAAGATCGTCGAGCAGTCGATGCAGAACCGCACGCTCTTCCATCTGCCGAGCGAGGCTGCGATCCGAGGCTCCTTCGCCAAACGCAACGAGGGTGAGGACCGCAACGCCTGGCTTTATTCATATAATCCGCTGACGGTGGGGCTCGCCTGAGCGGGTATCGGGCCGGCCGCGACCTTCTGCCGGTTGCCCCATTCCCGGCGCCGGGCTAGAGCACGAAACCGTCACCGGCGAGAGGTTGGGGCCTGCCTGCCATGCTGGTTCAGGACCAGAGCGAGACGATCGAATTCCTATCGGGCGCCGCCGCCTATCGCGGGCTCGGGATCGAGGGCCCGGTCGAGCGCATCGAAACCCATATCTCCGAGGTTTTTCTGATCGGCGACCGCGCCTTCAAGCTGAAGCGCGCGGTGAAGTTCCCGTATCTCGATTTCTCGACGCCGGCCAAGCGCAAAGCCGCGGCCCTGGCAGAGCTGGCGCTCAACCGGCGGACCGCGCCGACAATCTATCTGGGCCTTGCCGCCGTTCTGCGCGGGGCGGGCGGGGCGTTGGATTTGCATGTGTGCGAGGAAGAGGATGACGGCGGCGACGTCGTCGAATGGCTGGTCGCGATGCGGCGCTTCCCGCAGGAGGCGCTGCTCGACGCCATGGCGGCGGACGGCTCGCTGGCGGTGGCGACGATGGAGGAGGTCGCCCAGGCTGTGGCAGCGTTCCACGCCGAAGCGGCGGTGGTGCGCCGCTTTGGTGGCGCCAGCGGCATGCGCCACGCCGCTGGCGGGGTGCGCGGCGCCTTCGCGGAGATCATCGACGCCGCCGGCGACATCTTCGACCCGGCGGCCGTTGCCGCGCTGACCGATGCCGACGATGCCGCAACGCTGCGGCTTGCGCCCTTGCTCGACGCGCGCAAGGCGGCCGGGCTTGTGCGGCACTGCCACGGCGATTTGCATCTGCGCAACATCGCGATGATCGAGGGCCGGCCCGCGCCTTTCGACTGCATCGAGTTTTCCGAGGAAATTGCCAGCGTCGACGTGCTCTACGATCTGGCCTTTCTGCTGATGGATCTGTGGCATCGCGATCTGACCGATCATGCCAATGCCACGCTCAACCGCTATCTGGAGGTCACCGGCGATTATGAGGGGCTGGCGGCGCTGCCGCTCTTCCTGGCCTCGCGGGCCGCGATCCGCGCGCATGTGACGGGAACGCTCGCGCTTGGCGAGAACAAGAAGAGCGCGGGGCGAGACGCGCATATCGAGGAGGCGCGGGCCTATCTGGCGCTGGGCAATGCGCTGATCGACCCGCCGCCGCCCCGCCTTGTCGCCATTGGCGGGCTGCCGGGTTCGGGAAAGACGACGATCGCGCGCGCGCTGGCGCCGGCGCTGTTGCCGGTCCCGGGGGCGGTGGTGCTGCGCTCGGATGTGATCCGCAAGACGCTGGCCGGCGTCGATCCGCTGACGCCGCTGGGGCCCGAAGGCTATTCGGCCACGATGACGGCGCGGACCTACGAGACTTTGCGGCGGCGCGCCGAGACGGCACTCGCGGCCGGGCACTCGGTCGTCGCCGATGCGGTCCATGCGCGGCCGCACGAGCGGGCCGCGCTGGAGGCGGTCGCGGCGGCGGTGGGCGTGGGGTTCGACGGGCTCTGGCTCGACGCGCCGGGCCGCGCGCTCGAGACGCGGGTTTCGGAACGCGGCGCCGACGCCTCGGACGCTACGGTCGCGGTCGTGCGAAAGGCACTCGACTACGAGACCGGCCCGATCGGCTGGACACGCATCGATGCCGGCGGCGGCGCCCAAACCGTGATCGCCCTGGCGAAGGTGGCGCTTTGGGGTCCATAGAAGCGGCAATTGCGGAAAGGCGCCTGGCGCCGAGGGTCAACTGAAGGCTATCGCTGCCGATGCGGGGCCATGTATGAAGTCATGCCTGAAAACCAGCGTGATCGGCGGTGCCCGATCGAAGCGCGCGACGGGGCGCGGTCTTGGACCGCGAGCACGTCCGGCAGCGGGAGTTTCGACTATGCGTATCGTTCTTTTCAGCGTGCTCGCCGTGACCGCGTTGACGGGCCCAAGTCTTGCGGGCACCTGCAAAGCGCCGAGTACGCCGCAGGAAGGGGTCGCCCTGTGCACCCAGGCCATCACCTCGGGCAAGCTGCCGCGCATCGAGCTCGCGGCCGCCTATCGCCTCCGCGGCAATGCGCTGAAGAAGCTGAAGCAGTTCAGACGCGCGCATGCCGACTACACGAAGGTCATCGAGCTGCGCCCCAAATATTTCGCCGGCTACTTCAACCGAGGCGGCACGTTTCGCATCTTCGAGCAATATGAGCGCGCTGTTGCCGACTACACGGTCGCCATCAAGCTCAACCCGCAATTCTTTTCGAGCCATTTCAATCGCGGCTACACATATTCGCTGCTGAACAAACACAAGGAGGCGATTGCCGATTACACCAGCGCGATCCGCATCCGACCCAAGGATCCGGGACCGCTTGTCAATCGGGGCATTGCCAATGCGGCGCTCAAACAGCACAAGCTCGCGATCGCCGATTTCGAGGCCGCCACGCGCCGTAATCCAAAACTGGCAGCCGCGCATCACTACCGCGGCGAATCACACTACGAATTGGAACAGTACGACGACGCCATTATTGCGCTCTCGCGCGCCATCGCGCTCAACGGCAAAAGCGCGGCGTCATTTCAGTACCGCGCCCAGGCCTATTACGAGAAGCAGCGATACGCCAAAGCGATCGCCGATCTGACGCGGGCCATTGCGCTCGAGCCCGACTCGGCCTGGTCGTATAACGAGCGCGGCATCTCCTACGACGAGCTGAAACAATACACCAAGGCGATCGCCGACTTTACCCGCGCCCTCGCCCTCGATCCCAAGATGGGGGATGCCCACCGGAATCGGGGCGACGTTCGTCGCAGTCTGAAGCAACACTCCGCGGCGGTTGACGATTACACGCTGGCGATCGCGCTCGATACCGAGGATGTCTGGGCTTATCACGGGCGCGGCCTTGCCTATGAGGCGCTGAAGGACAAGGCGCGGGCGATCGCCGATTTTCGCAGTGCGCTGGCGATCGATTCCGATCATCAGGAGAGCAAGGACGGCCTCAGGCGGCTGGGTGCCGCGTTTTAGTGGCCGCGAGCCCCGGCGGTTGGGGACACCGCCGGGTTGATCCGCATCAAGGCAATCGCGCTACCGATCCGCGATACTTTTATTAAGAACCGGGCATTGCGAACCGGGCGAAAGTGGGCCCTCGGGGCGATGTGCATGAGGAGGAGGTTCCCATGCTGACATTCGAGGATTGTGTCGCATTGGCGGAGTTGAGCGAGGAAGAGATCCATGCGATTGCCATGCACCAGCATATTCCGGAGATCTGCGCGGCGGAACTCGGGCGCTACCTGCTGACGCAAAAGGATGGGGTGCCGCGGATCAGGCGGATTATCGCCGATGACATCCAAAGCGCCCGGGCGCATGGCGACTACAAGCAGGCGGCAACGCTCAAGCTGGCGCTGAGGCATTTCATTGACACCCATCCGCTGCGCCAAAGCGCCTCTTGAATTCGGCCGCTCGATGCGACCACATTGAAGCTTGGCGCGCTGCGGCGCGTCAGCGCATTTCGTGATGGCGGAAGACCGCAAGAAACAACGGGAAACTTATGGCACTGAAACAAATCCGGCTCGAGCTTGCGCGCACCAAGGACTTCCCCGATGGCAGCGCCAAGCATGGCTATGAATTCGTGGCGCCGCTGGACGGCGAGGGCCATCTCGACATGGCGGAATGGAAAGAATACGGCCAGGCCTGCATCGTCCACCGCTTCTGGGACCGCGAGGACGACGAAACCGGCCAGCTCATCCACAACCGTCATGGCTGGGCGTTTTCATACGAACCAGGCGAGGAAGACGACGAGCCGATCTTCCGCTTCGACAAGCACAACTTCGTCGAAGGCGAGTACATTTCGGTGACCGAGCATGACGGGGTGACGCGGCCCTTCAAGGTCGCCTGGATCCGGACCCCGCCGGCGCTGCAGAAGGAATACTGAGCGCGTGCGGTGTCCTTCGGCCCTCATGCTTCGACCGGCTCATGCTTCGACAAGCTCAGCATGAGGAGCATTGTTGTCGACCGCAATTACGGACCCTCACCCTGAGCTTGTCGAAGGATGAGCTTGTCGAAGGGTGAGCCACTGCCCGCGCTGGCGTGGGCGCCCCAATTCCCATAGAGTCCGGGCCCATGGGCGATGCACGCAATACCGTGGTGCTGACCGGGGCGAGCCGGGGTATCGGCCATGCGACCGTCAAGCGGTTCTCGCAAGCGGGATGGCGCATCATCACCTGCTCGCGCGATACCGTGCCGGCCGAATGCAAGCGCGATCCCAACTGGTCGGAGCATCTGACCGTCGACCTCTCGCAAGCCGACGAGGTCGAGCGCTTCGTCGTCGACACCGTGCGTCTTTTGGGCGCGGAGGGGCTGACGGCCCTCGTCAACAATGCCGGGGTCTCGCCCAAGACGCCGTGGAATGAGCGCCTCGGCTGCCTGAACGGCGACATCGGCGCCTGGCGCGAGGTCTTCGAGCTCAATTTCTTTACGCCCTTGGTGCTGGCGCGCGGGTTCGCCGCCGCGCTCCACAAGGGCAAGGGCACGATCGTCAATATCACTTCGATCGCCGGCCATGCCGTGCATCCCTTCGCCGGCTCGGCCTATTCGACATCGAAGGCGGCGCTGTCCTCGCTGACCCGCGAGCTGGCGGCCGAGATGGGCCAGATCGGCGTGCGCGTCAACGCCGTCGCCCCCGGTGAGATCGAGACCGCGATGCTCTCGCCCGAAACCGACCAGCTGATCCCGCGCATTCCGATGCACCGTCTGGGCACGCCCGACGAGGTGGCCGGCGCGGTGTTCTCGCTGTGCTCGAGCGATTTCAGCTATGTGACGGGGACCGAGATCTTCGTCACCGGCGGGCAGCATCTTTACTAGCTGATCGCCTTACCCCGGCGTCGTCATTCCCGCGAAAGCGGGAATCCATGGCACGTTCAGGGGCGCCATCGGAACCTTGCTCCCCTAGACTCCCGCTTTCGCGGGAGTGACGGCATTGGTAGCGTAAAGCATGGCAACCCTCACGCCGTCGTATCGCGGTTGTCGTCAAGCCAGGATTTGAGCTTGAAGATCAGGCGGTGAAGCGCGTCAATGTCGCCGGCCGGCCAGTCGCGGAAGATCAGCGCGGCGTCCGGGGCGATGCGCGCCAGCGCGGCGCCATGCGCGGCGGTGCCGGCTTGCGTCAGATAATGATGCTTGCTGCGGCCGTCTAGCGGATCGGGCTCGGCGCGCAGATAGCCCTTCTCGACCAGCCGTGCGACGGTCTTTGAGATGCCCGGCTGGCCGGTCTCGAAGGCGCTGGCGAGACGCGAGATGGTGTGGCCTTCCCCGGCGAAATGGCTGAAGTGGTTCAGCATGATGAACTGGGCGAAGGGCAGATTGGTGCCCGCGATCGCCCGGTTGAGGCGGGTGACCAAAAGCTGTTCGGCCACCCCCAGCCAGACCAGGATCTGGCGGATCTTCTCAAGGTCGGGTGGGAGCGCCATGCGGGGGGCGTCAGGCTTTGATCAGCGAGGCGAGTGGGCGCCGCGGTGCGGGGCCGGTCGGCGCAGCGTAGCCGAGACGGGCTAGCATCTGCACCGTCTCGCCTGTTTTGGCGCCGACGGTGGTGAGGAACTTCGATTGCAGTGCGGTCATCTCGGGATATTCCTGCAGGAGCTGGCTCATCGGTTGCTGGGCGAGGCCAAGCTCGGTTGCCTTCAGATGCAGGCGCACATAGGCGCGGCCGGCCTTGAGCTGGGTCGTGCGCGTATTGTCGGCGGTGGTGAGCCAGCAGAAGCCCATGGCGCTGCCGCCCTGGTCGCGCGCCATGTCGAGCCCGACCTCGAAGGATTGCGAGCTCGGATCGCGCAGCGCCGCTTTGTCGAGCAGGCCGAGCCGTTTCAGCCACCACATCATCGGCCCGTGGATCGAGATGCCGTCGCGGTGTTGGGCGATCTCGCCCGCGCCGATACGCATGAGCTGGATGCTTTCCTCGAAAGTGTGCGGCGTGCGGAGCTCCTTGACGAGCCCGTCGATCGCCAGCTGGCGCAGCGGCAGCATTCTGGCGCTCGCCGTTTCGACGGAGAGGCGCACCGCCGGATCGAGCGTGACCGAACCAAGCGCCGCCGCGGTCGTTGCCGATAACGGGCGGTCGCGGTCGAATACCTCGCGGTTGGTGCGGCGTTTCAGGATCTGGGCGAAGAGCGGGTCGGGCTTGACGCCGGCATCCTTGGTGAGCGTGATTTCGGCGACCGGCCGCGCGTCGATCTTCTGCGGGCCGAACTCGCCCTTCGGGAAATAGCGGATGTCGGCGCGGATGCCGACCGCCGCGGCCGCCTGGGCCAGCAGCTCCAGGAAGGTGCCGTGGCCGATCATGATTTGGCGCGAATAGGGATCGGTCGCGGGCAGCAGACGCTCGCGGTCGCAATAGAGCGTGATGCGGTCCGGCGTCTTCAGATCGACCAGCCAGGGCTGGCGGTTGTGCGGATTGGGCGCGAGCATGGCGAAGGCGATGAGCCGTTTGCGCAGATCGCGCTCGCCGGCATCCGGGCCGCGCCAGGCCGCGATCGCGTCTGGCGGCATGCCGTCACAGCGCGCCAGCGCGAGCCCGCCCGCAGCCAGGATGACGCCGCCGCCGGCGATGCGGATGAAGCCTCGCCGTGACAGTCGTTTGCTCGATGCCCCGTTACCTGATGACATGGGATATGTCCTTCTCGCAGATTATCTATTCCATGGAATGAATATAACATTCCTAGGAATATATCAAGAAGAAATTTGCCCCCTTGAGAGGCCGTCCGCGTGCGCGTTTACTTCGCTTTGCCTTCGCTGAGCGCCTTCTTGATGGCCGGTGGGCAGGGATCGAAGTCGAGGGTGTCGCCAATCTTGCCCGCGAACAGTTTCGTCAGCAGCTTGACCGGCAGCCAGGCGATCCCGATCGCGCTCTTGGCGGTCGCCAGCGCGGCGGAGCCGAAATCAAGCTTGGCCTTCGGCCTGTCGATCGGCCCGGTCATCCGAACCGTGAAGAGCTTGATGCGGCTGGCGCCGATGAATTTCTGGCGCGGCACAAAGAGCGCATCGACGCTCTCCCTGCTCAAGTCGAGCGTGCCCCGGCCGAAGAAGCTGAGGCGCTCGGTATCGATCAGCAGGATGTTGCTTTTGCCGACGCCTTTGACGATGGGCATCCGCGCGACGATGCAGCGCAGCGCCCCGCCGCGCTGGGTGACCACGGTGGAGATGGTGCCGACGAGCCCGCTGCCGAGCCCGCTGACCCAGCCGGTGCCCTTTTCCGCCTGTGGCGTGCGCAGGACGAAGACCGCGTGACCGTCGGCACTGGCGACAGTCGCTGCGAGGGTGTCGCCGGATCCGCGCAGGCGCAGACGGAGCGTGACCTTGGCGGCCGGAAGCTTGAGGCCCGCCTTGCCGGCGATCACCTTGGCGAGGTGCGTGTCGTCGAGGGCGACGTCGAGCGAGGTGCGGGTGGTGGCCCCGCGCGTATCCATCACCAGGTGGAGCCGCGCCGCATCGGCACCGGCGCCGCCGGAGCGGACGGTCATTACGCGATCGCGCAGGGTCACGGTGGAGACGATATTGGGAATGCCCATCTCGCCCAGCTCGGCACGGTGGATGCGGTAGCTGACCTGCCCCTGCACACCGCGGATGAGCTCGACCGGCAGCTGGTCGGGGGCGAAGAGCGGCTCGCGCTTGCCGCCCTTGCGGGCGACGGTACCAAGATCGATACGGCGCGAGACGAGTGTGCCAGTGACGCGGGTGACGGCGCCGATCCGCAAATCCAGCGTGCCGGCGATGTCGCTGCGCCCGAACACGCCGTCGAGCTTGATCTTCAGGGGCCGGCCGCGCAGCCGGGCCAGCGCGGCGGCCGGATCGGGCGCGCCCTGCTTCTTCGCGGTCTTCTTCGCGGCCTTTCGCCTGGGCTTGGCCTTTGTCTTCGCGCTCGGCGCTGCCAGGCCCGGTGCGGTGAGCGTCACAGAAAGGCGCGGCACGCGGGTCGTGGCTCCGGTCGGCCGCCAGGGCAGGCCGATCACGCTCGCATTGCTTAGCTTGGCGGTGACGACGGTGTTGAGGCGGCGCTGCAATGCCTCGATGCTGTCGCCCGCGCTCACCGCGTTGACGGCGAGGGTCAGCGTGCCGCGCGCGATCACCGGGCCGCCCGTATAGGTCTTGAGGTTCTTTGCGGCGATCCGGCCGGCGGAGAGCGCGACCGCAAGGCGCGTGGGCTTGCGGCCGACATCGAAGGTGATGCTGCCCGCGAGCGGGCTGCCGGCAAGCACCGCCCGCAGCGGCTTCACGGTGAGTTTCCCGCCGGTCCCGGTGAGCGTGCCGGCAAGCCCCGCGATCTTGACGGCGCCGGCCTCGATGCTTTGGGCGGCGAAGGTGACGTTCAGCAACATGCGCTTGATCAGCGCGGCTGGGATCGGCGTCGGGGCGGGCCTGGCGGCGGCTTTTTTCGGTTTCGGCTTGGCCGGGGTTTTCGGCTTCGGCGCTTGTTGGCCAAGCACCAGCCGCTTTGAATTGATCGCGCCTTCGATGCGGAGCGGCACCGCGAGCGTCACCGTCACCGCGCCGCTGAGGTCGCTTTTGCCGTGTCTCGCCTTGAACTTGATCTGGCTCGGTTTGCCCGCGAACAGCACCCGCAACTGTCCCATCTCCGCCTCGATCTCGACCGGCAGGTTGTCGAGCGAACCGCGGGCTTCAAGCACGGTCGTGCGGCCGCCGGGGGGCTTGCGGATCGTCAGGTTGAAGATCTCGGCCCGGCTCTCCGGGGCGCCGGGATCGCTCTTGAAGGTGACGTTGGCGCCGATGATGCGCAAGTCATCGAAGACCAGCGGTTGGCTTTCGTTGCCCGCCTCGCCGGGCTTGCCCGAGGGTGCGAGCTCCCAGTTTCCCCGGCCGTCGTCGCGGGTCTCAAGCCAGATGCGCGCGCCCTCCGCAGAAATGCGCCGCAGGCGAACCTCGCCGATCAGGATGGGCCAGAGCCGCGCCTCGACCTTGAGATGGGTGATCTTGGCGATATCGGGCCGACTGCCCCAAGGCGCATTGGCGATGGTCACGTCCTTCAGGATCACGGTGGGATTGATCCGGAAGAGGCTTGTTTCGATGCCGCCGGCGATCTTGATCTCGCGGCCGATGGCGCGCTCGATCAGCCCTTCGACCTGGCGCGCAAAGGCATTGAGCTGGCTGATTGCCTGCATCGCCGCCGTTGCCGCCACGAAGATGAGGATAGGCAGCAAGAGATATAGGAAAATGCGTCTGGACCAGCGCGGGCGCATGATTGCCTTTGTGGGGATGGGGCTGTGCGTTGCGCCGCCTCGATACGCCGTGGCGCCGGCACGCGCCAAGAGCCCGCCGTCTACGAGGAGCGACCGTCGGTCATATCTGCGGAGAGTGCGGGCATGAATATGTCAATACTTGGGCAGGGAGGCCAGAGGGGCGGGGACCTGTCATCCATCCTTCGAGGCTCGGGCTGTCGCCCGGGCGCCTCAGGAAGAGCCTCGAACCGGCGCTATTCTGCGCCTACTCATCCTGAGATGCGGGCCTGAACGAGCCTTGAAGGATGGAGGAAGCGCCAACCGCAGCCTTGCGTCTAATCGGTGAAGCCCACCTGAACCTGGCCGAGCGGCCCGAAATCGGCGACCGCGGTGTTGCCGGCCTTGGCCAGGTGGAAGCCGGTGACGGTGCCGGTCGTTACGATCTGGTCGCGCTCGAGCGTCATGCCAGCGGCCGACAGCGTGTTGGCGAGCCAGGTCAAGGCCTCCAGCGGATGGCCGAGCGCCAGCCGGCCGGTGCCCTTGCCGACCTGGTTGCCATCGACGGCGAGGGTCACCTTGGCCTTTGCGAGATCGAATTTTCGCCACTCGCGCACCGGGGCGCCGATGACCAGCGCGCCGTTCGCGCCATTGTCGGCGACGATGCTCTCGGGGCCGCGCGCGATCCAGTCGTCGAGCCGCGAATCGACGAGCTCGATCGCCGGATGCAGGGCGCCGACCCTCTTTTCGATTTCCTCGCGCGTGTAAGGCGCCTTGCGCGGCTTGATCGCGGCCTTGATGCGAAAGGCGAACTCCGCCTCCAACCCAAGCATCTGGAAGGCGCCAGCCGACAGCTCGGTCGGGCTTTCGCGCAGAAACGGCGCGAATATTCGGCCGTAGAAGGGCTCCTTGACGCCCAGCATCTTCTGCTGCGCCTTGGCGGTGCAGCCGATCTTGAAGCCGGCGGCCGGCAGCTCCCATTCCTCGGCGAAGGCCTTCTGGATCTGATAGGCGTCGTCCATGTCCTGCGGCCGGCAGCTTTCGGGAAAGCCGCGCAGCCGGCGATAATCTCCGCGCGCGTTGAGCAGCAGCCGGGCGGCTTCGATCACTTGGGTAGGGCCTAGGGGCATTTAACGTATTCCCTCACACGCCGGCGCGGGCGTCCGCCCGCTTGGCTGGCACCGCATAAGGCGGCGGCCCGCGGTCGCGGGCAATGGGGGCCTGGTAGGTCCGGCCGTATTTCTGGAGCCTCACCCTTCGACAAGCTCAGGATGAGGGAGTGGGTTCAAGACAGATATTTCAACAAGCACAACCTTCGACAAGCACACAAATTTCGACAAGCACACAATACGTCTTCACCCCCTATTTGTCGAAGGTCGGGCTTGTCGACGGGTGGGTACGGCCCGGCGCGACCGTCCTTACTGCGCGGCGTCGGCCTGGCGCGACTGCACGACATCGTCGGCGATGCGGCCAGTCAGCTCCTGCAGGTGATCGAACTCGAAATCGAACGTGCCGATGCCTTGCGTCTGCGAGCGCAGCTCGATGATGAGATCGTGGACTTCCGACTGGGGCATGTTGGCCTCGACCGTGTCCCAGCCTTTCCAGCCCTCGCGGGCATCGAAGCCCAGGATCTGGCCGCGCCGGCCGCTGACGATGCGCTGCACCGCGGCGGTGAAGTCGTTCGGGACCGAGACCTTGACGTGATAGATAGGCTCCAGCAGGACGGGCGCGCATTTGGGCATGCCTTCGGACATCGCCATGCGGCCCGCGGTCTTGAAGGCCATGTCGGAGCTGTCGACCGCGTGGTGCTGGCCGTCATAGAGCCGGACCGCGACATCGACCACGGGAAAGCCGAGCGGACCTTCGGTCAGGTATTCCTTGATGCCGGTTTCCACCGACGGGATGAACTGGCGCGGAACGGCGCCGCCGACGACATTATCGATGAACTCGAAACCGGAACCGCGCCGCTGCGGCTTGATCTCGACATGGACATCGCCAAACTGGCCGTGGCCGCCGGTTTGGCGCTTGAAGCGGGCGTGCTGTTGCACGGTTTTCTTGATCGTCTCCTTGTAGGCGACCTGGGGCCGCCGCCGCGCCACGGCGAGGTGGTACTTGCTTTGCAGCCGTTCGAGTGCGATCGCCAGATGGATCTCGCCCTGGCCCCAGATCAGCAGCTCGTTGGTATCGCGGC
This sequence comes from Alphaproteobacteria bacterium, assembly GCA_035527975.1. Taxonomy (GTDB): domain Bacteria; phylum Pseudomonadota; class Alphaproteobacteria; order JAPULJ01; family JAPULJ01; genus DATKZM01. The sequence continues at coordinate 74,225 of DATKZM010000088.1, read as the reverse complement.
TCTGCTCGAGCCGGAGCGAGGGGTCCTCCTCGATCAGCTTGGCGATGGCGCCGGACAGCTTGACCTCGTCCTCGCGCTTCTCGGCGGTAATCGAGAAGGCGTAAAGGGGCGTCACCGGATCGGGCCAATCGGGAACGCCGCTCGGCCGCGTGCCGGAGGGGGTCAGAACCTCGCCGGTCACGACCGGCTCCATGCGCCCGAAGGCGACGACCTCGCCGGCGCGCGCCTTGGATATCTTTTCCGATTCGTGGCCCTGGAGGCGGACGATGCCGCTGACCCTGGTGCCGTTCAACGTCGTGCCGTCGGCGATCTCGCCCGACCAGATACGGACCACCGACTGCTTGCCGGCATGAGGCATATGGTAGGTCTTGAGGACCTGGGCGGCGGGCTCGCCCAAGCCCTCGAAGCCGGCGCGCTTGGCACTCTCGGCCGCACCCGGCGTCTCGTGCCGCAGCGCCTTCAGCAGCCGCCGCACGCCGTGATCGTGCAGACCGGCGCCGATGAACACCGGGATCACCTCGTCGGCCTGCAGCGTGTTGGTGAGGTACTGGTAGATATCTTCGTTCGACGGCGTCTGGTCTTCCAGCAGCGCCTCGAGCAGCGTGTCGTCATAGTCGGCCAGTGATTCGAGCATGTCCTGGCGCGCCTGCTCCTCGTCGGCGCGGGCACTGTCGGGGATGTCGATGCGCTCGGAGGCTTCTCCGTCCTTGTAGGTGTAGGCGCGTTCGCTTGCGAGATCGATATAGCCGGTCACCTCGCCGCCCTCGCGGATCGGCACATGGCGCAACACCAGCGGGCGCTCCGAGCAGTCGCGCAGGGCGCTGACGACCGCGTTGATATCGACCTCGGCGGCCTCGTCGATCTTGTTGATGAAGACCATGTGCGGGATCGCGTGGTCGTCGAGAAACTTGAAGATCGGTGTCGCCGCCATCGCCTTGCCGGGATCGGGGTCGACGACCACCACGGCGGCGTCGGCCACCAGAACCGCATTGAAGGCGTCCTGGACGACCTCGATCGAGCCGGGGGCGTCGAGCACGGTCCAGGGGTCTTCGAGATACTGGTAGCTGGCAACGCTGAGCTCGGTGCTCATCTGGCGCGCGCGCGCCTCGGGCGATGAATCGCCGACTGTGTTGCCCTCCTTGACCGTGCCGCGCCGCCCGGTCGCGCCCGATACGAAGAGAAGACTTTCCAGCAGCGTCGTCTTGCCGCTCAGATAGGGTCCGACCAGCGCAACGCAGCGCGGTCCCGCCGAATTATCACCCACGACATCCTCCCTAAATTTGTTTTTATCCGCCGACATCCCGTGGCTTGCTGCCGTGCCGTCCGATGCATTTGTGGACGGCTGCGGCGCGAGCTTCTCGATGGCTGCCCTATGGTTCCAATGCGGCCCGCGCGATGCAAGGGAAAAGCAAAACTATGTCGTCGCGGCGCCTTCCTGATGGGGCGTCAGCGCCTCGACGATGTGGGCATGCGTGGGCGTCGGCACGCCGGCGGCCGCGCCGAGCCGGACGATGGCGCCGGAGAGCCACGGCAGTTCAAGGCGGTTACCACGCGTCAAATCCTCGGCCATCGACGAGGTCATGGCGTCGGGCAGGTTTTCGATCATGCGGGCAACAACCTCGCGCATCGCCTCATCGACGGCGATGCCCTGCGCCGCGGCGACGGCGAAGACCTCCCCGACCGCGGCATCGAGCATGGCGCGAAGCTCGCGATCGCCGCGGATCTCGCCGAGCGGTTTGCGGGTCAGCGCGGTGATGCCGGAGAACGACGCCAGCAGCGCCATCTTGCGCCAGATCGAGTAGTTGATGTCGGGGGCGATCGCGGCGCCGAAGCCGGCGGCCTCGCAAGCCGCGCGCAAGGCCTCGACGCGCGGGCTCACCGAGCCGTCCAACTCGCCGAATTCGATCGCCGCCATGGTGCCGTTGTGTTGAATGCGGCCGGGCTCGGCGATCACCGCGGCAATGGCGGCCACACCGCCGACGACGTGGGCCGGCCCCAGCACATCGGCGAGCCGCGCCTCGGCGTCGACGCCGTTCTGCAGCGAGACGACACCCGTGGGGCCCGTTGGACCATCGGTTCTAAGGAGCGGCTTGCAGGCCGCGCCCGACGCCTCCACCGCCCAGAGCTTGGTTGCGAACAGCACGATATCGACGGGGCCGATCTCGGCCGGATCGTCGCTCGCGGTGGCCGGCTTGATGATGACGTCACCCTTGGCGCTGGTGACGCGCAGGCCCTCGGCGCGGATTGCATCCAAATGCGCGCCGCGGGCGATGAAGGCGACCTCCGATCCGGCGCCAGCGAGGCGGGCGCCGAAATAGCCGCCGACCCCGCCCGTGCCCATGACCGCGATTTTCATCGATTTTCCATCATCGAAGGTCCCGCCGCTCCGACTATACCGATGGGTCCTAAGAATGACCGATCGTATGTTCCCTCAGGCGCCGGGCGGCCGCGTCCGCGGCCTTGGCTCCCCTCGCATAAGCTCGGGCGCGCAGTCGCGCTTGCCAGAACACGATGATTAGAGATCATCGCATTCTGGTACTACGCCTGGGCGAGCGCGTAGTCGGGATAGCGCTCGGAGATATAGGCCTCGACGCGGCGGTGCAGGCCCTTGCGCAGGCCAAGGCCGATCAAGAGCTCGGCGGTGAGGAACATCGGCGCCACGAAGATCTGGAAGAGGTTGTCGGCCAGCGCCGGCTTGCGCCCCTCATAAGCGTGGCCCCAGAGCTGGATCACCCAGCCGCCGACAAAGAAGACGCCGAACGCGGAGAGCGCCAGCGGCAGCGAGGCTGTGGCCGCGATCCACTCGGCGAGCACCAGGAAGGGGATCAGCAGCACGATCAGCGGCAGGGCGATGCCGACATCCATGGCCAGCCACAGCAGGAAGACCGCGGCGGAGAACATCATGGTGAAGGAAATCTCGATATTGCCGAAGGGCCAGCGCCACAGCGACATGGCGATCAGTAGCGCCAGAATGATCATCGGCACGCCGAAGAAATGCGTCAGCCGGTTGCGCCAGTCGCGATGGTAGGTCGCGTACATCGCCATCTGGCGCTCGAAGAAGCGGTATTGCGTGGTCATGGGCTGTGTTGTCATGGGGCACGATCCTCCCGTTTGGCGCGAAGATAGCACGGGCGCGGGGTGTGGGTGAACCGCGTGGGTGGTTCGTTACCGTAGGGGCGGGTTTCAAACCCGCCCGCAACGCCCAAGGGCGGGTTTGAAACCCGCCCCTACAAATACTGTCGGAGCACCCATCCTCGATCGTCACCCCCGCGAAGGCGGGGGGTGCAGAAAGCCGGTGAGGGTGGTGCTCTCAAAGTCCCTGGAGTCCCGCTTTCGCGGAAATGACGGATTTGAGCGGCGGTGGATGCCGGCGGCCCGGCGCACCCTTCGAGGCTCGGACTGAAGCCCGAGCAGCTCAGGATGAGCCTGTGATAGTGACCGCACCAATCACCGCTGCTCATCCTGAGGTGCGCGCCTGCGCGCCTCGAAGGATGGGTTACGGGCGCAGAACAATCAGCCCAGCGCTGCGCAGGCCCGCTGGATGCGCTGGCAGGCATCCTCCAGCAGCTCGGTCGCCGTCGCGTAGGAGATGCGGAAATAGGGCGAGAGGCCGAAGGCCTCGCCGTGGACGCAGGCCACGCCCTGGCCCTCCAACAGGTATTTGACGAAGTCCTCGTCGGTTGCCAGCGTCTTGCCGTCGGGCGTGGTCTTGCCGATGACGCCGGCGCAGGAGGGATAAACGTAGAAGGCGCCCTCGGGCGTCGGGCACTGGATGCCGCTCGCCTGGTTCAGCATCGAGACGACGAGATCGCGGCGCTCCTTGAAGACGGCATTGTGCTCGGCGATGAAGGAGTGATCGCCGTCGAGCGCCGCCACGCCCGCCCACTGGCTGATCGTCGAGGTGCTGGTGGTCGACTGCGACTGGATCATGTTCATCGCCTTGATGAGCGCAAGGCCGCCCGCCGCATAGCCGACGCGCCAGCCGGTCATGCAATAGGCCTTGGAGAGCCCATTCAGCGTCAGCGTGCGCTCGTAGAGCTTCGGCTCGACCTCGGCGATGGTGGTGAACTTGAAGTCGTCGTAGATGACGAACTCGTACATGTCGTCGGTCATCACCCAGACATGGGGGTGCTTCAGCAGCACCTGCGCCAGCGCCTTGATCTCGGCGGCCGTGTAAGCGGCGCCGGTCGGGTTGTTGGGGCTGTTCAGCATCACCCATTTGGTCCTGGGCGTGATGGCACGGTCGAGCTGTTCGGGCAGGATCTTGTAGCCCTGCTCGACCGGACATTCGACGACCACCGGCTCGCCCTCCGACAACAAGGTAATGTCGGTGTAACTGACCCAATAGGGCGCGGGGATGACAACCTCGTCGCCGGGGTCGAGCGTCGCCATGAGGGCGTTGTAGATGGTCTGCTTGCCGCCGCAGGAGATGCTGATCTGATCGGGTGTGTACTCAAGGCCGTTGTCGCGCTTCAGCTTGCGCACCACCGCCTCGCGCAGCTCGGGAATGCCGGCGGGGGGCGCATATTTGGTCTTGCCCTCGGCCATCGCTTTGACGGCCGCGTCCTTGATGTGCTGGGGCGTATCGAAGTCGGGTTCGCCCGCGGCAAGGCTGATCACGTCACGGCCCTCGCGCTTCATCTGGTTGGCAATGGTGTTCATGCCGACGGTGGGCGAGGGCTGGACGCGCGCGAGACGGGCAGCCAGGAACGACATGGAGACTTCTCCCTGGATTGGTAAATATATGTGTCGACGATTGCTCATGGGTTGGCTTGAATTGATAGTGCGCGCCGCGCGCCCGCGCAATGACAAGCCGCAAAGACTGGTGCAGGTTTTCGACAAGCGGCGTCGTTTCGGTCTAGCATGGGGCCTCATGTGCAGTCGGGGCGCGGGTTCCCGCGTCGCACCCACCCCAAGAAACAGGGACCACCCGCCCATGACCGAGATCCACCGGATCGCAGCCGTCCTGGTCGTCGCACTGGCGGCGTCCGTCCCGCCGGCCTTGGCCGAGGATGCCGGGCCGTTTGCCTTCAAGGCGCCGGCGCCGGGCACGGTGCTGGTCTACAGCGACGGTTTCCAGATCACTTTCGGCAAGACCGAAGGCCGGGTGACCCACGCGACCGCGGGGCCGAAAAGCGCGCCCGCCGCCGCCAGCGTGGAGTTCGTCGATGCCTTCATGATGCGGCGCTTGGCGCGTGGGGCGCGCACGCTGACCGTCAAGATCAAGAACGAAAAGCCGGGCTTCTGGCCGCTCAGGCTCGGCGCCACCCAGCGCTTTCGCATGGATATCTCGGCCGACGGAAAACCGCAGCAAAGCCAGCGCGTGGTGGCGCAGATCGCCAAGAAAGTTTCCGAGCTGACGCTCGCGGGCAAGACGCGCCGCGTCGTTCGGGTCGACACGGAAGTGCGCTGGAAGGGGCGCAATGGTGAGGAGCGCCGCTCGGCGATCAGCTATTTCCACGACCTCGATCTCGGCTTCTACGTCAAGCGGCTCTACACGCGCTATGGCCCCGAAGGTAAGCCGCGGACGCCGCAGCTCCGCGAGCTGGCCAGCGTCCGGCGGGTGACGGTCAAGCCCAAGCGTTGAGCCACAGCAGTTTGCGGCGCTGGCGGCGCTTGTCGGCATTGCCGGGTTCCGGCAGAATGCCGCACGCCTGCCACATTGTCGGCCGAGTGTGCGCGCCGTTCGCCTCCCCGGCATCGCCCCCGTATCCCACAAATGGAGACGCCGCCCCATGTTCGTCCGGTTCTTATCCGCGATCGTCGCCGCGCTTTTCGCCGCGCAATCCCCCGCCGCCGCGCAGTCCGCTGCGAGCCAATCGGTTACGCATGTCACGGTGAGCACGAGCAAGGGCGACTTCGTGATCGCGCTCGACGCCAAACGCGCGCCGGCTACGGTGGCGAATTTCCTGCGCTATGTGAGCACGGGGCACTATGACGGCACGGTCTTCCACCGGGTGATCCCGCAATTCATGATCCAGGGCGGCGGCTTCAGCGCCGATGGCTTCCGCGAGAAGCCGACGGGCCGGCCGATCCGCAACGAGGCCGACAAGACCGGTCCCAACAATGTCGGCACCGTCGCCATGGCGCGCACCTCCGATCCGCATTCGGCGACGGCGCAGTTCTTCATCAATGCCAACGACAACACCCATCTCGACCACAGCGCCAAGTCGGCGCGCGGCTGGGGCTACACGGTGTTCGGCCGGGTGGTGCGCGGCATGGACGTCGTGCGCGCGATCGAGGCCGTGCAGACCCGCACCGTCGGCCCTTTCGAGAACGTGCCGGCCGAGGCGGTGGTCATCCGCTCGATCAAGCCTGGCGGCGGCAAATGAGCGGTACTGCCGCTCGGTCCACATCGCCCATTGCGCTCGCAGCTTTCGCGGTGGCGGGGCTGGCGTTTGGGACGGGATCGGTCCAGGCCGCCGGCGCCAAGAAATGCGGCATGGTCTGCGTCTACGCCGAGCCGGGCTTCAAGGGGCGGCGGGTCTGCTACGACCATCCGATCCGCACGCCCAACCTGCAGCGTGCCTGGGGCAAGGGCTTCGTGCCGGGCTCGGTCAAAGTGACGCGCCTGGGCCGCTGCTCGCCGGTCGCCTACTTCTTCACCGAGCATGGCTATCGCGGCGTGGTCGCGGCCTATTTCGGCACCGCCGGCAACATCGCCGCGCGCAAGTTCCGCTCGTTCCGGCTCAAGCACACGCAGTTGGACGATTGACGGCCGAACTCGCGCCGCGACGACGCCGACGATATTTCTTTCCTGTCCCTCAGTGCTTCACATGCAACATCGGCTCAATGCCGGAGAAGACCGGCTCGAGCTCGACGCCGAGCGCGTCGCCGAATTTCGAGACCGCGATGTAGATGGTGATGGTGAAGACGGCCTCGACGATCTGCGGCTCGGTGAAGTGCTGCTTCAAACGGCCCCAGAGCTCCTCGGGCACGTGGTTGGCGTCGACGCCGATCTGCACGGTCAGATCCATCAGCGCCTTCTCGGCGTCGCTGAAGTGGGGGCTGTCCTTGTAGAGATCGCCGCCGATGTGCTGGATCTTCTCGTCCGGGATGCCGAGGCGCTTGGACAAGGTCTCGTGCTGGACGACGCAATATTTGCAGTCGTTGCGGTGGGTGGCCTTCAGGATGATCAGCTCCTTGGTCAGCCAGTCGAGCTCGCCGTCCTTCAGGATCGCCATGATCAAATCGGTGAAGACCGTGCCGAGCTCGGGCGTGTGGCCGAACACCTTGAAGATGTTGAGCAGCATCTCGAAGCGGTCCTCGGCCGTGTTGTAGAAGGCTGTGGTCGCGGGGTTGGCCTGCTCGCGTTCGACATAAGAGACACCCATCGTTTCCTCCCTTTCACGTGTTATCGGCCTGGCGACGTGTTGAACGATCGTTCCAAAACCATCAAAAAAAGTTGCCGGGCGCGGCGGGGACTTATTTGAGCATCGCGGCGGCCTGATCGGCGACGGCGCGCAGAAGCGGCGCCTCGGGGCGGCTGCGCGAGAGCACGCGCAGCCCGATGAAGAGGCCAAGCAGCGCACTGGCGGTCGCGTCGGCGTCTATCCGTGCCGGGATCGCGCCGGTTTCCTGGCCGGCCACGATCATGGTGTGGAAGAAGCGTTCCATGCCGGTCAGCGCCTCGGCGACGATGGACGCCACTTCGGGGTCATGGGGGGAGAGCTCGAGCGCCGTGTTCACCAGCAGGCAGCCGTCGCGCGAGCCGCCCTCGATGGCCGCGGCGATGGCGCCCTCGAAAGCGCCCAGGATCGCCTCGCGCGGGGCCGAGCGTTCGGCCAGCGCCGCGGTCCAGGCCTGGCGGTGGACGGCGTCGTAGCGCTTGAGCGCCTGGATGAAGAGGCTGCGCTTGTCGCCGAAGGTCGCGTAAAGGCTGCCCCGGTTGACACCCATGCCCTCGACCAGATCCTGCATCGAGGTGGCGTCATAGCCGCGCGCCCAGAAGGTCTGCATCGCCTTGAGCAGCGCGCTGTCGGGATCGAACTGTTTTTCCCAGGGCATTGCGGTTCCTTTCGCGGGCAAATTGGCGAGTTTGGAACGATCGGTCAACACTAATTCGCCAGAGCGGCGGCGGCTGGTTGGATCGTCGCGGGCGTGCCCAGTCCTCGTCACACAGATGAACCCTGGATGAACGTTCGCTTCAGATTCGGTTCAAGCGCGGCCCTGTAGAACACGCGCATCACCCCGGGGACACCAGGTCCCAGGGTGAAAAAAACCAGAACCAGGAGGCACTCCCCCATCAAGAAGATCGCCCTTAGTATCGCCGCCGCCGCCGCCATCACCCTAGGCGCCGCCGGCGCCGCCACGGCCGGCGTGTCCGTCGCCAAGGCCGGGCTGCTCGATGGCTCGTTCACCACCCAGACCCAGACCGTGCATTATCGCGGCCATCGCGGCCACCGCGCTTGGCGCCATCGCCGGATGTGTCGCCGGCTCCGGTATCGCGGCTTCGTGCTTGGCCACTGGGGCGCCCGCCGGGCCTACTATCGCCTCTGCCGCTATCGTCGTTCCCACCACGGTTACTAGAGCCGGTCACTAAGGCCGGTGACGTCTAGCGCCGACCCCTCCCTTGCGCCACCGAATGGCGGTCGATCGAAAGATCGGCCGCCATTTTCGTTTGGGCGCCGCGCTCCGCCGGGCCGGGCCGGGCTGTCTTGGACGATGAACGCTGGATGAACGGCGGCTTCAGGTTCGGTTCAAGCGGCCTCGCCTAAAACCAGGGCCATACGGTCGAGGCACCACGCCGCCGGCCGGATCAACCGGGAACAGGAGACGTGCCATGAAGACCACCATCCTCAGCATTGCGGCCGCAGCCGCCATCACCCTCGGCGCCGCCGGTGCCGCCACCGCCGCCCCGTCCGCTGGCAATGGCGGCCTCTTCGAGGGCGCTTCCGCCGCCAAGGTGCAGCTCGTGCATCATCGTCGTGGCGGATTCCGTCACCATCGGGGCCGCGGCTATGGCCGTGGGTTCGCGCAGCGCCCGCGTTGTCGCCGGCTCTACTACCGCGGGTATGTGCAGGGCGATCCGTTTGCCCGCCAGCTGTTCAACCGGTTCTGCACCTATCGCTTCGGGTATCGCTATGGCGGCCACCGCGGATACTAAGCGGCATTGCCAACCCTTAATCCAGCGAAAGGCGGCCGATCGAAAGATCGGCCGCTTTTTTCTTTTTAGTGCAGATGGTTATGCAGGTGGTCGCCGCCTCCAAACAGGTGAATGCGAGATGAATGACGGCTTCAGACCGGGTTCAAGCGCGGTTCGCTAAAACAGACACCATCAAGACCGGGGGCACTGAGGCCGCCGGTCGCACCAACTGGAAACAGGAGTACCTGAAGATGAAAACCACCATTCTGAGCATCGCGGCCGCGGCCGCCATCACCCTGGGCACCGCCGGTGCCGCGTCCGCCGCTTCGCCGGCCGTCAATGCCGGGCTGTTCGACGGCGGCGAGACGACACAGACCCAGCAGATCCGCCACCGCGGCGGCTGGGGCGGGCATCATCGTCGGTATCGTCATCGTCGGATGTGCCGCCGCCTCTACTACAAGGGCTTCGTTCTGGGCAACCCGTTCGCCCGCCGCGCCTTCTACCGCCTGTGCCGGCATCGTCGTCCGTTCTACGGCTACTAGAACAGGGCACCATGCCTAAACAGACATAGCGGCCGCCGGTCATTCGATCGGCGGCCGTCTCCTTTGGGGGCGCCCGCTATTTCAGTAAGAAGCCACCGGCGAGCAGATCGTCGGGCTCGACCGTGAACCGCGCCGTGCCGGTATAATGAGCGTGGCCGGTGACCTCGACGGTGACCGCGTCATGGCCGCCCACCGCGCAGTCCGCCAGCGCCCGGCCGCGAAAAATCGTGCGGGTGACGCTTTCGAAAAAGGCCGCTTCGCCCGCGGCGATCATGCCGCGCGCGCGCATCAAGGCGATGCGCGCGGTGACGCCCGAGCCGGTCGGGCTGCGGTCGACCTGGTTGTCGGCGAAGACGCAGATATTGGCGCTCGGCCGGTCGTGGCCGGCGCCGTCGCCGCCATCGGTCAGGATGGTGCCGTAGAGAAAGCCAAGGTCGGGGTCGCCCGGATAGGTGATCGCCGCCTGCGCCTTGACCGCCCGGGTGACCGCGCTGGCGGCGTCGACAAGATCGCGCGTCGGTGAGCCGAGCACGTCGAGACCAAAGCTGCCGGCCGGCAGCACGGCATAGAAAGCGCCGCCATAGCCGATATCGAGCGTGACCGTTCCAACCCCCTCGAGCGTGACCTCGCGGCCCAGCGCCAGTGCGAAGGCCGGCACGCTCTCGAAGGCAACCTCGCCTGTTCCGACCTCACCTGCGGCGCCCTTGCGGACTGCGACCCGTGCGGTCACGAGCCCGCAGGGGCACTGGATGCGCACCGTCGTCGGATTGCCGGCGGGCGCCACGATGCCGCTGTCGACGGCCCAGCGGCCGAGCGCGATCACGGCATGGCCGCACATGGTCGAATAGCCCTCATTGTGCATGAAAAGCACGGCGAGGTCGGCCTGGGGGTGGTCGGGCGCGACGGGGATCACCCCATACATATCGTGGTGGCCGCGCGGCTCGAAGATCAGGACATGGCGCAGGCGGTCGAGATGCTCGGCGGCATAGCGGCGCTTGTCGAGGATCGTCGCGCCCTCGACCGCTGGATAGCCGGCGGTGACGATGCGCACCGGCTCGCCGCCGGTATGCATCTCCACCGTTTCGATGGCGGTTTCGATAGTGGTTTCTATGGCGAGCGGCTCGCTCAATTGCCGTCCTTTCTTAAGCTTCGGGCAACGATAACCCGGCTAGGCTGGTCCGGTGATGCCGCCGTCCCCGATCCGGCGCGACCGATCGGACCGGGCTAACGGACATCGCGGCATTCGACCAGCAGGAGTGTCTCTCATGGCCTTGCCGATTAATGCGCGGTTTATTGCCGCAGCCGTTCTGAGCGGAATGCTCGCCGCCCCCCAGGCGCTCGCGCTGGGCAGCGCTGGGCAGCCGGCGGCGCCCGTCCAGCTCGCCGATAGCGAGGCCGGCAAGGAAAAAAAGGAAGGCACGGAAAACAAGAACCCGGCCGGCCGGGCTGGCGGTAACCAGGCCGCGAAGACGCCCGGCCAGCGCGGCGGCGGCGAGGTAGGCGGGTTCGGCGTCGAGCGGCCGGCGCCCGAGGGTCCCGATCCGAACGCGCTCGAAGGCGGCAATGAAGCGGGCGGCGGCGAAGGCGGTCGTCGCGGCGGCGGCAGAGACGGCGACGGCGGCAAGAGCGACAATCCTCCCGGAGACGAATAAACGCCGCCTCCAGAGCCGATGCGCCGACAGCGCCCCTGGAGCACGATCGCGTCACGGTGATCTGATGTGACGCGTGACCCGTGCTCTAAACAAGAGCACGATCGCGTCACAGTGATCTGAGACGATCTTGATCTAGTGCTCGGGCTCGGTCGTGAACATCAGCGGATGCCCGGCGGCGCGGGCCGTCTCGGTCGCTTCGCTCGCCTTGGACTCGGCCACGTCCTTGGTAAAAACGGCGACAACGCACGCGCCCTTCTGATGGGCGGTAGCCATCACGCGGTAGGCCTGATCGTCGGTCATTGAGAAGACCGCCCGCAGCACCATGACGACGAACTCGCGCGGCGTGTAGTCGTCATTCAACAGGATGACCTTGTGCAGGCGCGGGCGTTCCGTCTTCAGCCGAACCTTGGTGCGGGGGCTGTTCTGGTCATCGCTCATCGGATCGCGCTGGGTCTCCCGAGACGGCAATCGCAAAGCAACCCGCTCAGAGTGCCATGCCGGCCGAATTCCGTCCACCGGGGCCTCGCATATGAAATCAAGCGGAGCAACGCATGGCGCGCGGCGGCGTTGGTTTCAGGTGTTTCCGGCAGCGATAGTGCCGCAGCGGGCCGCCAGACGTCCGAATATTTCAAAAAATGACGTCAGCCGTTTGCGGAAACTGCGGGCGCCCGTCCGTCTGCCTTAAGCGATCCGGTCGTACGGGTTTGCATTTGGGCGCCGTTGGGGGCGGCGCCGGCGGACGGCCGGGCACTCCGCAACCAAGGCCGCGCTGATGAAAAGCGCCGCCGCATTTGAGGGAGCCACGCATGTCATACGTATCGCGTCCCGGCGCATCGTGTCCCGGGGTCACCCCCATCCAACGAACGCTACTCAGAACGACCGATCCAGCCTTCCGGCTGGTCCTTTCGCTGCTCGTCTTTTCCGTCGCGCTGATCACGGCCGCCAGCCGCCCCTTTGCCGAGGCGCGCGGGGGCGTGCGGCTGTCGGAGGTCGAGAGCGGCAGCCTGCTCATCAAGACCGAGACCCCGGGACGCTACGAGCGGGCGCCGACGGTCAAGACCGATATCCGCATGGAGGTCAGCGGCCTGGTCGCCCGGGTGGTGGTGAGCCAGCAATTCACCAACCCCTCGAAGAAATGGATCGAGGGCGTTTACGTCTTCCCACTGCCGACGAACTCCGCCGTCGACCGTTTGCGCCTGCGCATCGGCGACCGTTTCATCGAAGGCAAGGTCAAGGAGCGCGAGGCCGCGCGGAAGATCTATCTGGAGGCGCTCAAGGCGGGCAGGAAGGCTTCGCTCACTGAACAGGAGCGGCCCAACATCTTCACCAACTCGCTCGCCAATATCGGGCCGGGCGAGACGGTGATCGTGCAGATCGAATATCAGCAGACGCTGCGCTACGACCGCGGCGCCTTCGCGCTTCGTTTCCCGATGGTGGTGGGGCCGCGCTACATCCCCTCGGGCGAGCGGGTGGTGGCTTTCTCCGGTAGCGGCTGGGGCGCCAATACGGCCCGCGTGCCTGATGCCGACCGCATCACCCCGCCGGTGCGCCATCCCAAGCACGGCAAAGTCAATCCGGTTTCGTTGCATGTGATCCTGAAGCCCGGCTTTCCGATCGAATGGATCAAGAGCGCCACGCACAAGATCAAGGTCACCGACAACGAAGACGGCGGCAAGACCATCACCTTCGACAAGCAGGCGGTCTTTGCCGAGAAGGATCTGGTGATCTCCTGGCTGCCCAAGACCGGCAGCGCGCCCGGCGCCGGGCTGTTCACCGAGACCATCGGCGGCAAGACCTATGCGCTGCTGATGGTGATGCCGCCCAATGGCGAAAGCGGCAAAACGGCGGCGATCAAGCGTCTGCCGCGCGAGGTGGTTTTCGTGATCGACACGTCGGGCTCGATGTCGGGCACGTCGATCGCGCAGGCGCGGGCGGCCTTGCTGCTGGCACTCGAGCGCCTGGCGCCGGGCGACAGCTTCAACGTGATCGAATTCAACAGCGTCGCCCATTCGCTGTTTGCCGACGCGCAATATGCAAGTCCGGTGGCGATTGCCCGGGCGCGGGCCTTCGTTCGAGGCCTGAAGGCGCGCGGCGGTACGGAAATGCTGAAGGCGCTCAACATGGCGCTCGATGGGCGCAAACAAGAAAACCGTCTGCGTCAGGTGATCTTCCTGACCGATGGTTCGGTCGGCAACGAGAAGCAGCTGTTCAAGTTCATCAAGGCAAATCTGGGCGACACGCGGCTCTTCACCGTGGGTATCGGCTCGGCGCCCAACAGCTACTTCATGACCAAGGCCGCGCAGTACGGCCGCGGCACCTTCACCTTCGTGAGCCGCGTCGCCGATACCAAGGAGAAGATGACCGCGCTGTTCCGCAAGATCGAAGAGCCGGTGCTGACCGATATCCGCGTCACCTTCGCACACGAGACCGGCGCGGAGGCTTGGCCTCGCAAGGTCCAGGACCTCTATCGCGGCGAGCCCGTCATCGTCGCCGTGGAGCTCAAGAAGCTCGCCGGCAATGTGATCATCGAGGGCCGCTTCGCCGGCAAGCCGTGGAAGCTCGCCCTGCCGCTCACGGGTGGTCAACCGGGTAAAGGCATGGGCGCCCTGTGGGCCCGCGCCAAGATCGCGGCGCTGATGGACTCGCTTCGCGAGGGCGCCGACAGAAAGGAAGTGCGCGGGCAAGTGCTCGCCGTTGCCCTCAAGCATCATCTCGTCAGCAAGTTCACCAGTCTCGTCGCCGTCGACGTGACCCCGTCGCGTCCTTCCGGCGAGGGCGTCAACACCGAGGCGGTGGCGGTGAACCTGCCGGCCGGATGGAACTTCGAGAGCGTCTTCGGCAAGCAGCCGAGCCAGCGCCGCGGCAAGCACGGCGAGCGCCGCGCCGACAAGGCGGTGACGCCCAGCGTGATCGAGACCGAGAAGAAGGAAGTCAGGCTTCGCGGCCAGTTGGCGCAGAAGTCGGTCAGCCGCTTCTCGGCGGCAAAGCACCGCGCGCAGGTTGGCGCGTTGGCCGGAGTACCCAAGGTTTCGGCGGATGCAGCGAAAGCGCCCCCGCCGGTGACCGGCACGGTGAAGCCGATGACGGTCAAGCCGGGCAAGCCCAAGCCCTGGGCTGAGGCTGGGAAGGTGCGCGAGCGCCTCGCCCGGGAGGCCGCCCGCAACGGATCAGGGCGGACCGGTGGCGCGGCCGGTGCCGACATCAAGGCGCCAATCAAGGCCGATACCAAAGCCGGCGCCAATGTCGGCGGCAAAACCACCGTCAAGGCGCCTACGCAGGTTGCCGACGCTACGGCGGCGATCACCGCTGGGAAGACGGCGGCCGCCAAGCGAAAGGACCAGCAGGCGGCGGCAGGGCGCGATCGGCGCGATCTTTACGCGTCGCTGGCGCTTCTGGTGCTGTTGCTGGGCGGTGTGATGGTCTGGCTGCGGCGGAGCCGGATCGCCTGATCCGAGCCTCCACCTGCCAAGGCCAGCATCCGTGGCCGGTTCCGTCGCTCGACCCCCTCTCCCGAGCGACGGGCCGGCCACGGTTCTTTTTGGCGGTAATTTCCATGCCGTCCACCCACCGTCCGTCACCCCGGACTTGATCCGGGGTCCATCGGTAGAGCCGGGCCGACGCGGACGGTAGCCCTGATCCGACGCCCCATGGACCCCGGCTCTTCGCTTCGCTGCGGCCGGGGTGGCGATCGGGGAAGAGGCCGGACGTGTCAGGAGGGATCGGGGATCCCATTGGCATTCCCGGCCCCGCGGCACATATTGTGATGACCATGGCGCGCGCATCTTCCGTCATCGAAACCCCGTTTCCCTCGCCCGAGGCCGTCGAGGCGCGCCAGCTCGAGGGCAAGGGCATCGCCTTCGAGCTCATCTCCGACTTCGAGCCGGCGGGCGATCAGCCGGAGGCGATCGACGAGCTGACGGCGCGGCTTGAAGCCGGCGAGCGCGACCAGGTGCTGCTTGGCGTCACCGGCTCGGGCAAGACCTTCACCATGGCGCATACGATCTCGCGCCTGCAGCGGCCGACCATTATCCTCGCCCCCAACAAGACGCTGGCCGCGCAGCTCTATGGCGAGATGCGGTCGTTCTTTCCGAACAACGCGGTGGAGTATTTCGTCTCCTATTACGACTACTACCAGCCCGAAGCCTACGTGCCGCGCACCGACACCTATATCGAGAAGGAATCGAACATCAACGAGCAGATCGACCGCATGCGCCATTCGGCGACACGGTCGCTGCTCGAACGCGACGACGTGGTGATCGTCGCCTCGGTCTCGTGCATCTACGGCATCGGCGCGGTGGAGACCTATCAGCAGATGGCCTTTCCGCTGAAGGCCGGCCAGACGATGGACCGCACAGCGATCCTGCGGAAGTTCGTCGAGCTGCACTACAAGCGCAACGACGCCGATTTTCACCGCGGCACCTTTCGGGCGCGGGGCGATACGATCGAGCTGTTTCCCGCCCATCTTGAAGACCGCGCCTGGCGGCTCTCGCTGTTCGGCGACGAGATCGAGAGCATCGTCGAGTTCGACCCGCTGACCGGCGAGAAGGGCGGTGCGCTGGCGGCGGTGAAGGTTTACGCCAATTCGCACTATGTGACGCCCAAGCCGACGCTGCTGCAGGCGGCCAAGCAGATCAAGGCAGACCTGATCACGCGGCTCGACGAGCTGACGGCCGAGAACAAGCTGCTGGAAGCCCAGCGGCTGGAGCAGCGCACGCTCTACGATCTGGAGATGATCGAGGCGACGGGCTCATGCGCCGGCATCGAGAACTATTCGCGCTACCTGACGGGCCGGGCGCCGGGCGAGCCGCCGCCGACGCTGTTCGAATACCTGCCGAAGAACGCGCTCTTCTTCGTCGATGAGAGCCATATCGCCGTGCCGCAGCTGGGCGCCATGTACAAGGGCGATTACGCGCGCAAGTCCACTCTCGCCGAGTTCGGGTTCCGTTTGCCGTCCTGCATCGACAACCGGCCGCTCAAATTCGAGGAATGGGACGCCATGCGCCCGCAGACGGTCTACGTCTCGGCGACGCCCGCGCCCTGGGAGCTGGAGCGGACCGGCGGTGTCTTCACCGAACAAGTGGTGCGGCCGACGGGCCTGATCGACCCGCCGGTGATCATCCGCCCCGCCGAGACCCAGGTCGACGATCTGCTCGCCGAGTGCCGCGAGGTCACGGCCAAGGGCCAGCGCGTGCTGGTGACGACGCTGACCAAGCGCATGGCCGAGGACCTCACCGAATACATGGACGAGCTCGGCCTCAAGGTCCGCTACATGCATTCCGATATCGACACTCTCGAGAGAATCGAAATTATTCGAGATTTACGCCTTGGCGTCTTCGACATCCTGGTCGGCATCAACCTGCTGCGCGAGGGGCTCGATATTCCCGAATGTACGCTGGTGGCGATCCTCGACGCCGACAAGGAGGGCTATCTGCGCTCCAAGACCTCGCTGGTGCAGACGATCGGCCGCGCCGCGCGCAACATCGAGGGCCGCGCCATTCTCTATTCCGACCATATGACCGCGGCGCTGGAATACGCCATCGAGGAGACCAACCGCCGGCGCGAGAAGCAGCAGGCCTATAACGAGGAGCACGGCATCACGCCCGAAAGCATCAAGAAGGGCATCTCCGACATCCTCGAATCGGTCTACGAGCGCAGCGACCGCGTGACCGTGGCGACCGGCGACGAGGACAAGCCGCATATGATCGGGCACAACCTCCACGCCTATATCGAGGAGCTCGAAGGCCGCATGAAGGAAAGCGCCGCCAACCTCGAATTCGAGGAGGCCGCCCGGCTGCGCGACGAGATCAAGCGGCTCGAGGCCCAGGATCTCGGCATGTCGGCCACCTCCTCGCTGAAGCAGAAAATGGAACATGCGAGCGCGCTCTCGAAGAGCAAGCGGCGGGGCGGCCGCGGCGGTCGGCCGACCGGGAGGCGGCAGCGGCGGTAGGGGCGGAGCGGTCACGATATTCGTAGGGGCGGGTTTCAAGCCCGCCCATTTTTCACCACAGAGACACAGAGCAAAGGATTGGTGCTGCCGCGCCTCCCGCCGCCTCTGTGCCTCTGTGCCTCTGTGTCTCTGTGGTTCACTTAGGACGGACGTTGCGGGCGGGTTTCAAACCCGCCCCTACAAATACTGTTGTAGGTCTAATCTTCGATCGTCACTCCCGCGCAAGCGGGAGTCCAGGGACGCCGGTGAGACCTGCTCCCTATGATCCCTGGATTCCCGCTTGCGCGGGAATGACGGGAGGGATCGGCAGCAATCCCTCTGTTCACCTTGATAATTCGCGGCCGCTCCCCTACCCATCACCCCCATGGAAAGCGACCCTCTGGAATGCGGCCCCATGGAAAACGGCACGGTCTCCTGGTTCAGCGCGGCGAAGGGCTTCGGCTTCATCACGCCCGAGGCTGGCGGGCCCGACGTCGTGGTCTATCCCGAGACCATCAAGGCGGCCGGGCTCGAGACGCTCGAGGCGGGCATGGCCGTGACCTTCACCGCCGAGCCCTACCGCCTCGCCCGCAAAGCGGTTTCGCTGGCGCGAGTGCCTTGACGGCATGCCCACCGGATTTGACGATAAGCGCGCGCACGCGGTCGTGAGGCACGGGCGGCTTGCGGCGGGGCGCCCTCTGGCCATATCGTAAGGCAGGGTGGAAACTCAGTGGGAGTGCGACAATGGCCAAGCAAGCGGAAAAAGCCGCGGATGCCGCCGGGGCCGGCAAGGTCGTGAAGCCGGACGAGGAATGGCGCCAGCAGCTTTCGGCCGAGGAATACCGGGT
The DNA here is from genome assembly GCA_035527975.1 of Alphaproteobacteria bacterium. Lineage (GTDB taxonomy): Bacteria > Pseudomonadota > Alphaproteobacteria > JAPULJ01 > JAPULJ01 > DATKZM01. Next base: position 56,172 of record DATKZM010000088.1, on the reverse strand, counting down.
GGCCCGCAAGGCCGGCACCGAGCGCGCCTTCACCGGGCGCTACTGGGACGAGAAGGCCAAGGGCACATATAATTGCATCTGCTGCGGCCAGCCGCTGTTCTCCAGCGAAACCAAATATGAGAGCGGCACCGGCTGGCCGAGCTTCCACGCGCCGGTGGACGAGGCCGCGGTCGCGGTCAAGGAAGACCGCTCGCTGTTCATGCGCCGCACCGAGGTCGTATGCTCGCGCTGCGATGCGCATCTGGGCCATGTCTTCCCCGACGGCCCGGCGCCGACCGGCCAGCGCTACTGCCTGAACTCGGCGTCGCTGGACCTCAAGAAGGAATAACGCCCGCGCGAAGGTCCCGCGCCCTTGCGCACCTGATCGGAGCGCGCCATCGCGCGCGGCCCCCAGACCGCCCCGAATTTCGCGATAATTCAACGCACATTGGCGCAGAAGCGATGCGCCTAGCCCCGTATGGGGTCGATTTTTGTGCGTTAACCTTAAACCAAATTTAACTACATGAGCCCTATTTTCATCGCGCACGAAGGGGGTATCCGGCGTTCGATGCGTTGGTGCGCCCCCGTGAATGCGGACGAATTCGATGCCCCATCATCGCGGCGAGGCAGACGCTTCGCCCGGCGATCCGGGGCCAGGGAACTGGCCTCAAGCGCCAGAAAGGAGAGTTGACTATGGCTGGGAGCTCCACGGTCGTGGACCAAAATAGAAGGCGGCCTGCCCATTTCTTGCACGGCTACGGCACGTTCGTGGTCGGGGTCTTCATGATATGCCTGGTATGCGGGCTCGGCGCCTTGCTGCTTTATCTCTGGCCATCCTCGTCCCTTCAGGGGGGCAAGGTCGTGTGGACCGGGCTTGACGAGACCATCGCCCTGGGGATCGTAATGATCACCGGTGCGCTTGGCTCCTTCATCCATATCGCCACCTCGTTCTCCAGCTTTGTCGGCAACCGCCGGCTCTCGGCGAGCTGGGTCTGGTGGTTCCTCCTGCGCGCGCCGATGGGCGCCGCGCTGGCGCTGTTGGTTTACTTCATTCTGCGCAGCGGCTTCCTGCTCGACGGCGGACTCGGCACCCAGCTGAGCCCCTTCGGCATCGCCGCTGTTGGCGCCGTTGTCGGTCTTGCTTCCAAGCAGATCATCGACAAGCTGCGCAACGTGGCCGATACCACCTTCAACACCTCCGAAGACGATATGCGCGTCGACAAGCTCTAGGCCGCTCGTATCAAGTACCAGGAGCCGTCCGGGACCAATTCAGCCGAAGTGGTCTCGGGCGGCTCTTTCTTTGGTGGGACCACGCGCCGAATTACTCGCTGGGACCATTTATCGGACAATGACCGGACCGACTAACCGGGCAACCGGCCGGGGCCGCGAGACCGCGCGGGTCGGCCACGCCATAGCCACGACAGGATGCCAGCGCGATGAGCTTCGTCATCGACATCCTTGCCAGCCTGCTGAGCTTCGACATCGTGAAGTTGGGCGCGCGCCTGGATGCGCTGGAAGACCGCAAGACGCAAATCCTCCTGGTCCTCTTCACCATGCTCGCCGACACCATCCGCTTCTTCCTGGTGACCTGTATCTTCGTGCTGGTGCTGTATTAGGCGTTTGCCAGAACGCCCCCTGCATGCCGCCTTTTCGACCCAAACGGCGCTGAAACGCCTTCGGCGTTTCAGCTTTCAGGAAATTGCAAGGCGCGATCCGCTAACATCACGCCGATGCGAAAGACGATCGACATTGCTGGGCGGATCCTCGGCTTCGATCTGTTGCGGCTGCGCGAGCGGCTCGCGGGGATGGAGAATGAGGATCTGCGGGCGCTTGTGATTGTCTTCTCGATGCTTGCCGACGCGCTGCGGTTCGTCGCCCTTACCGCCCTGTTTGCGTTGGTTCTTTTCTGATTTCAGCGGCCGGCGGCAGCGGCAGATCGGCATCGGAGGCGGGCGGCCGGTCGGGCGCCGGCGGGGTGTCGCGCGCCGCGGCCGGATCCCGCGGCGCCTCCGGGTTCGTCAGCGCACGGTCGGAAGCCAGCAGGAAACCGCGATCGGCCCGCAACTCGTTCAGCGCCGCCTCGATTTCGCTTTCGCCGATACCGTGCTGTTTGAGCGTCGCGGCACCCAGGATCAGGCTCGCTTCCAGCGTCTCTGGCACCGCGATGTTGGCGCCCAGATCGAGAAGGTCGCGCGCGTGGTCGCTGTCGCGGGCGCGGGCGATGATCGGCAGCTCCGGCAGGCGGTGCTTCAGCATGGCCACCAGCTCGAGCGCGATCCGCGCATCGCCCATGGTGATGACCAGGGCCGAGGCCCGATCGATGCCGACGCTCCAAAGCAGATCGCGCTGAGCGGCATGACCGAAATAGACCGGCAGGCCGCGGCCGCGCCCGTCGAGTACGTTGGCGGCGTTGCTGTCGATGGCGACGTAGGGAATGCGGCGGGCCTCCAGCAGGCGCCCCACGATCCGGCCGACCCGCCCGAAACCGGCGATGACGACGTGGCGCGCGAGGTCGATGTTGTCCTGCTCCAGCGCCGCCAGGCCGACCGGGGTGAAGCGCTCGAAACGGTCGGCGAGGGCCTTGCCGGCGCCGGCCAGGAAGGGGGTTGCGATCATCGAGATGCTGATCACGACGAGGCAGATCTGCTTCATCGGCTCGGGAATGAAGCCGATCAGCGCGGCGGCGCCGATCAGGATGAAACCGAACTCGCCGCCCTGGGCGAGGGTCATCCCGACGCGCAGCGAGAGAAAGACCGGCAGCTTCACCAGCACGCGGCAAAGCAGATAGAGGATCGCGGTCTTGAGCACGATCAGAGCCACCGCGAGCGCCGCCACCAGCCACCAGTTCCGCGCCGCCGCGGCGAGGTCGACCTGCATGCCGATGGCCATGAAGAAAAGCCCCATCAGCAGGCCTTGGAAGGGTTTGATGTCGGCTTCGATCTGATGGCGGAACTCGGTTTCGGCGAGCAGCAGCCCGGCCAGAAAGGCGCCCAGCGTGAGCGACAACCCGGCCTGCTCGGTCGCCCAGCCGGTGCCGAGCACGGCGAGCAGGGTGAGGGCGATGAAGATCTCATGGCCGTGGTCGCGCGCGATCGCGCGGTAGATTGGCTGCAGCACCAGCCGGCCCGCCACCATGATCAGCGTGAGCGCCAGCGCGGCCTTGCCGACGGCGAGCCCGACCTGGGTCCAGTCGGTATCGCGCGCGGCCCCGCCGAGGATCGGCACCACGGCGAGCAGCGGTATTACGACAAGATCCTGAAGCAGCAGGACCGAAACCCCCACGCGGCCGAGCTTGGTTGCGACCTCGCCGCGCTCGGACAAAAGCTGGAGCACGATCGCGGTGGAGGAAAGCGCCAGGCCGGCGCCGATCACGAAGGCGGCCTTTGGCGTGGCGCCGAGCCCCCAGGCCGCGCCGGCGATGATCAGCCCGGTGATCAGGAATTGCGCCCCGCCGAGCCCGAAGACCTCCCAGCGCATCAGCTTGAGCCGCCGGAATGAGAGCTCCAGCCCGATCGAGAAAAGCAGCATCACCACGCCGAGCTCGCCGACCACGCCGATCGTCTCGACATCGGCGACCAGCGCCAGACCTGATGGCCCGATGATCATGCCGCCGGCGAGATAGCCCAGCATCGGGCTCACCCGCATGCGCTCGAACAGCACCACGGCGACGATCGCCGCGGTCAGCAGCAACACGATCTCGAAGAGGAAGCCGTGGTTTTCCATGAACGTGCGCGGGGGGCCTGTAGGGCTGTTGGTCGGATACCGCAAGTATTTAGCACGTGCGGGGGCCAGCGGCGGAGGCGCAAAAGACAAGACCCAACGTCGACAAGCGAAGCTTGCGCCGTCTGGTTTTGCCGCGACGGGTCACCACATGATATGGCAATGCCGCGGGCGCCTGTCATGGGCGGGGGAGCGGCGCGGCGTTGTCGTTCTGTCGGGGGACCCTGGTTTGCTGATCGGGCCTGGATGATCCTGTTTCTTCAAGTGGCCGGCGGCCTGATCCTGCTGTATTTCGGCGGTGAGTTTCTCGTTCGCGGCGCGGTCGCGCTCGCCGACAAGTTTGGCGTCTCGCATCTCCTGATCGGGCTCACCGTGGTTGCCGCCGGGACCTCGGCGCCGGAACTCGTCGTCTGCCTGATCGCCGCGCTCAAGGGCGAGCCCGGCATCGCGCTCGGCAATGTGGTCGGCTCGAACATCGCCAATATCCTGCTCATCATGGGCGTCACCGGTGTGATCTGTGCGATCCCGACCAGCAAAACCGCGCTCTATCGCGACGGCTTGGCGGCGGTGTTCGCGACCGTGCTCTTCGCGGCAATGTGCATGAGCGGCATCGTCGGCCGGGCCGATGGCGCGCTGATGCTGGTCTGCCTGGTCAGCTACCTCATCTATTGCTATCGCAGCGACCGCCGCAGCCGGGCCGCGAAGGCGACGATCGAGGCTGAGATCGAGGAGCTGGGCGGCCACGAAACGCGCTATTGGGTAATGGGAGTAAAGCTGGCCGGCGGGCTTGCCGGCGTGCTGATCGGCTCCGAGCTTCTGGTCGCCGGCGCCCGCGAGACCGCGCGGATCGCCGGCGTCGGCCCCGAGATCATCGGACTGTCGATGGTGGCGATCGGCACCTCGCTGCCGGAACTGGCGACGGGCATCGCCGCGGCGCGCCAGAAACACACCGATCTCGCCCTCGGCAACGTGCTCGGCAGCAACATCTTCAACGTGCTTGCCATCATGGGCGTGGTCGCGATGGTGCGCCCCCTGGCAGTGCCCGACCGCATCCTTGCCTTCGATTTGTGGGCGATGGTCGGCGTTACCGTGGCCTTCGTCGGCTTTGCCCTGTTGTCGCGGCGTATCAGCCGCAATTTGGCGATCGTGTTCCTGGTGATTTATGTCGGCTACGTGGTCGCGCTGTTCACCGGGATCTCCGCGCTGGGGCTGGCGCATACGGGGTGACGGCTTGCTTTAAAGATAAGTGAACCACAGAGGCACAGAGAGACCTCGGGAAGGACGCATCCCCTCGCATCATTCCCGCTTGCGTGGGAATGACGTCGAAGTCGGAACGAGGCGAGGCCCTTCTGTGTCTCTGAGCCTCTGTGGTTCACTTCCACCGTCGGCGACGAGGCAACGACTCCCCGGCCTTGCGCGCTACGGCGGCTTTGGCCATGCTCGCGCGCCATGGCCGAAAATATGTTCAAATCTGTCCTCATCACTGGCGCCGCGCTGCGCATCGGGCGGGCGATCGCCGATCGTTTGGCCGCCGATGGCTGGGCCGTGGCGGTCCACTATCACCGCTCGGCCGAGGCCGCCGAGGCGGCGGTTGCCGAGATCGCTGCCGCCGGCGGAACCGCTCATGCGATCGCGGCCGACCTTGACGATCCGGCGGCGGTCGATGCGCTGCTGCCCGCTGCGATAGCGGCGGTGGGCCCGCTGACGGCGCTGGTCAACAACGCCGCGGCCTTCGAGAAGGATGGCATCGAGACGCTGACCCGCGCGTCCTGGGACCAGCACATGGAAACCAACCTGTGGGCGCCACTGGCGCTCACCAAGGCCTTCGCCGCGCAGCTGCCGGCGGGTGCGGCGGGCAGCGTCATCAACCTGCTCGACCAGCGGGTCTTCAACCTGACGCCTTATTTCCTCTCCTACACCGTCAGCAAAGCGGCGCTGTGGACATTGACCCAGACATTGGCGCTGGCGCTGGCGCCGCACATCCGGGTGAATGCGATCGGGCCGGGCCCGACCCTGCCCTCGCCGCGCCAGAGCCAGGCCGAGTTCGAGGCCCAATGGGCGCGCATGCCGCTCGGGCGCGGCACCACGCCTGACGAGATTGCCGAAGCGGTCCGCTATCTGCTCGGCGCGCCGGCGGTGACCGGCCAGATGCTCGCCCTCGACGGCGGCCAGCATCTGGGCTGGGCCCAGCCCGGCGGCGCGCCGGAGCCCGAATGAGCGATGCCTGCCGAATGAGCGATGCCTATATGTCCGGCGTGTTCTCTGATCTCCGAAGTATTCGAGGGGTCGGGCGGTGGCGCGTCGGGATCATGAGATGACGCGTTTGTGCTTGAACGGCGTGGTGGGCCGCCGCATCTTCTGACACGAGACCCACGACCATGGGGCATGGCGGCGGCGCCGCTTTGCCCAAACGAAGGTCCGCTCGCAATGACCCCTCCTGAGGTCCTGAAGCCGAAGCCGATCGCCGATGCCGGCATCCGCCACGTCTTCGTGCACGATTTCGTGCTGCCCGCCCATATCGGCGTGCACGGGCACGAAAAGGGCAAGCAGCAGCGCGTACGCGTCAATCTCGACCTCGCCGTGCTCGAGGGCGTGGCGCCGCCAGACGACCACCTGGCCGATGTGGTCTGCTATGAGGAAATCGTTGATGGCGTCCGGGCGGTGGTTGCCGAAGGACACGTCAATCTGGTCGAGACGCTGGCCGAGCGGGTTGCCGCCGTTTGCCTTTCCGACCCGCGCGTGCGCGTGGCGCGGGTGCGTATCGAGAAGCTCGACGTGTTCGAGGATGTCGGTTCGGTCGGCATCGAGATCGAGCGGCGCAGCGCTTTCCACTGACCAACTGTTTCGACGGTCAAACACCAGACAGCGGCCCGATGGCGGTTTCGGGCGCCGGCACAGCAGCTTTGGAACCAGTGCAAGGTTTGTCGTTTGTGCACAAGTCGTTCAAAGCCAATTGCCCCAGTTTCGCCCCATTTCCAACGACTTAGTGTTAACGATATGTTATCGCTTGGTTTTAAGATGTTCTATGTTTTTCAATAACTTAAATATTTCTGCCCAAATATTAAGCAATCAATTGTAACCCTTTGTTTCGGGCGGGGGGATTGTCAGCCGCATGTCGTTTTGCACACATTTATCCACAGAATCCGTGGATATCATTTTGGCTTCCTCCCGCGCCATTCGAGGCGCTGAGTTCATGCCTCGACGCCATGTGTTGACGAGGCGCCGTCATCCGCCAAGATAGGTGTCATGGCCGTGCCGCCAAGCCCCCAGGTAACGAAGTCCAAATCGCCGCCACGTGATGGTTCGGGCAAGCGCGACGGGTCGGGCAAGCGCGCTGGCTCGAAGTCTGACAAACCGAAGCGCGCGCCCTCGATCGTCGAGGGGCTGGCCACACTCAAAGCCGCCGTGAAGACGCTGCCGGCGGGGCCGGGCGTCTACCGCATGCTCGATGCGGCGGGCGAAGCGCTCTATGTCGGCAAGGCGCGCAATCTGAAGAAACGCGTGACCAGTTACACGACCGCCGCCAAGCTGACCGAGCGGCTGGCGCGGATGGTGGCCGAGACGGTGTCGCTCGAGGTGGTGACCACGCGCAGCGAGGTCGAGGCGCTGCTGCTCGAGCAGAACATGATCAAGAAGCTGATGCCGCGCTTCAATGTACTGCTGCGCGACGACAAGTCCTTCCCCTACATCCTCATCACCGGCGATCACGCCTGCGCCCAGGTCACCAAGTATCGCGGCGCGCGCAAACGCCCGGGCGATTACTTCGGACCGTTCGCCAGCGCCGGGGCGGTCAACCGGACCTTGCGGGCGCTGCAGCGCGCATTCCTGTTACGCTCCTGCTCCGACGGCGTCTTCGCGGCGCGGCGGCGGCCCTGCCTGCTCTACCAGATCAAGCGCTGCAGCGCGCCCTGCGTCGACCGGGTATCGGCTGAGGACTACGCCGCCCTCGTGGAGCAGGCGCGTGCCTTTCTGAGCGGCCGCAGCCAGGAGATCCACAAGGCGCTCGGCGAGGCCATGCAGGCGGCGAGCGACGCGCAGGAATACGAGAAGGCGGCCAATTTGCGCGACCGCATCCGCGCACTCGCCGCGATCCAGGCCAAGCAGGACATCAACCTCGAACACGGCATCGGCGACGCCGACGTGATCGCGGGCTTCCTCAGCGGCGGTCAGGCCTGTGTCCAGGTTTTCTTCTTTCGGGCCGGGCGCAATTACGGCAACCGCGCCTACTTCCCGCGCCACGGCAAGAAAGAGCCGATCGAGGATATCCTGGGCGGCTTCGTCGGCCAGTTCTATACCAACAACCAGCCGCCCAAGCTGGTCCTGCTGAGCCACGTCATCGCCGAGACCGAGCTGGTTTCAGAAGCCCTCAGCCAGCGCGCGGACGCGAAGGTCACGGTCATCGTGCCGCGGCGCGGCGACAAGAAGAAGCTGATCGATCACGCGTTGGCCAATGCGCGCGACGCCCATGCGCGGCGCCTGGCCGAGAGCGCCTCGCAGCGCCGGCTGCTCGAAGGCGTCGCCGAAACCTTCGGGCTCGACGGCGTGCCCGAGCGCATCGAGGTCTACGACAACAGCCACATCGCCGGCACCCACGCGGTTGGCGCCATGGTGGTCGCGGGGCCCGAAGGCTTCGTGAAGAACGCCTACCGCAAGTTCAACATCAAGGACGTGGCGGCGAAGGCCGCCAACGACAAAGGCGGCGGTGCGGATGATGGCGGCACACCTCCGCCCCGCCCGCCAGGCCTGTCCGACGCGCCGCAGGCGGGGTACGACGCCGGCGACCCTGATCGATCCGTCACCCCGGGCGACGACTACGCAATGATGCGCCAGGTGCTGAAACGGCGCTTTTCGCGGGCGCTCAGGGACGATCCCGAACGCGACGGCGGCGCCTGGCCCGATCTGGTTATGATCGATGGCGGGCCGGGGCAGCTCTCGGTCGCGCGCGCGGTGCTCGACGATCTCGGCGTCGACGATGTCGAGCTGGTGGCAATCGCCAAGGGTCCGGACCGCGATGCCGGGCGCGAGCGCTTCTTTCGGCCCGGCCAGGAGCCGTTCGCGCTGGAGCCGGACTCGCCGGTGCTCTATTTCCTGCAGCGTCTGCGCGACGAGGCGCACCGTTTTGCCATCGGCGCCCACCGGGCCAAGCGCTCCAAGGCGATCGGCCAGTCGCTGCTCGACGATGTGCCGGGGATCGGCGCCAAGCGCAAGCGGGCGCTGCTGCTGCATTTCGGCTCGGCCAAGGCCGTCGCCAAGGCCGGGCTCGCCGATCTGGAGGCGGTGGATGGCATCTCCGGCACTGTCGCGCGCAAGATTCACGATCATTTCAACACCGGCAGCTAGGATAGGGTAGGATCGGAACCGCTCCCCCGGCGGCACCGGTGCGACAGGTGGCGACGGTTTGGGCCCTAATGGGCATGCATGAAAGTTCGAGGGTGAACGCGGGGGGATGCGGGGTTAGCCGATGATCCTCAACCTGCCGAATGTGCTGACGCTGTCGCGGGTCGCCGTGATCCCGGTCTTCGTCGGCGCCTTCTTCCTTGAGGGCGCGCTCGCCAACTGGGTGGCGCTGGGGCTCTTCGTGGCCGCGGGGGCGACCGATTTTTTCGACGGCTTCTTTGCCCGGCGGCGCGCGCAGTCTTCCGATTTTGGCCGCTTCCTCGACCCGATCGCCGACAAGCTTTTGGTGGCCACGGCGCTGCTGATGCTGGCCGGCTTCGGGCGCATCGCCGGGGTGGCGCTGATCGCCGCGGCGATCATCCTGTTGCGCGAGATTGTAATTTCAGGCCTCCGCGAATATCTGGGCGGGCTCAATGTCGAGGTGCCGGTCTCCAGGCTCGCCAAGTGGAAGACGACGGTGCAGATGGTCGCGATCGGCGTGCTGATCGTCGGGACGGCCGGGCCGCCGGACGTGCCCATCGTGCTGATCGGCGAGGTGCTGCTGTGGGCTGCGGCGCTGCTGACGGTGGTGACGGGCTACGATTATCTGCGTGCCGGCATGCGCCACATCCTCGGCCGCGACGACGAAGCACAGGCGGGCGGGGCGGCGGAGTAGGGCGCGCGGCATCTGTCCTATCGTCATCCATCCTTCGAGGCTCGGGCCACAGGCCCACGCTCCTCAGAGTCTGACCGGAAATGAATGCAGTGATTGCAACCGGTTACGTTGAGCTGGATACACACTTCGCGTCATTCCCGCGCCCTTCGACGGGCTCAGGAGCGGGAATCCAGAAGACCCCAAGAAGTCTGGACTCCCGCTTGCGCGGGAGTGACGGGCGGGTTTCGTCGGCAGGCCGTGACTATTTGATATGCCAGCATTCATTCCCGGCCAGGCTCTCAGGATGAGCATCTTTTGTAACGCTGGCAATGAACGAGGCTCGCCCTCATCCTGAGGTGCCGCCGAAGGCGGCCTTGAAGGGCGGGCCTCATTCATTCCCGGCCAGGCTCTCAGGATGAGCATCTTTTGTAACGCTGGCAATGAACGAGGCTCGCCCTCATCCTGAGGTGCCGCCGAAGGCGGCCTTGAAGGGCGGGCCGGCAATCGGCAAGCCAGCCCCTCGCCTGGCAGCCGCGCGCACCCTAAGTTAGAGCCACGCTATCCTGGGACCGGCCAAGCGGAGAAATAAAATGGGCGTGATGATCGAAGGCGTCTGGCACGTCGAGGAACCCCAAGAGGACACCAAGGACGGCCGCTGGCAGCGCGCCCCCTCGCCCCTGCGCAGCTGGATCACGCCCGACGGCAGCCCCGGCCCCTCCGGCGAGGGCGGCTACAAGGCCGAGGCCGGGCGTTATCATCTTTACGTTTCCGAGAGCTGCCCGTGGGCGCACCGCACCTGGATCATGCGCATCCTGAAAGGGCTGGAAGAGGCGGTGCCGATGTCGATGGTGCTGCCGCGGCGCAACGACGACGGCTGGATTTTCGATCCCAATAGCGACCGCTACCGCGACCATCTGCTGGGCGAGACCATCCTCCACAAGATCTATCTGGCCAGCCACTCCGACTACACCGGCCGCATCACCGTGCCGGTGCTGTGGGACAACGAGACAAAGACCATCGTCTCCAACGAGTCCTCGGAGATCATCCGCATGTTCAACGCGGCCTTTGTTGGCGTCGCCGGCAATGGCGATGATTTCTATCCGCTAGACCTTCGCGCCGAGATCGACACGATCAACGAGCGCACTTATGCGAACCTCAACAACGGCGTCTACCGCGCCGGTTTCGCGCGGACGCAGGCTGCCTATGAGGAGGCGTTCGACGATGTCTTCGAAACGCTCGACTGGATGGAAGGGCTGCTCGGCCAGCGCCGGTATCTGGCGGGCGACCGGATCACCGAGGCCGATATCCGGGCGCTGCCGACGCTGCTGCGCTTCGACGTGGCTTACGTCAGCGCCTTCCGTTGCAATCTGCGCCGCATCGTCGACTACCCCAACCTGTGGGGCTATCTCCGCGAGCTCTACCGGCTCCCCGGCATCGCCGCGACGGTCTTTCCCGATATCTACAAGGCCGGCTATCACCGCATCGGTCCAGCCAGCCGCGGCCAGGAGATCATCCCCAAGGGCCCGGCCATCGACTTCGGCGGCGAGCCCGGGCGGGACGAGGCCCGCGCGGCGGCGGAGTAATAAGCGGCACGATCCGCGCGGCGGCCGAGTAGGACGCGGCGGCGCCAGCCCCGACCACGATTTCGTCACCCCGGACTTGATCCGGGGTCCAGCCGGCGCGTCGGCCGGGTGCCGGCTTTGCCCGTGGCCGTCATGGTGTCACGGCATGGATAGACCCCGGATCACGTCCGGAATGACGTCAGGTGAGTTGTCTGGATGAATGCCAATTAGCCGGCAGCCCGCCGGAAACGCCGGCCTATTTCTTGCCTTTTTTCTTCTTGGCCTTTTTCTTCTTATCGGCCTTGGGCTTTTTGTCCTTCTTGGACTTCTTTTTCTCTTTCTTGTCGGGCTTCAACTTTTCTTTTTTGCCCGATTTGGCCGCTTCAATCGGAGCGGCGGGCGCTTCCGGCTTGGCCTCCTGCTTCGGCGCGGCGCCATCGGCGAAGGGCCGCCCGCCCGGCTCGATGCCTTGGGCCATCAGCAGCCGCGAGAGCATGGCCAGGAACTGCCGGCGCTCGGCCGCCGTAAGCCCGCCCAGGGACGCCGCATCGTGCTCGTCGACGGCTTGCACCAGCGGCGGGATCAAAGCCTCGCCCGCCTCGCTCAGCGACAGGATCACCGAACGCCGGTCGGCCCGGTCGACGCGGCGCTGGACCAGGCCCTTGCTTTCGAGCCGGTCGATCAGCCGGGTCACCGCGCCGCCGTCCACGCTTAGGAAGGAGGCAAGCCCACGCACGGTTTGCGAGGTGCCCTGATACAGCCCGATCAGCACGCCCCATTGGGCGGCGGTCACCCCGTGTGTCGACAGACGGCGTTCGAGCTGGCCATGCATTTCGGCCTGCAGGCGGTTCAGCCAATAGCCGGCATGGTCGTAAAGACCGTTGATGTCGCTGGGGGTTCGGCGGCTTTCACTCACGATGGCGCCAGCATGGCATCAGCATTGATGCGTAGTCAACGATGATTGCGCAGATATCCGTGCGGCGCCGGCGTCGGCGATGCGGCGGCACGAGAACCATGCCCGTCAACACACTCGTATGCCGGAAACGCAAGCGGGCGGGCTCGCCGGCGGTTACCGCCAGCTTCACGTAAGCGCGCGCTCAGTCGTCGTCGCGGGGCTCGATCTTGGTGCCGTCGAGCGCCTTGTCGCCCTGCTCGCGGGTCAGACGATCGGTGGTGCGGCGCGACTTGGATCGCCCGTCCTTGGCGCGGTTGCGCGCGGCCTGGGCCTTTTTCTCCGCCAGGGCCTTTTTCTTGCGGTATTGGTTGAGGTTAACGATGTCTGCCATCTGTGCCGTCACTCCGCGGCTTTGGGGGGCGATGCCGACCAGCGCGCGGCAGCCGCCTCGTCGCTGCCGCGAGCCTTCACCCAGTGTGCGCCGGTCTCCGCATCCTCGCGCTTCCAGAACGGCGCCTTGGTCTTCAGCCAATCGACCAGAAACATATTGGCCTCGTACGCGGCCTGGCGATGCGCCGAGGCGGTGAGCACGAAGACAATCCGGTCGCCCGGCTCAAGGTCGCCATATCGATGTATGATCAATGAGGCGCTCAACGGCCAGCGTTCAAGCGCCTCGGCCTCGATGCGTGCCAGCATTTTTTCGGTCATGCCCGGATAGTGCTCCAGGGCCATCGCGCTGATGGGTTCGTCCCGGCCATCGCCCAGATCGGCGATCTCGCGCACCAGCCCGGTGAACGTCACGACGCCGCCGATGCCGTGATCATCCGCGACGAGCGCGTTGGTCTCCTCGGCCGGGTCGAAATCCTCTCGCTGGACGCGGATCATGGTTGGGTCGGGTCCCTGAACTGGCACTCAATCATGGCCTTGCGCAGCACCGTATTCTTTTGCGCCCTGATCGCCGGCGCGGTCAAGCCCGCGCCGTTCAACCTCCCGTGACCGGGGGGAACAGGGCAATCTCGTCACCTGATTTCACCGGATCCCCAACCTCGGCATATTCCTGGTTGACCGCGAAGCTGACCATGGCGAGGTCGGCCAGCGCCTCGGCATGGCCGGGGCTGCGGGTTTTCAACCATTCGACCAGGCCGCCCAGAGTACTGATCTCGGCCGGCGGATGGATGGTTTCCGCGCCCGTCCCGGTCTTGCCTCGCAGCCAGGCGAAGTAGAGGATCTTCATCTCGGACATGACATCAATATGGGGCGGAAGGGCGGTGCGGGGCAAGTGGGTGGAGGGGGGATTGTGTTTGGACGGTTGAATTTCGCTGGATATCCATCCTTGATGGCGCGTTGCGGCCCTACTACTGCGTCACCCTCGCGAAAGCGGGGGTCCATCGCCAACGCCAAGCTGCGTTCTACGGCCCGTGGATTCCCGCTTTCGCGGGAATGACGATAGAGGAAATCGCCCCTTCAACTCACCTCGCTGAAGGGCAGGAAATCGACCATTGCGCCGGCCTCCAGGCGGGTCATCTCCTCGGGCAGCTCGACCAGCCCGTCGGCCTCGACCATCGAGGTCAGGATGCCGGCCCCGTCGCGCGGGAACTTGTGCGCCACCGGCACGCCGTCGGCCCCGGGCGCGATGCGCGCGCGCACCCATTCGCGCCGCTCGGCCTTCTTCTTGTGGTCAAAGCCGGCACGCACGGGAAAGAGAAGGGGGCTCCTGTCGCTCGCGCCGGCAAGCTTCAGGATCATCGGCCGGGCGATGCGCAGAAACGTCACCATCACCGCCACCGGGTTGCCCGGCAGCCCGACGAAGGGCACGCGGCCGATCTGGCCGAGCGCGATCGGCCGGCCCGGCTTGATCGCCAGGCGCCAGAAATGCACCTGACCCAGCGCCTCGACCGCGGCGCGCACATGGTCCTCCTCGCCGACCGACATGCCGCCCGAGGTCACGATCAACGCATGGTCGCGCGCGGCTTCGCTAAGCGCGGCCTCGATGGTCGCCTGGTTGTCGGGCAGGATCCCCAGATCGGAGACTTCGCAACCGAGCTGCGCTAGAAGCGCCGCAATCGTCACCCGGTTGGAATCATAGATGAGCCCCGCGCCCAGCGCGTCGCCGCCGGCCGCGTCGCCCGCATCCCCGTCGCTCGGGTCGAGCGGGTCACGCACCTCATCGCCGGTGGAAAACACCGCGGCCTTGAGCGGCGCATAGACGGCGAGGCTTGCCCGGCCGATCGAGGCCGCCAGACCCAAATCCTGCGGGCGCAACCGCTGCCCGGCCTTCAGAATTGTCGCCCCCGCGCGCACGTCTTCGCCGGCTTCGCGCTGGTTGGCGCCGCGCTTGATGCCCGGCGCGATCTCGACCACGGGCGTGCCGTCGGCCCCGTCGCGCGCGGTGCAATCCTCCTGCATCATCACCGTGTCCGGCCCCGCGTCCGATTTGTCGTCTCCGGCACCGGTCGGCAAGGCCGCGCCGGTGAAAATGCGCACCGCCGTGCCGCGCGCCTGGGGACCGGGCAACGGATGCCCCGCGGCCGCACGGCCGACGACCGGCAGCACCGTCGGCTGCCCCGCATCGAGATCGTCGAAATAAATCGCGTAGCCGTCGACCGCGGAGTTCGCATTGGGCGGCACGTCGCGGGCGGCGACGATGTCCTCGGCGAGGATGCGGCCCAGCGCCGCCGGCAGCGCTGCTGTCTCGACCGCCGCCACGGTTTCGATGCGCGCCTCCAGATCGGCCAGCGCCGCCGCGGTGGTCATCAACTCGCCGCCAAAGGCAAAACAGTCGTCCGAGAGCTGGGCCATATGTCCTCGGGGGCCCTCAGGCCGCGCCGCGTGCCGGCTTGAGCCCGGTGCGCTGCAAGATGAAATCGGCGATTGCCGCGACATCGTTGAGGTCGAGCACCGGCACGTTCGCCTTAGGCACCGGTGCGTCGGAGGCAACCGCAACGATATGCGTCTCCTCAAGGCAAATGAGCGGCTTGCCGACGGACGCGCGGAAGACCTCGATCTTGTCGTGGGGATAGGACTTGAAGCCCTCGATGAGCAGCAGATCGACCGGCGTCATGCGCGCCGCGAGCTCTTCGATCGACAGCTCCCCCTCGCCGCGCATCTCATGCATCAGCGCCCACCGGCTGGCTGCGGTGACCATCACCTCGGTGGCCCCGGCGGTACGGTGTTCATAGGAATCTTTTCCGGGCTTGTCGATATCGAACGCGTGATGGGCGTGCTTCATGGTCGAAACCCGCACGCCCCGGCCCACCAGCTCGGGGATGAGCCTGGTCACCAGCGTGGTTTTGCCGCTGCCACTCCAACCGGCGAAGCCGAAGATCTTCATGGCCCCAAATCTAGGCCCAAGACCCGGCGACGGGAAGGGCAAGGAGACGCCGCCGCGCAGCGCGCTCGACCCGCTGGAGATCACCCAGCTCCTGCCGCATATCGTAGTGGTCGACGTGATGCGCGAGCCCGCGCGGTTTCGCTACCGCTTGATCGGCACCGTCCTCACCGGTCTCGCCGGGCGCGACGCGACCGGCCGGTTCCTCAACCGCGCTCTCTATGGCCGATTTCTGGAAGCCATGATCTGGCCCTATCAGAAGGTCGTTGAAACGGGCGCCCCCGTCGCGACGTTAAGCGGCATTCTTTTCACCGAACGCGATTGGCATTGCATAGAGAATATGTTCGTCCCATTCGGCGAGGGCGGCCAGATCGATGTGATCGCCGTCTGCGCCGATGCCGATCGCAACAAGCTGCAGCGCGATCTGTCCCAAGGCCTGGTCCTCGACTGGCGCGGCTGAGCCGCCGCCCACGATCACGGGTCTCCGGGTCGCACGTCCCCGATGGCGGTCGCCCGCGCCGGCGTCAGCCCCGGTTGCCGGTCCGCCGCATTTCCGGATGCAGGCTTTTGCCCAGAATATGGTCGCTGCTGGCAATCACCTGCGAGCTCAGCCCGACGATCAGCGGATCGTAGCCATGGACGACACGGGCGTCCTTGTTGGGATAGGGCAGCGCCGACAAGAAGTGCTGCATGCAGTTGAGCCGGGCCCGCTTCTTGTCGTCCGACTTGACCACGATCCAGGGCGCATCGGCGGTGTTGGTATAAAAGAACATGGCCTCCTTGGCCTCGGTGTAGTCGTCCCATTTGTCGAGCGAGGCGCGGTCGATCGGTGACAGCTTCCACTGCTTCAAGGGGTCGACCTCGCGCGCCTCGAAGCGGCGGCGCTGCTCCTGGCGGGTCACCGAGAACCAATACTTGAAAAGAAGAATGCCGCTGCGCGCCAGCATCCGTTCGAGATCCGGGCATTGCCGCATGAACTCAAGGTAGTGGCTCGGCGTGCAGAACCCCATGACCCGCTCGACCCCGGCGCGGTTGTACCAGGAGCGGTCGAA
This sequence comes from Alphaproteobacteria bacterium, assembly GCA_035527975.1. Classification (GTDB taxonomy): domain Bacteria; phylum Pseudomonadota; class Alphaproteobacteria; order JAPULJ01; family JAPULJ01; genus DATKZM01. The sequence continues at coordinate 39,605 of DATKZM010000088.1, read as the reverse complement.
CAGCACGATCTCGCCCGCCGCCGGCAGATGCTCGATGTAGCGCTGGAAGAACCACTGGCTCGATTGCCGCTCGGTCGGCTTCGGCAGGGCGACGACATGCGCGGTGCGCGGATTCATATGCTCGGTGAAGCGTTTGATCGTGCCGCCCTTGCCGGCGGCGTCGCGGCCCTCGAACAGCACGACGATCTTCTGCCCTGTATCCTCCACCCATTTCTGAACCTTGAGCAGCTCGACCTGCAGGGCGGCCTTGCTCTTCTCGTAAGCCGCCCGGCGCATCTTGGTCTTGTAAGGGTAGTCGCCCGACTCGAAGGCGTGCCGGATCGCCTCTGGATCATGGCGCAGCTCGGCGAGCTTATGCTGAGGGCTGTCGTCGGCGCCGTCGCGCTTCTTGCGGGATTTCTGCTTTCCAGATCCTGCCCCATGCCCACTCGTCGATCTCGCCGGGCGGGCTCGCTCAGCGCCGGTGCCGGCCTCTTTGGTGCCCGGAACTGCCTGGTCGGCCGCGCCGGCGCCCGCCACGGCGGCGTCTTTGCCCGAGTTTTCTTGCTTTGCCATATTGCTCGATCCCTTCCGTCACACTTCTCCAGAATAAGAGGACGCCCAATTACGATCCCGCGCCTTGATTCTGGTCAACTCACCCCGGCGCGGCGCGTCTGAGCCCGCGGCGCATATCGTCCATGTCACCCCTCCAGGGGACATGATCGGTCAGGTGTGCCCAAATAGGGGCAAGCTCGCCGGTGCGAGCCGGCGGCGCTGCAAGACACGATAGCAAGATACGATAAAACGACAGGTTAAGAGTTGGGGGAACCGTGCGGCGGAGCGACATTCTGACGGCCATTTTGGTCGCCTGCATCTGGGGCTTTGGCTTTACCCTGGCCAAGGCGGCGCTGGCCGGATTCCCGCCGATCTTCCTGATGGCGCTCCGCTTTACCCTGACGGCGCTGGCGCTGGTCTGGTTCGTGCGCCCCCCGGTCGGCCATATGGGCCGCGTGGCGCTGATCTCGTTGGTCGGCGCCGGCGTCCAGTATTCGATCACCTTCACCGGGCTCAAGGGCCTCGACGCCTCGGCGGCGATCATCATCATCCAGCTCGAGCCGGTCTATGTCTCGTTGTTCGCCGCGATCTTTCTAAAGGACATGATCGGCTGGCGCCGCGCGATCGGCATGGCGCTGGCCTTTGCGGGCGTGCTCATCCTGGCCGGCGAGCCGTCGATCCAGGGCGCCTATCTTTCGGCCGGCATGGTGGTCATAGGATCTATCCTCTTCGCCGCGGGTCAGGTAATGGCCAAGGCGCTGAAGGGCGCGGTCGGCGGCTTCCAGCTCACCGCCTGGGTCGCCGTTTTCGCCGTGCCCCAGCTCTTCCTCGCCACCTTCGTCTTCGAGGCGGATCACTGGGCGCATCTGGTGAATGCCGAACCGGTGGTCTGGATCGCCGTGCTCTACCTCGGGCTCATTATGACCGCGCTCGGCTATGGCCTCTGGTACCGGCTGATCAATAAATACTCGATCAACCTGGTGATGCCGTTCACGCTTCTGTTGCCATTCGTCACGGTGCTCAGCGCCATCGTCCTGCTCGGCGAACGGCCGGCGCCCATCGTCCTTCTTGGCGGGGCGGTGACCATCATCGGCGTGGCGGTGATCATCGTCCGGAACAACCCATTCACGCGAAATGCGCGCGCCGCGGGCGCCCAGGGCGCCGGGCGTATTGAATGACCAAGGGCGCCCGGCCCTTGGGCCGTTCTATCCCGCGATCCGCTCGACCGATCCGTCGGCGGCCCGGCGCTCTTCGCGGTAGAGGCCGACGGCCTTGATCGTCGGCGCGTCGCTCACCGAATAGAGCACGGCATCGGATTTGGCGCTCTTGTTCTCATGGGCGTGCCAGGCCCAGCTCGGCACCACGAAGAGATCGTTGCGGCCCCATTCGAAGACCTCGTCGCCGACCCGCGTGATGCCCTCGCCCTCGATGCAGCAATAGGCCGAGCTCGTGGTGTGGCGGTGGCTCTGCGTCTTCTCGCCCGGCCGCAGCAACTGGGTGTGGAACGACATCGTCGTGGTGACCGGCCCGCCATTCACGGGGTCGGTGTAGTCGAGGATGATGCCGTCGTAAGGGCTGCCGGCGTAGTCGCGCAGGCGCTCCAGCGCCTGCCGGGTCTCCGCCCAGCGATAGACGAACTTGGCCGTCCCCGCGCTCTTGCCGCGTGTGTGCTCGATGAAGCTCGGGGTCAGGCCGGACATGCCGTAAATATTGGCCGAATGCTCGGCCGGCTCGGTGACGGTCTGGAGTTCTTTGCGAATTCGCTCGCCGGAATTCGATGCCGCCTCGACCGGCTCGGTATACTCGAACTCGAAGCTGGTGGCCGACAGCGCTTCGACCAATGGGACGTCGAGCACGTCGACCCACATCACCGGCTCTGTGCCCTCATTGCCGTGATCGTGCCAGGTGCCGTTCGGCGTCACGATCAGATCGCCGCGATGCATGGTGCATTTCTCGCCCTCGATCGTGGTGAAGCCGCCTTCGCCCTCGAGCACGAAGCGGCTGGCATTGGGCGTGTGGCGGTGCACCGGCGCGGTTTCGCCGGGATTGTAGATCGAGCAGGAGACGTAGAGCGTCGAGGTCGAATGATGCTTTGGATAGAGCGCCGGGTTAGCGAGGATGAGGACGCGGCGGTCGGCCTCCTCCAGCGGCACGACGCCGCTGGCGCTGCGCAGCAGGGGTTCGATATCGGCCCAGTTCCACAAGTGCGGCACAGATTTGTCGCGCGGCTCGATCATCTCCACGCCCTTGACGATCTCCCACAATCCGATCAGCGAAAGATCGTCGCTGCGCGTCTTCAGCTCCTTGCGGATCTCCGCGGTCTGGCTGGCATCCATCGCTTCACTCCCTTCTAGCTTAACTTCGGGGTGAGCCAGGCCACCAGCTCGTCGGCGATCTCCTGGTCGACGGTGGCCGGAAAGCAGCCGCTGACGCCGATCGCGCCGACGCAGCGCTCCTTGCCGTCGCGCTCGACCTTGATGGCGAGCCCGCCCTCGGCGAGGAACCAGTCGTGTTTCGAATTCAGGCTGGCGACCGTGGCGCCGTAGAGCGGGCGTTCTTCCTGCACCCGCGCGAACATGGCCCCGGTGTTGTTGCGGAAGGCGCTGGCCAGGCGCGCCTTGCCGACGGCGAATTCGGGCGTCACCCACAGCGCATCGTCGTGCCGGATCACGCCGCGGGTGCGGCCGGCGTCGTCGACCACAGCAACCGCGACCGAAAAGCCGCGCTCCAGGCCGGCGTCGATACCCTTTTGAATAATTTCCTGAACCAGCGTGTGCGACAGTTCCATGCAACTCTCCCCCAATTGCGCGTTTCTTGATGCGCGTTTCTTATGGCGACCGGCTTGCGTTTCCATCAGGCTCGGGCGCGGCGGCTCATATCATACTAGGCCGAAACGGGCCGCGGCGGGAACCCGGCATCGGAACGCCGGCGCCCCGGCTTTCCAGGCGCACCATCCATCCTTCGAGGCTCGCCCCTTGCGGGGCTCGCGCCTCAGGATGAACATCTGCGGGTTGGATAACCAGGATCGGAGGCTCATCCTGAGGTGCACGCACAGCGGGCCTCGAAGGACGAGCCGGTCCGCGCCCCGGCTACCGCTTCGGCCGCTTCTTTCGCCCCCGCGTGTCGATCACGCCGGGCTGGGCGCGCGGATCGGTGCCTTTGGGGAAGATCTCCTGCTTTTGCACCTTCTGGGTCCCCGTGGTCGGCAGGCTGTCGACGAAGAGCCACCAGCCCGGCGCCTTGAAATAGCTGAGCTTCTCCAGCGCCAGTGCCATCAACTCATCGGCCAGCGCCTCGCCGGCCTCGATGCCTTCCTTGGCCACCACGCAGGCCATGACTTCTTCCTCGCGCAGCTCGTCGGGCACGGCGAGTACGGCGATATTGGCGACCCGCTGGTCGCCAGCGAGGCAGGCCTCGATCTCGGCGGCGGCGATGTTCTCGCCTGAGCGGCGGATGATGTTCTTGGAGCGGTCGACGAAGATGAACATGTCGTCCTGGCGCTGGATCACCGTGTCGCCGGTGTGGAAGAAGCCGCCCTTCCAGCTCTCCTCGGTCGCCGCCTCGTTCTTCAAATAGCCGGAGAAAAAACCGTCGCGCGGATCGCCGCCCGGCGTCCAGACTACCAGTTCGCCCGGCGTGCCGCGCGGCACTTCGTTGTCGTTCTCGTCGACGATCTTGCCGGTCATCCATTTGCTGGGCCGGCCGAAGGCGCGGTCTCGATATGGCGCGGCTCGCCCGAGGCGGCGAATACGCGGCCGGTCTCGGTCATGCCCCAGCCTTCCATCAGCGGCAGGCCGAAGCGCTCCTCGAACTTGGCGTGCAGCGCCGGCTCGATGCCCGCGCCCAGACCCCACTTCACCGCGTGGTTTCGCTCGTTCGGGCTTTCCGGCTGGTTGAGCAGCATCGGCGGCACCACGCCCAGATAATGAAAGACGGTGGCGCGCGATTGCGCGAGCTCCGCCCACCAGGTCGAGGGATGAAAGCGGTCGGGCTGGATCTGGCAGTTGGCCGACAGCAGCATGCCGCTGAAACTGATGACGCAGGCATTCACGTGATAGAGCGGCAGCGGATTGAACAGCCGTTCGGCGCCCTCCTCGATGCCGACGTTGCCGGCGCGCAAGGCATCGAGATAGCCGGCCCCGGTCATCAGGAAATAGTGATTGGTGACGACGCAGCCCTTGGGCCGGCCGGTCGTCCCCGAGGTGTAGAAAAGCCCCAGCTCGCTGCCCCGGCCGGGCGCCTCGTTGCGCGGCGGGCGCGGCGCGCGGGGCAAGCTGGCCGGAAGCGTGTCGCCATCGACCACCGCCAGCGGCACCTTGCCGTCCTTGGCCCTATTCTTGGCCCGGTCCGTGGCCACGGCTTCGACATCGGCCATCCGCCCGGTCCGCACGATGGCAAGATCGGCGTCGGAATGCTCCATCTGATAGAGCATCTCGTCGTGGGTGTAGTCGGGGTTGATCGAGACCAGGGAAATGCCGAGCGCCGAGAAGGCCAGCAGGTGCAGGAAATGCTCCGGCCGGTTCTCCAGCAACAGCGCCACCCGGTGCCCCATGCCGTAGCCGGCCGCGCGGTAGAGTTCGATCAGCCGGTCGATTTCCGCGCGCGCCTCGCCGTAGCTAATGTCGCGGCCGTGCGGATCGTAGCCGCGTCCCTCGCGTGCGGGCACGGCCAGAAAGGCATTGTCGGGATGCGCCTCGGCGACAGCGCAGAAAGCGGCATGAAGCGTCTCATAATCTGCCTGGTTCATGGGGCGGCACGGCCTCGATCGATAGCTTGGTGAACAGGCGCAATCTTGCGCGCCGCGCCCCAACTACGCAAGATGCCCCCGACCAAATCGCGGGGCCGAACCCAGATCGTCGGCATAGCCCAATGGAGTGATGCCCATGCACCATCGGATTCTGTTCCCCAATGCCATCGTCGCTATCGCCGCCTTCGTCATAGGTGCCGCCGCCCTGCCATCGCCGTGTGCGGCGGCCGAGCAACCCGTCCTGCTCCGCGCCTCCAAGCCGATCCTCGCGCGCCCGCACGACTTGGCCCTGTCGCAAGACGGGGCACTCCTCTACGTCGCAGATCAGAACAACCACGCGATCACTGTGCTCGACGCCGAAACGCTCGCGGTCAAGGGCGCCTTCGGCAAGGGCGAACTCAGCCTCCCGCATGACGTCGCGTGGGACAAGGCCGGCCAGCTGCTGGTCGCCGACACCGGCAACAACCGCATCGCGATCTTTGCCGTGACGGGCGCGACGGGCCGCCTCGTCGGCGAACACAAGGGTGGCCTGTCGAGCACCGAAGGGGTCGAGGCCGGCACCGATGGCCGCGTCTATGCGACCAGCGTCGGCGACGGCACGCTTGTGGTCTACGAGACCGGCAAGCTGGTGCACACGATCGGCAGCCAGGGTTCGGGCCGCGATCAGTTCGCCAGCCCCCACGACGTCGCCTTCGCGCCTGACGGAACGCTGTGGGTGGCCGATTCGGCCAACGACCGCGTGAAGATCTTCGACCGCTCGCTCAAGCTCGTCCGCATCCTCGACAAGAAGACCTACGGCTTCAGCGGCGTCCGCTATTTCGCCTTTGATCGCGCCGGCCGCGCTTATCTCGCGGACAAATACGCGGGCCGCGTGGTGATCCTGGAACGGTCGCTGAAGATCGCCCGGGTGATCCCCAAGCTCAACAACCCCGAAGGCGTGGTCACCCGCGGCAAGCGCTTCTGGGTCGCCGAGACCTATGCCGACCGGGTGCTGCTGTATGAGTGGAAGTGAGGGAACGCAGACACGTCACTCTCATCCTGAGCAAACCGTCATTCCCGCAAAAGCGGGAATCCATGCTTTGTATGTCCGGGAAAGGTTGCTCCCATGGACTCCCGCTTGCGCGGGAGTGACGGGCGGGTTTCGTCGGCAGCCGTGACTATGTGAGTCGGCAGGCCGTGACTATTTGATATGCCAGCATTCATTCCCGGCCAGGCTCTCAGGATGAGGGCGAGCCTCGAAGGATGGATGACGCTCTCATATGGAGGCGCTCGATGCGACGATGCCGGACATTGATCTCCGCCGCGATGATGGCCGTGCCAGCGGCCGTGGCAGTGACCGTGGGCGCCGCGTTGGCGGCGGAAACCGATCTCCGGATCCAAGGCTTTGGGTGGCGGCTGCCCGAAGGCTGTACGCCGCCGCGGGCGATCCTGGCGCTCGATGTGGGATTGGTCGGCGCCGCGCTTGCGAGCCCCTCCTACGAGGTGCGATATCGTTGGCGCAAGCGGCCAGGGGGCCAGTGGTTCGCGCGCACGCTTGCGTTCACCAACCGGCTCTCGGCGGCGGCGCGCACGCAGCGGCTCCACATTATTCTGCCGGTCGACAGCAGCGGCGCGGTCTGGGATTTCGAGGTCGTGCTCGATCCGCGCGGCCGCATCGCCGAGCGCGACGAGAGCAATAACCGCGCGCGTTTCAGCGGCGCCTGCGGGGGAAGAGGGACTTAGCATTTGTTCCCTCAGGCGCCGGGCGCGGGCCTCCGCCCGCTTGGCTTTATGTTCCCTCACGCGCCGGCGCAGGCGTTCGCCTGCTTGGCTGGCGCCGCATAAGGCGGCGGCCCGCGGTCGCAGGCATTAGGGCGTGTGCTTCGGGCCGGCGCACACAAGCATATTGATGAACCTCAGATGGCTCGAAGCGGTTGGTGCCGTTAGTGCCTGTCCCCGCGGCGGGCTTTCCACCAGGCGTCGAACGACCAATGGTCGCGGTGGCGCAGCAGCCAGAGCGCGATGAAGGCGGCGAGCGCGGCCACGGTGATCGAGAGGTTGCGGTTGCTCGGAAATCCGTCCTTGACGACGAAGGGATCGAGCAGACGCGGCAGCACCGCCCAGGTCGAAACAAGATGCATCGCCAGTCCCGCCGCGTAGGTGAATATCCGCGCCGCGCCGAGCATGATTGCAACGCAAATCACGACCTGCACTGCGGCCAGGTAGTAAACGACGGTCTCGTCGATCTTCCAGCCGTGGATGAAGCCCCAGAGGCGCACATACTGGCCGGGCGCCAGGAACTTGTTGACCGCCCAGACGAGCAGGAACCAGGCGAGCCCCCAGCGCAGGACCACGAGCGCCAGCGCTTCCTGGGTACGGCCTGTGCGTTCACTGGCGAACATTGCCATTGTTCTACCTCCTGCCGCTCACATGTCAGGCCAATCGTCCGACGAAGTGGGGCTCGATTTCTGTCGTCCTAATTTCGGTATTCTCAATTTCGGTATTCGGGGGCCTCGCGGTCGAGAATACGCTTGATGGCGTCCAGATGCGCCATCGACTGGGTGCCGCCTTGCGCGAGCTGCGCCACGGTTTTTTCGATCATGGGCTGGGGAATGCGCTTCAGCGGCCGGCCGGTCGACATCGCCAGCACCTGGATCATCGCCGCGCGCTCCAGATAATAGAGCCGGTCGAAGGCCTCGGCGACCGACGCCCCGGTGACGATGACACCGTGATTGGCGAGGAAGAGCACCTGCTTGTTGCCGAGCGCTGCGCACATGCGCGCGCCTTCGCTCGCATCGAGCGCAAGGCCGCCGTAGTCGTCGTCATAGGCGACGGCGTCATGGAACATGAGCGAGGTCTGGCTGGTCGGCTCCAGCCGCCCGCCCTCGATCGTGGTCAGCGCCGTGGCATAGGGCATGTGGGTGTGCAGCACGCAGGCCGCCTGGGGCGCGCCCGCATGCAGCGGATAGTGGATATAGAGGGCGGTCGCTTCAGGCGCGCATGCGCCCTGAATGAGCGTGCCGTCGAAACCGACAAGCAGCAGCGCGCGCGCCGTCACCTCGCGCCAATGGGTGGCCGGCGGATTGATGAGGAACTTGTCCGGGGCGCTGCCGTCGAGGTTGGCGACGACGACGCTGAAATGATTGCAGATACCCTCCGACAGCCCCAGCCGGTCGGCCCAGCGGAGGGCGGCGGCGAGGTCGATGCGGGCGGTTTCGATCGGATCGGGCATGGGGCGGGAGGATGATGCTTTCACGAAGCCGGTGCAAGCGCGAGAAAGGCCGTGCACCGGCGCTTGCCTCATCGCCCGGCGCGCGGATGTTCGTCCTTGTCGAACCGTTCGGCAGGCTCACCCGATCCGTACCGTGCGCGTGTACCGGCGACGTCACGATTGCCCTGTGCGGTGTGACCGCTCGGCCCGTTGGTAGCGAAATGACGCAGCGGGCGGGCCTTTGAGAACGGCGCCTCCGGCACCGGCGGCGCCTCGGGCCTCAGCGGCCCCTCCGCGCGCATCGCGCCGCCAGCCGGTTGCGGGCGATCGGCACCGCTGGCGCGGTCGGCGGCTGGTTCATCGCGCAGATCGTGGTCGGGGCCGCCGTAGTCCCCGCCGTGATCCCCGCCGTGATCCCCGCCGTGATCCCGGCCGTATTCTTTGACGAATTCCTCCAGCCCCTTGCGAAACGCGGTCCAGCTTTTCGCGGTCCGCGCGAAGGCTTTCATGCTCTCGATCGAGGCGCCGGCGCGCATGCCATCCTCCATCAGCTGCAAACACCGCAGCTCGTTGATATAGTGCAGCCGCCGGCGCAGCAGGCCGCAGATATGTAGGAGCTCGCGAAAATAGGGGTTGTCGCGCGCGGACCGCCGCAACTCGGCGACCCGGGGGACCGCCGCGAAGGCGCGCTCCCACGATGCGATCGTCACCATGCCGTCCTGCCATTCCAGCATCTGGTCGAGCGCGTCCTCCACGGCGTCGAACATATCCGCAAGGCCGTAGCGCCGGACCCAGCGGCGCAGGCGTTGACGGCATTCCTCGTTCATCGCCAGTCCGGTGCGCATCACGATGCGCCGGTCGAGCGCGTCGATGGCTTCGTCCTGAAGGCCGATCACCTCCTCGCGCCACTCGATCATCATCGCAAGCTGCGCGCGCCGTTCCTCGATCGCGCGGGTCTGCTCGCGCCGGCTCGTGAAGGTACCCCTCGTGAAGGTACCCAAGGTGTCGTCAGCGCTGTCCGATGGGTCCTCGGGCCCGCCAGGCTCGCCGGGGGCAAAGTTGCCGGACGCATCGTCACCCGCCCCGCCATCGCCCAGCGCAGTTTCGTCCGGCAGCCCTGGCGGGCCGCTGCCATCAAGGGCACGCGCGCCCTTGCCGAAGTTGCAGGCGGCGCACGCCGTCACGAGATTGGCAAGATCATCGCTGCCACCGTCGATCACCGGAATAATATGGTCGACATGCAGCTGGACGTCGGGCGCGGACGCACCGCAATACTGGCACATAAAGGCGTCGCGCTTGAAAACGTCGAACCTAAGCCTGCTGCTCAACGTAGTACGCGCCATCAGTGCAATATATCAGCCATAAGTCTGTAATCTAGGCAAAAGCGATTGGCTCTCACCTTTGTGTTCGCTTTGCAACTATTGCGTGCTTATGCAACCGTAGGACGCAAACCCATGCCGGCCGACCGGTCGCACTGTTTAGCGAATGCCGCCATAGGGGTTAGAAAATATGTGGCTGATATCATAAGGTTGCTGGCAATGGTGGCGCGTCTCGCCCCGGCCGCCATAGGAAAAGCGCGATGGCACGGCGGGCTCTGCGCGCCGGGATCACGATGCGCCGGGACCAGCGTCGGCGCGCCGTGGCTGTAGCCCCGCCGGCCGGCCGCAACCTTCCAATGCAAACGCCGGCATTTGCCCATCAAACTTCGCCATACTACTTTAACGAGTATGACAAAGCGGCTGTTTTTGACCACTTTCTGCCGCCCGACGACGCTTGCGGCCGCGTTTTCTTCTATGTGAACAGCGGATGGTTCGGTCGACTGCGGTACCGGGTCACGCCTGCAACGGCGAATGCGCGCGCGCGCGCAAGCGGTCGGTCCAGGCCATGAGATTGGGCATATCGTCACCGAATTTTTCGTTTCGTCGGGCGCCGTTGACCGTGTATCCGGCGATAATGTCGGTCACCTGGAAAGTATCGCCCAGCAGGTAGTCTTGCCCGGCCAGCGCATCGTCGAGGACCTTCAGGCCTTTCTTCTGCTCGATATCGTTCTGCGCGATGATGGCGGGCACGCGCTTTTCCTCGGGATAGATCACGGTATTGCGGAAGCTGCTCCAGCCATGCGCCTCGATCTCGGTCTGGACGAAGGCAGTCCACTGCTCGTGCAGCGCGCGCTGGCGCGTGCCTGTTGCGGGGATCAGCCCCCTATCCGGATGACAATCGGCCAAGTGGGTGCAGATCGCGGCCGATTCGTACATCGGCGCATGGTCGAGCAACACAGCGGGGATCTTCGCCATCGGATGAACCTGGGCAACGTCGTCGCTGCCGGGGGGTGTTTCGATTGACTTGAATGGGAGGTCCAATTCCAGAAGAGTCCACCGAACCCGTTGCGACCGCGTGGGTCCGAATTCGTAAAGCGTGATGTCCATGGTGGTGTGCCGCCGTTGTTCAGTTCACTGCTTCGGTGCAGGTTGCCCTTTAATTAACCCATTCGTTAAATAAAGACAAGCCGGCTCTAAAGAAAGCGGCGGAACCCCCTGCGTCCAAAAGAAAGCGGCGGAACCTATGTGCTAGGTCCCGCCGCCACTTCCGCCTGACGTATTCTTTCGGCTTCTTACTGGCCGTCCACCCGGTCTTGTGCCGGGCTCAAGGCCACCTCCCTAAACTTGGGCCTGGGCGCTTTGTGCGCGTCAGCCCGGCTCTCCCCCTAATCCGGTTCGTCCCGTGTTTGATCCGCTATGGCCTGGCGCGGCGGGGTCTTTTGTTGTCCTGTTGCTTGTCTTTTACACCGCGCTTGCGTGCGCGGAACTCTCATCTCTCACGCCGCGCTTGCGCGCGCGGAACTCTCATCTCTCACGCCGCGCTTGCGCGCGCGGAATTCTCATCTCCTACGCCGCGCTTGCACGCGCGGAATTCTCATCTCCTACGCCGCGCTTGCGCGCGCGGCTGCGGCGCGCTTGTCGCGGCGGTTGACCAGATCGTCGTAAGCCTCGACGAGATCGGTGGTGATCTTGCCGACCTTGAAGGTGCGCTCGTCGATCTGGGCGACCGGGGTCACCTCGGCCGCGGTGCCGGTGATGAAGACCTCCGAGGCGTTGGCGAGCTCGCCCGGCATGATCGCGCGCTCGATGATCTCGTGGCCGCGCTCGCGCGCCAGGCCGATCACGGTGCGCCGGGTGATGCCGTCGAGGAAGCAGTCGGGGGTCGGCGTGTGGATCGCGCCGTCGATGACGAGGAAGATATTGGCGCCCGTCGCCTCGGCGATCTGGCCGCGCCAGTCGAGCATCAGCGCATCGTTGCAGCCCGCCTTCTCGGCGGCGTGCTTGGACAGCGTGCAGATCATGTAAAGCCCGGCCGCCTTGGAGTGCACGGGCGCGGTCTCGGGCGACGGCCGCCGCCACGGCGAGGTCTGCATGCGGATGCCCTGCAGACGAGCCTCGGGCGAGAAATAGGCCGGCCATTCCCAGGCCGCGATCGCGAGGTGGATCGTGTTCTTCTGGGCCGAAACCCCCATCATCTCGCTGCCGCGCCAGGACACCGGGCGGACATAGCCGTTGCTAATCTCCATCGCGGCGACCGCGTCGCGGCAGGCCTGGTCGATCGCATCGGCGGAGAAGGGCACGCTGAAATCGAGGATCTCGGCAGAGCGGATCAGACGCTCGGAATGCTGGGTCAGCTCGAAGATCTCGCCGTCATAGACGCGCAAGCCCTCGAACACGCTGGAGGCGTAGTGTAAACCGTGGCTGAGCACGTGAATCTGGGCTTCGCGCCACGGCACCATGGTGCCGTCGAGCCAGATTTCGCCATCGCGGTCGTCAAAGGGTATAAGGCTCATGAGTGTTGCGCCTGCCATGGACGGGATGGTTAACAAAGTTTCGTGAAACAACTCGCCTGAGTAACATTCGGTATCACATGGTGTCAACATGGCCGAGATCTCCCACCGCGTAAATCCGCTGTTTCTGCGCGAGGAGGAGCTGCGTCAGGGCATGGAGCTGATGCTTTTTGCCTACCGGGACGTCATGGCGGCGGCCGACCGGACGCTGGCCGAGCATGGGCTCGGCCGGGCCCATCACCGCGCGGTCTATTTCATCGGCCGGCATCCGCAGGTGGGCGTTTCCGAGCTGCTGGTGATGCTGGGGATCACCAAGCAGAGCCTGTCGCGGGTGCTGAAGGATCTGGGGCAGGCCGGCTTCATCGATACTCGCGAGGCGCCGACCGACCGGCGCCGCCGCTTGCTGACACTGACCGCACAGGGCGAGGCGCTGGAGCGCGCGCTGACCGACGCCCAGCGCCGCCGCTTTGCCCATGCCTATCGCGAGGCCGGGGCGACCGCGGTGGAAGGCTTCCGCCAGGTGCTGCTGGCGCTCACCGCCGAGGACCGGCGCAAGCTGTTGGCGGATAGCGCGGCACCCCTACCATGATGTATGGGCCATGATTTATGGGCCGTGATGTATGCGCCGTGATGGACAGACCATGATCGACGAGGCCCCGCATATCCTGGTGGTCGACGATGACGGGCGGCTGCGCGAGCTGCTGGACCGCTACCTCAGCGAGAACGGCTTCCGCGTCACCACGGCGACCGATGCCGGCAACGCGCGCGCCAAGCTGCGCAGCCTTGCCTTCGACCTCATCGTGCTCGATGTGATGATGCCGGGCGAAGACGGCATGGCGCTGACCGGCAGTTTGCGCCGCACCTCGGACGTGCCGATCCTGCTGCTGACCGCGATGGGCGAGCCCGAGGACCGCATCCACGGGCTTGAGCGCGGCGCCGACGATTACCTCACCAAGCCTTTCGAGCCGCGCGAATTGCTGTTGCGCATCCGCACGATCCTACGGCGCACGCCAAGGCCCGAGCCGCCCAGCACCGAGATCTTTCTGGGCCCGCACCGCTTCGATATGGAGCGGGAAGCGCTTTACCACGGCGACGATCCGGTGTCGCTGACCACCGCCGAGGCGCGGCTGTTGAAGGCGCTGGCGGCGCGGCCGGGCGTCACCATGTCCCGCGACGACCTGACCGAGGCGAGCGGGCTGCAGGCCTCCTCGCGGGTGGTCGACGTGCAGGTGACAAGGCTGCGCCGCAAGATCGAGCCCAACCCCAAGACGCCGCGCTACATACAGACTGTGCGTGGCCGCGGCTATGCGTTATGGCCGGACTAGACCGCATGCCTGCCGCCCGCCCGAACCGTCCTCCTCCCCCCTTGTGGGGGAGGGCTGGGGAGGGGGGTATACCGCCGGGAGGCGGCGTATATGCTTGTCTCGGCGGCCGCCTCAGGCATCCGCGAGGGATGCCTTCATTGCCCGCTCCCCCCTCCCTGACCCTCCCCCACAAGGGGGGAGGGAATGATAGGGTCGATCGCGTCCCGCGATTCGCACTCCGGGTCGGGTTGACGGGAACACCCACGCCATGATGATGATCAAGCGCCTGTTTCCGCGCTCGCTGCTGGGCCGCTCGCTCCTCATCATCGTCACGCCGCTGATCGTGGTGCAGGTGATCTCGACCTGGATCTTCTACGAGCGGCACTGGGATTCGGTGACGCGCTGGCTGGCGCGCAGCCTGGTCGGCGAGATCGACACCATCATCCACCACATGCGCGACTACCCCGAGCCCAAGAACCGCGCTTGGATCCTGGAGACGGCGCGCCTGAAACTGGGATTGGACGTGCAGTTCAAGGCCGGCGCGCTGTTGCCGGCGGGCCCGCCGCCGCGGGCGAGCAACATCCCCGAGCGCGAGCTGATCGCCGAGATGCGCCAAAGCATCAATCGCCGCTTCACCCTCGACACCGCCACCTATCCCCGGCAGATCGAGATCAGGGTGCAGCTGCCGCGCGGCGTGCTGCGCGTGCTCGCCACCGACAAGCGGCTGTCGAGCCCGACCACGCTGGTCTTCGTCGCCTGGTCGTCGGGCAGCGCGCTGGTGCTGTTCGCCGTCGCCACCATCTTCATGCGCAACCAGGTGCGCCCGATCCGCCGCCTTGCCAGCGCCGCCGAAAGCTTCGGCAAGGGCCGCGACGTGCCCAATTTCAAGCCATCAGGCGCCCGGGAGGTGCGCCAGGCCTCCTCGGCCTTCATCCGCATGCGCGCGCGTATCAAGCGCCAGATCGCCCAGCGCACCGAGATGCTGGCGGGTGTCTCCCACGATCTGCGCACGCCGCTCACGCGCATGAAATTGCAGCTCGAAATGCTGAAGGACGCCGAGGGAGCCGAAGGGCTCCGCGCCGACGTCGCCGACATGGAGGAGATGCTCGACGAGTATCTCGCCTTCGCGCGCGGCGAGGGCGGCGAGGCGCCGGTCGACACCGACTTGAAGGCGCTCTTGAGCGAAGTGGTGCGCGGCCATCAGGGCAATGGCAGGGACGTGACGCTGACCGCCAAGGGCGCGCTCACCGTGACGGTGCGGCCGACCGCCTTCAAGCGCGCGGTGACCAACCTGGTCAACAACGCCCTCGCGCACGCCGAACACGTGACGATCGCCGCCGGGCGCTCCGGCGAGACGATCGAGATCACCGTCGACGACGACGGCCCCGGCATCCCGCGCGCCCAGCGCCGCGAGGCCTTCAAAGCCTTCGCCCGCCTCGACCCGGCCCGCAGCCCGGACAAGGGCGGGGTCGGGCTGGGGCTCACCATCGCCCGCGACATCATGCGCGGCCATGGCGGCGAGGTGGCGCTGGAGGACTCGCCGGCGGGGGGCTTGCGGGCGCGGTTGAGCTTGCCGGTTTGAGGGGTGGATAGGGTCCGCGCTCGCCAGGTGCGCAAGCAATTTTCGCGGGACTGAATTTGTCGGCCAAAGCGGCGATGCCCGCCGCACCCTGACCTACTGCCTGCTTTATACGCCGATCACCCACGAGACGGCCGACAGCGAGAAGACCAAGTGGCAGATCGATCTGAATAACAGCCGTTGGCTGTGTGTGTGTAAGCGGGATTGTGGGGAGTAGGGGGGTGTTGGGCCCTAATTATCGGTAGTAGAGCCAACCTTTCTTCAGGCCGGGGTCGATGCATTCTTTGGCTTTGCGAAACCGTTCAAGCGATCCACCGAATAAGCCGGATTCTAGCAGTGGCCAATCCCCGCCTTTCGTCGCGGCTTCCTTGTCGAAGAAGTCGAACACGCTTTTTGTGCCGCTGCGTTCATAGTTCCATACAAAAATGCCGTGCGACCCCCACCGCAACGACTCGCCATCTTGAAGGGTATGGTCGGCCACAATCAGGCGATGTACGTACTCAAACCGGTCGAATAGTCGCTCGAAAAGTAGTTGGTCGGGAACCAATCTGTCTGTTGATTGTCGTAGGATATCTCGTAGCTGAAGGCTCCCAGGTGTTCTCCACTTTTTCCCCGGGTCAGGTAGCTCCCTTACTTCGCCAAAATTGTCATCTTCAAATACGAGACTAGGTGCGAACAACTCGCATGGCGCCGAATCGATACCGTCGCTTTTGTACTCGCCCTCTGACATTAGCCGCGCCAATGTCTCGTAGGCTTCGCCGACAAACGCTGCAAAGGCGCAAGTCTGAAAGACAAGGAGTGACGGGTAGCGTTGGAGGTTGATAAATTTTGTCAGCCCGCCGTGTGGTCGCGGTAGTCCGTCCAGCCTCCGAATAGCGGCGATCTAAATTCGGGCCTGCTCTGGACGGCCCCAAAAGCACCCTGTGGCGAGCATTCCTCGAAGCGTCACTGTCTCGGTCTCAAAGACGCGGGCGCGCCGTCGAAACTCGGCCAGGTCGTTGTCGTTGGGTATGGCGAGAAGATCGTCCTTGTCGATTGCCGCATATGTACGCTCTGCCTCGTCGTGGACAAGATCGTGCAAGTTGATCCGATCCTGGTCGTTCGACAGATAGGCCTTCAGCTGATCGATCTTTTCGGTCGGCGTTTTTGGCGTTTTACCGTCGCCCTCGTCCAGAAGGCCGCTCTCAAGCACTGCTCGAAACTGCTTCACGAGATATCCGACCAGCGCCTTCTTTGCCGCGCTCTTCTCCTCGGCTGTCGCCTTGGGCTTCAACTGGTAAGCGAAAGGATGGCGCAGATGCCGCATGTTGAACGGCAATGTCTCTGCCGTCGGCTCGCCGTAGTGAGCGTTCATGATCGGCACTATCGGGCGATGGGAGACGGTGCTGAGCGCCCAGCCATACTCCACAAGGACATTCGGGTTGGAGATCAAGCGGCCTTTCTCGCTCTTGCCGATAAAGGTTAAGTCGGGGACGAAGATGGCGCAGGCGGTAATCTTGTCGAAAATGACATCGACGATCGGCGGTGATCCGGACACGCCCTGGGTATCCTTATCGAATTTGAGCTCGTTGTCGCGTAGAGCAGACATCAGATCGACGTCGTTGCCGGGGACATCCTCGATCTCTTTGATCGCCGCCTTGATCGCGTTCTCAATGAACGTACGATTGGTCGGATTCGGCAGGTCGTTTTGCCAGGAGTAAAAGACAGTGTTGGTCATGGGCCGGTGGGCTGTCGGAGGCTATTTCGACAACCTATCGCATAGGTTGGTCGCGCGCTCTAGTGCCCGATCTTCCAGATCTCGTAGAGCTTTTTGGCGGCTGAGACCGGCAGCTGGGCCGCCGCCGTGGACCAGAACGACCAATAGCCGCGGAGGACGACCCAGCGGGCTTTCAATAGGCGGCCCTGACTGAGGGCCTCGCTGTGCTCGTCCTGCATGTCACGTAGCGTCTGTACGAACACACGGTCGAACGTTTTGGGTGAATAGACGAACGTTGCGAGTCGGTGCAGACGCCAGCCGGGCGGGCGGTGGATGGGTCGCCTGTTTCGTTGACTTGGCGTGTTTCGTGACTCCAAGAGCTTGCCCAAATCTCCGACTGTCTCGATGAGATCCTGGCAGATCGGCGCGTCTGTCGCCTTGTCTGGAAGACCACCCCGTTCGTGTAGCATTTGCAGTTCGGTTAGCTTTCTTCCAAGCTTTTTCCATACCCAGTATAGTTTGAGCGCCGTGTAGCCTTTGTAGGGCCCTGGCCCGAACCCGAGCATTGGTTTCATCCACGTGCGCAATTCGGCAATATCGGCCATCACGCCATCCCCCCAGCGAGGCTCGCACTAGCCAGCGAGAGCGCCCGAAACACGCGCTCGCCGTGGCCGGTGGTTTGGAACACGCGCTTGGGCAGGCCGGGGCTGCCGTCGTCGTCGATCGTGCGCGAGGTGACATAGCCCTTGTCGGCCATGCGCGCGAGGGTGACATAGACGGTGCCGCGTTTGAGCGCGGGCTCGCGCTTGACCATCTCCAGCCCGTACATCTGGCCCTGGCCGATCAACAGCTCCAGGATCAGATACTCTTTGCGGGAGAGGCGCGGGAGGGAGGGGCTATTCATGGGGGGGCAGGCCCGATCCGTTGGCGAGAACGCACTGCGTGTTTGAGTCTTACAAACTGTCAGTATTATTGGCGATATAGCGAAGCGGGTCAAGTGCATCGCGAGATGGCGGCGTCGCAAGCTGGTCCAAGGGGCACGACACGCGGCGCTACCTACCCACCCGCGCATAGAATGCAGCATCGCAGACCGGCTCGAAGCCGATCTTGATGTAGCAGCGGTTCGAGCGCGGGTTGCGCAGATCGGTGGTGAGGCAGGCGGTGTCACGGCCGCGGGCGAAGGCGTGCTCGGCCACGGCGGCGGTCGCTGACCCCGCATAGCCGCGGCCGCGCTCGGCGGGCGGGGTGTAAACCATCGAGATCGCCGTCGTGCGCGCGGTCTCGCGGACGATGCCCGCCATCGCCACGGGTTGGCCGTCTGCCTCCCAGAAAAACAGCCGGCCCGAGCCGGCCAGCGCCGCGATCTCGGCGTCGGCGGGCGGCGGGTCGTGGGGCACCGCCTCGGCGATGAAGGCGCGCAGCCAGTCGCCGAGCAGGGCCGCATCGTCGGGCGTCACCGGGCGGGCGGCGCCCGGCGCGCCGGGATAGCCGGGCGGCGCGCGCAGCGCGTAGATGCGCTGGGGCATCGGCTCGGCGAAGCGGTGGCCGGCCGCCGCCTCGGTGAACCGCAGGGCGGTTTCGTCGGGGCCGACCACGCCCGGATAAGCGCGGCTTGCGGTGGCTTCGGCGAGGGCGGCGCAGTGCGCCCGGTCGAGCGCGCCCAGGAGAAGCATGCGGCCGGTTCGCTGGATCGCGCAGGCGCCGGGCTCCCCAAGTGACCAGGTCATGAGGTCCGTGGGCCGGCTTGCCGCGGCGACGCTCAGCAGGCCGACGAGCATGTTGTGGCGCACCTCGTCGCGGGCCAGCGCCGGCGCGTGGCGGGCGATGAAGGCGTCGAGCGGCTCGTCCGGCAAAACCTGTCCTCGCTCAGTAGAGCCGGCCGCCATTGGGCACGGGCCGGTCGGGGCCGACCATCACCACCTCGCCCGCGGCGTCGGGAAAGCCGAGCACCAGGATCTCGGACATGAACTTGCCGATCTGGCGCGGCGGGAAGTTGACCACGGCGGCGACCTGGCAGCCGACCAGCGCGTGGAGGTCGTAATGCCTGGTGATCTGGGCGGAGGTTTTCTTGACGCCGAGTTCGTCGCCGAAGTCGACCCAGAGCTTGAAGGCGGGCTTGCGCGCCTCGGGAAACTCCTGGGCGTCGACGATGGTGCCGACGCGGATGTCGACGTTCTGGAAGTCATCGAAGCTGATCTCGGCCATGTCATCGCCTTGCCGCGTTAGGTGCTCGCGGCGGACGCTAACATTGCCGGCGGGACCGGGGAAGGTGGGGTTGCGTGCATCGCGGCCCGGCTCGTCCCCATGGGTCCATTTGGGAGGCCGCCCTGTGGCGGCACGTCAGGATGAGCCGCCAAGATTGGTCACCCACTCAACCGCGTGATTCCCGCGCCCATCGACAAGCTCAGGAGCGGGAATCCAGGGGATCGTGGGGCAAGTCCCGGCGGCCGGCATGGACCCCCGCTTGCGCGGGGGTGACGATCAAAGGATAGGGACGCGAAGCGTCCTAAACCACGAAATGCTTGTAGACGCCGTAGGGCCAGACGAGGGCTGACACGGCAGCCTCTTTTACCGGGAGGTTGGGGGTCTGCAGCGCGAACAGCATGAAAAACAGCACGATGCCGACCAGATAGGCATTGAGGACGAAACGTATCATCGACCTGCTCCCGGTTGGGCCGGCGCCGCCGAATGGGCGTGCGGGCCGGCCATGCTCTGCGGTTTGGGTTCCGCGGGTTACGCGGGGGTTTGCCTCGTGATACGTGGACACCTTCTGTGGCGTTCCTGTGGGCATTCTGTGGCGTTCCTGTGGGCGATCGTGTGGGCATTCCTGAGCGAAACAGTCCCGGCCGGGCTCGACAGCGCCGCTGGCGGCCATATGATGGCGTCATGACGCTCTTTCTTGCCCGCCTGCCGGCCCTGCTGCTTGCTCTGAGCATGATGCTCGCGAGCGCTGGCGGGGCGCTGGCGGCAGCCAAGAAAGAGCCCGGGAAGAACGCCTTCGATTGGGCGAGCCGGTCGTGGTCGCGCGCCGATTACACCGTAGCGCGGCTCAAGCCCTTCGCCGAGAAGGGCTATGCGCGGGCGCAGACGATCCTCGGTTTCGTGCATCTCTACGGTCACGGCACGCCGCGGAGCGTGGCGCGCGCGGCGGAGTGGTTCGCCAAGGCGGCGGCGCAGGACTACCCACCGGCCCAGCACGCCTTGGCGCGGCTCTATCTTGGCGCCAAGGAAGCCGGGCGCCGCGAGCGCGATGAAGGCGTGCGGCTGATGCTTGCCGCGGCGCGCGCAAACCATCCGCTGGCGCAGGTCGAACTCGGCCTCATGCATGAGCGCGGACAGTACGTCAAACGCGACAGCCAGCGTTCGGTCGCCTGGTTCCAGCGCGCGGCCGAGCAGGACTTCGCCCCCGGCCAGTTCCTGCTGGCGCTGGCGCTGGCCAAGGGGCACGGAACCAAGAAGGACGATAAGGCAGCGCATGACTGGGGCAAGCGCGCCGCCGAAAGCGGCTATAGCGAGGCCCAGCTCTGGCTCGGCTATCGCTATCTCAAGGGCGTGGGCGTCAAGCGGAGCCGGGTCGAGGGGCTTGCCTGGCTCTTCATCGCTGCTGCCGGCGGCGAGGCCCGGGCCAAGCAGGTGCTGGCCCGCTACCGGGCGCGTGTCTTTGAGGATGTCTGGGAGCGCGCCAAGGCCAAGGCCGCCGCGTTCAAGCCGCCGGCGAAGCCGAAGCCGATTTTCTAGGCACGGTTCTAGGCACGGTTCTGGGCGCGGTATTGGGTCCGGTAAAACCGCGCCACCAATTCGATATGCGCTGTCCAGGGGAACTGGTCGACGGGCTGGACCCAATCCAGCGTGTAGCCGCCGGCGGCCAGGATATCGGCGTCGCGGGCGAAACTCGCGGGATTGCATGAAACCGCGGCGATGACCGGCACGCGCGATTCCGCGAGCGCCTGGGCCTGCGCCTTGGCACCGGCGCGCGGCGGATCGAACACCACGGCGTCGAAGCGTGCGAGTTCGTCTGCACGCAACGGGCGGCGGTCGAGGTCGCGCCGCTCGCTGGTGATGCGCGTGAGCCCGGCGGCATTGGCGGCCGCGCGGACCGCATCGACCGAGGCCCCGTTGGCGTCGACGGCGTGGATGCCGGGGCTGGGCGAAACATGCGCGGCGAGGGGGAAGGTAAAACTGCCGCAGCCGCAATAGAGATCGGCGATGCGGTTTGCGTCGTTCACGATAGCGACCACGCTCGCGACAAGCGACGCCTCGCCCTCGGCGCTGGCTTGCAGGAAGGCGCCCGGCGGCAGGCGCACCGGGAAGCCGCCGAAGGGCGCCATGGGCGCGCGGCGCTCGGCGACGATCTCAGGGGTTTCGGCCCGCGGATGACGGCGGGAGATGCGGGCGAGGTCATGGGTTTCGGCGAACTGTGCCAGACGCGCGCGGCCGCCGGCGCCCAGTTTCGTTGCGGTGACGAGCATGAGGTCGAGCCCGGTCTCGGTCGCATTGACCACCGCCTCGGCGCGCTCGGCCGGCGCCAAAAGGTCGTGCAGGAACCCGCGCAATGGGGCCAGCAAGGCGACGATCTCCGGAAGCAGCACCGGGCATTCGGCGATATCGACGACGTGGTGGCTGGCCACCGAATTGAAGCCGAGCAACAAGTCGTCGCGGCGGCGGATGGCGGTGAAGTCGGCGCGGCGGCGGGCGCCGGGCTCGATGGCGCTGACCGGACGAACCGCCTCATCCGGCAGGCCGCGGCGGTCCAGCGCTTCTGCGATCAGACGGCGTTTCCAGGCGAGCGCCTGCGCGGAGGCCAGGTGCTGGATCGCGCAGCCGCCGCAGGTCCCGAAATGCCGGCAGGCGGGTGTGATGCGGTCCGGGGAGCTTTCTACGATTTCAATGACGCGGGCGCGCGGCGGGGCGTCCGTTTTGCCGCGCCCTCCACGCCCGGCACGATCAAGCCGGGCCCGCACGCGCTCGCCGGGCAGCGCGCCCGGCACGATAACGCGGCTGCCGCCGACCGAAGCGACGCCGTCGCCGCGCGCGCCGAGCGCAGTGATATCGAGGTCGAAGGTTTCGGCCATCCTGTCAGTTGCCGGCGGCGTCGCGGCGGGCGGCGATGAGGAATTCCTTGTTGCCCTGGGGGCCGAGGATCGGGCTTTCGGTAACACCGAGCACTTGCCAGCCGGGCAGGCTTTCGATCCAGGCAGCGATGCGCTGGCAGACTTCCGCGTGGAGCGCGGGGTCGCGGACGACGCCCTTCTTGCCGACCTGCGATTTGCCGACTTCGAATTGCGGCTTGATGAGCGCGATCAGCGTGGCGGGCGTGGCTGCCAGCGCAAGCGCGGCGGGCAGCACGACCTCCAACCCGATGAAGCTGGCGTCGCAGACGATGAGGTCGACCGGCTCGGGAACCTGCTCGGCGGTCAGATGGCGCGCATTGGTCTTTTCCAGCACGGCGACACGCGGATCGTTGCGCAGGCGCCAGGCGAGCTGGCCATGCCCGACATCGACAGCGATGACCTTGCCGGCGCCGCGCGCCAGCAGCACGTCGGTGAAGCCGCCGGTGGACGCGCCGATGTCGAGCGCGGCCGCGCCCTCGGGGTTGATGGCGAAATGATCGAGCGCGTGCACGAGCTTGAGGCCGCCGCGCGAGACCCACGGGTGATCGGGCAAACGGACGTCGAGATCGGTGCCTACAACGATGGTCTCGCCCGGCTTTTCGATGCGGCGCTCGCCGGCGAAGACCTTGCCGCCGATGATCAGCGCCTGGGCACGGGCGCGGCTGTCGACAAGGCCGCGTTCGACGAGGGCGAGGTCGGCGCGTTGCTTGGCAGGCTTTTTCATCCTCGTGTTAGGCCTCGCCCACTAAGGCGTTCGCGCAGCAGCTCGATGCGGTCGCCGCCGAAGAAGAGCTCGCCGTCGAAGACGAACATCGGCACGCCGAAGATGCCGGCTTCCTCCGCTGCGGCGCGGATGCGGTCGTGCGCGGCCCCGCCGTCGCCGGCGAGAAAGGCGGAGAACTCGGCGCCCGGCGCGCCGGCGGCATCGATGGCGGCGACAACTTCGCTCACGTCCTCGATCTCGATCTCATGCGACCAAAAGCGCTCGAAGACGTCGTCGTGATAGGGGTGGAAGACGCCGTGCATCTTGGCGAACAGCATGCCGGTCTGGGCGGTCCGCGTGTCGTATATCTTGCGCGGGCCTTTCAGCGTCAACCCCTGCTTGTTGGCATATCGCCGCGCGTCCATGTAGGCGTAACGCACCTTGCGCCATTGATGCGCGTCGCGGTTTTCGACCGAGCCGAGATAGGAGGGAATGTCGAGCGTGTAGGGCAGCCAGTCGAGCGCGATGTCGAAGTCGTCCTCCAGCGCATAGGCCGCCGCCTTGGCGACGAAGGCGTAGGGGCTTTTGTAGTCGCTGTAGAGGGTGACGGTGGCGCTTGGCATTCGTTGAGTCTAGCCGATCCAGGACTCTTACGCGAAGCCGCTATCCGGCTTCGCTATTTCCCTCAAGCGCCGGGCGCTCGCGTCCGCTCGCTTGGCTCCCGCCGCATAAGGCGGCGGCCCGCAGTCGCGGGCTTCTCAAGCCAAGCAGCTCACGCAGTTTGGCTTGAGTCCGGCGGCATGTCGGGAATATGGCGGCGGGCGGCGAGGGTGCGAAAGCGCCAGGTCATCACGATCGCGCTTGCGACCAGTGCGATTACGAAACCGATCCACACGCCCACGCCTTCGAGCCCGCCCCAGAAGGCGAGCGCGCCGGCGCTGGTGAACCCGATCGCCCAATAGCAGAGCGCCGCCAGCGCCATCGGCACCGTTGTGTCGTTCAAGCCGCGCAGCGCACCGGCGGCGACGGCCTGCACGCCGTCTGCAGCCTGGAAGATCGCGGCGAAGAGCAGAAACGAGGTCGCGAGCGCCAGCACGGCGGCGCTGTCGGGGCGGCTCTCGTCGAGGAAGACGCTGGCGAGTGAGGCCGGGATCGCCAGGATCACCAGCGATGTCACCGCCATGAAGGCGAGCGACATGACCAGCGCCGTCCAGCCCGCCCGGTAGGCGCCTTCGGGATCGCGGCGCCCGACGGCATGACCGACGCGCACGGTGGCGGCCTGGCTCAGCCCCATCGGCACCATGAATGTAACGTGCGGGATCTGAATGGCGATCATGTGTGCTGCCACCGTGGCGGTTGAGATCCAGCCCATCAGGAAGACGGCGCAGATAAAGAACCCCGCTTCGAGCAGCATGATGGTTGCGATCGGCAAGCCGAGCACGAAAATGCGCCGGAAGGCATCCCAATCGGGCCGCCAGAACCGGCCGAGGATGTTGTAGCGCCGGAAGGGGCGGGCAAAGAGCGCCACCGCCAAAAGGATTGCGAACAGGACCGCGCTGACGCAGGTGGTGGCAAGGCCGGCGCCGAAGAGCTCCAGACGCGGCAGGCCGAAATTTCCAAAGATAAGCGCGTAGTCGAACAAGGCGTTCGCCGGCACGCCGGCCAGCATCACCCACATCGCAAAGGCCGGGCGGTTGAGCGCGGAAACGAAGTTGCGCAGCACCACGAAGGCGATCCCCGGCGCCAGCGACCATTTCAGCGTGTCGATGTATTCGCCGGCCAGCGCGACCGCCTCGGGCGGCTGGCGCAGCGCGGTCAGGATTTCGGGCGTGAAGGCCATCAGCACGATGCTGGGTACGACCAGCAGGATGGTCGCCCACAGCCCCTGGCGGATCACCCGGCGCACCAGCCGCGGCCGGCGCGCGCCATAGGCCTGAGAGGCGAGCGAAGCGGTCGCCATGACCACGCCGAAGGCAAAAACATAGAGTCCGAAATAGACCATCAACACCAGCGTGGCGCCGGCCAACGGCACGGCGCCGAGGCGACCGATCATGGCGGCATCGGTGGTCAGCATCGCAACCCAGCCGAGCTGCGTCAGGACAATCGGCCCCGCCAGCTTCGCCATCGCCGCGGCCTCGCCGCGCCAGGGCTGAGGCAGAGCAGCGGCGGCCGATGTTGTGGGTGCTTGGTTCATTGGACTTTGGACAGCAAAGAACTTTGGACGACAAAAAATCTCTGGGTCGGCGACTTTACGTCAAACGGCAACGGACTTGGGTCCGGCCCGCACAGCCAAGCCGCCAAACAGCAAAGGGGCGGACCGCGGCCCGCCCCTTTTGGGAATGCGGAAGTGCCGTTGGCGTCAGGCTCGGACCGGCTGCTCCATCGCCTCTTCCTGGCCGAGCGCGAGAAGGGCCGTCGTCACGATGTCGGGCGCGCAGAGCCCTGCCATCGCATACTGGGTCTCCGGCTTGTCCTGATCCATGAAGCGGTCGGGCATCACCATGGGGCGGAACTTCAGCCCCTTGTCGAAGGCGCCGTCATGGGCGAGGAACTGCGCCACGAACGAGCCGAAGCCGCCGACCGAGCCTTCCTCGATGGTGATCAGCACCTCGTGGTCGCGCGCCAGGCGGCGAATGAGATCCTCGTCGAGGGGCTTGGCGAAACGGGCATCGGCGACCGTCGTCGTAAAGCCGCGCACCGCCAGCTCGTCGGCCGCCTTCAGACCTTCCTCCAGGCGCGTGCCGTAGCTGAGCACGGCGACCGTGTTGCCTTCGCGGAGCACGCGGCCCTTGCCGATCGGCAGAACCATGCCTTGCTCGGGCATGTCGACGCCGACGCCCTCGCCGCGAGGATAGCGCAGGCCCGTCGGCCCATCATCGATCGCCGCCGCGGTGGCGACCATATGGACGAGTTCGGCCTCGTCGGCCGCCGCCATCAGCGTAAAGCCGGGCAGGCAGCCAAGATAGGCGACATCGAATGCGCCACAATGGGTCGACCCATCGGCGCCGACGAAGCCGGCGCGGTCCATCGCAAAGCGCACCGGCAGGCGTTGGATCGCCACGTCGTGGACGACCTGGTCGTAGGCGCGCTGCAGGAACGTCGAGTAGATCGTGGCGAAGGGCTTCATGCCGTCGGCGGCAAGGCCGGCGGCGAAGGTCACGCCATGCTGCTCAGCGATACCGACGTCAAATGTGCGCTCGGGGAACTCGTCGCCGAAGAGATCGATCCCGGTGCCCGAGGGCATCGCCGCGGTGATCGCGCAGATCTTGTCGTCCTTGCGCGCCTCCTTGATCAACGCCTGGGCGTAGACCTTGGTGTAGCTGGGTGCGTTCGGCGTCGCCTTGACCTGGGTGCCGGTGACGACGTCGAACTTGGAGACGCCGTGATACTTGTCGGCGGAGCTCTCGGCGGGCTGGTAGCCCATGCCCTTCTGGGTCACCGCATGGATCAGGATTGGCCCGCTGCCGGGATCGTCGCGGACGTTCTTCAGCACCGGGATCAGATGGTCGAGGTTGTGACCATCGATCGGGCCGACGTAATAAAAGCCGAGCTCCTCGAACATGGTGCCGCCGGTGACAAAGCCGCGCGCATATTCCTCGGCGCGCTTCATCGCTTTCTCGATCGAGCGCGGGAAGGCCTTGGCGACCAGATGGCTCAAATGGCGGATCGAGCGGTAGGGCTTCGACGAGACGAGGCGCGAGAGATACGCCGACAGCGCGCCAACCGGCGGGGCGATCGACATGTCGTTGTCGTTCAGGATGACGATGAGCTTGCTGTCCATCGCGCCGGCGTTGTTCATCGCCTCATAGGCCATGCCGGCGCTCATCGCGCCGTCGCCGATCACCGCCACGACGTAGTTGTCGCGGCCCTGCAGGTCGCGCGAGACGGCGAAGCCAAGGCCGGCGGAAATCGAGGTCGAGCTATGCGCGGCGCCGAAGGGATCGTAAGGGCTTTCCGAGCGCTTGGTGAAGCCGGAGAGCCCGCCGCTCTGGCGCAGCGTGCGGATGCGATCGCGCCGCTCGGTGAGGATCTTGTGCGGATAACACTGGTGGCCGACATCCCAGATAAGAATGTCGTCGGGCGTGTTGAATAGGTAATGAATAGCGACGGTCAGCTCGACCACGCCGAGCCCGGCGCCCAAATGGCCGCCCGTCTTGGAGACGGCATCGATGGTTTCCAGGCGCAATTCGTCGGCGAGCTGACGCAGCTGCGACGTCTCAAGTTTGCGCAAGTCAGCCGGACACGTCACCGCATCCAGAAGCGGTGTCTTCGTCGTTTCTGACACGTTATTGCCTCCCCATCAGGTTCGCCGCTCAATGACGAACCTCGCCACGTCGCGTAGAAGGTCTGCTCTTTCACAGTAAAATTCAAGATGCGACGTCGCTTGTTCCACTAATTGTGTTGCTTTATTGCGCGCCTCGTCCACGCCAAGTATGGAAACGAAGGTCGCTTTGCCGGCATCGGCATCCTTGCCAACCTTCTTGCCGACTTCGTCTTCATTGCCTTCAATGTCCAACAAATCGTCGGCAATCTGGAAGGCGAGGCCGAGGTCTTGCGAATACAAAGTAAGTGCGTCCAGTTCCTTTGTTGACGCACCTCCCAATATCGCGCCCGCTGCGCACGAATAATTGAACAGCTGGCCTGTCTTCAGGTTCTGCAGGCGGCTGATTTCTCCAAGACCTAGCGCGCGGTCCTCGGCGGCGAGATCGAACATCTGGCCGCCGACCATGCCTTGCGCCCCGGCGGCGCGTGCGAGCGCCGTGATCAGCGCGCAGCGTATGGCCGGATCGTCGTGGGTCGCGGGGTCGGCGAGCACCTCGAAGGCAAGCGTCAGCAGCCCGTCGCCGGCCAGCACCGCTGTCGCCTCGTCGAACTGGATATGCGTGGTCGGGCGGCCACGGCGCAACGCGTCATCGTCCATGGCGGGCAGATCGTCGTGAACCAGCGAGTAGCAATGCACGAGCTCGACCGCCGCCCCGGCGCGCAGCGCGCGCTCGCGGGGCACGCCATACATGTCCGCGCCCGCAACCACCAAAAACGGGCGCAAGCGCTTGCCGCCGCCGAGGCACGCATAGCGCATCGCCTCATAGACTCGCGCCTCGGGGACTCGCGCCTCGGGGACTCGCGCCTCGGGGACTCGCGCCTCGGGGACTCGCGCCTCGGGGACTCGCGCCTCGGGGATGCGCGCCTCGGGGATGCGCGCCTCGGGGACTCGCGCCTCGGGGACTCGCGCCTCGGGGATGCGCGCCTCCGGCCCGTCGCCCGGCGGCAACAGGCGCTCCAGCGTCGTCTCGACCGCCTGGGCGGTCTCGCTCATTGCGGCCTGCAATCGGTTCAAGGCCGGGTCGCCTCCTATCTTCGATGTGTCGGTTTGCGTTCGTGCCTAATCGCCGTCGGCCGGCACGGCGCGCACCGTGCCGTCGGGCGCCAGGACAATCTTGTCGACCTTTGCCTGCGCCTCGCTCAGCTTGGTTTCACAGTGGCGCTTCAGGAAGGCGCCGCGCTCATATGCCGCGATGGCGTCATCGAGCGCACCCCGGCCGTCCTCGAGCTGGCGCACGATGTTCTCGAGTTCCTCCAATGCGGCTTCAAAACTCATTGCCGCTATGTCCGCCGGCAGTGCCGCCTCGGCCATTTTCCAATTCCCCATTGAGAGAAGGCGTTCTTAAAGCACATGCGCCCTGATGTAGGCAAGATTACGGCCGCCACGCCTCACAGCCCCATCAGCGCGCGGACATGGGCGGCGGCGCTGTCGGCAAGCGCGCGCAAATCATAGCCGCCCTCCAGCGTCGAAACGATCCGCCCACCGGCATACTCGTCGGCCACCGCCATGAGTTTCGCGGTCGCCCAGGCGTAGTCATCCTCGACGAAATTGAGCAGCGCAAGCGGGTCGGCGCGGTGGGCATCGAAACCAGCAGAAATGAAAATCATCTCCGGCGCAAAGCGTGCGAGCTCGGGCAGCACGCGCGCCTCCATCGCCGCGCGAAATTCGGGGCCGCCCGAGTTGGGCGGCAGTGGGCAGTTGACGATATTGCCGACGCCGGTTTCGCTCGCCGCCCCGGTGCCGGGGTAAAGCGGGTACTGGTGGGTCGAGGCAAAAAAGAGGTCCTTGTCGGCTTCGAACATCGCCTGCGTGCCGTTGCCGTGATGGACGTCGAAATCGACCACGGCCACACGCTCCATGCCATGCGCGGCGCGGGCGTGAAGCGCGCCGATGGCGACGTTGTTGAAGAGGCAGAAGCCCATCGCGCGGCTCGGCTCGGCGTGGTGGCCGGGCGGGCGCACGGCGCAAAACGCATTCTTGGCCTCGCCGCCGGCAACCGCGTCAACCGCCGCGGTCAAGGCACCGATGGCGCGAAGGGCGGCTTCGCGCGAGCCCTCGCTGACCACGGTATCGGCATCGATCGGCGCGCGGCCATGGGGCGGGATCGCCGATAGAGTGCGGTCGATGTAATCGGCCGGATGCGCGCGCTCGGCGGCGGCGAGATCACCCAGTGGCGGCTCGCGGCGCTCCAGCCCGGCGAATTCCGGGCGCACCAGCGCGGCCTCCACCGCCCGCAGCCGGGCCGGGCTTTCCGGATGATGGGCGCCCGGATCGTGCTCCTGGCAGGCCGGGTGGCTGTAGAACAGGGTGGTCATCAGGTGTATTTGACGGCAAGGCGAATTGTCGACGAGCGGGCCGGGGTGCATAGCAGGCTTGGCGCGACGCTGTCACGGTTTAACGCCTGCGGCCAGAACCGCTGGATCGCGTGAATTTGCATACGGACGTGGCGGATTTCGATTGACATTCGCATGATTCGAAACATTTTTCAGTTGCTTCGTGCCGCGCGGCGGTCCGATCGGCATAGTGGGCTTTACGCCTGTCGAAGGACCGGTGCGCCGACGGAAGCGGGGCGGGAATTCGTTTCATACTATATTAAGGTGCGCGGGAGTTGCCCTTACGACGCTGCGGGGTTCGCCTCGAAGGACGTCGACCGGGTAGGCGTCAGGGACCTGAGATGAGGCCGTTCGTTCAATCACATCATGGCGCTGCGGTGTTGCTCGCGGTGGCCGCGCTCGCTGTGGCCGCGCCGCTCGGCGCCGCCCAGGCGCAAGGCGGGCAGCCGTCATTGGTGCAGGTCGACAAGGTGAGCCGCGGCCCGCTGGTTCAGACCATACCCGTCGTTGGTCGCCTGGTGGCGCGTCAGTCGGGGACCATCGCCGCGCGCTCGGCCGGCCCGGTCGAGAAAATGTTGGTCGAGGTCGGCGACCGCGTAAAGAATGGCCAGGTGCTCGTGCGTTTGGTGGCGTCGACGCTGGAAGCGCAACGCGACCTTCGTCTCGCGGAGCTGACCAGCGCCCAGCAGGAGCTGGCGCGCCTTGAACGCCTGCGCACTTCGCGCTCGGCCGCTTTCCCGCGCGCCCGCTACGAAATTGCGCTGCAAAACGTCGCCAAGGCCCAGGCGTCGCTCAAGCTGGCCCAGATCGAGCTCAACTACGCCGAGATCCGCGCGCCTTTTCCGGGCGTGATCACGGTCAAGCACACCGAGATCGGCGCCTATGTCCGTGCCGGTGATGCGATCGTGACGCTGGTCAACGACCGGGCGCTGGAGATCGAAGCCGACGTGCCCGCCGACCGGGTCGCCGGGCTGATCCCCGGCCGCACCGTCCGTTTCGAGCTGGCGGGCAAGGAGCACGAAGCGGTCGTGCGCGCCGTGGTTCCGGTCGACAGCGCGCTTACCCGGACCCGTGCCGTGCGCTTCGTGCCGCGCTTCAAGTCCGCGATGCGGGGGATCGCCGTCAACGAGAGCGTGACGGTCGCGGTGCCGATCGGTGCCAGCCGCATGGTAGTCTCGGTCCATAAGGACGCGATCATCCATCGCGGCGAGAACACCATTGTTTTCATCGTTGCCGGCGCCAAAGGCATCAAGCCGCCGATGGTCGTGGGCAAGGCGGTGCCGCGCCCGGTCAAGCTCGGCGATGCCGTCGGCGGCCGCTTCGTCGTGCTTGGCGGGCTGAAGCCCGGCGACATCGTGGTGGTGCGCGGGAACGAACGCTTGCGGCCCGGTCAGCCCGTCATGTTCCGCAACGGCAGTTAGAAAATGAATTGTCACCGCGGCGCCGGCCCACTCCCCCACCCGGCCGCCCACGGAATCGTAAGCTCATGGGCGGCCGGGTGGGGGAGTGGGCCGGACCGACTTAACGGACGTATGTCCAAATGAACCTGATCCGGGCATCGCTGGAGCGCCCCGTCGCCGTGGTCTCGGTGGTGATCATGGTGCTGGTGTTCGGCTTCGTGGCGCTGCAGACCATTCCGATCCAGCTCATCCCCGACGTCCGCAAGCCGACCCTGACGATCGGTACCGTCTGGTTCGGCGCCTCGCCGGCCGAGATCGAGCGCGAGATCATCAACCGCCAGGAGGACGCGCTGCGCGGCCTGGAAGGCGTGGAGCAGATCACCAGCTCGGCGGAGTCAGGGCGCTCGACGGTCACGCTCGAATTCCTGGTCGGGCAGAACATCGACCGCGCGCTGATCCTGGTCTCCAACCGCCTACAGCGGGTGACCGGCTATCCGGCCGAGGTCCAGCAGCCGCAGATCCAGACCCAGGGCTCCGACGACAACCCGATCGCCTGGTTCTACATACGCCGGCTGAAGGACAACACGCGCCCGATCCATACCTATGGCGACTTCGTCGAGGACAACGTCATCGACCGCATGGAGCGGGTGAACGGCGTTTCGGGCACCAACTTCTTCGGCGGCAGCGAGCGCGAGCTGCGGGTGATCGTGGAACCGCAGAAGATGGCGCGCTACGGCCTCACCGTTTCGGCGATCGTCGATGCGCTGAGGCGCGCGAATGCGTTTGGCTCGGCGGGGAATGTCGAAGAGGGCAAGCGCAGCTACCTGGTGCGCACCGAAGGCGAATTGCGCACGACCAATGCCGTGCGCGCGGTATTGCTGCGCAGCGTCGAGGACAAGGCGACCGGCCGCGTCTCGCGGGTCACCGTGGGCGACATCGCCACAGTGGCCTTCGGCTACAAGGTGCCGACCGCGACGATCCGCGCCAATGGCGAGCCGGCGGTGGTCTTCAATGTGCTGCGGACGACCGGCGCCAACGTCATCGAGGTGATGCGCGGCATCAAGTCGACCCTGAAAGAGATCAATGAAAACGTGCTGAAGCCGCGGGGGCTGGTGGCGGTCCAGGTTTTCGACGAGACCGTCTACATCAACTCCGCCATATCGCTGGTGCAGCAGAACATCTTCGTCGGCGGCACGCTGGCGGCGCTGATCCTGCTGCTCTTCCTGCGTTCGGGCCGCGCAACGCTGGTGGTGACGCTGGCGATCCCGGTTTCGGTCATCGGCTCGTTCGTCGCCATGGCGGCGCTGGGGCGCTCGGTCAACGTGATCTCGCTCGCCGGCATCGCCTTTGCGGTCGGCATGGTGGTCGACGCGGCCATCGTCGTGCTGGAGAACATCTTCCGATTGCGCGAGCGCGGCCTCAGCCGGTTCGACGCGGCGTATGAGGGCGCGCGCCAGGTCTGGGGGGCGGTGCTGGTCTCCGCGCTGACGACCGTGATGGTGTTCATCCCGATCCTCATTCTCGAACTCGAGGTCGGTCAGCTCTTCCGCGACATCGCGGTGGCGATCTCGGTCGCGGTACTGTTGTCGCTGGTCGTCGCGGTGACGCTGATCCCGGCGCTCGCCAACCGGCTGCTCGGCCGGACCGTGGCTGAAAAGACCATCGATCCCAAAGGCGCCATCGATGGCGGTGCGAAGAAGGCGGGCGCGGCTGTCGCGAACGGCGTCAAGCGCCTGCGCCTGCCGATCATCGACGATCTCGCCGAGCTGTTCGTGCGCGTGGTGCTCGCCTTTACCCGCGCAGTGATCGGCAACCGGGCGATCGCATTTCTGGTGGTCGCGGTGGTCTGCGGCACGGCGGGCACGGCGACCTGGCTGCTGCTGCCCAAACTCGAATACCTGCCGACCGGCAACCGTAATCTGGTGATCGCGATCGCCTTGCCGCCTCCAGGCTACAATCTGCCGACGACGACCGAGACTGCGCGGAACATCGAAAACTCGATGCGCAAGCACTGGGCGCAGGTCACGGGACCGAAATCCAAACCCGGGGAGCCGCCGAAGATGGCGCGGTTCTTCTTCGTAGCACGTGACGCGCTGACATTTATCGGCGCCTCGGCCGTCGACGAGAGCCGGGCGCGCGAGCTGATCCCGGTGATCCGCGCGGAAATGCGGCGCGATCCGGGCACCTTCGCACGCGTGTTCCAGCCCTCGCTATTCGGCCGTTCGATCGGCGGCGGGCGTGTCATCAACCTCGACATCGCCGGTCCCAATCTGGAGCGCAACCTGCAGGTGGCCTTGCGCGCCTTCATCCTCGCCAACCAATTCCTGCCGCGCAACCAGGGCAACCAGTTCCGGCCGCGGCCGGGGCTCGAGCTCGGCTCACCGGAATTGCGCGTGCTGCCCAACCGGGTGCGCCTGGCCGATGCCGGCGTCACCGCGCGCGAGCTGACCGACACGGTCGATACCTACAATCAAGGCTTGCGTGTGGTCGAGATCACCGTCGGCGGGCGGCGCATGGACCTGACGCTGATGGGCCCGGAAAGCAAGATCAAGCGCATCCAGGGCATCGGCGACATTCCCGTCGTCACCAGCTCGGGCACCATCGTGCCGGTGCGCTCGCTGGCGGAGGTGAAGCTGACCGCGGGCGCGGTCGAGATCCGCCATCTGGAGCGCACCCGCACCGTGACGCTCGAGATCAGTCCGTCGCCGAACATCCCGCTGGAAACGGCGATGGATATTCTGCGCAATAAGGTGATCGCCACCTTGAAAAAGCAGGGGCTGCCGCCCGGCGTGACGATGGGCCTGTCGGGCGAGGCCGACCAGCTGACCAAGACCTGGAACGCGATGGTGTGGCAGCTCATCCTCGCGGTGGTGATCGTCTATCTGGTGATGGCGGTGCTCTTCGAGAGCTTCGTCTTCCCCTTCATCATCATCTTCTCGGTGCCGCTGGCGACCGCGGGCGGCGTGCTCGGACTGGCGGTGCTCAACATCTTCACGCGCCAGTCGCTCGACATGCTGACGTTGCTCGGCTTCGTGATCCTGATCGGCACGGTGGTGAACAACGCCATCCTGCTGGTTCACCAGACGCTGCTGCATGTCCGCGAAGAGGCGATGGAAGTGGGCGATGCGATCCTGGAGGCGACACGCAACCGGATCCGGCCGATCTTCATGTCGACGCTGACCAGCGTCTGCGGCATGACGCCGCTGGTGATCTTCCCCGGCGCCGGCTCCGAACTCTATCGCGGCCTCGGCTCAGTGGTGCTGGGCGGGCTGCTGCTGTCGGCGATCCTGACGCTGCTGATCATCCCGCCGCTGCTTTCCATCATCGGCAGCGTCGTGGCGCGGCCGGCGCGCGGCAAGGCCCCGGCCAAGGGCGACGGCACGGGCGATCCGGCGCCGGCCCCGGCGGAGTAGGCGACGCGGCGGGGGCCCGTCATCCATCCTTCGAGGCGCCCCTTCGGGGCTCCTCAGAGCCTGGCCGGGAATGAATGCTGGCATATCAAATAGTCACGGCCTGCCGACGAAACCCGCCCGTCACTCCCGCGCAAGCGGGAGTCCAGACTTCTTGGGGTCTTCTGGATTCCCGCTTTCGCGGGAATGACGCGAAGAGAGTATCCAGCTCAACGTAACCGGTTGCAATCACTGCATTCATTTCCGGTCAGACCCTCAGGATGAGCAATTGGAAACTGGAAAAACCGGAGGCTCATCCCGAGGTGTGCGTGCTTCAAGCACGCGCCTCGAAGGGTGCGCCGGGGCCTATCCGGGAACCTGCTCCGCGAACCAGTCGATAGCGGCCTGCGCGCCGCCGGCGCCGTGCGGGATGCCGAGGGCTTTGAGCGCCGTCTCCACGACGCCCAGTGTGCCCAGCAGCATCGGCGCGTTGACATGGCCCATATGGGCGATGCGGAAGGCGCGGCCGTCGAGCGCGCCGATGCCGATGCCCAGGACCACCCCGCATTTCGTGTTGCAGTAGTCGAGCAGTTCGGCGGGGTCGCGGCCGTCGGTAAGCAGCACGGTTGTGACCGAGACCGCGCGGTGGTCGGGATCGGCGACGTTGAAGGCGAGTGATCCGCCCGCCGCCCAGCGCGCGACCGCACGGTGGGTGGCGCCGGCCAGGATGCGGTGGCGCTCGAAGGCGGCGTCGAGCCCTTCTTCGAGCAGAATGTCGAGCGCCTTGCGCAGCGCGAACAGCATGTGCTCGGGCGGCGTGCCGCAATATTTCTGGTAGTGCAGCGGGCCTTCGCGGAAGGTCCAGTCCCAATAGCGGGTGCGCAGATCGGCGGTTTCGTGCGCGGCGCGCGCCTTCTCGCCGGCGGCGACGAAGGCGAGGCCCGGCGGCGTCATCAGGCCCTTCTGCGAGCCCGTTACCACGACGTCGACCCCCCATTCGTCCATTTCCAGCGGCATGGTGCCGAGCGAGGCAATGGCGTCGACCAGCAACAGCGCGTCGTGTCCGGCGGCATCGATCGCCCGGCGCAGCGCCGGCACATCGTTGACGACGCCCGAGGAAGTGTCGATCTGGACCGCGAGGACCGCCTTGATCGCGCCGTCGGTGTCGTCGCGCAGGCGTGCCTCGAGCGCGTCCGGATCGACCGCGCTGATATCGTCGCCAGGCAGCACCTCGACCTCGATCCCCAGCATCTTCGCCGACTCGCCCCATATCAGCGCGAAGCGGCCGCTTTCCAGCGCCAGCACCTTGTCGCCGCGCGACAGCGTGTTGGTGAGCGCCGCCTCCCAGCCGCCATGACCGTTGGCGGCGTAGATGTAGACACGGCCTTCGGTGCGAAAGATGCGCGGCAGATCGGCAAGGCAGGCGTCGGTGATGCCGATCATCTCGCCGGAATAGATGTCGATCGCCGGGCGGTGCATCGCCGCGAGCACTTCGTCAGGCACCGTGGTCGGGCCGGGCAGGGCCAGGAACTCGCGGCCGTATCTGAGCGTCATGGGATGGTTTCCCTGTCTTATCGGTGCGGCGCCTGCCGCAACCAAGGTCCTATCGTTGCGGCACGCGCCGCAGCCAAGCCCCTACAGGTCCGGGCCCGTTCGGGCAAGTCGGCAATGCGGCAGGGAAGGGTCTCGCGCGCGCGCCCGGCCGGGCTAAGATGCGAGGGATCATATACGACCCGGAACGGGCAAGACCAAGAACGGCGAGTACCTCACGTAACGACTTTCACCATCGGGGAGAACTGACCATGACATATCCCAAGGCGATCGTGATCGCGGCCGGCCTGCTGGCCGGCGCGGTCTTGCTGAGCGGCACGGCGACGACCCATGAAGGGGGCAATCGCTTCGCCATCGCTTCTGGCGGGACGGCGGCGGGCGAGGGCGCGTGGCGCGTCGATGCTTATACCGGACGCATGGTTTGGTGCCATACGATGACCCCGCAGGTGGCGGCCGAAGGCCCGGCCGTGCTGCGCGGCAGTGGCGGCCGGCGCGTTGTCTGCTACGACGCCGACGGCAAGGTGGACGTGAAGCTGTTCTAGATCGACGTCATGGGATTCCCTCTCCCGCTTGCGGGAGAGGGGACGCGGCCGGGTGCGTATCACACCTTCACCGTCTCCATGGCGCTGCGCAGAAAAATCTCGTCGAGCATTGCCGGCGCGGGGCTGAGGCCCTGTTCGTGGTGATACTTTAGGAACGCATCGAGCGTCGGCCGGTTGTCCGCGATGCCGTAGGGCCAGTAATCCGTGCCCATCAGCGCCACGGTCTCCTCGTATTCCTGGGTGACCCAGGGCAGTGTCGCCTTCAGGGCGGCGACCTCGCGGAGGTCGGCGTAGGCAAGGCGCTTGGCGGCCTCGAAGGCTTTCATCAGGCTGGCGCCGAGCCAGGGCTCGGCCGCGGCCAGTTCCTTGCGGATGCCGATCACATGCATGATCGGGAAGATTTGCGTCTTCGCAAACCAGGCGCGCTCGAGCGTCCGGAAATCAGGGAAAAGGCGGGCGACATGCGCGGCGCCGCGATCAAAGCACGAGGGCGAACGCGGGCTCACGAGCGCGTCGATCTCGCCGGCTTCGAGCATGGCCGACAGCGTCTTGCCCTCGGCGATCGCCTCGATCTTCACATCGTCGGGCAGCTCGATCGGCAGCTTTTCGTGGCGGCCGGGGTCCTCGATGCCGCCGGAGCGCCATTCGACGTCCGCTGGCCGGAGCCCGTATTCGTGCTGCAACACACCGCGGATCCAGACTGCGGCCGTCACCTGGTATTCGGGCACGCCGACGAGGCGGCCCTTCAGGTCGGCGGGCGCCTCGATGCCGCGGTCGGTGCGGATGTAGATGCCCGAGTGACGGAAGGCGCGCGATATGAAGACCGGGATCGCGATGTAAGGACAGCTGCCGCGCGCGGTCGCCATCAGATAGCTGGAGAAGGAAAGCTCGGAGACGTCGAACTCGCCGTGCCGAAAGGCGCGGAAGAAGACCTCCTCGGGGCCCAGCGATATGAACCGGGGATCGCAGCCCTCGACGGGCACGCGGCCATCCATCAGCGCGCGGGTGCGGTCGTAGTTCCAGCAGGCGACGGTGACGGGAAGGTCGCTCATGCCGCGAGCTTCGCACGGTCCCAGTCGAAGGACAGCGGCTCGATCTCGCCGCGCTCGATCGCCACGATGCGCTCGTCCAAGAGTGGCCCGCCAAACTGCTCGTTGCGCATGCGGATACGCAGCTTGAGCTGGGCCGTTGTAAGCTCGCCCAGGAGCGACCAGTCGGCCTCGGAGAGGCTTTCGTCGTCGAGGCCGATGACGCCCTTCAGCATGTGATCGAACTCGTCGTCGTAGACGCGGGCGCAGGCAGCGGCGATCAGCTCGTCGCGCCCGCCATTGCCTTTGAGCCTCATGCCCTCGGCGAAGAGAGTGCAGTATCCGCCCTCGGTGAACTGGCCGGCGCGCCAGCCGATCGCGCCGTGGCGCTGGCGGTGCTCGTGACGCAGCGCGCCGAGGCGGTCGTCGCCGGGCCAGCTTGCGAGCGCGCCAGGGACAAGCTTGGGCTCGCCCGGCTCGCGCATGGCATCGTAAGCATCGGCGAAGGCGCAGTAATGTGCGAATTCCGAATGCAGGGTCTCGGCCAGGTCGAGCACCTCGTGGCGGTCGAATTCGGTGTCGATCTTGGGGAACATGGCCTCGAGCTTCTTCAGCGGCTCCATGAAGAGGCCGCGGCCGTAGCCGACGCTGGAGCCCCACATCTCCTTGAAGCATTGGTAAGCCAGCCATTGGCGGTCGGTCTCGCGGCTGCGTCCCTCCCAGCTCCAATAGCTGCGGACGACCTCGGCTTCGCCCGCCCATAGGGGCGCGTTCAGGTCGATCAGCGCGCGCAGCTTTCGGCTTGCGTTCATGACTGCCTCATCGATTCAGTTCCCGCCATTGGCGGCAGAATACGCGTCGATTCTGAAGAGTGATAGTCCCGCGGTGTCAGATCATAAGGCCGACGATGGCCCCTGTCAGCGCGGTGGCCATGAGGCCGGCAAGCAGCGACTTGAGGCCGAGCGCGACGATCTCGGCGCGGCGTTCGGGCACCAGCGTGCCGAGCCCGCCCAGCATGATGCCGAGGCTGCCGAGATTGGCAAAGCCGCACAGCGCGTAAACCATGATGAGCCGCGCCCGCGCCGACAGCGCGCCGGCGTCGAGCTTGGCAAGGTCGGCGTAGGCCAAGAGCTCGTTCAGGACGACCTTCTTGCCGAGCAGCGCGCCGGCGGTGGCGGCCTCGTCCCAGGGCACGCCGATCAGCCAGGCCAGCGGCGCGAAGACCCAGCCGAAGATGCGTTCCAGCGTCAGCGGGGCGCCGCCAAGATCGGGAACGAGGCCGAGGATCATGTTGGCCAGCGCGACCAGTGCCACCAGCACAATCAGCATCGCCGCGACGTTGAGGACGAGCTGGATGCCCTGGGTGGTGCCGTTGGCGATCGCCTCCATCGAGGATTTGGCCTCGCGCTCGGGCGCAAAGCCGCCCACGGTCGCCGTCTCGCCCGGCGGCACCATCAGACCGGCGATCAGCAGCGCGCCCGGGACATTAATCAGCGAGGCCGAAAGGATATGGCCAAGCGCAC
The DNA here is from genome assembly GCA_035527975.1 of Alphaproteobacteria bacterium. Classification (GTDB taxonomy): domain Bacteria; phylum Pseudomonadota; class Alphaproteobacteria; order JAPULJ01; family JAPULJ01; genus DATKZM01. The sequence goes on along the minus strand of DATKZM010000088.1, from coordinate 822 downwards.
CCGGGATCGTGTCGCCGAGGATGATCGAATAGAGCACCATCACCGTGCCGGCGATGGTCGCCATGCCGCAGACCATGAGCGCGAAGAGCTCGCCCCGGCTCATGCGCGCAACGTAGGGGCGCACCAGCACCGGGGCCTCGACCATGCCGACGAAGACGTTGGCCGCCGCCGAAACGCCGAGCGCGCCGCCGATGCCGAGCGTGCGGCCAAGCGCCCAGGAAAAAGCGTTCACGATGACCGGCAGGATGCGCCAATGGAAGAGCAGCGCCGAGAGCGCGCTCATCACCAGGATCAGCGGCAGCGCCTGGAAGGCGAGGACGAAGGTGGCTTTGGCTTCGGTAATGGCGAAGGGCGGTTTGCCGCCGCCGAGATAGCCGAAGACGAAGCCGGTGCCGGCGCGGGTCGCCTTGTCGAGCGCCTGGACGACGCCGTTCAGCTCCAGCACCGCGTCCTTGACGCCGGGCAGTTTGAGCAGGATCAGGGCGAGGATAATTTGCAGCGCGAGGCCGCCCGCGACGAGCCGTAGCGGCGGTTTGCCACGATCCTCGCTCAGTGCCCAGGCGAGCGCGATGAGCACGGCGATGCCGAGGAGACCCTGAGGGTTCATGTGCGGGGGTCTATCGTTCTCCCTCCCCCCTTGAGGGGGAGGGTCGGGGTGGGGGGTGTAGTGCAGCTTGGGCTGCGCTCAATGAGCACTATCAAAACGCTATGGTCTTTGGCGTTCGCCTCGGGCACCCCTGGTGGGGTGCCCTCGTTGGTCGCACCCCCCTCCCTAACCCTCCCCCTCAAGGGGGGAGGGAGAACGATAGACCCCCGCACATG
>DATKZM010000087.1:0-59129 GCA_035527975.1 Alphaproteobacteria bacterium | reverse complement strand
CGCGCATTTGGCGGTCAGGGCGGGTATCAAACCCGGCGGCGGAACTCTGATTGAAGTGATGTTGCCCGTGCATCGACCAGCCCTGACCAAACCCATGTTGAGGTAACATAATACCGCACATTGGTTATGGCAAGAATGTTGACCTATCGAGGGTCAAGTATGGCGAGCACGCGCTGATTTCCGTCACAGTGTCACCCACTGTGCCACCTGACCGGCCAAAGCAGCCCAACGATTCTCGGAAATTCGGTCTAAGTCTTTGAAAAAATTGGCGCGCCCCGAGAGATTCGAACTCCCAACCTCCTGATCCGTAGTCAGGTGCTCTATCCAGTTGAGCTAGGGGCGCGCAATTTTGTAATATGGCGTTCTTCACGAGCCGCCGTTGTCGACATTCGCGCCCCCATGGCCACACGTCGTGACCAAGCAGCGCAGGCGCCGGACACTACTCCACAGCTCTCTTGCAGGCAAGGTTGCGTGCCTGCATTGTGGTCTTGTCAGCCACCCCGCTTTGGACGGCTGAATATCGTTGCGCGCGAACGGGCACGGCCATATGGTCGCCGTCGTAGCACGGGGGTCAAGAACCCGGGCCGGCAGCCCTCGCGGCAGTGTTGCCATCCGCTTTACAAGGTCTCAGCACACAAGGTTTCAGCACATGGGGGCCGTGACCGCAGGGATCAACCCCATAGGCCGAGACGACCGCGGATTGCCGACCGTGCGACGAAACCTTCCAGTAACCAGAATACCGGGCAGGTCAATGTTGGCGCCGCTGGCGCTGCTGCTCGCAGGGATGATGCTTGCCGGTTGTTCGACCGGCGATGCGGTTGTGTTCAAGACGCTCGCGGGCGAAATGCCGGGCGAGAGGGGTACGATCCCGCCTCATTTGGCAAGCGGGCCGGTCGGGGTCCCTCCGCCGGCGTTTGGCCGGACACGCTTCCGCAAAGACCGCAAGCTGGAGCGGCCAGACAAGCGTTCCGCCAAGCGCCCCGCCACGCAAAAGCCGGCAACAACGAGTGCCGCGGCGGCCGCGCTGGTGCGCCGAAACGATGCCTTGCGGGCCCAGATCTTCCGACAGGACGACGAGTTGCAGCGTATCCGCCGCTCGGCCACGCTCCACCACACCGTTTATCTCAAGGCGGTTGGCGGTTTCGGCCTCATCAAGGAGCGGCGGCTGCCGGACGACAATCCGGCCTATCGGACCAATATGCGCAAAGCGCGCGCCCGGCTCGGCCGCGTGAACGGCGATCTGCTGAAGCTCAATGCGCTCACCGCGCGCATCAACGCAACAGCGTCGCAGACCTCCCGGCTGCTGGCCACCCTGCGCTCCGTCCGGGCGCGGGCGCGCGACCGGGTCGTACGGCGAGAGCTTGGCGCGCTGGAGCCGGTTGTCCTGGAGACCGATACCTTGCCCCGGAAAATGCTGGCGGAGATCCAGGTCGATATCAACCAGCAGAGCGCCTACACCCGGGACCAGAGCCGTGGGCTCGACATGCTCGCCGAAGCGGTCGCCGGCGACGCCAGCAGACCCAGCGCACGGGTGCGGCAATTGGAGGCGGAAAGCCTTGAGGACGCCTTGCGTCCCGGCGCGGGCGCCGCCGGTCGCGAGGGCGCAACGGCGCCTGCCCGCCGTTCGGCCCTGCCGCTGGTGCGCATCCGCTTCACCCGGCCCGATGTCGACTACAAAGGCGCGCTCTATCGCGCGCTCCAGGCCGCCCTCAAGCAGCGGCCCGATCTTGCTTTCGAGGTGGTCGGCGTGGCGCCCAGCGAGGCCGGCCAGGCCGGGGTGCTCAGTCGTGCCCAGGAGGTTCGCTTCGCCATGGCCGATATGGGCGTGCCGCCGGACCGTGTGACGGTTACTGCCGAGACCAGCGGCACGGCGAAATCCGATGAGGTCCGGATCTTCGTGCGTTAGAGCAAGATCGTCGCAGATCGCAGCGATCTGAAGGGTGACTCTTGATCTATCTCATAAATTCAAAACACAATTCACGCGTCACACCAGATCACTGTGACGCGATTGTGCTCTAGGCGCGATCGCCGCGAGGCCTGCGTCTCTTCGCCGATCAGCGGCCCGTGTAGTCGGGGTCGCGCTTTTCCAGGAACGAGGCGACGGCCTCGCTGTAGTCCTCCGAGCGCTGGGCCAGGGCGAACTGATCGCGGTCCATGGCGCTCAAGGCCTCGGCGAGCGGATGGGCGGCCCGCTCGATCCCTTGCTTGATCATGCGCACCGGTACCGGCGGCAGCCTGGCGACCCGCTCGGCCATGACGCGCGCGGCGTCGAGCGCGCCGCCATCGGCCGCGATTTCGTCGATCAGGCCCCAGTCGAGCGCGGTTTTGGCGTCGAGCTGCTCGGCCAGGATCAGCAGGCGCTTGGCGCGGGCCGGGCCGACCAGCGCGGTCATCCGCGGCACCGAACCCCAGCTCATATTCATGCCGCGCTCGATCTCCGGGGCGTAGAACTTCGCATCGCGCGACGCCACGCGCAGGTCGAGCGTGACGGCGAGCGCCACCCCGCCGCCAACGCACCAGCCTTCCACCGCGGCGATCGTCAGCGGCTCGAGCCGCATCCAGGCTTCGCACATGTCGCGGCCGGTGCGCAGACGGTGGCGCTGCTCGGCGAGCCCCGCCTCGGCCACCGCCATGGTCTCCGGGTCGCGCAGATCGAAGCCGAGGGTGAAGCGCCGCGCCTGGCCGGTCAGCACGATCGCCGAAAGCTCGGGGTCGCGCGCGAGCTCCAGCGCTGCGTCTTGGAGAGCGTCCATGACCTTGAACGACAGGGCATTGGCCTTGTCGCCGCGGTCGAAGCGGACGACCGCGATACGGCCGTGCTTTTCAATGGTCACGATCTTCGAGGCCATGGGTATGTGCTCTCTTTCTTGGTTGGCGGTTCGAACGGGCGGCGTTCATCTAATACCAAATCTCAGTGATATTGAGCCATTTGACCGCCAAGATTTTGTCCGCCGGTTAGGCGCGGGTTGCGCCGTGGTGCAGCGCACCACAAGCGGCGCGCAACGACGCTGGCGGACAAAAGATGGCGGCCTTCGGTGGGGCCGATTGGCCCTCCGGCCGCGTTACGCGGCTTGCCCGATGCGCTGCATCGCGCCGCGCCGCGTGCCTAACCTGAGGGCCAATCCGCCGCCATCAAATGGATCAATATCACTGAGACTTGGTACTACATCTCAGATCGCGGCGATCTGAGATGATCTTGATCTAGAGCTGGAGCGTGCTGATCCAGGTGTCGTGCAGGTTGCACATGCTGACCGCATAGACCGAACGCCGCAACTCGCCGACATCGTATTCGCTTATCGGCCTGTCGACGCCTGGATCGAAAACCTTCTCGCGGACATAGCGGAAGTTCTCATCCAGGATCATGTGCTTGACGATGTAGTGCTTGTACCCGGCCATCGGGTGCCGGGTGGTGATGCGGATACGCTCGCCACGGCGCTCGATCACCGGCAGGTGTCCGGCGGCTTTCTTGGCCCAACGGCCGGGCCGCTCCTTGGTATAGAAAAGACCGCCGGCAAGCGGCGTTTGAAATTCGCCGAAACGGTCGGCCAGGCTTAATCCTGGAATGAATACCGGTCCGAAAAGACCGGCGCCTGCCGCGGCGCCGAGCCGGAGTACGCTTCGTCTGTCCATTTGAACCTCGTGATGCTTGGCTGAGGGATGATGAGGTGTCGCCCGAAGAACCAGGCTGGCTCCATGGATGCTACAGATGCCCGTCCCATGATTGCCCCGATCCCGGTCGCAGCGGCGCACGGACACAGATAACATCGTAACCAAGGATATAATTTTCTTGAATGAAAAGTAAGACCCGCGATGGGTCTCCATGCTCGTGGACCGTGACAATTTCGCCGATGCCGGTTTGCCGAGCCGGCCCGTCCAATTTTGCTATTCCGCCGATGGCAAGCCACGGCGTATCCGCGCTGCCTACTGTCCGGCCAGCGCCACCCACTCAGCTTCGCTCAGTATTTGCACGCCGAGTTCAGCGGCTTTTTTCGCTTTGGTACCGGCTTCGGCCCCGATAACGACGTAATCGGTCTTCTTGGAAACGGAGCCTGAAACCTTGGCGCCGAGCGACTCGGCGCGCGCCTTGGCCTCAGGCCTCGTCATTGTCTCCAGCGTGCCCGTGAAAACGATCGTCTTGCCGCTGACCGGTGACGAGGCGGCCGGCGCCGCGATCGCCTCAATCGAGAGTTCTCTGGCTAGGTCGTCGAGCACGTCGAGATTGTGCGGTTCACGGAAAAAAGCGATCAGATCGTCGGCGACGCTGAAGCCGACGCCGTTGATGTTGCAGAGCTCGGCAAATACCTCGCCGACAGTCTCGGCCTTTTTCATCTCGTGCGGCTCGGCCGCGCGCTCTGTTCCGGCCGCGATCATGGCGTAGCGCAGCGCATCGAGGCTTTCGTAGTTGCGCGCCAGCAGCTTGGCGGTCGCATCGCCGATTTGGCGGATACCGAGTGCATAAATAAACCGGTCGAACGGGATGGTGCGGCGCGCTTCGATGGCCGCAAGCAACTTTTCGGCCGATTGCTCGCCCCAGCCGTCCCGGGCCGCGAGTTCGGCGCGTTTTTCGTGCAGCCGGAAGATGTCGCCGGGCCGCTGAATCGTGTGATCCTCCCAGAAATCATCGATATGCTTGCTGCCCAGTCCCTCGATATCGAAGGCGGTGCGCGAAACGAAGTGCTTTAGGCGCCGCACCGCCTGGGCCGGACAGATGAGGCCGCCGGTGCAACGGCGCACAACCTCGCCCTCCTCGCGCACCGCCAGACTGTTGCAGCGCGGGCAATGATCGGGAAAGACATATGGGCTCGCAGTCTTCGGTCGCTTTTCCGTCACCACGCGCACAACCTGCGGGATCACATCGCCGGCGCGCTGGATAACCACCGTGTCGCCTTCACGGATGTCTTTGCGTTTGATCTCGTCCTCGTTGTGCAAGGTCGCGTTGGCGACCACCACGCCGCCGACAGTGACAGGTTTGAGGCGCGCCACCGGTGTCAGCGCGCCGGTGCGGCCGACCTGAATGTCGATTTGTTCCAGCACCGTCTCGGCCTGTTCGGCGGGAAATTTGTGCGCGACCGCCCAGCGCGGCGCCCGGCTGACCATGCCGAGCCGGTCCTGCCAGTCGAGCCGGTTCACCTTGTAGACGACGCCGTCGATATCGTAGGGCAGGGTCGCGCGCTCGGCCCCGATCTCGCCGTAAAGCGCCAGCGCCTCGTCCACGGTCGGACACAGCCTGGCGTAGGGATTGACCGAAAATCCCCAGGCACGCAGACGTTCCAGGAAATGCCAGTAGTCGTTGCCGGGCGGCTCGCTCAACTTGCCCCACGCATAGGCAAAAAAATGCAGCTTGCGTGACGCGGTCACCGAGGCGTCGATCTGGCGCAGCGAGCCTGAGGCCGAATTGCGCGGATTGGCGTAAAGCGGATCACCCGCCGCTTCGCGCGCAACATTGAGCGCGGCGAAATCATCCTTGCGCATATAGACCTCGCCGCGCACCTCAAGGACCTCGGGAATATCGCCGCCTTTGAGGGCTTTGGGCAAATCGACCACGGTTGCGAGATTTGCTGTCACGTCCTCGCCGACCTCGCCATTGCCGCGCGTGGTGCCGAGCACGAACCTACCTTGCTCGTAGCGTACAGCGGCTGAGAGGCCGTCGATCTTGGGTTCGGCCACCAGTTCGAGCGGTATGGAGGGGTCGTCGCGCAGCTCCTTCAAGAACCGCCGCACACCGGCGACAAATTCGCGCACTTCTGTGTCATCGAACGCATTGCCGAGCGACAGCATCGGCACCGAGTGGCGAACTTCGGCAAATCCTTCGGCGGGACCGACGCCGACTTGCTTGGTTGGACTGTCCGTTCGCACGAAGTTGGGAAAGCGCGCCTCGATCGCGTCGTTTCGACGTCGCAACACGTCGTATTCGGCGTCGCTGATCTCGGGCTTGGAATCCTGGTAGTAGAGCCTGTCGTGGTGCTTGATCTCGGTGGCCAGCCGTTTCAATTCGATTTTGGCCTGCGCCTCGTCCAGCATTTCGGCGGGGAGCTGGTCGACCGATACCGGGGTGGTCATGACAGTTCTCCGGCGATCAACCGATCGGCGGCGGCGCGGGCCTCGTCGGTGACGTGGCGGCCGGAAAGCATGCGCGCGATCTCCTCGCGCCGCGTGGCGGTGGCGAGGGCGTCGACCTGGGTCATCACCGCCGCGCCGCTTTCCGATTTGCTGACACGCCAATGATGGGCGCCGCGCGCGGCCACCTGTGGGGAATGGGTAACGACGAGGACCTGGACGCCGCGGGCGAGGCGATCTAGCCGGTCGCCGACCGCCGCGGCGGTGGCGCCGCCGATGCCGGCATCGACCTCGTCGAAGACCAGGGTGGGGACGGGGTTCGCCTGGGCGAGTACGACCTTGAGCGCAAGCATGAAGCGCGCGAGCTCTCCGCCCGAAGCGATCTTGCGCAAGGCACCTGTGGCCGCGCCTGGATTGGTCGCGATCTCGAACTCGGTCCGGTCCTGGCCATGAGGACCCCACTCGGCTTCGTCGAGCGCGGCGAGCGCGGTGTGGAAACGCGCGTTCTCCAGCTTGAGCGGTGGCAGCTCGTGCGCCACTGCGGCATCGAGGCGTTCCGCCGCCGCCCGCCGCGAAGCGGAAAGTTTTTCGGCGGCCTCGACATAGGCGGTCCGGGCAGCGGAAAGCGCCGCGCCCAGCCTCGCCACCGTGCCGCTTTGATCGTCAAGCGCTGCAAGCTTGCCCGCGATCGCCTCGTGCAGTTCCGGCAGCTTCTCGACTTGGATGCGGTGCTTGCGGGCGATCTCCCGCAAGGCAAAAAGCCGTTCTTCGATTTCCTCAAGATTGCCGCTTTCGCCCTCGATCGTGACACTGGCCGTTTGCAGCGCGCGCGCGGCCTCGGTTGCCTCGGCAGCGGCACGGTCGAGGATTTCGATGATGGGCGCGAAGAAACGCCGTGCCTCATCACCCGCCCGTTCCAGATGCGCCTGGGCCTTGCGGAGCGCGTCTTCGACGCTGTTTGAGCGGACGCCCGCAACCTCGCCGCGCGCCCGGTCGAGGGCGGCGACCAGCTTTTCGCGGTTCATGAGTGTCGCGCGCTGCTCGGCCAGCCTTTCGTCCTCGCCGGGCTCCGGCCCGATTCGCTCGAGTTCCTCCAGTGAATAGCGCAGATACTCTTCATCGGCCGCGGCCTCGGCCATCGCCCGCTGCGCCTCGGCGAGCGCCGCCTCGGCCTCCCGCCAAACCGCATAGGTCTGACGCGTCGTGGCGACCAGCGGTGCGTGTCCGGCAAAGGCATCGAGAACCTGGCGATGGGTCGCGGGGTTCAAGAGGCCACGCTGCTCGAACTGCCCCTGGACTTCGACCAGTGCCTCGCCAATGCGGCGCATCATTGCAACGCTGGTCGGGTGGTCGTTGATGAAGGCCCGCGCACGGCCGTCCCTGCCGAGCACCCGCCGCAGCACAAGCGGCCCCTCGCTTTGCAACCCGTGTTCGGCCAGAACAGCGTGGACGTCATCGTCGTCCGCAACGTCGAACGCGGCGCTGACCACGGCTTGTTCCGCGCCCTGGCGGATCAGCGCCTGGTCGCTCCGCTCGCCCAGCGCCAAGCCGAGGGCGTCGAGCAGGATCGACTTACCGGCGCCCGTTTCGCCGGTAAGCACGTTCAGACCCTGGCCAAAATTCAGGTCCAGCCGGTCGATAATGACGACATCGCGGATCGAGAGCCCGGCGAGCATCGGCCCTTCGCGGTCAGAAAAGCCAGCGAAGCACTCGCCGGCCGAAGCTTTCAGTCTTCTTCAGCGGCCCGGTACGTTCGACTTCCTTGCCGGTCACGAGCTGGTAGCTGTCGGTATACCACTCACTGGCCGGATAATTATAGCCGAGCACCGCCGTGATCTTGCGCGCCTCGTCGGTGACGCCGAGGGCGGTGTAGGCGGCGCTCAGGCGATAGAGCGCCTCGGGCACGTGGCTGGTGGTCTGGTACTGCGAGATCACGCTGCGAAAGCGGCCGATCGCCGCAAGTTGCCGGTTTCGCTTCAGATAGTAGCGGCCAACCGACATCTCCTTGCCGGCGATATGATCGCGGACAAGATCGATCTTGCGCCGCGAATCCCGCGCGTAGCGGGAATTGGGATGGCGGCGCACCAGCGCCTCGAAACTCTGGCCGGCCTGGCGCGCGGCGGTTTGATCGCGGCGCACATCCTTGATCTGTTCATAGTGCGCCTGGCCCTTCAAATAATACGCATAAGCGATATCGCGGCCGTTGGGATGCAGTTGGATGTAGCGGTCCAGCGCGATCACCGCATCATCGTACTTCTTGTCGCGATACTTCGCATAGGCGGACATCAGCTGCGCGCGCGCCGCCCAGGTGGAGTAGGGGTGCTGGCGGTCGACCTCGTCAAAAAGCTTTGACGATGCCTTGTAGTTCTGGGCCAGCAACTGGTCCATGGCGCGGTTGTAAAGGATGTCGACCGAGCCTTGAACGTAGTTGGGTTTGTCATCCTTGCTGCTGCAAGCGGCAAGCATGGCCACGAGCGCCAGCGGCGCGACCGGCAGCGAATGACGCCGGAGGAAAGTCATGATGTTTTGCATATCCGCCTGATGTCTTGCTTACCCACCGACCGCGCGCGCACCCTGGGTCGCGGCAACGCAGCCGAACCTTGGTAATCTCCGCATCTTTCTAACAGGTCAAGCATCGGCGCGGAATGCCATTTTTCCAGCTCCTTCCAGAGCGAACATACGGTTCGCCCGGGATACCGGACTGCAAGTCTTGCTGTTGCGTCAGGCTGTCGCGGCGATTGCGGTCGGCTGGATCATCCGCAGGGCGGGGCGTTCCGCGCCCAGCTCGGTGATCTGCCAAGCATCCTCATTGGCGAAAAGCGCGCGGAGTAAATCGTGGTTCAACCCATGCCCGGAGCGGAACCCATGGAAATGCCCGATGATCTGGGCACCGGCCAGGTATAGATCCCCGATCGAATCCAGTACCTTGTGGCGCACGAACTCATCATCGAAGCGCAATCCGTCGTCATTGAGGATGCGATCGCCGCTGACCACGATAGCGTTTTCCAGCGAACCGCCGCGGGCAAGGCCGGCAGCGCGCAGCGCGGCAACGTCTTCTTCGAAGCCGAAAGTCCGCGCGCGCGCGATATCGCGCCGAAAAGCGCCGTTGGAAAAGTCGCCAAAAAACTGCTGGTGGTCGATCAATGTGCCTTCGAAATCAATTTCGAAGCTGACCGAGAAGCTGTTTCCGGGGGACAGCATCGCCGAACGCTGTCGGTTGCCGACGCTGACCGGCCGGAGTATCTCGATAACTTTACGCGGCGCGTCCTGTTCCGCAACACCGGCGCATTCGATCAGGAAGATGAAGGGCGCCGCGCTACCGTCCATGATGGGGACTTCGGGGCCGTTCAACTCGACCACGGCGTTGTCGATCCCGACGCCGGAAAGCGCGGCCATGACATGCTCGACAGTGCCGATCGTCACGCCGTCGTCATTGCCGATTGTCGTGTTGAGACGCGTATCGACCACAGAGTCCCACCGCGCGAGGATTTCAGCGCCGCCGCCGACGACATCGGTTCGCCTGAAGACGATACCGCAATCGGGTTCAGCCGGCCGGAGCGACATCGACACCCGGGCACCGGAATGCAGACCGATGCCGGTGCAGTCGATCGCGTCCTTCAGGGTATGTTGTCTTACGCTCAATTCGCGGGAGCGTAGCGCGCGCGGCTCTGATTCGTGCGCTCTGCCGTGACGTCCGTCAGGCGCCATGCGCCTTGTCTCCCCATTTTCAATACACCGGTCCAAAGATCGGGCCGATGTCCCCTTGGGCCTATAGCGGCTGACGTGCCGTCTTCACCGCTATGCGAAACCACATTGGTTTCACCGCAAGGTATTGCCGCCGCCCCTCACGCACCGGCCCCAAAGTGGAACCGACTGCGCCTATTCTCTAACAGGCGCGGTCGGACCACTCAAATCACTCTTTGTTTCAAATTGTTATCGAGGTTCACGAGGGGAACCGCGGCAACAATGTCAGTTCGCCTGACGCCTCAGGAAGGCCGGAATCGCAAGCAATTCCGCCTCCTCGCGAGGCTCTGGGACCGGTCCGGCTTCTATCGGCAGGGCCGACGCTGCGGTCGGTTCGGCAACCTGCGGCGTTTCGGCCTGTCCTGCCGATGTGCTTGCCCCGGGCGCTTCGATCACCCGCGGTGCATCGGCTGCCCTTGCGTCAATGCCGGCAGGCCGGTCTTCGTCGCTCATGCTGTTGTCGATCAGAAGGCCGAGCAACCGAGAGCGTGCCCTGGTGCGCGGCTTGGCGTCCGATGGCCCGGCGGATTCCGGCCTTGGTACTTCCCGAACCAGCGGGCGAGGAGGCACGCTTGCCGGTGCCGTTGGCGATGCGGCTACGATCGGTTTCGGCGCTTCTTCAGCGGAAGGTGCGGCGAATACCGGATCCTGGCGGCGGTCGATAACAGGCATCGGAGCCGGGGCAGGGGCAAAGGAGACTGACGGGGCAGGCTCCGGGGTCACCGCTTGGTCAAACGACGGCGCCTGCATCGGGGCAGCTTGCGCCGCCGGAGGTAGCACAACCGGCGCCGATGTCTGCGAGAGTGCCGATGTGGGTGCCGATGTAGGCCTTGGCGCAAACATGGGCGCGAGTGCCGGCTGCGGAACGAGCGCTGCCCTGGGTTCGACGGCCATTGGCGCCGGCACCTCGATCGGTGCCGCCACAGGCGTGGCCTGAGCGACAATCGGCTTTGGCGCCGGCAGGTCAATCGGCTCTCTCACCGACTCCGCAACCCGCTCAATAAACGGCTCGCGAATGGGCTCGCGGATGGGGTCCGGATCGAACTGGCTGGCTGTCTTGATTTCCGGCTTGTCGTCCAGCTTCGGGCCGAGGCCGAAGATCTCTTCTGGATCTTCATCCTCCGCGATGAGCTCGGTTCGCGGTAGGGCCGGCCGGCGTGAGCGCTCATCGAGCACGCGGACCCGGTTAGGCTGCGGCGGGGCGACGGCGTGGTGGCCGTTGATCCCGGTGGCGAAGATCGACACCCGGATGCGGCCCTGGATCGCCTCGTCGAAGGTCGAACCGAAGATGATATTGGCGTCGGCGTCGACCTCCTCGCGGATCCGGTTGGCCGATTCGTCGACTTCGTAGAGCGTCATGTCGTTGCCGCCGGTGATGTTGATCAGAACACCCTTGGCGCCGCGCAGCGACACGTCGTCGAGCAGCGGGTTGGCGATGGCCGATTCCGCGGCCTTGATGGCCCGGCCGTCGCCTTCGGCTTCGCCCGCGCCCATCATGGCCTTGCCCATTTCGCCCATCACCGTCCGGATATCGGCGAAATCGAGGTTGATCAGGCCGGGCATGGTCATGAGGTCGGTGACGCCCCGGACACCTGCGTAGAGAACTTCGTCAGCCAGCTTGAAGGCATCGGTGAAAGTCGTGTTCTCGTCGGCCACCCGGAATAGATTCTGGTTGGGGATGACGATAAGCGTGTCGACCTGTTCCTGCAGCTCGTTGAGGCCTTCGTCGGCGACCTTCATGCGGTGCGCGCCCTCGAACTGGAAGGGCTTGGTGACGACCGCGACCGTGAGCACACCTTGCTCGCGGGCAAGGCGCGCGATCACCGGTGCCGCGCCGGTGCCCGTGCCGCCGCCCATGCCGGCGGTGACGAAGGCCATGTGACAGCCTTGCAGGTGATCGATGATCTCCTGCATGCCCTCCTCGGCGGCGGCGCGGCCGATTTCGGGGCGCGAACCGGAGCCGAGGCCCTGCGTGATGCTGAGACCAAGCTGGATCCTGCGCTCGGCCAAAGACTGGGCCAGCGCCTGGGCGTCGGTGTTGGCGACGATGCACTCGACCCCTTCAAGGTTCGAGCGGATCATGTTGTTGACGGCATTGCCACCGGCGCCGCCCACCCCGAACACCATGATGCGGGGTTGAAGCTCAGATGGTATCCGCGGCGTGCTCAAATTGATTCCCATAGCAACCTCCGATTTGATTTTAGCAGTTTAGGCGATCCGGGTCGCGTAGGACGTCCCGGTGCGTTTGGATTCACCCTGTCGGTCAGAAGTTTTCATGCAGCCAGTCTCCGATGCGGCCAATGAGACCGCTTGGCTCTCCCAGTTTTCGCGGCCGTCCGATCGCACGATCGTCGTGCCGCGTCGTTGCGTAGCGCAGCAGGCCCGCTGCGACGGAAAAGGCCGGCCCGGACACGGATTGGGCTAGGCCAGCAATTCGCGCCGGGCGCCCAAGGCGGACCTGCGCTTCGAATACTTCGGTAGCGACGTCGCGCGCGCCCTCGAGCTGGCTGGCGCCGCCGGTAAGCACGAGCCGGCGCGCGGCATCGATGCCGGGGCCGTCGCGCTCCAGAAGATCGCGGACCAATTCCAGCGTCTCTTCAACGCGCGGACGGATGATGTCCGAGAGCTGGATGCGCGAGACCTGGGCCGTATCGTTGTTCGCTTCGCCGGCGATCTGAGGCACGTCGAGCAACCGCCGGGCGTCTGACGAGGTGGGGATCGTCGTGCCCTGCAGCGTCTTCAGGCGTTCCGCCTCGGCGAGCGGTGTGGAGAGCCCGTGAGCAATATCCGCCGTGACATGATGGCCACCGACCGGCACCACACCAGTAAAGACAAGCTCGCCCTCCTCGAATGTCGAGATCGTAGTCGTGCCGCCGCCCATGTCGATCACGGCCGCCCCAAGCTCAAGCTCGTCGTCGGTCAGCGAGGCCAGGCCGGCGCAGTAGGAGGCGGATGCGAGCGCTTCGATCCGGAGGTAGCACCCGGAGAGGCAATTTTTCAGATTGTCGACGGCGCCCACGGTGGCCGTCACCAGATGCATGTCGACGCCCAGGCGCTGGGCCACCATGCCCTCGGGATTGCGGATCCCGGCGAGGCCGTCGAGGCTGTAGGTGATCGGGATGGCGTGCACGATCTGCCTGGCCTCGCCATTGCGCCATTGGCAGCCCTGGTCAATGACGCGTCGGAGATCGGACGCGCCGATCGCGTTGCCGGCGACCGGAACCTCCGCGTCGAAGCGGATCGAGCGGGGCGCGCCTGCCGAAAGGCTGACGAAGATGTCCTTCATCGTCGCATCGGCCATTTCCTCGGCCGCATGGACGGCAGCCCGTATGGCGTTGCGCGCCGCTTCCATGTCGACGATCGAACCGGCCTTTACGCCTTTGGCGACTTGGTGGCCGATGCCGACGACGTGCGGCGTGCCGTCGTCGTCGGTTTCAGCGATCAGGCAGCAGATCTTGCTGGTGCCCACATCGAGCGCGGCAATCATATTGTTGCGTCCCTTGCTCACGTCAAAACTCCATCCCAGGGTTGGTTCGGTTTGCTTTTTTTGTAGTTCCGCCGGTCATGTGCTGCGTCCCGGATCGCTGCGTTTGACCGGTGGTTCGACGGGGCCGGGTGCGCGCAGAACGATGCGGCCCGGCAGGCGCAGATCGATCGCAACCAGTCCGCGGTCGAGCAGGTGTCGGCTGCGGGCGAGCTGGACGAAACGTCGCCAGGCCCGCTGGGGCGTTTCCTCCGGCAACATGACGATGACGCCCTTGTCGAAGATGAGATCCCAGCGCCGGCGCCCCAGACGATGCGCCTGGACCACGCGCGCGGCGAGTTTGGGATGGGCCTTCAAAAGCTCGAGCAGCTCGCCCACGGCCTGGGGCGCGCCCGGGCCAACGACCAATGGGAGGCGCCGGTAGCGCTCGGTGTTGTCGAGCGCAATCGTCACACCGTCGCGGTCGACGACGTGCATGCGCTTCCCGCTGTACCAGCGCGCGATCGGGCGGCGCTCGGTGATCCGAAGGTAAATCGTGTCGGGGAGGTGACGTTCGATCGAGGCCGAGGCGATCCAGGACAGGGCCTCTATGCGTTGCCGTGCCGCGTAGAGATCGACGGCGAGGATCGGCGTGCCGAGCTGTACACCGAGCGCACGGGTGAGCGCGCGCCGGCTGGTGTGCCGGCGGCCGACCACAAGCACGTCAAAGACAGTCATATCCGCAGCGACCGCCACGCGCCCTCCGGTGTGATCGATCCAGCGGCCGGCGGCGTCCAGATTGCCGCTGTGCCAGAGCCAGACCGGGGAGGTGGCGAGGCAGGCAAGAAGTAGGATTCTTGTGACGTACCGGCGCCGGCTGAGCGAACGCTGGCTCAGCGTGGCGCGCCGCCACAGGCTGAAACGGCTGGACGGTGCGCGCGACCGCGCCGGTGGCAGATGCAACTCGCCCTGATAGTGGTGCGTGTCGTCTGCTAGCCGGCGCGGTCTGCGGACCGGCCTGGGACCGCAGCTGCCAATCTCTATGACGGGCTCCTCAATGGGCTGGAAAAGGCGGAGCGGGTTCAGCCGTCGCATTGGGCGTGCTCCACCATCCAGGAAACCAAGTCGTCGAATGACATGCCGATATGCGCGGCCTGCTCGGGCACGAGGCTGAGCGGCGTCATGCCCGGCTGGGTGTTGACCTCCAGGATGAAGATCCCGTCGGTACCCTTGATGCTGTCGTCGTAGCGGAAGTCGGCCCGGCTCACGCCGCGGCAGCCGAGCGTTTGATGTGCGACGACGGCCTGGCGCATGCTCTCCTCGGCGACCGCCTTGGAGACCGGGGCAGGAATGATATGAACGGCCTTGCCATCGGTGTACTTGGCCTCGTAGTCGTAGAAACCTTCGGCCGGCTGGATTTCGGTGACCGCGATTGCGCGGTCCTCCATGACGCCGACGGTGAGCTCGCGCCCGGGGATGTAGCGCTCCACCATTACGGTGTCGCCGTAAGGCCAGGATGCGTTCTCGAAAGGCGGCTTGTTGTCGCCTTCCAGAACGATGCGCACGCCGACGCTCGATCCCTCATTGACCGGCTTGACGACGTAAGGCCGGGGCATCACGTCGCCGGCAAGCACTTCCTCGCGCGTGGCGATGACGCTTTCGGCGCAGCGCAGACCGGCGGTCTCAAAGATTCGCTTGGCGATCTCTTTGTGCATGGCAACCGCCGATGCAAGCAGGCCCGAATGGGTATAGGGGATCTGCAGCACGTCGAGCAGGCCCTGGAAAGTACCGTCCTCGCCGAAACGGCCATGCAGTGCGTTGAACACCACGTCGGGCCGCGGATCGAGCGCAGCCAGCAACGCATCCAGGTCGCGCTGCACGTCGATCGCCACGACGTCGTAGCCCGACCGCTCCAGCGCCTTGGCGCAATTGGCGCCCGAATTCAGCGAGACCTCGCGTTCGGCCGACCAACCGCCCATCAGCACGGCGACGCGCTTGCTCATGCCGCGTCCTCCCTGCGGCCGTCGGCGCGCAGGCCGATCCGCTTGATCTCCCAATGGAGTTCGATGCCGGTCGCATCCTTGACCCGCCTGCGGACCTCGTCGCCGAGATCCTCAAGATCGGCAGCACTCGCCTCGCCGGTATTGATGAGGAAATTGCAGTGTTTCTCCGAAACCATTGCCGCACCACGCTTAAGGCCGCGGCAGCCGGCCTCGTCGATCAGCTCCCAGGCGCGCTTGCCGTCGGGGTTGCGGAAGGTCGAACCACCGGTGCGGGTGCGCAGTGGCTGGCTTTCCTCGCGGGCATCGGCGATCCGCTTGATCTCGCCCGCAACCGCGTCTTTCGATGCCAGCACGCCGCGCAGGGCAGCGCCGGTGAAGATCCAGTCCTCGGGCAGCTCGCAGTGACGATAGCTGTAGCCAAGTCTGGCGAGCGGGACGCGGTGGAGCGTGCCCTTGGGGTCGAGCGCCTTGGCATGGACCACGATCTTGGCCATCTCGCCGCCGTATGCGCCAGCATTCATGCGCAGCGCGCCGCCGATCGTGCCGGGAATGCCGGAGAGGAACTCAAGGCCTGCCACCGCGATGTCGCCAGCCGAGCCCAGCCCGGCATCGCGGCAGGCGCGGGCCACCTGGATATTGGCTGCGCCCGCACCGGCATTGACCATGACGTAATCGGTGCCGCCGTTGACCGGCTCGAAGTCGACTTCCTCGAAGACCGCGCCGATCTCGACGTCGCGGAAGCCGCGACCGAGCTTTAAGACCACGCCCTCGATCCCGCCGTCGCGGATCAACAAGTTGGAGGCGCCGCCGACCACGGTCACGGGGATATCGGCGGGCTTTTCGGCGAGAAAGGTTGCCAGATCGTCGCGGTCGGCCGGGTGGAACAGCACTTCGGCCGGTCCGCCGACACGGAACCAGGTAAAGCGGTCGAGCGGTTCGTTGGCGATCATCTCACCGCGTACCTTCGGCAGACGGTCGAGCAGACCGGCAGCATGCTTGCGCGCGGCGCTCATGCCTTTTTCCCCGCTGGCTTAGCAGAGGTGCGGCGCTTGGCTGTTGCACTGCGCTTTGCCGGGGTCCGGCGCTTGGCAGGCGGCCGGCGTTTCTTCAACTCGCCGGGCAGCTTGTAGGCCCAGGTCGTGATGTTGCCGGCACCGAGGCAGATCACACAGTCGCCCTTGCCGGCTAGGCCGTGGACGAGCCCCGCTAGCTCTTTTTGTCCGCTGAGCGCCACGACGTGGCGGTGGCCATGGGCGCGCAGCCCCTCGACCAGCGCATCGCGGTCGAAGCCCTCGATCGGCTCTTCCCCGGCTGGATAGACGTCGGCGACGATCACAGTGTCGGCGTCGTTGAAGCAGGTGCAGAAGCCCTCGAACAGATCGCGCAGGCGCGAGTAGCGGTGCGGCTGGACGACGGCGATCACACGCTCTGGGCTGACGCGGCGTGCCGCGCGCAGCACGGCCGAAATTTCGATTGGATGGTGGGCGTAGTCGTCGACGACCGCGATACCGTGCGCCTCGCCTATGCGGGTGAAGCGGCGTTTCACGCCCTTGAACGCGGCCAGCGACTTACGCATGACCGGTTCTTCGATCTTGAGCTCGCGGGCAACTGCGATTGCGGCCAGGGCATTGAGCACGTTGTGCTCGCCCGGCATTGGCAGCGCGATATCGTTCATCGCCGTGCGCTCGCCGGTGGCGCGATCGCGGATGATGATGTCGAAGGTGGCGCCAGCCTGATCGAAGCGCGTGTTGACGACGCGGATGTCGGCCTGGCGGCTTCGGCCATAAGTCACGATCCGCCGGTCAGATATTCGCGCAACCATTGACTGGACCTCGACATTGTCGATGCACAGCACGGCAACGCCGTAGAAGGGGATGTTGTGGACGAAGGTGTCGAAGGCATCGCGCAACGCATCGAAGGAGCCGTAGTGATCGAGATGCTCGGCGTCGATGTTGGTCACAACCGCGACGGTGGCGGGCAGCTTGATGAACGTGCCGTCGGACTCGTCGGCCTCCACGACCATCCAATCGCCTTCGCCGAGCCGCGCATTGGTGCCGTAGGCGTTGATGATGCCGCCGTTGATTACGGTCGGGTCGAGGCCGGCGCCGTCGATCAGCGAGGCGACGAGCGAAGTCGTCGTGGTCTTGCCGTGGGTGCCGCCGACGGCGATCGCCCATTTGAGCCGCATCAGCTCGGCGAGCATCTCCGCGCGGCGGACCACCGGCAGATGACGCGCGCGCGCGGCCACGACCTCGGGGTTGTCGGGCTTGACGGCCGAGGAGATCACGACCACTTCGGCGGTCCCGATATTCTTTTCCGCGTGGCCGACCGCGACCTTGATGCCGAGCCGCTTGAGGCGCTTCACATTGGCGCTCTCGGCGATGTCGGAGCCCTGCACCTCGTAGCCGAGATTGAGCAGGATCTCAGCGATCCCGCTCATGCCGATGCCGCCGATGCCGACGAAGTGGATGGTGCCTATGTTGAGCGGCAGCGTGCTGATCATGCAGCCCCCGCATTCGCCGCGGCAGATGCCGGCAGCATGTCGAGCACCATCCCGGCGAGCCGCTGGGCGGCGTCGGGATGGCCGAGGGTCTTGGCTTTCTTCGCCGTGTCGGCGAGCAATGAAGGGTCATCAAGCAAGCCGGCAAGGCGCGCGGCGAGGCTTTCGGGCTTGAACTCGGGCTGCGGCACCAGCCAGCCGCCGCCTGCGGCGTCGATCGAGGCCGCGTTCGCGGTCTGATGGTCGTCGGTGGCGTAAGGGTAGGGGACGAGCACTGCCGGGCGGCCGGCGGTGGTGAGCTCGGCGATCGTCGAGGCGCCGGCGCGGCATATGAGTAAATGCGCGGCTTTGAGGCGCTCGGGCACGTCGTCGAAGAAGCTCCTCAGTTCCGCCTTGAGGCCGATCGCGGCATAGGCGGCCTCGGCTTCGGCGAGATCCTCCTGGCGCGCCTGTTGCGTGATGCTGAGGCGCTTGCGCGCGGTTTCCGGCAGGACGGCGATCGCGGCCGGGACGACCTCGCTGAAAATCCGCGCGCCCTGACTGCCGCCGAGGACGAGAATGTTGAGCAGCTTGTCGGCGGCGGGTTCGCTGTAGTCCGCCTTGGCGAGCGCCGCGATCGGCGCCCGTACGGGATTGCCGGTGAGGTGGAGCTTGGCTTCTCCGCCAGGCGGCAAGCCCCGCACTTTTGCGTAAGCGACGGCGATGCGCGTCGCGCGCTTGGCGAGGAACCGGTTGGCGCGGCCAAGGACCGCGTTCTGCTCGTGGAGCGCGCTCGGGATGCCGAGCCAGCCGGCCGCCATCATCGCCGGGAAAGAGGCGTAACCGCCGAAGCCGACGACCGCGGCGGGGCGCAGGCGCTTCAGCAGCCCGCGTGCTTGAAGCGTGCCGAGGGCGACGTCGGCCAGCCCCAGCAGCTTGGCGACGGGACCGCGCCCCGTCACCTGGCCGGCGCGGATCTTGTGAGTGGCGATTGTCGAGAGCGTGTCGCCGTAGGCGCCGCCGCGCTTGTCGGTCACAAGGGCAACCTCGCAGCCGCGGTCGAGCAGCGCGCGGGCGAGTGCGTCGGCCGGGAACATATGGCCGCCGGTGCCGCCCGCGGTCAGTAGGACGAGAATCTTGCCGGGCGCGGTCATGCGTGCCCTGCCTTTCCCGCGCCTTCGCGGGTCAGCGCCAGAACCATGCCCATGCCCAGCGCCAGCGCCAGCAGCGAGGAGCCGCCGTAAGAAATGAACGGAAGCGTCATGCCCTTGGTCGGGATGAGGCTGAGTGCGGAGGCCATGTTGACCAACGCCTGCAGGCCGAAGCCGGCGAGAAGGCCGGTCGCGGCGAGGACGACGAAGAAGTTCTCCTCCTCCAGCACCCGCGCCATGCCGCGCAGGACCACGAAGGCATAGAGCCCGACGATAACGAGGCAGGCGATGAGGCCAAATTCCTCGCCGGCCACCGCGAAGATGAAATCGCTATGCGCGTCGGGCAGCAACGCCTTGACCGTGCCTTCGCCCGGACCGCGGCCGAACAGGCCGCCATTCACGAACGCCTCGAGCGAGCGGTCGATCTGGTAGGTGTCCGAGCCCGAGGGATCGCGGAAGGCGTTGATGCGTCCGGCAACGTGAGGCAGAGCGTAGTAAGCGGTGATCAGTCCGGCCAGCCCGATGCCGATCACCGACGCCACCCAGATCACCGGCAGGCCGGCGACGAAAAGCTGCACCAGCGCCACCGCGCCGATCAGCGTTGCCATGCCGAGATCGGGCTGGGAAACCAGGATCCAGATCACCATCGCGACAGCAATGACGGTGATTAGAAGGCCCGGGAAGCCGGGCTCCTTGCGCGTCTGCGACAGCATCCAGGCACAGAAGACGGCGAGCGTTGGCCGCATCAACTCGGAGGGCTGAAGCGATTGGCCGAGCACGCTAAGCCAGCGGCTGGCGCCCTTGTATTCGGCGCCGACCACCAATGTCAGCAACATGCCGATGAGCGCGGCGCCCAGCAGGATCACCGCCAGACGCTTTACCCAGTGGGCCGAGAGCACCGAGACGGCGAGCATCAGCGCCAGCGCGATCGGCAGCAGGACCGCCTGCTGGCGCACGAAATGGAAGCTGTCGAGCCCGATGCGGCTGGCCGAGGCGGGGCTGGCGGCGTAGGTAAGAAGCGCGCCGACCGCGATCAGCCCGGCCAATGCACCGAGGCTCCATTTGTCGACGGTCCACCACCAACGACTAAGCACGCTATTGTCGGCGCGGGTGAAGTAGCCGCTCATGCGCCGCCTCCCGCGGCCTTGACCGGCGCATTGGCATTGCGCGAACCGGGCAGGGCCGACACCAATGCGCGGAAGTGGTCACCGCGTGCGGCAAAATTCGGGAACTGATCGTAGGAGGCGCAGGCCGGCGACAGCAACACGACGGCCCTGGGCGCAGCGGTGTCGTTGGCCGCCATCTTGCCGGCCAGGTAGACGGCGGTTTCGAGATCGTGCGCTTCGGTCAGCGGCACTTCGCCTCGCAGCGTCGCCGCGAAGGCCGTGCTCGCCTCGCCGATCAGGAAGGCGTGAACGATGCGCGGGAAATAGTCGCGCAGCGGCTCGATGCCTTCAGACTTTGCCTGGCCCCCGAGGATCCAGTAGATGCGCGGATAGCAGTCGAGCGCCTTACCGGCGGCCTCGGCGTTGGTGGCCTTGGAGTCGTTCACATAAGCGATACCATCGATGACGCTGACGACCTCCTGCCGATGTGGCAGACCGGCGAAGGCGGCGAGGGCCGATTTGATGGCACTGCGCTCAACGCCCAGCGCCGTTGCTGCGGCATAAGCAGCGGCGGCGTTCTGCCAATTGTGACTGCCGGGCAGTGTGGGGATCGTACGGAGGTCGGCGACGATTTCGGCGCTGTCATGCAGATCGTCATAGAGCACGCCATCGAGCACATAGACGCCGCCGCGGATCGGCGCGCGGCTCGAGACCGGGATCACGCGCTGGATGCCGTCATCGGCATATTTTTCGTAGATGCGCCGGCAGCGGTCGTCGTCGACCCCGACGATGAAGGCCGAACGCTCGCCTTGGCCGAGCAGGATCCGGAGCTTGGCGTTGACGTAGCCCTCGAAGCCGCCGTGGCGTTCGAGATGGTCAGCGCTGATGTTGAGCAGCACGGCGACGTCGAAGATGACGGATCGGGTGCGCTCCAACTGGAATGACGACATCTCAAGGACGTAGGTGCCGTTGGCGTCGAGCGGCTCGAGCCCCAGCACCGGCGGGCCAAGATTGCCGCCGATCTCGATCCGGTGCCCTGCGGCCCGCAGGATGTCGCCGATAAGCGCCGTGGTGGTCGATTTGCCGTTGGTTCCGGTGATACCGACATAGCGCGCGCTGCGCTGGGCGCGACCCAACAGCTCGATATCGCCGATAATCTCGGTGCCCGCCTCCGCGGCCGCGGCCGCGACCGGATGCGGCTCCGGAAAACAATGGGGGATGCCGGGGCTCAACACCAGCGCTGGGATCGTGGTCCAGTCGGTATCGTTCAGATCGGCCAGCGGCAGGCCGGCGCCTTGCGCCTCCGCGCGCTTTTTCTCGTCGTCGTCCCAGGCCAGTACGTCCGCGCCGCTCGCCGCGAGCGCGCGCGCTGTCGCGAGCCCGGAAATCCCGAGCCCCATGACGGCGATGCGCGTGCCTGCGATGTCGTGCAGCTTGATCACGATGCGGCTACCTCAGCTTCAGCGTGGACAGACCGACCAGCGCCAGGATCGAGGCGATGATCCAGAACCGGATGACGATGGTGGGCTCCTCCCAGCCCTTCTTCTCGTAGTGGTGATGGAGCGGCGCCATTCTGAAGACGCGCTTTCCGGTAAGCTTGAACGAGACGACCTGGGCGATCACCGAGACGGCTTCGAGCACGAAGAGGCCGCCGACGATCGCCAGCACCAACTCGTGCTTGGTGACGACGCTGATCGCACCCAGAGCGCCGCCGACCGAAAGCGAGCCCGTGTCGCCCATGAAGACCATGGCGGGCGGCGCGTTGAACCAAAGAAATCCCAAGCTCGCGCCCACGAGGGCGCCGCAGAAGACCGCGAGCTCGCCGGTGCCGACGATGTGGTGCACCTGGAGGTAATCGGCGAACTTCGCATTGCCGACGAGATAGGAGATCAGCCCGAAGACGCCGGCCGCGATCATCACCGGAACGATCGCCAGCCCGTCGAGACCGTCGGTCAGATTGACTGCGTTCGAGGCGCCGACGATGACGACCACCGCGAAGGGAACGAAGAACCAGCCAAGATTGACGAGCAGGTTGACGAAGGGGATCGCCAGGCCCGTGGTGGACGGCTTGCCGCCGTCGGGCATGGCGACCCAGAGCACCACGAGAATGCTGATCGCAAGCTGGCCCACCAGCTTGAGCTTGCCGGAGAGGCCGCTGGTGGAGCGCCGCGCGAGCTTCAGGTAGTCGTCGATCGCGCCGATCAGGCCGAAGCCGACGGTAACGATCAGCACCGACCAGACCAGCTTGTTGTCGAGCCGCACCCACAGGATGGTGCTAAAGACCAGCGCCAGCAGGATCAACGCACCGCCCATCGTCGGCGTGCCGGCCTTCTCGATAATATGCGATTCCGGCCCATCGTCGCGGATCGGCTGGCCCTCGCCTTGCTGCGAGCGCAGCCAAGTGATGAGCGGCCCGCCGAGGATGAAGCTGATGATTAGCGCGGTCACGACCGCGCCGCCGGTGCGGAAGGTGAGGAACCCGAACAGGCGCAGCGCGCCGACATCGGTTGAGAGCGGGTTTAGGATCTCGTAGAGCATCGCCTGGTCCCTCTTATCCGTTGACCGCACGGGTCGGGGCTTTCTCAAGCGAACGCAGCGCATCGACGACGCGCGCCATGGCGCTGCCCAACGAGCCTTTGACCGTGACCACGTCGCCGGCGCGCACCGCATCGCACAGCAGCGGCGCCAGCGCCTTTGAGTCCGCGGCATGGGCGCCACGCTGCCCTTCGGGCAACGCGTTATGCAGGTGTGCCATCTGGGACCCCGCCGTAAACACAAGCTCAATGCCGTTCTCGCGGAGCGAATCCGCGAGGCCCGCATGCAACTCGGCCGACCTCTCGCCGAGCTCAAGCATGTCGCCGAGCGCCGCCAGGCGCCGACCCCCGGCCTCCGGTCTAATCTGAGAAAGCGTCTCGAATGCGGCACGCATCGAGGCGGGGCTGGCATTGTAGCTATCGTCAATGATGACAATTTCACCGCCGTCGACCGCGACGCTGACGCGCTCGCCGCGGCCCTTGGAGGCGGGAACCTCGGCAAGATCGGCGGCGGCACGGCCCAGATCGGCGCCCAGGGCCTCGGCCGCGGCCAGCACCGCAAGGCTGTTGATGACCAAATGACGGCCCGGCTGGCCAACCCGGTACTGCAGTTCGCGGCCGTTGAAGCGCGCGGTCACGGTGCTGCCGTCGCCGTCGAGCTTGGCGTCGACCAGCCGCGCGGCGGCGTCGGGATGGGCGCCGAAACCGACGATGCGTCCGACCCCGGTCGCTTGGGCGGCAACGGCGAGCTGCGGAAAGAAGGCATTGTCGCGATTGAGGATGGCAATGCCGCCGTTGAGTCCCTCGAAGATCTCAGCCTTCGCGTCGGCCACAGCGCCCAGCGATGGAAAAAACTCGGTATGCGCCGGCGCGATGGTCGTGATGATCGCCACATGCGGCTGGACGAGGCGGGAAAGCGGCCCGATCTCGCCGGGGGCGTTCATGCCAAGCTCAAAAATGCCGTAGCCGGTATCCGCCGGCATGCGCGCAAGGCTGAGCGGCACGCCCCAATGATTGTTGAGATTGCCGGCGCTGGCCGCCGTCGGCCCCTGACGCTCGAGCACGAAACGCAGCGCCTCCTTGGTGCTCGTCTTGCCGACGCTGCCGGTAATCGCGACGATGCGCGCGGCCGTCCGCTGGCGTGCCGCGGCGCCCAATGCGTTCAGAGATTCGAAGGTATCGGCGACCACCAGAAGCGGGCGGCCGGGCCAGGCCTCGGCCCTATCCATGGCGACCAGCGCCGCCGCCGCGCCTGCCTCGAAAGCAGCCTCGACGAAATCATGTCCGTCCAGGCGCTCGCCTTTAATAGCGATGTAAAGGTCATCTTTGGCGAGCGTGCGCGTATCGATCGAAATGCCGCCGGCCGTCCAGTCGCCGTGCGCCGTGCCGCCGGTCGCGGCTTCGGCTTCGCTCGCGGTCCAGAGTGCGCGCTCAGCCATCGGCTTTGCCTCCGCTCGCGCGCAACGCGTTCTGCGCAGCTTCCCGGTCGTCGAAGGGCAGGACCGTGTCGCCGATGATCTGACCCTGTTCGTGGCCCTTGCCCGCGATCACCAGAATGTCTCCCGCCTTGAGTGTCGTGATCGCGGCGGCGATCGCCGTGGCGCGGTCGTCGAATTCTTCGGCGCCCGGAGCGCCGGCGAGGACCTGACGCCGGATGGCGGCCGGGTCTTCGCTGCGTGGGTTGTCGTCGGTGACGTAGACGCGGTCGGCATTAGCCGCCGCTGCCTCGCCCATGAGCGGGCGCTTGCCGGGATCCCGGTCGCCGCCGGCGCCGATGATCACCACCAGTTCGCCATCGACATGCGGGCGTACGGCACGGAGCACGGTGATGAGGGCGTCGGGCGTATGCGCGTAGTCGACATAGACCGTGCCGCCGGCCTTGCTTTCGCCGGCGCGCTCGACCCGGCCCGGTGCGCCCTTGATATCGCCAAGCGCGGCTGCAGCGTCGGCCGCATCGCCGCCGGTCGCGGTGACCAGTCCAAAGGCGGCCAGGGCGTTCATTGCCTGGAAGTCGCCGACCAGCGGGAGGGTGGTTTCGTGAGTTGCGCCATCTGCGCTGAAACGAAGATCGAGGCCGTGGGCGCGCGGTGTCGCCGCCTGCAGGCGGATGCCCGCCGCGCCGGCTGATTTTCCGTAGGCAATTATAGTGTGGTCGTTCGCCGCGGCGGCGGCACGAAACGCTTCGTATGCGTCGCTATCGCAGTTGAGCACGGCGATCCCGCCCGGCGCCATCAACTCGGTGAAAAGACGCAGCTTGGCATCGCGATAGTCGTCCATCGTGCCGTGATAATCGAGGTGATCGCGCGTCAAATTCGTGAAAGCGGCGGCGGCAACCTTGACGCCGTCGAGCCGGTACTGTTCGAGCCCATGCGAGGAGGCTTCCATCGCAAGGTAGTCGATGCCAAGCCGTGCGAGCTCGGCAAGCTCGGCCTGCAGCGCGATCGGGTCGGGGGTGGTCAGCGAGGCCTTGCGCTCATAGCCCGGCGCGCTTACGCCGAGTGTGCCAAGGCTTGCGGCCTTGTGTCCGAGTTTGGTCCAGATCTGCCGGGCGAAGGCGGCCACCGACGTCTTGCCGTTGGTGCCGGTGACCGCGGTGACAGTCTTGGGCTGGGCGCCGAAGAAGCCGGCCGCAAGGCGCGCCAGACAGCGGCGCGGATTGGCTTCGGCGAGGTAGGGGATATTGGTCGGCATCTCGGGGCGCGGGGTGTCGTCGGGGCCCATCACTGCCGCCGCGCCGCGCTCGATCGCCTGGCCGATAAAGGCGCGGCCGTCGACCTGGCTACCCGGGATCGCGGCAAAGAGATAGCCCGGCTCGACTGCGCGCGAATCGGCGGTCAAACCTCTAATGTCCAATGCGCGGAAGGCGGGGTCGATCCCCGCCCCGCCGGTATCAGCGGCTTTTTCCATCAGTTCTGAAAGATGCAACCCTGTGGACTCCGGATCCGGGTTTGAACGGCGCCCAGCGCCGATCGTGAGCCGATTCATCGACCGGGCGGACGCCGAGCACCGGCGCCGCGCGCTGGATGATGCGTGCGAAGGTAGGAGCCGCGACAAGACCGCCGGTCGCTTTGTAACTTGTTTCCTTGTTCCCCTTGGGCTCGTCAAGCATCACGAGCAGCACATAGCGTGGCCGATGCATGGGGAACGCACCGACGAAAGAGGACAGAATCCCCTTGCGGTTGCCGGTCGACTTGTCGGCCGAACCGGTTTTGCCGCCGACCAGATAGCCTGGGACCGCCGCGCGGCGCCCGGTGCCGCGAATGACGTTGCGGCGCATCAGATAGCGTATCCGCATTGACGTGTCCTCGGAGAGGACCTGCCTTGCGGCAGGCACGTGTCCACCGCCGTGCTTGACCAGGGTGGGCGCGCGGAACGTGCCGCCATTGACCGTTGCCGCGATGGCCGCGCCGAACTGGATCGGTGTTACGGCGACGCCGTGCCCGAAAGAAATCGTCATGGTATTGATCGGCCGCCAATTGCGCGGCATGAGCGGCAGGCCGATTTCCGGCAGCTCGATGCTCGACGGCGACAGCAGTCCCATGCGTTCCAGGAAAGCGCGTTGGCGCTTGCCACCGGCGGCCAGCGCCATCTTGGCCGAGCCGATATTCGATGAGTAGACGAAGATCTCGTCGACCGAAAGCCAACGCCCTCGGGGATGGTAGTCGCGGATCTTGTGCGAGGCGATGCGGATCGGCTGACGGGCGTCGAAACGGTCGCCGAGCCGCGCGATACCGGCATCGAGCGCCATCGCCGTGTTCAGGATCTTGAAGGTCGAGCCCATCTCGTAGACGCCGAGCGTGTTCATATTAAAGCGCGCGCCGGTGGGCGCTTTGGTCGGGTGGTTGGGATCGAAGTCGGGCAACGAGACCATGGCCATGACCTCGCCCGAATTGACATCGAGCAGCAGAGCCGATCCTTTCTTGGCGCGATAGCGCTGGATCGCCGATTTCATCTCTTCGCGCAGAATGTGCTGCAGGCGGATGTCGATGGTGAGGCGCACGGCGCTGCGCTTCTTACCAAGCATATCGTCAAACTGCCGCTCGATGCCGGCGAGGCCGCGGCTATCGACGTCGGTGAAGCCCACGATATGCGCAGCAAGGCGGCCGTGGGGATAGACGCGGCGCTCGTCGGCGCGCATGTAGATGCCCGGGATGCCCAGCGAATTCACCGCCTGGTACTGGCGCGGCGTCAGATGGCGCTGCAGCCAGACGAAGCGGCGGTTGGTGCGAAGCTGCTTGTGGATCTCGGCGGTGCTCAAATCTGGAAGCGCGCGGGCAAGCCGGGTCGCCGCGGCGTGCCGGTTCGGCACCGCCCTGGCGTCTGCATAAAGAGAATAGGTCGGTAGCGTGGTGGCGAGGATGATGCCGTTGCGGTCGACGATCTCGGCGCGCTGCTGCGGCGTCTGCGCGACCGCGGCGCGCGCCAGGCGCTGTGTGATTCCGTCGTTGAAGAGCGTGACGTCGACCAGGCGGATGCCGAGGCCGGCGAAGGCGATCGCGAAGAGGAAGGCAGAGACGACAAGACGGTTGCGTCCGAACTCGAGGCGCTGGGCAGCGAACCACTCAAGCCGCGGGCGCCGCACGGCAAGGCGGCGCGCGGGCCGTACCGGTGTACAGCTGGCGGACAGCCTGATGATCATCGCGGAGCTCCTGCTTTCGCGGATTGCTCGATCCGCTTGCCTTTTCCGGCGGGGGCGAAGTGCTCGGGCAACTCGTCGAAGGCCCGGATGTGTTTGGGCGTGATGGGTTGCAGCTTCAGATGCCGCTGAGAAAGGCGGGCGAGGCGGCTGGGCCGAATGAGGTAGGCCCATTCCGCGCGCAAGACGTGGATCGCCTGGCGGTCGCGGGCGATGGCCAGGTTGACCCCGGCAAGCCGCCGCTCCACGCCCTGGACCTGCTGCTTCAAGTGATAGAGCCCGACCACCAGCGTACCGATGAGGACCATGGCGATGATGGTTCTTTTGCGCATCACGCGGCCTCGCCCATATCCCCTATGGCGGGGGCGGCGGTGCGTTCGGCGGCGCGCAGGCGTGCGGAGCGCGCACGAGGATTGCGAGCGATCTCATCGTCGTGTGGACGGATTGGGCGGGTGGTCAGAACGCGGAAGCTCGGCTCGGTAGGGGTGCTCGGCTCAGGCAGGTGCCGCGAGCCGGCCGGCGCGCGGTCGCCGCGTTCGCGCATGAACTGCTTGACCCGGCGATCTTCCAGCGAATGGAAGGAGACAACGACGAGGCGGCCGCCCGCGCTCAGCACGCGTTCGGCGCCGACGAGGCCGCGGTCGAGCTCGCCCAGCTCGTTATTCACGAAGACACGCAGCGCCTGGAAGGTGCGGGTTGCGGGATCGATACCGTCGCGCGCCGGGGGTACTGCGCCGCGCACGATCTCGGCAAGCTGTCCGGTGCGCGTGATGGGTGCTGTCTGGCGGGCCCGCACGATCGCCTTGGCGACCGCAACGGCCCGGCGTTCCTCGCCAAACGCGCGGATCAATCCTTTGAGGTCGGGCTCGTCCATCTCGTTGACCACGTCGGCAGCACTGGGACCGTCGCGCTCCATGCGCATGTCGAGCGGCCCGTCGGCGCGGAATGAAAATCCGCGGGCCGGATCGTCGATCTGCGGCGAGGACACGCCCAGATCGAAGGTCACGCCGTCGACCACACTCACGGCCCGTTCTGCCAGCATCGCGGCCAGGTCGCCGAAGCGGCCATGAATGAGCGTCAGCCGGCCATCATGGTCGCGAACCAGGCGCTCGCCGCGCGCGATGGCGTCAGGGTCGCGGTCAATGCCCCAGACAAAACAATCGGCGGCGGCGAGCAACGCACGCGCGTAGCCGCCACCACCGAAGGTGCCGTCGACATAGACCGCCCCGGACCGGGGCTGGAGGAGGTCCAGGACCTCCCGGAGGAGGACGGGGGTATGATCCGGAGTGGTCATAACGTCGACGGTCTCCTCACTTTCGGGAGGAGCCTCAAGCTGGCTCCGGCGGCCTGGTCGCGATCGAGGGTCTCGGCCTCGAAGGCGGCCCGGCGTTCGGGGTGCCAGATCTGAAATGTGGGGCCGATGCCGGTGAAGAGCGCCATGCCTTCGATACCGGCCTGCCCAATCAAAGCCTGGGGCAGCATCACCCGGCCGTTCTCGTCGAAGGGCAGGAGGGTGGAGCGCGCGATGATGCGCTCGGCCCGCAGACGCTCGTCCTGAGTATAGAGGTCAGGGTCGTCGAGGGCGGCCGAAACGTCGGTCAGGCGCAGATAGTCGCAAGCATCGATGGCGCCGGGGTCGGCTGAGGGCGAAACCACGACGCCCTGATAGGACTGCTCGCGAATCTCGTCGCGGAAGCGCGCCGGCACGGAGACGCGGCCTTTGGCGTCCACCTTGTTCTCATAGCTGCCGACAAACGTCGCCATGCCGAACCCCCAGTTCGCCGGGCCCGGTTTCGGGCTCGCGGCAGGCGCCCATACGAGGTATTTCTTACCTTATGTTGTATGGGCATTCATGGGATATCATGGGACTATATGGTGGTCAATGTTAAAGAAAAGTAAATCAAGGACATAGTTGGTAGTCGGAAGCCGGTGAAAACAGTAACAGGTGGCCGCATCTCCCTCGATGTTGTTTGGTTACAGATACGACACTAAGACTGCTTCAATTCAACGTCGATGGTATATTTGTTTTTGTTTTGTTCTCATGGTGATTTATTTGCGTCATTGCCGCAAAGAGGCGCGCGCATCCACATCAGGCCGTCCAAACGCGCGCTCGCGCATCCCAAGCGCTCACGGCCAGGTGGATCGACAGAGGGAAAGGCGCCAGACGGCCTGTAAGCCGGGTTCTGTCCCTGCCTGAGCAGGGGATGACCATTCATCTGGGACGTCCGTTGCCGAACGCCTCATGCGGCCTACCCGGGCGGCAGCGCGAGAACACGCCTGCGCCGAGCCGAAGCCCGGCGCGCGCCACCCCTATTCGGCCTAGCTCCCGGTGGGGTTTACCGTGCCGCCAACGTTACCGCCGGCGCGGTGCGCTCTTACCGCACCCTTTCACCCTTACCTGCGAGCCCGAAGGCGCAGCAGGCGGTTTGCTTTCTGTGGCACTGTCCCGAGGGTCGCCCCTGCCGGGTGTTACCCGGCACCGTGTCCCCGTGGAGCCCGGACTTTCCTCACCCCGAGGCGAACCTCGAAGCGCGGCCATCCAGCCGTCTGGCGCGATCTCATTTAGGTGATGGGGCAGGGGGGGTCAAGTTTGGCCGATGGGCCTTGAGCTCCGAAATTGCGGCCGCAATGCATTGTAAGGCGTCAATTTCGTGCAAGACCGCAATCCGCCGCCGCCTTAGTCTCCGGGCAATGAGCGACTGGACGGCATGGTCTATGGGGCCTTTGGCGGCGGACGGGTTCGGCCCCGCCGAGACAACGCGGTGCTGGCGGGTGCCGCCGCTGGACAATCTCTACTGCCTGGCGGCCCGTTTCGAAACATATGAATTCTCGACCCACGCGCATGACAGCTACGGCGTTGCGGTCATTCTCGACGGCGCGCAATCGTTTCGCTGGCGCGGAACGACCCAATTGGCGCCAGCGGGTAGCCTAGAGGTGATGAACCCGGGCGAGCCGCATGACGGACGGCCCGCGGGAACGAGCTTTGCCTATCGAACGCTCTATCCGTCGGTATCGCTGATGCGCGAATTGGCGGCAGAACTGTCGGATGGCCGTGTCAGCGAGCCGGTCTTTGACCGGACGGTCATTCATGATCCGCCGCTTGCCAAGCGGATCGCCGCGATGCACCGGACCTTGGAGGCGTCTAGCGGCAGGTTGGCGCAGGAGAGTGCGTTTGTCGGCGTTATGTCCGCGTTGCTGTGGCGCCATGCCGATCTCAAGCCGGCAGCACGGACGGCCGGCGGCGAAGGTCCGCTTGTCCGCTGTCTTCGCGATTACCTCGACGCACATGTCACACAGGACGTGTCGCTTGCCGATTTGGCGCGTATCGTCCAGCGCTCGCGTTACACGGCCCTAAGACTGTTCCGCGACGGTACCGGCATGACGCCCCATGCATACCTGCTCAATCGCCGCGTCGAGCGGGCTCGCCGGGCGCTGGCGTCGGGCTGCTCGCTGGCCGACACCGCGCTCGATTTCGGTTTCTTCGACCAAAGCCATTTCACCCGCGTCTTCAAGCGCTTTACCGGCCTGACGCCGGGTCAGTACCGCCGTGCGGGCGACATCGTCCAAGACCTGCTGGCCGGGTCGACCTAGCCAATGTACGACCGAGGGTTAGGGCATAGGCAAGCACAAGACTGGCAATGACCGGAAACGCATCGCTTATCCAAGCAAGCCAGCTGACCGCCCGCGCGCAATTGCTCGCCGGCGCGGGCCAGGCGCTGCCGGTTGTCGCGGGCGTTGCGATATTCGGCACGGTCTGGGGCGCGTTGGCGGTGCAAGCGGGGTTGAGCCCTTTGGAAGTCGCCTTGATGAGCGGCCTGGTGTTTTCCGGCGCCGCGCAGTTCGTCGCGATCGAGCTGTGGTCGTCGCCGGTCGCAGTCGGCACGATCGCGTTTGCCAGTCTGCTCGTCGGGCTGCGGCACGTGTTGATGGGTGCCTCGATCGAGCCTGTGTTGCGCAGCGTCCGGCCGCGGCACGCCTATCTGGCCTTGTTCTTCATGGTCGACGAGGCCTGGGCGATGTCGCTTCGCCGCGCGGGCCAAGGCAAATTCGGCATCCAGTTCTACATCGGATTGTGCGGCCTGCTTTATCTTTCCTGGCTGACAACCACAGTGGCCGGCGCGCTGCTCGGCGGGCTGGTTGCCGACCCCGCACGATACGGGTTCGACGTCGTTTTCACGGCGGTGTTTGTGGTGCTGATCGTCGGGCTCTGGCAGGGCAAGCGCGACATCGCCCCATGGGCCGCGAGCGCCGTCGCGGCAATCGCCTGTCATCGCTGGGTGCCGGGCAATTGGTACATCTTCGCAGGCGGCGCCGCGGGGTTGCTGACGGCGGTGTTGTTGTGGTCGCCGCTGCCGCCCCAAAGCACTGAAAGCGCAGGAAGCGATGCGGGTTGACCCGGCGGCACTTGCGGCGATTGCGGCGATGGGGCTCGCCACATATGTCACGCGCATCGCCGGATACTGGTTGGTGCGCCGGTTCACGTTGAGCGGGCGGATCAGCGCCGGGCTTCAGGCCGTGCCGGGCGCCATCTTGATCGCCCTGATTGCGCCGGCGGCATTCGCAACCGGTCTCGCAGAGAGCGGCGCCGCGGCCGCGGCATTGCTTATTGCGATGCTGCGCTGGCCGATGCTGGTCGCGATAATAGCGAGCGCGGCGGCCGCTGCCGGTATCCGCGCGTTCATCTAGTCACTTTCAGTAGTCAAGCGCGGCCGTCAGTGCATCAAGACAGGCATGCGTCTCCGCATCGACAACGCCGTCGACCTTGGCCGGCCGGAAATGTCGCTGAAAGGCGGCGATAACGCCCCCAACCGTCACGTCATAGCCGATGCGTGCGAGCATGGAGCGCGCATCCGCTGTTGAGCGTTCGGCCGTTGCGGTTGGCCAGAGCCCGATGCCGGCCTCGGCCAGGCGAGCCCAATCGAAGAGTTCGCCCGGGTCCTGTCTGCGGTCGGGCGCCACGTCGGAATGTCCGAGCACCCGGGCCGCCGGGATCGCGTGGCGGGCGATGATGTCTTGCGCCAGCGGGATCAACGCGGCCATTTGCGCTTCGGGGAAGGCGCGATAACCAAACTCGTGCCCGGGATTGACCAGTTCGATACCGATGGAACGGCCATTCACATCGGTCTCGCCGGCCCAGAAGCTCTTGCCGGCGTGCCAGGCGCGGCGGTCCTCCGGGACATGCCAATAGACAGATCCGTCCTCATCAATGGTGTAGTGCGCACTCACTTGCGCGGCCGGATCGCAAAGCCGGGCGAGCGCGATCTCGGCGGTTTCCATGCCGGTATAGTGCATCAGCAGAATGTCGATCGGCGCGTCGGGCGGCCGCGCATTGTGGTTCGGCGACGGCCTTTCGATCACGGCTCGCCCGTGGTCAGGCGCCGGCCGAGCGATTGCAGCTGTTCGCGCACGTCCTCGTCGGGTTCGTCACCCAGCGTCAGGTTGAGCGCATCCTCGATGAGATCGCCCCAGGATTCGGGGTCCCGGTCGATGAGGATACCGCAGGCCTGGAGGCGGTGGCGGATCACCGGGCTGCGCATGGCCGCGGCGACCAAAATGTCGCTGAAGGGGCCCTGACGCTCCATTTCCTGGAGCAAGCAGTCAAGCGCGCCGCGCGCATCCCGGTCGTCACCCAGACCGAGTTCGAGCCCGGGCCCGGAGGCAATCCGGTCGAGCGGCAAGTGATCTTCGGCGAAGGCGATCACTTCGCCCCGCCGGGCCAAATCGGTGGTGCGCATGAGATCGTAGTAGATCGCCTGGTCGTGGGGCTTTTTTTGCAGGCGCTTCATGGCGATGGGCCACAGATCGACGCGCAAGATCTCGGCGCAGGAAAATGCAAGGCCGCTTGCCGGCTCTTTGCCCGCCTTATAGGCGGCGCGCAACCTGTCGGGCCATTCCGGCGCGCTCAACAACCGCTCGCAGCGACCGAGCAGCTCGCGGCGCACGGGTCCGCTCCAGCCCATGGTTTCCAGTGCTTCCAGGGTTTCAAAGTCGGGCGGTTCCGCGCCGTCGTCAAACTCCGCGTCACGGGTCGGCCGCAGCCAGCGCAGCCATTCGGCGATCTTGACCACGGTATAGAGCCGCTGAAGCGTGTTGCAGCGGTTCTCGACATGGCCGATCAGATGCCCGACCGCGACTGTCCCCTCGTCATAGCCCTGGATGTCAACCGACGGGCCGCCCTCAATCAGCGAGAGCGTGATCGTGAGAGCACCGTCCAACAGACCGTCGTCGATTTCCTCGGCGGCAAGCGCGCCGGCCAGATCGCCGGCACTTGCGCACAGATACGCAAGGTAGCCTTCCTCGACCTCATTGCCGCAACCGTGGCGCAAGAGCCAGTCCCGGATATCGGCGCGCTCAGGCGCCGATTCGGTGAGGCGCTCGACCAAGTGGATCTTGCCCCAACCGCGCACCGTGCTGGCCAGCTCGAGCCAATGGTCGGCCGGATCCTCGCAAAGACTGCCGATGGCGACGGCGGCGAAGAGCGTGAATTCGTCATGCCGGGCGAGCATCTTCAGCGTCTCGATATCGTCGTCGGTGGCGCCGAGACCGAGGATCAATATGCCGAGCTTGAGCGGCTCGCGGTGGGTGGCGGTTTCGACCAGCCACTTGCCGATTGCCCAAAGCCGCTCACCGTCGATCCCATCGCGGCTGTGCAGCTGCTCCACGATCGCGTCACCCGCCGTGATCAGTGCCTCTTCGCGGGCAACGCCGTATAGGCGTTCCATGTCGGCCTCGGCGAGCGTGGTCGCGACCTGTTCCACCGCATCGACGATGGCGCGCGCGCGGGCGTTCGTTTCCTCGTCCTCAGGCGGCGCGATGTGGTTGAGGAGGATGCCGTCGATCGCGCCGCTGGCGAAGCGCACCTCGCCCAGGTCCCAATCGGGCGGGCCGTCGTCGGGCAGCTCCAACTCGCCTTCGCCGTTCCAGGCGCGGATCAGATCCAGCAGCGGCGCGGGTTCATCGCCGCCGGCCGCGTCCCAATTGGGCGCCCGCCGCCACAAGCGTTTCAGGAAATCGAACATGGAGCACCGATCATGAACTCAAACCTCGGGCGCGCCGAGCTTGGGCCGGCGCAGAATGATGATGGTGACGCCGACGACCGTGATGAGGCCGCCGAGGCCGATCTGCAGGGTCATCGGCTCGCCGAGCGCAAATACGCCGCCCAGGACACCAACCACCGGGATCAATAGAGTGAAGGGCATGGTCTGGTTGGTCTCGTACTTATCGATCATGTAGTACCAGAGACCGTATCCTACCACTGTTACCAAAACCGACATGTAGGCAAGCGATCCCCATTCCAGCGGCCCCGCGGCCCGCATGGCCTCGATCTGGCCGCTTTCCAGCACCAGCGAGATCAGGAGCAGCTGGGG
This sequence comes from Alphaproteobacteria bacterium, assembly GCA_035527975.1. GTDB lineage: Bacteria > Pseudomonadota > Alphaproteobacteria > JAPULJ01 > JAPULJ01 > DATKZM01. The sequence continues at coordinate 24,589 of DATKZM010000087.1, read as the reverse complement.
TGCTGAAAGCAGGGAGAGCCAGGCGTTGAGGGTCACCCCGTCGATGCGCTCCAGGCGCTTGACCTGGATATTGCCGATGGCCCAGATGAAACAGGCGAAGATGACCATGAGCAGGTGGAGGAGGCTGGCTTCCGCCTTCGGGTCGAAGGCAATCGTGACCACGCCGGCGAAGGCCAACGCCATGCCGAGCGCCCGCCGCCAGCCCAGCATGTCCTTGAACAAAATAGCCGCCAGGATCGCCGCGAAAGGCACCTGAAGCTGGGCCGCGATGGCGGCGACCGAAGCGGAAACCTGCGTCAGCGCCACGAACATGAGGCTGAAATGGAGACTGCCGAGGGTCACCGAGAGGACCGCGAACTGCCGCCACATGCCTTTTGGCATGCGCGCGAACCAGACCAGTGCCAGCGCCACCGCTCCGAACCGGAGCGCCATCAGGAAGATCGGCGGGAAGACCACGAGCGCGAACTTAGCGGCGACGAAGTTCATGCCCCAGATAAGGATGACCATCAAGGTCAGGGCGATATGGATGGGCTTCATTGCGCGGTCAGCGTGCTCTTGAGCTCTTCCAGCTCGAGCCAACGCATCTCTGCCTCGTCGAGCTCGCTGCGGGCGGCCACAAGGAGCGCGGCGGCCCGTTCGAAAGCGGCGCGGTCGCGCTCAAAAAAAGTGTTGTCACCCAGTTTCGAGTCGAGGCCGGCGATCTCCGCCTCCAGCCCGGCGATGCGGCCGGGCAGGAGATCGAGCTCGCGCTGGTCCTTGTAGGTAAGACGCGCGCGCGGCTGCGGCGATTTGACGGGTTTCGATTGAGCCGCCGCCGTCTCCACTTTGCGGGGCGGCTTTGCGCGCGGCTTTTCGGCCTTTCGCTGGCGCAGATAGTCGGCATAGCCGCCCGCGTATTCGTGGGCGTTGCCGTCGCCTTCGAGCGCGATCGTGCTGGTCACCGTGCGGTCGAGAAAATCGCGGTCATGGCTGACCAGTATCAACGTGCCGCCATAGTCGGCGAGGACATCCTGCAGAAGATCGAGTGTATCCATGTCGAGATCGTTGGTCGGCTCGTCGAGCACCAGAAGCTCCGACGGGGTGGCGAGGATCTTGGAGAGCAGCAGGCGGTTCCGCTCGCCGCCAGAGAGACTTGAGACCGGGCTGTCGGCGGATTTGGGGTCGAACAGAAAATCCTTCAGGTAAGCGCGGACGTGGCGCGGTTTGCCATGCACGAAGACCTGATCGCCGCCGCCTGGACACAAAGTCTCCCAGAGCGATTTTTTGGGATCAAGCGCCTCGCGGTTCTGGTCGAAATAGGCGCGATTGAGATGCTTGGCGATCCACACTTTTCCGCTATCGGGTTTGATCTCGCCGATAAGCAGGCGGAGCAGAGTCGTTTTGCCGGCGCCGTTGGGGCCGATGACGCCGATGCGGTCGCCGCGCAGGATACGGGTGGAAAAGCCGCGCACGATCGGGGTCCCATCGTCACCATCTCCAAAGCTCTTTGCGACGTCCTTTACCTCGATCACGAGCTTACTCTTGACCTCGCCCTCGTCGATCTTGAGACGCATCTTGCCGCGGCCGCCGAGCAGCGCGGCGCGGCGCTCGCGCATCTCTTCCAGCTTGCGCAGGCGTCCCTGGTTGCGGCGGCGGCGCGCCGTTACCCCGCGCAACAGCCAGCGCGCCTCTTCGGCGAGTTTGACGTCGAGCCGCTCGGCGGCCTTGACCTCATCGGCCAGAACGTCCTCGGACCACTTGTCGAAGCCGGCGAAACCGTGCGTGCGCGTACGGATCATCCGGCGGTCAAGCCAATAGGTCCGGTTGCTGACCCGCTCCAAAAAGGTCCGGTCATGGCTGACCAGAAGTAGCGCGCCCTTGCGGGCTATCAGAAGGCGCTCCAGCCATTCGATCGCGGCCAGATCGAGGTGGTTGGTGGGTTCATCCAGAAAGAGAATGTCGGGATCGCCGACCAGCGCGCGGGCCAGCGAAGTCCGTCGCAGCTCGCCGCCTGACAGCTCGCCCATCACGCGGGCGCCGCCGAGTTGAACCTCGCTCAACGCCGCCTCCACGAGATGGTCGGCGTGACCCCCTTCGCCGACATGGGCCGCGACAGTCACGGTGCGGTCAAAGACCGGATCCTGGGGCAGATAGGCGATGCTTGTTCCCGGTTGCACGAAGATCTCGCCCTGGTCTAGCTCGATCATGCCAGCGAGCGCCTTCATCAAGGTCGTCTTGCCGCTGCCGTTCCGCCCGACCAGGCAGGCCCGGTCGTTACCGCCAAGGCGCAGCTCGGCATTCTGAAACAGCGGATCGCCGCCGAAGCCGATGCGTCCGAACCGCATGGTGAGGATGGGCGGCTCAGCCATGCGCCGGATGCTCGCGGTTCGTTTTTGGCGGCCTGGGCGAAAAAAAACGAAAAATTCGCAAAAAATTCTGGGGGGTGTGACAGCCGTCATACCCCGTGCGCCGGCGCGCGGATAAAAACGGCGTCAACAACCCAAACGGAGAGAGCATCCAAATGTCCAAGATCAACACCATCGCCATCGTCCCCGTCGCCCTCGGCTTCACGCTGATCGCCCAGACCGCCTTGGCTTTCTTCTTCGTCGGCTAAAGCATTTTCCACTTTCGTGGAATCGGCTCCTGCCCACTCCCCACGGTTCAGCGCCGGTCAGCGCAAGCCCCGTTCCTTCTCAATCTTTTCGTAAGCCCCGTTGATGTTCGCCAGCTTATCGTTGGCCACATCGATCACATCCGGAGGCATGCCCTGCGCGATCAGCCGGTCGGGATGGTGCTCCCTGATTAGCTTTCGGTAGGCGGCCTTGAGCTCGTCGTTGCTGGCCTCGCGGTCGATACCGAGCACGACATACGGGTCGGCTTTGTCGGGACCCATGTTGCGGGCCTCGACGCGGCGGAACGCGGTCTCGTCGAAGCCGAATATCTCCGCGACGGTGCGCAGATAGGCTTTCTCGCCCGGATGATAGACGCCATCGGCCCGGGCGATGTGAAACAGGCAATCGAGCAACTCCTCCAGCACCGCAGGGTTGTCCCGGAACAGGCGCGCGATCTGTTTGGCATAAGCTTCAAACCCGATCGTGTCGCGCTTGGCCCGATCGAAGACCCGGCCGACATTCTTCGCCTCTTCGGGCGCGATGTGGAAGACATCCTTGAACGCGGCCACCTCGTCCCGCGTTACGACGCCGTCGGCTTTCGCCATCTTGGCGCCGAGCGCGACGACGGCGATTGTGAAGGCAACCTGCTTGACCTCCGACGGCGCAACGGCTTCATCGCCGGGCATTGTCGACATGCGGTCGACGGCGTGTCCGGCAAGCACACCTGCCAGCGCGCCAATCGGGCCGCCAAGCGCAAACCCGGCCGCACCGCCGATGATCTTTCCCCAGATGCTCATGGATGCTGGTTTAACGGGAGGACGGCCGTTTGGGCAAGGTTGCGCTGAGGTTTGTCGAGCGGGTTTCGATTGACCGGGAGGCGATCGTCGATGGTCACAGCTGACCGCCCAATCGTCGACGAAGTTGCCGCCGTCGGCGATCTGGATCTGGCTATCCGACGAAAAGCCGCGCGATCAATTCATCCTGAAACGGTTCCCGGAGAGATTGCGGCCCAACTGACGCACGAGATGTTGAGACAGCGCCGAGGCGATGCCAAAGGAATCCCCGCGCTGCCCGTCAACGTGGGCGGTGCCGACCCAATACTGGGAACCCTTGTCGTTGAGCACGATGACGCTGACAAGGTGGCGCTGTTCGCCGGGCTTGAGGGGCCGGCTGGACAGATTGAGGCCCTGGCGAATGAGCGGATTACGCATCGGTCCGGTGCTCTGGCGCGGATCGCGATTGACGTCGCTCCCACGCTCGGCTGAACGGCGCAGATTTGTTTTCGCCCGCCGCGTCTCCGGTGTGTCGGCGTTATAGATAAACCGGACGGCGGCGTTTTCCGCGACCCGGTACCCACGCGCTCTTAGAGCCCGTGCGATGATCGGGCGAAGGCGCAGGTTGAGATCGGTGTTGTCTTCCGGCTCAACGCTGACCGTCGCGCCGCGGCCGATGTTTGCGAACGTCTTGCCGCTAACCACCCCGTTACCCGCGGGTGACTGTGCGGCGGCCTGCTGCGGCACCAGCGCCGCCAGTGCGGCGACGACCACCGCGATACCCCAAACCAAGAAATTAGTCATGTAAGACCACCTTTTTGTTCTTGCCCCGGGCGCATGGTGGCTTTGCGTAGCACCCCGTTGCCTTCTACAGGAAATCGCATCGCCGCGCCACTGGGCATCGCGCGAATGTGGTGGATATCTGGTTGTCGCCACTAGTTTCGGCATTCGAAATTGCGCTAGGTTCAGGACCTCGTTCGGTCGCAGCCGCAAAGGTGGTCCGGCCTACAACGATACGAGGGAGGCATGGCGAGCGGACACGCGCCGATTTGCCAGGGCCCCGACCCTGCGCCAAGACGTCCGCAGATCACGATTCCGGCGGGGGCGTGTGATGCGCACGCGCATGTCTTCGGCCCATCCGAGCGATACCCATTGAACGAAGAGCGGACCTACACGCCGCCCGATGCTCCATTATCGGAATACCGGCGTCTCCTGAAGGTCCTCGGCTTCGATCGCGCCGTGCTGGTGCAGCCTAGCGTCTACGGAACCGACAACACGGCAATGCTCGACGCGCTCGCCGAGGCCGGCGACGCTTTCCGGGGCATCGCGGTGGTCGATATCGGCGTCTCGGACAAACAATTGAAGGCGCTGCATCGGGCCGGCGTGCGCGGTATCCGGGTCAATTTGCTCTACAAGGGTGGGATCAGCCTGACCATGCTTGGGCGGCTGGCCGACAAGATCAAAGGCTTGGGCTGGCATATCCAGCTGCTCATCGACGTATCCGACTGCCCGGAATTCTGGCGTATCGTCGACAAGCTGCCGGTCGATGTCGTGATCGATCATATGGGCCACATGTCGGCGAGCAAGGGGGTTGACGATCCGGGGTTTCGCTCGCTGCTCGCGCTTGTCGGCGACGGCAAGGCCTGGGTCAAGCTCTCCGGGCCGTACCGTATGACCGCACGCGGAGACACGCCTTACGCCGATGTGGCCGGGCTCGCGCGCGCGCTTGTCGAAGCGGCATCGGACCGCATGTTGTGGGCGAGCGACTGGCCGCATCCCCTCGTCCAGATCGCGATGCCCAATGACGGCGAACTGCTTGACATGCTGGCCATGTGGGCGCCCGACGCGGCCACCCGGGCGAAGATCCTGGTCGACAACCCCGCGAAGCTTTACGGATTTAAATGACGCGTTCGGATTTGGACGATCACGTGGATCAGCGGCGCCGGCCATGAAATTGACGAACCTTGAGACCTTCGTGTGGGACGCCCGGCTTGGGAGCTTCCGCGCGGCCGCCGGGCGGCTGCACGCGACGCAGCCATGAACACATCCCCGATCGACCGGGCTCGCTCCGATCCCGGACACGCCCGCACCCGCGCGCGCGAAATGATCCAGTCGATCCGGCGCGGCGACTTCCAAGGCCAGACGGCGGGCGCCGCGCCCGGGATCGTGCAAGGCAACGTCGCCATCCTGCCGGCCGACTGGGCGGAGGAGTTCGTGCGGTTCTGCCGGCTCAATCCCAAGCCCTGTCCGCTGATCGGTCTTGGCGAGCCTGGCGACCCGCGCCTGCCGGAGCTGGGCGAGGATATCGACATCAGCACCGACGTGCCGATGTACCGGGTCTTCCGCGACGGTGTGGCGGTGGAGGACGTGCCCGATATCCGCCACCTCTGGCGCGATGACCTGGTCGCCTTCGTGCTCGGCTGCTCGTTTTCCTTCGAGGAGGCGTTGGTCCAGGCCGGCGTGCCGATGCGCCATATCGAGCGCGGCTGCGAGGTGCCGATGTTCCGCACCAATATCGAGACGCGGCCGGCCGGCCGGTATCACGGGCCGACGGTGGTTTCGATGCGGCCGCTGACGCCGGCACAGGCGATCCGGGCCATCCAGGTTACCTCGCGCTTTCCAAATGTGCATGGTGCGCCCATCCATTTTGGCGATCCCGCCGCGATCGGCATCGCCGATGTCCATAAGCCCGACTTCGGTGAGATGGTGCCGGTGCTGGAGGGTGAGGTGCCGGTTTTCTGGGCCTGCGGCGTCACTCCGCAGGCGATCGTGGAAAAGGCCAAGCCGCCGCTCTGCATCACCCACAAGCCGGGCTATATGCTGGTCACCGAGTTGCTGAACGCCGAGCTGTCGATACTATAGTGCTGATATGAACGACACCGCCGAGCGCTGGCAGTTCTGGATCGACCGCGGTGGGACCTTCACCGATGTGGTGGCCAAGCGTCCCGACGGCGCGCTCGTGACCCACAAGCTGCTCTCCGAGAATCCCGAACAGTACGAGGACGCGGCGCTTCAGGGCATTCGTGAGCTGCTCGGCGTGGCGCAGGGCGCGCCGATCCCCGGCGACGCCGTCGACGCCGTCAAGATGGGGACGACCGTGGCGACCAATGCGCTGCTCGAGCGCAAGGGCGAACGCACGCTGCTGGTCATCACCGAGGGCTTTGCCGATGCGCTTCGCATCGGGTACCAGAACCGGCCACGTCTCTTCGACCGTCACATCAAGCTGCCCGAGCTGCTGTACGAACAGGTTGTCGAGGTGCGCGAACGCATCGGCCCGCGCGGCGAGGTTCTAACGCCGCTCGATCTGAAGCGCGCCCGTGTCGACCTTGAAGCGGCATACGGCGCCGGCATCCGCTCGGCCGCCATCGTCTTCATGCACGGCTACCGCTTCCACGATCATGAGCGCGCAGTGGCGGCGCTGGCGCGCGAGGTCGGCTTTACGCAAGTGTCGATCTCCCACGAGGCAAGCCCGCTGATGAAGCTTGTCGGGCGTGGCGATACGACGGTGGTCGATGCCTATCTCTCGCCGATCCTGCGCCGCTATGTCGACCGGGTGGCGGGCGAGCTGGGCGAGGGGACACGGCTCATGTTCATGCAGTCGAATGGCGGGCTCACCGATGCGCGCTTCTTCCAGGGCAAGGACAGCATCCTCTCGGGACCAGCGGGGGGCATCGTCGGGGCCGTGCGCACGGCCGGCATGGCGGGCTTCTCGTCGATCATCGGTTTCGACATGGGCGGGACCTCGACCGACGTCTCGCATTACAACGGCGAGTACGAGCGCGCCTTCGAGACGCTGGTCGCTGGGGTGCGCATGCGCGCGCCGATGATGCAAATCCATACGGTGGCGGCGGGTGGTGGGTCGATCTGCGTTTTCGACGGCTCCAAATACCGCGTTGGGCCCGAATCCGCCGGCGCCAATCCGGGACCGGCCTGCTATCGTCGCGGTGGGCCGCTCACCGTCACCGACTGCAACGTCATGCTCGGCAAGCTGCATCCGGAGTTCTTCCCCAAAGTATTCGGCCCGCGCGCCGACCAGCCGCTGGACGCGGCGGTTGTAGCCGAGAAGTTCACCGCGCTGGCGGCCGAGATCGGGGCGGCGAGCGGTGACAAGCGCAGCCCGGCCGCGGTCGCCGAGGGTTTCTTGAAGATCGCCGTGGAGAACATGGCGAACGCGATCAAGGAAATCTCGATCCAGCGCGGCTACGACGTCACCGAATACACGCTGGCCTGTTTTGGCGGTGCGGGCGGTCAGCACGCCTGTCTGGTCGCCGACGCGCTCGGCATGACGCGCGTATTTCTGCATCCATTCGGCGGCGTGCTGTCGGCCTACGGCATGGGGCTCGCCGACATGCGGGTCATGCGAGAGAGAGCAATTGAAGCCAAGCTAAAAAATGACTTGATCGGAATTCTTGAGAAATCACTTGAAGAAATTTCCGTGGATGGGCGTGCCGAGATGGCCCGCCAGGGCATCGCCGGTACCAATATGTCGGTGCTCCGCAAAGTGCATTTGCGCTACGAGGGTACCGACTCGGCCCTGATCGTCGATTTCGCGGCGCTTGCGGATATCGTCGCGGCTTTCGAGGCGGCGCATCGTCAGCGTTACGGCTTTGTCGTGCCCGACAAGGCGCTGATCGTGGAGGCGGTTTCCGCCGAGGTTGTCGGGGTTACAGAAAAGGTTGAGGACCGGGAGCTTGATGAGGCGGTGGAGCCACGGCCCGATCCGTTGGCGCGGGTGGCGATGCACACCGGAGGGGCGGACACCGATACACCGCTTTTCGACCGCGACACACTCGGGCCCGGCCATGCCGTTGACGGGCCCGCCATCATCCGCGAGGACACCGCGACCATCGTCGTCGAGCCCGGCTGGCGCGCCGAGGTGACGCGCCGCAATCACGTCGTGCTGACCCGCACCGTGCCACTGTCCCGTACTGCCGCCGTCGGCACCCAGGTCGATCCGGTGATGCTGGAGATCTTCAACAACCTTTTCATGTCGATTGCCGAGCAGATGGGTTCGGTGCTGGAGAACACCAGCTATTCGGTCAACATGAAGGAGCGGCTCGACTTCTCCTGCGCTATTTTCGACCGCGAGGGGCTGTTGATCGCCAACGCGCCCCATATGCCGGTGCATCTGGGCTCAATGGGCGAGAGCGTGCAGACGGTGATCCGTGAGCGCGCGGGTGCCATGAACCCCGGCGATGTCTATGTGCTGAACGCGCCCTACAATGGCGGCACGCATCTCCCTGACGTCACGGTCATCACCCCGGTATTCGATGATGCCGGCACCGACATCCTTTTCTATGTCGCAAGCCGCGGCCACCACGCGGATATCGGCGGTATCACGCCCGGCTCGATGCCGCCCAACTCGACGACGGTCGAGGAGGAGGGGGTGTTGATCGACAATTTCGTGCTGGTCGATCGCGGCCGTTTCCGCGAGGCGGAGATATCCGAGCTCCTGACCTCGGGCCGCTATCCCGTTCGGAACGTTTATCAGAACGTCGCCGATCTGAAGGCGCAGATCGCCGCCTGCGAGAAGGGCGTCCAGGAGCTGCGCCGGATGGTCGCGCATTTCGGGCTCGACGTCGTTCACGCCTATATGCGTCACGTCCAGGACAATGCCGAAGAGCAGGTGCGCCGGGTCATTGGCGTGCTCGAACCCGGCAGCTTCACCTATCCGATGGACCAGGGGACGCAGATCAAGGTGACGATCTCCATCGACAAAGCGGCGCGCACCGCCAAAGTCGATTTCACCGGCACCTCGCCCCAGCAGCCCAACAACTTCAACGCGCCGTCAGCGGTGTGCCGCGCCGCGGTGCTCTATGTCTTCCGCACACTGGTCGACGACGATATTCCGATGAATGCCGGCTGCCTCAAGCCCATCGAGCTCATCATCCCGGAAGGCTCGATGCTGAGCCCGCAATACCCGGCCGCCGTCGTCGCCGGCAATGTCGAGACCAGCCAGGCAATCACCGACACGCTTTATGGCGCGCTCGGTGTGCTGTCCTCGGCGCAGGGCACGATGAACAACTTTACCTTCGGCAATGACGAGTACCAGTATTACGAAACGGTGTGCGGCGGTTCGGGCGCAGGACCGGGCTTCGACGGCACCGACGCGGTCCACACGCATATGACCAACTCGCGGCTGACCGACCCCGAAGTGCTTGAGTGGCGCTTTCCGGTACTGCTCGAGGCTTTCTCAATCCGCCGCGGCTCTGGTGGTGCGGGGCAATTCAGGGGCGGCGACGGCACGACACGGCGCCTGCGCTTCCTGCAGCCACTGACGGCGGCAATCCTCTCCTCGCACCGCAGCGTGCCGCCCTTCGGTATCGCGGGCGGCGAGCCGGGAGCGCTAGGACGCAATTGGGTCGAACGCGCCGACGGAACGCGCACCGAGCTGTCCGGCACGGACAGCACTGAGATGAATACAGGCGACGTCTTCGTTATCGAAACCCCGGCGGGCGGCGGCTATGGTAAGGTTGCCGAACGCAAGGAAGCGGCGAAATGAGTTGTGGGCCCGGCAGGCGCTATCCCGGGTGATTTTCTAAGAGGATATCGATGGCACTCATGGACAAACGCGGCTTCATTCGCACTGCGACGGTCGTCATGTTGTCGACCTTGATCACTGTTGCCGCCGGCGGCAACGCAAATGCTCGCATGCAGCCGATCCACAATATTGTCGATGCCCCGTTGCCGGCCAGGCCAGGTGTGACGATGCGGCAGATCGAGCGGGCGATTATCTCGGCCGGTTCCGTTCGGGGCTGGGCAGTCCGGCCGGTTTCACCCGGTCAACTGATCGCAATACTCAACATTCGGCGGCACACCGCCGAGGTGACAATTTCCTATACGCCCAAGCGGTTTTCGATCACCTACAAAACCAGTCACAATCTACTCTACCGAAAAAGCGGTGAGACCGAGTATATCCACCGTAACTACAACAGCTGGGTCAGGTTCCTTCGCAATGACATTACCCGGACGGTCGGCCTGATCGGGCAGTAGCAAGGCACCGGCCCGGCAGGCCGTTGAACGAACATTTGGCGCCTTTTATCGTGGTGGTGGAGCCATTTAATCAAGATTTCAATTTCGGATACGGATACGGATACGGACACGGAGCAACGCTAAATGACTGACCGGATCACAGCCTCGCATATCCTCATCGGCTTCGGCGCCGACAGCGACCGCAGCGAAGAAGACGCAAAAAAACAGATCGACGCACTGAAGGACGAGATCGCCGGCGGCGGGGAGTTCGCGGCACTCGCTTCGGAACATTCCGACTGCCCTTCGCGGGCCCAGGGCGGGGATCTCGGCTCGTTCGGGCGCGGCATGATGGTGCCTGAGTTCGAACAGGCCGCCTTTGCGCTTGAAACCGGCAATGTGAGCGATGTCGTGCAGACGGACTTCGGCTATCACCTGATCCAGCGCACCGGCTGAGCATTCGGTTCCGCAGACCGGAGCTGGATCACCGGGTCCGCCAGTGGCGGTGGACCCGCGCTAGTCGACGTCCGGCTTCCAGTTGAACTTCCGCTGGATCCACAAGGCGATGCGCTCTGCGGTGAGCCCGATCACCACGAGTAGAACGGCAAAGGGGACGAACAGCACCCAGGTCGGGATGCCGGTATCGAGCTTTGCCGGCTTGGCCGGGGTCGAGCCGCCGGAGACGATGGCGAACGCCAGAAAGCCGAGCACGAAGGCGGCGCATCCCAGGGCCCAAAGGTAACGCTTTGCCTTGCTGATGGGGGGCCCGAAATCGGTTCCCCATTCGGGATTGATCGTCTCGAAACCGGGCTCGTTCTCAGGTGTCTGCTCGTTCATCGGCGGTTGCGGCTCCTGTTTGTTGAGATGATGTCTTCCTGCGTCCGTGGCAGTCAGGCGATGTATCACAGGCGAGGGCTGCGGCGATCCCGATGCGTCATACACATCGCTCAAGGCCGATGATGGGGTGTCGTTCACCCACATTGCGCACTTCCGCACCGAAGAGGCGCTCAAGCGCTTCCAGTCGCAGCCCCACTTTGAGACCTTCAACATGGGATTGCCGCCGCGTTGCAGCGATGGCGCGAAGGCCACCAAGGTCTCACTGGTTGCGACAACTGATCGCTGACGATCGTCAACGGGGGCGGCAATACTCAACTCGCGGCGGGCGCCTGTAGCAAAAGTATCACCGCCTTACCCGCCGCTCCGCCGACGACTGCCGTCTATGGCCAGAATTCCTGCGAGGCCAGCCGCGCGCCTTCGGCCATGGCGGCGAGCTTGGCCCAGACGATCTCGGGGACGACGGCGGCCTGGCCGACCCAGGTGCCGTAGCCGCAATCGCTGCTCGCGATCACCTGCTCGCGGCCAACCAGCTTGGCGATGCGGCTGATGCGCTGGGCGATCAGCTCGGGGTGCTCGATGAAGTTCGATTTGGACTCGATCACGCCTGGGATCATTACCATGTCGTCGGGCACCTTGACGGTCTCGAACACCGTCCACTCGTGGGCATGGCGCGGATTGGCCGCCTCGAAGGAAATGCCGCCGGCGCGCGCCTTGAAAGCAATGTCGATGATGTTGGCCAGTGGCACGTCGCAGTGGTGGGGGCCTTCGTAGTTGCCCCAGCAGAGATGGAGGCGCACCCGGGCGGGATCGCAATTGACGAGTGCATGGTTGATCGCCTCGACATGCATCTCCGCCTGTTTCCGGAATTCAGCGAGTGGCAGGTCTGCAAATTGGATATGCCGGCCCATGGCGAGATCTGGGCAGTCGAGTTGGAGCACATGGCCGGCCTCGACCACCGCTTCGTACTCATCGCGCATCGCCTCAGCAATGGCGAACAGGTAAGTCTCGTGATTGGCATAGTGGCCATTATGGAAGAAAAGCGAGATCACGCCCGGAGATGCGGCGCTCATGAAGCTTTCGACCGCATTCTTGCCGGCCAGCGCGTTGCGCAAATTGCGGGCGTCAGTGCGGGCGGCCTCGCGGTCGGCGACCTTGATCGGCGCATTGCAGCCCGGCGTCTTGCGGCGCTTGCGGCCGGGATCGCCGAAGACGCGTGCGGCCATCTCGGGAAACTCGACGAGGTCCTGGTAGGTCAGCGGATGGCTCTCGCCGCCAAAGCCCGCCAGCCGATCTTTCACGTAGGTCGCATAGCTGGGCTTGCTCATCTCGCCGTCATTGACGATGTCGATACCGGCGGCGCACTGGATTTCCACAACGCCGGTGACCGCTGCGGCGATCCGCGCGTCTAGCGCGGCGCGGTCGACCGGCACGCCCTCCTCCTTGGCGAACATCATCTGGATGAGGTCGTCAGGACGCGGCAGGCTGCCCGTATGCGTGGTGAGGAACCGGTCGGTGCTGCGTTCCATGGGTCTGCCCGCGCCGGATGCTACTGTGCGGCCTTCGCCAGCTCCTCGCGGACGATCGCGGTGCCGGCGACCATTGCCTCCAGTTTGGCGTAGGCGACGTCGCGCGGCAGATATTTCATGCCGCAATCGGGGGCGACGATGATCTTGCCGGCGTCCTTAAACGGAAGCGCAAGGCGGATGCGCTCGGCGACCTGATCGGGCGTTTCGACGGTCATGTCTTCCAGGTCGATGACCCCAAGGATGATCGTCTTCTCGGGCAATGTCTCAAGCACCTTGCAGTCGAGACGAGACTGGGCCGTCTCAATGGAGACCTGGTTGCACGAGCAGTCTTCGAATTCCGGCAAGAAAGAGTAGCCCTCGGGCCGCTCGTGGATGATCGCCGCATAGCCAAAGCAGATATGGACGGCGGTGGTGCCGGTCACGCCGTCGAGCGCCCGATTGAGGGCGGCAAGCCCGTATTCGCGCGCCGGCTCGGGTCGCGCCTGCATATACGGCTCGTCGATCTGGACGTAGTCGGCGCCGGCCGCAAAGAGATCCTTGATCTCCTCGTTGACGGCGACGGCGTAGTCCATCGCGGCATCGGCCAGGTTCCCGTAATGGTCGTTCTGCGCCTGCTGCGCCATGGTGAAGGGGCCGGGCACGGTCATCTTGATTTGGCGGTTGGTGTTGGCGCGCAGGAATTCCACGTCGCGCACCTCCACGGGATGCTTGCGTTTGATCTTGCCGGCAATGCGCGGCACCGGGTTGGGGTGGCCCGAGCGGTCGAGCGCGGTGCCGGGATTGTCGATGTCGATGCCCTCGAGCGCGGTCGCGAAGCGGTTGGAGTAGCTTTCCCGCCGCATCTCGCCGTCGGTGATGATATCGATCCCGGCGCGCTCCTGGTCGCGGATGGCGATAAGTGTGGCGTCGTCCTGGGCTTCCTGAAGATACTTCGGATCGACGCGCCACATCTCCAGCGCGCGCACCCGCGGCGGGAACCGGCCGCGCAGGTTTTCACGGTCAACCAGCCACTCAGGCTGCGGATAGGATCCGACAAGGCTCGTCGGCAGCAAGATATCGGCGGCACCGCTCATGCCGGCTTCCTCCCTGTTTTGATTTTGTCGAAAGATGACGGCAGGCGCGGGCGGGCGCAAGCGCCCATGTACAGGCACCTAATGTAGCGGGCCGGCGAAGAGGGTTGGGTGTTCAGGCGGACCGGCGCTATTCGGCGGCGGCGGTTTTCGAAGCCTTGCGGAAGCGCGGCATCACCTCCTCGCCGAACAGGGTCAACGAGCGGCGGATGCGTTCGGGTCCATAGTAAGGCGGGTAGTGGAGGATGAGACCGGTCATGCCGGTCTTTTCCGCCATCTCCTCGATCATCGTAGCGACCGTGTCAGGCGAGCCGTGGATCACCACATCGCCCAGCAGTTTGTCGTACGCGAGACCCTCGGCGGCGCCTTCGGCGCCCTTCTGGACCATATTCACGTAGTCGCCCTGGCCGAAATAGTGGCCCAGATGCCGCAGCACGCCTTCCTCGCTTTCCTTGCGCGCGGCTTCATCGGTATCGGCGACATAAACGAAGCGATTGAGGATGACATCGCCGCGGGCGAGGTTGCCTTTGTACTTCTCCTCTGTGGTCGACAGCATCTCGCGGTAGCGCCCGGCCTGTGCTGCACAAACCTCGACCGAGGGGATCGACGACAGCATGATGCCGAAGCCATAGCGCGCGGCTGCCGCCATCGATTGCTCGGAGGCGACCGCCATGGTCAGCGGCGGATAGGGCTTTTGCACCGGATGGGGAAAGAGCTCGTGGTCGCCCTCGATCAGCGAACGGCAGGTCTTGCCCTCAAAGGAAGTCCGGCGTTCGGTCAGGAGCTGCATCAAGAGCTCCAGACCCTCGATCTGGATGTCGCGGCGCGTCTCGAAATCGACGCCGAGGCCCTGGAACTCGTACTCGCGGTAGCCCGAGCCGAGGCCGAGCACGAAGCGCCCGCCCGACAGCACGTCGATGAAGCACATATTCTCCACGACACGGACCGGGTTGTTGAGCGGCAGGACGACCACGCCGGTGCCGATCTTGATGGTCTTTGTGAGCCCCGCGAGATAGGCCCCGTAGGTCATCACGTCGGGCATGATCCCATAGGTATTGGAGAAATGATGCTCGGCCAGCCAGGCTACGTCGTAGCCGAGCTCGTCGGCCAACTGCACCTCGCCGGTAACCCGCGCATGGACCGAATGATGCGGGTACTCGTCAATTTCGAGATTGGGCTGGGATATGAACAGGATACCGAACTGCATGGCGTGCTCCCTCGAATTTTGTCGTCAGCATGAACCGCCGAACGGCCGCGGGCAACCGCTGCTCCGGCCTTTCAGTTTTCCTCAGTCATGCTGGATTTACGGGCGCTGCGGCCAGGGCTCTTGAAGAAGACCATGACCAGGCGCGTATCGCTTGTTTCCACCGAGTGCTTCACGTCGGCTGGAATGAAAACCACACTGCCGGCGCTTACGGGGACCGGCTCGCCGGCGACCAGAACCGTGCCGCCGCCTTCCAGGATATGGAATATCTCGTCCTGTCCCACGTGATGGTGTTCCACGGTCTGCTGGCCGGGCTCGTAGCACACCATCTCCATCTCGATGCGCTCGGACATCACCAGGCGCTTGCGCACCTGGCGCGCGTCACTGAACTCGACTTTGTCGGCGATACTAAAGGTTTCCATGGGGCCGACGCTCCGTTCCACCTTGCAATGTCAGGTAGCAATTTGACCGATGATGCGGCATTCGTCCGGGCAAGGCAATCCGGGCAGGGGGCAGGGCGCCCGCGGCTTTTGGCAGGCGGGCTTGCCGGTGCCACGGGTGCAGCCTAGTCTTAACCGGTGCCGCCGTTCCTGGTGGCCCAATGCTGTCGGAAAGGCCACGATCCCATGTCGCTCCAGCTCGACGCCAAGGTTCAGCATCGTCCGGAAGCCAACTACGACGCCGCCCTTAAATCGGTCAAGCAACGCCTCGGCGACCGCTTTTCAACCGCCGTGGCCGTACGTGAGCAGCACGGCCAGGGCGAGGACAACCACCCGGTGCTGCCGCCCGACGGCGTCGCCTTTGTGGAGTCGACGGAGGAGGTCTCTGAGATCGTGAAGATCTGCGCCGCCCACAAAGTTCCCGTTGTGCCCTTTGGCACCGGCACCTCGCTGGAGGGGCATGTCGGCGCGCTCCAGGGCGGCATCTGCGTCGATCTCAGCCATATGAACAACGTGCTGGAGGTCAATTCCGAAGACCTCGACTGCCGTGTCCAGCCGGGCGTCACGCGCAAGCAGCTCAACGAGTATCTGCGCGACACCGGATTGTTCTTTCCAATCGATCCGGGCGCCGACGCCTCGCTGGGCGGCATGACCGCGACCCGCGCATCGGGGACCAATGCGGTGCGCTACGGCACCATGCGCGAAAATGTCCTGTCGCTAGAGGTCGTGCTTCCCGACGGCCGGATCATCCGCACCGCCAAGCGCGCGCGCAAATCGGCGGCCGGCTACGACCTGACACGGCTTTTCGTGGGATCGGAAGGCACGCTTGGCGTGATTACCGAAGTGTCATTGCGGCTTTACGGCATACCGGAATCGATCACCGCGGCGGTCTGCAACTACCCCGATCTCGAAAGCGCCGTGAACACCGTTATCGCCACAATCCAGTCGGGCATCCCGATTGCCCGCATAGAACTTATCGACGAAGTTCAAATAGAGGCAATAAACAACTATTCAAAAACGGATTTCCCGGTTGAGCCGACGTTGTTTCTGGAGTTTCACGGCACCGAGGCCTCGGCCCGCGAGCAGGCGGAGATGGTGAAGGCGATCTCCGACGATTTCGGCGGCGGCGACTTCAAATGGACGGAAAAGCTCGAGGACCGCAACAAGATGTGGCAGGCGCGCCACGACGCCGCTTATGCCGCCATGGCGATGCGGCCGGGCGTGTCGATCATGGCGACCGATGTGTGCGTGCCGATCTCGCGGCTGGTGGAATGCATCACCGAAACGCAAAAGGACATCAAGGAGAACGGCCTGGTGGCGCCGATCGTTGGGCATGTCGGTGACGGAAATTTCCATCTGGTGCTGTTCGCCGATGAGAACGACCCCAAGGAACTGGAACGCGCCAACGCGCTGAACGAACGCCTGGTGATGCGGGCGCTGGCCATGGAGGGCACCTGCACGGGCGAGCACGGTATCGGCATGGGCAAGATGGATTTTCTCGTCGCCGAGCACGGCGGCGATGCGGTCTCGGTGATGCGTGCGCTCAAGCACGCCATCGACCCCGACAACCTGATGAACCCGGGCAAGATCGTCCGGATGTAGGGCCCGCACCGCCTCCGAATATCCTCCGGCTCCCTAGACGGCGAATTTTACCGAGTTCGCAGTTCTGATCTTCGGCGCGGCGTTCCATTCGATTTTGGCGGTGCCTGTTGCCGGTGAACGTCGCATGAACGGGCCCTT
Source organism: Alphaproteobacteria bacterium (assembly GCA_035527975.1). Lineage (GTDB taxonomy): Bacteria > Pseudomonadota > Alphaproteobacteria > JAPULJ01 > JAPULJ01 > DATKZM01. The sequence continues at coordinate 7,439 of DATKZM010000087.1, read as the reverse complement.
CAGATCCGGTTCAAGGTGCAAGGATCAATCTCCTCGGCGAACGATCGGCAGGCATCCAGCCGTTGTCGATCACCGGACAGGTACGTCCCTCATCGTCGCGGCCAGACGCCCAACTCCGCCGGTCGCGCCACAGTCGAAGGAGAACCGCCATGAAGACCCTGATCGCTCTTGCCCTTGCCGGCGCCACGCTGGCCGCCGCCGGCAGCGCATCGGCAGCAACCGGTGCCGGCAATGCCGAGTTCAAGTCCCCTGTTCGCCCGCATGTGGGGCGCCAGCACCTGGTCAACCGTTGTGCCTGGCCGCGCATAAGCGTCCGCCGGGAAACGATGAAGCTGCGCTTTGCGGGCTATAAGAACGTCCGCTATCAAAACACCCAGACCTTCTTGCCGCGCTGCGCAAAGTTTCTCACTTTCTCGGCCTGCCAGGGCATCAAGCGCTACAAGGTTATCGTCCGCTTCATCCGCGGCACGCGTTACGTTATCGTGCAGCGCAACGGCTTCTGCGGGCACCGCATCCTGCCGCGGACGCTGCAACGCTCGTAGGTGCAGTCTGCCAAATGCGAAAATATTAGCCGCCGGCGGAGACCGAAGGCTCCGTCGGCGGCTCGTCCGAGCCGTCCAATGAATGGCAGCATTTCGGCCGATAGGTCGATCGAAGGTCTTTACGGCACCGGGTGCGGCACGTCGACCCAGAGTTCCGCATCGGGCAACTGGTCGATCGAGGTGCGGCCGATCTGGCCCATGCAGCGGTCGAGTTCGTCGCGCAGAAAACCGAGCGCCTTTTCCGCGCCGCGCTGGCCGGCCGCTGCGACGCCGTAAAGCGTGGCACGGCCGACGAAGACGAAATCAGCACCCAACGCCAGCGCCTTGACGATATCGGCCCCGCGCCGCACGCCGCTGTCGAGCGCGATCACCAGCCGGTCGCCGACCGCTTCGCACACCTCGGGCAACATTTCGATCGGCGCGGGCGCGCTGTCGAGCTGGCGGCCGCCGTGGTTGGAAAGCACGATGCCGTCGGCGCCGTGCTTATGCGCGAGTTCGGCGTCTTCGGCCGACATCAGCCCCTTGATCAGCAGCGGCTTGTCCTTCCAGGTCTCGCGCACCCAGTCGAAGGTCTCCCAGCTAAGCGACGGCGAGAGCTGCTGCATCACATAACTGGCGAGCGACTGGGCGCCAGCCTTGGGATCGGTGTAGGGCGCGAGATTCTCAAATCGCGGCGAGCCATGGCGAAGGAGCTGCATTGCCCAGGCCGGATGCGCGATTGCGCTCGCGATGACCGCGAGGTTCGGGCGCAAGGGCAGGGTGAAGCGGTTGCGGTTGTCGCGCTCGCGCTTTGCGGCGAGCGGGATGTCGACCGTCACCATGAGGCCCCGCGCGCCCGCCGCCTCGACGCGTTTCAGAAGATCCTCGCGCACCGGCTGGTCGTGCGGGACGTAAAGCTGAAACCAGGTATGCTCAGGGATCGCGGCTGCGATCTTCTCGACCGACGTGGTCGATGCGGTGCTGAGCACGAAGGGGATGTTTGCCTCGGCCGCCGTGCGTGCAAGGGCCAGATCGGCGCCCGGCCAGGCGAGATTATTCAGCCCCGTCGGTGCGATGCCGAAAGGCAGATCGTAGTCGTGGCCGAAGAAGCTGTGACCTAAATTTCGGTTTGAGATGTCGATCAGATAGCGGGGCACGATGCGGACATTGTCGAAGGCGCGGCGATTGTGGGCGAGACCTTTTTCGTCCTCTACGCCCCCGTCGATGTAATCAAAGACGATGCTCGGCAGCCGCCGCTTGGCGAGGGCGCGCAGATCGCGCACGTTCTGGGCATCGGAAAAGCGCATCGCAGTATCTTTCCAGCTCGTTGATCCCAGCTACCTGTCTTGCCTACTAGCTCTTCGTCGATTCCGCCAGCTTTCGGATCGTGGCGAGTTCGGCACGCAGGGCGGCGATTTCGGTGCTGATCGTCTCGCGCTCCTTGTGGGCGATCTCTTCTATCGCTTGGCGTTCCTCGTCGGCTTCCGCGGCATGCTGTTCCTGCATTGCGTTAACGATCACCGCGATGAAGAGGTTGAGTACGGCAAAGCTGGTGATCAGGATGAAGCCGACGAAGAGCACCCAGGCATTGGGGAACTGCTCCATCACCGGGCGCACGATGCCCATCGACCAGCTTTCCAGGGTCATGATCTGAAACAGCGAATACATCGATTCACCCACCGTGCCGAACCATTTCGGGAATGCCTCGCCGAAGAGTTTCGTGGCCATCACCGAGAATACGTAGAAGACCAGCAACATCAGCAGCACCACCGAAGAGACCCCGGGAATCGCGGAGAGAAGGGCGGAGACCACGCGCCGCATCGCCGGCACGACGGACACCAATCGCAAGATCCGCAGCACGCGCAAGGCCCGCAGCACCGAGAGCGGTCCCGAGGACGGCACCAAAGCGATCCCGACGATCACGAAATCAAAGAGGTTCCAGGCATGGGTGAAAAAGCGCCAGCCCTGGCCGAATATCTTCAGGCACAACTCGGCGACAAATATTCCAAGGATGATGTCGTCGACCAGATCGAGCGTCTGGCCGATCCCGCCGCGCACCGTGGCGGATGTTTCCAGGCCGAGCGTCACCGCATTGAATACAATGACCGCGGTGATAACGGTCTGAACCCGCGCGGTCTCCATGAACGCCGCGACCCTGGCGCGGAAACCGGTGGGTTCGGGGGGCAGCTTGGCCATGAGATCGATCCTCTGCGTGGGGCCGATGGATGGGGTTAGCGCGCTCTCATAGGAGAAGCCGCCGCCTGCGGCAACTGTGGCTGCCTGAAATGATGCACATGAACCGCCGCGGGGCGGTCACCGGGCTATGGGGGGCATGGCCGGGCCGTTTGGTCAGGCTGGAGCACGGGCAATGATGAAAGCGCCCGCTGTCGTCAGATCGTCGTCGCCGAGATCACGAAACGGCGATGCAAGGCGCGCCCGCCCGAGGCCGTCGTCGCGCTTGACCGGCTGATCTTCCAGGATCTCAAATCCGGCCGCGGCGAGCGCCGCGCGATGCCGGGAATGCGGTGCGCGGTTGATTAGATAGCCACGCGCCCCCCGGATCATGCGCCAGGTGAGGGCGGAATAGGCCCAGTGGCCGTTCCACGCCGTGGCCGTGCCGTGCGACTTGAAGTCGATCTGGTGCGACATCGCCGCGCCCGGCCGCAGCCAGTCCCGGCAGGCCGCGTAGGTTGCTGCAAGATCGTCGACATGTTCCATGACGGCTTGGGAGAAAATCCAGTCGACGCTTGCGTGCGTGACTTGGCTGGCTTCGAACCACGGTGCGACATAGGAAACAGTGGCGCCATGTACAGCCATGCCCTCTGGTGTCAGGGCCGCCCGTAGATGCGCCAGCCGCTCATCGCTCAATGCGCGCGCCAACCGCTGCTCAGTCAATATGTGCCCAGGGAACGCGAGATCCGGCAACGCGGGCTTGATACGCGCGAACTCATCCGTTCCGGGGATTGGCGCGCGGGCCTTGAAGAGCACGACGAGCTCGTCGAACACCGCAAGGCTGCGCGGGCTCGAGCCATACGCCTTTATGTCAAAGCCGTGATATCGATCGGCACCGGCGATTAGCCCTGCGAGCCCGGTCCCGATCGATGCACCGGGGCCAATTTCGGCAATCGTTCTGGGGTCGGTGTCGGCGCCGACGGCATGAAGACGCACGATATGGCGCATATAGACCGAGTAGCAGTAGCGCGCCGACAGAGTGCGCCCCTCCGCGCGGTTGAGCCAACGCGGCGGTACGATGAAGGTGGTTAGTCCCTTTGCGACCGCTGCTATGGACATGGGCCCGATTATCAGGTGCGGAATTCGATTTCGATATCGAGCCGCCTTATCGCTCAATGAGGTGGGCGGGTTCAAGGATTACAGGGGTTGTGTGCGGTGGTTGCCGGCCTGATATGTGAGCCAACCCAAAGCATGCACGAAAGGCGAGCCCCGCCTCGTAACATGCTAGGATCACGCGCGGTTCTGGCGGCGTGGTTAAGATGGGCACCAAGAGGGCGGCCGAGCCTACCGATGGAGCTAGCTTGAAAAAGACCCTATACGCTCTGGTCGCGCTAGTCGTGATCGCGGTCCTTGCGGCCCTTGTCGGACCGAGTTTTATCGACTGGGAGGACTACAAGGCCGACATCGCACGCGAACTTGAGACCGCGACTGGGCGCCGCGTGGCGATTGATGGCGAGGTTTCGTTGCGGCTTCTGCCGGCACCGTCGTTGCGCGCGAACGGCGTGCGGATCGCTAACATCAAAGGCGGCGCGGGCCGCGAGCTCGCGCGCGTCGGTACTCTGCAGATGGATCTGGCCCTCTGGCAGCTGTTGCGGGGGCGCATCGTCGGCACCGGCGTGGTTCTCATAAAGCCGGAGATCTCGCTTGAGATCCTTGCCAACGGAAAGCCGAACTGGCTGTTGAGCGGGTCGCGGCAATCCTTCGGCCAACGCCAACTGATCGATGATCTGACCCTTCGTGGCGGCACGATACGGTATCGCAACCACGCGCTGGGGCAGGATTTTTCCGTCGGCGGTTCTGAAATTTCCATAAACGGAGGTGACGCCGGTGCGCCGTATCTCTTCAAGGGGACTGTGCAGGCGGGCCGCTCACGGCTGAACGCCCGCGGATCGTTCACCCGCCAATCAGGCGGGCTCTATGCGGTGCTGCTTGATATCGGACATTTGGACAGCGCCTCGCGGCTTCGCTATCGCGGCGTGGCCTCGCTTGGCGATCGGGGACCACGGCTGTCGGGCAAAATCTCGCTAAGCGGCGCGCGGCCGCACCAGTTCGTGCGTGCGCTGGCGCCCAAGTTCCCGCTCGGCAAGGCCGAAATTGAGTGGCTGAAGGAAAAATTGTCGGTGTCAGCCGACCTGACCGTGGTCGGTACCGAAGCGAGTGTCGGTGGGCTCAAGATCCGCATCGGCGAAGTCGAGGCTAGCGGTCAGTTCGACGCGAGCCTGACCGCCAAGCCCCGATACCGCGTGTCGCTCGCATTCAATCGGCTTGACCTCGATGAGGTCATGACACGCATGGCCCGCGATGCCGGCAAGTCGTCGCTGCGTCTGCCGGCACTGGCGGGCACAAGCGCGCTTACGGTGGAAGTAAAGGTCAACGCCTTGATCTTCCGGAAGGAAATCATCCGCGATCTGCATCTGCGCGGGCGGTTGGAAAAGGGAGTGGTCCAACTTCATTCGCTGACCGCGCAGTTACCGGGCGCCGCCGATCTCCAACTGGTTGGCGCCAGCGCAGCATCGCCGACCAAGGACCATTTCGTGGGCGGTTTCAATTTGAATGCGGGCAACTTGCGCGGCACGCTCGATTGGCTTGGCCTCGACACGTCGCGTGTTCCGGCTGCGCGCCTGCGGCGTGCCTCTGCAAGCGGCCGCCTGACGATCACTCCGCGCGGGATTACGCTCCACGATACCAAGCTCGATGTCGACACGTCGCGAATCGAAGGCAGGTTGGCGCTCGAATTTGGCAAACGTCCGCGGCTTAGCATCGATGCGAGCGCCGATCGCATCGACATGAGCGCCTACATGCCGCGTGAAAGACCGCCGCCGGTCATGACCACGCGCAAGCCGAAGGGCACGCCAGAAAAAAAGCCGAAAATTGCCGGCAAGGCACCCAAGCCTGCAGTGGCATTCGACTGGCGCAAGCAGCTCGACGCCGTATTCGCAATCCGCGTCGCGCGGCTGGCCTATGAGGGCCGGACGGCAAGCGCGGCTCAGGCAACCGGAAGGTTCGAGCGCGGGGTCCTGACTTTGACCAAAGCCCGGGTCGCGGACCTTGGCGGTGTCAGCGGCGAGATCCGCGGCACCATCACCGACGACGGCAATCAGCCCAAGCTCGACCTTACCTTCGACGGTAGTACGACGACATTGTCGAACGCGCTGGCACTGTTTGGTCTCGGGGCAAATGCGGCGCTCGATCGACTAGGAACCGTGCTGGCAAAGGGCACCATTACCGGTACGAAGGCCGGTGCGAAACTCAAGGCGACGGTCGCCGCCGCCGGCGGGCGGATAAGCCTCGACGGCGATTTCGTGCCGAGCTTGGCAAGGACCAAATATGGCTTCCGCTTTGCGCTGGCGCACCCGCAAGCCGAGGAGGTTCTGGCCGCCCTGGCGGTCACGGGTCTGCCCGCGGATGCTCGCATTGGCCAGGTTCGCATGAGTGGAATAGTCCGCGGTGATCTCGCGAAGGCGGATTTCTCGGAGCTCAAGGTCGCTATTGGCGGCGTTGCGCTGTCGGCCGTCGGTGCTATCGAGATTGCGCGGGCCCGGCCGCTGATCACGGGCGAGATCAAGACAGGTAATCTGACGATCCAGCAGCTGCTGGCGGCACCGGCAGCGCTTGTTGCCTCGGGTTCAGGCGCATCAAACGGATTTCATTGGCCGAAGGGATTACCGAAGGAAACCCTCATTCTCGATGGGCTTAAATTGCTGGACGCGAATCTGGTGGTGCGCCCCGCGACCGTGAGCATTGGCCGGCACAAGATCACGCAGCCGCTGATCGAGTTCGAGCTGCGCGACGGTGCGCTGAATATCAAGCGTGCCGGCGGTCGGATCTTCGGTGGCGATCTCTCGATGCGCGCCAATCTGCGCTCGGAGAAGGCGACGCTCGTCGATGCGGTGTTGACCCTGCGAGCCGCCGATCTGACCAAGGCAGGGGAGCTGTTCCCCGAGGCCGCCTTTCGCGCCGGCAAGCTCAATATCGATGCGGCGGTGAAAGCGCGCGGCGCCAGCGTTCATGGCTTGGTCGCGGGACTTAACGGCACGATTACGATCAAGATGCGTGACGGGGCTGTTGCGGGCTTCGATCTCGCCGGTATCAACCGGCGCATCGCAAGCCAGGCCGATGCGATTGGGTTGATCAACCTGCTGACCGAGGGCATGTCGACCGGCACGACCAAGTTCGACCGGCTCGATGGCAAGGTGACTTTCGTGAATGGAGTGGGTGAGGTCAAAGATCTGACGCTCGCTGCGGAAGGCGGCTCGGCCACAGGAAGGGGTCACATTGCGTTGGTTGCAGGGCGGATCGATGGAACGGCAGCGTTTCAATTCGCCGCGATCAAGACGGCGCCGCCGTTGATGGTTGCGCTGTCCGGCAAGCTTGATGATCTAAAAGCGGTCTTCCGGTTTAACGCATTGCAGCGCCATTTGATGGCCCGGCACGCCAAGAAGCCTAATACCAAGTCTCAGTGATATTGCCCCATTTGATGGCGGCGGATTGGCCCTCAGGTTAGGCACGCGGCGCGGCGCGATGCAGCGCATCGGGCAAGCCCGCGTAACGCGGCCGGAGGGCCAATCGGCCCCACCGAAGGCCGCCATCTTTTGTCCGCCGGCGTCGTTGCGCGCGGCTTGTGGTGCGCCGCACCACGGCGCAACCCGCGCCCAACCGGCGGACAAAATCTTGGCGGTCAAATAG
>DATKZM010000086.1:0-3710 GCA_035527975.1 Alphaproteobacteria bacterium | reverse complement strand
CGCGCGCGCGCGCCATGAGCTCTTGGTAGAATTGAACATTGGCGTAGGTGAGCAGCATGCCGCCGAGCGACTCGCCCGACTTCACCAGGTGATGCAGATAGGCGCGGCTATACTGCGCGGCGGGGCAGTTGATTTCAGAATCGAGCGGGCTTGCATCGTCGGCGTGACAGGCATTGCGCAAATTCACACGCCCGGCCCACGTGAACGCCTGGCCATGCCGCCCTGCCCGCGTCGGCATCACGCAGTCGAACATGTCAATCCCGCGGGCGATGGCGCCGAGCATGTCTTGGGGCGTGCCGACACCCATCAGATAGCGCGGTCGGTCTTCGGGAAGAAACGCGGTGGTGACCGCGACCATGTCGAACATGGCCTCCTGGCCCTCTCCCACCGCAAGCCCACCGACCGCATAGCCGGAAAAACCAATGTCGATGAGCGCGTTGGCGCTTTTCTCGCGCAGCTCTGGATAGACGCTGCCTTGCACGATGCCGAACAAGGCCTGTCCCGGCGCGCTCAGCGCCTTGAAGGCGGTCTTCGAGCGTGCCGCCCAGCGCATGGACAGATCCAAGGACTTCTTTGCCTCGTCGCGGGTCGCCGGAAACGGTGTGCACTCGTCCAGCACCATCTGGATGTCGCTGCCCAGCAAGCATTGCACCTCGATGGCCCGCTCCGGCGTCAGTGCAATGGTGGCGCCGTCCAAATGCGACTGAAAGGTCACCTCCTCTTCCGTGATCTTCCGAAGCTTGGACAGCGACATCACCTGATAGCCGCCACTATCGGTGAGGATCGGCTTGTCCCAGTGCATGAACTTGTGCAACCCGCCGAGCCGTGCGATCCGCTCCGCGCCCGGCCGCAGCATCAAATGATAGGTGTTGCCGAGGATGATGTCGGCGCCGGTTGCGGCCACGTCTTCGGGAAACATCGCCTTGACGGTGGCGCCGGTGCCGACCGGCATGAAGGCCGGCGTACGGATCGCCCCGCGTGGGGTGGTGATGGCGCCGGTGCGCGCGCACCCGTCCCGTGCCTTCACCGCGAAGGTGAATGCATCGCTCATATGCCCTCCGCCGGGGAGAGCAGGCAGGCATCGCCGTAAGAATAGAAGCGATAACGCTCACGCACCGCATGGGCATAAGCCTGCTTCATGGTGTCCAGCCCCGAGAACGCGGCCACCAGCATGAACAAGGTCGAGCGCGGCAAGTGGAAATTCGTCACCAGGCGATCCACGAAGCGAAACCGATAGCCCGGCGTGATGAAGATGTCGGTTTCGCCCGCGAACGGCTTCAGGGTGCCGAACTCATCGGACGCACTTTCCAGCAGCCGCAAGGCAGTCGTGCCGACGGCAACGATCTTGTTGCCGCGCGATTTTATCGCGTTCAGAGCAAAGGCGACCTCATTACTCACGACGCCGTATTCGGCATGCATCTTGTGCTCTTCCGTGTCCTCGGCACGCACGGGTAGAAAGGTGCCAGGGCCCACATGCAGGGTCACGAACTGGCAGGAGTTTCCCCGTGCCTCGAGTTCTTGCATCAGGGCATCGGTGAAATGCAGCCCCGCGGTGGGCGCGGCCACGGCCCCCTCTTCCCGCGCAAAGGTGGTCTGATAGTCGCTGCGATCCTGGTCGTCCGCCGCACGCCGCGCAGCGATATAGGGCGGCAGCGGCATGGCGCCTTGCGCTTCGATAGCATCATGCAGCGCCGGCCCGCTTAGCTCGAAGGCCAAAGTCACCTCACCGTCCGCGCCCTTCGCTTCCACTGTCGCGTCGAGGCATCCAAGCGCGCATGCCTTCCCGTTCTCGCCGAACTGGATACGGTCGCCCGGCTCGAGCCGCTTGGCGGGCCGCGCCAAGGCCTGCCAGCGATGGTCATCCAGGCGTTCGATCAGTGTCGCCGAGATTTGGGCCGTCGTCTCGCCCCGCGCGCGTACGCCCTTCAAGGCCGCGGGAATCACGCGGGTGTCGTTGAATACCAGCGCGTCGCCTGATGCCAGCAGGTTCGGCAGATCCGTCATGCGCTTGTCGGCCAGCTGCGCCTGCGCGCCCGGTTCGATCACGAGCAATCGCGCGGCATCGCGCGGCTGCGCGGGCCTGAGCGCGATCAGCTCTTCGGGAAGTTCGAAATCGAAAAGGTCTGTGCGCAAGGGGACGTGCCGGCTAGAGTAGCCGCACCATGAGCGCGCCGACCAAAACCAAGACGGCGCCGGTCACGCGGCCCACGCTCATTTCGCGCGCCAAAAGCTCGAACATGCCGAAGCGGTCGAGCAGGAGCGCGGTGACCAGTTGGCCGGCAATGCCGAGTGCCATGATCGCGGCCACACCAATCTTCGGCGCCAGCACCAGGTTCACGGTGACATAGACCGCGCCGAGCAGACCGCCGCCGAGAAGCATGTAAAGCGGCATGGTCTGCAAGACACCGAGATTGGTGCTGTTCCGCGCGAACAGCACCGTCAATGCGATCAGCGCGATCGTGCCAACGCAAAACGACATGGTGGCCGCGGAGATCGGGTGCCCGAGGCGGGTCGCCGCCTCGGCGTTGATGGGGGCTTGCAACGCAATCATGCCGCCGGCGACGAGCGCCACCAGCGTGAAGAGAAGACCTGGCAACCACATGGGCGTTCCCCCTTGTTGCATCGTCAGCCTCGTCAGCCTCTACGCGTCAGCGCCGATTTTCGCCGATACGATCTTGTCGGGGCTTGCCGGCGGCTCGCCCTTGTTGATCTCATCGACATTCTCCATGCCTTCGATCACGCGGCCCCAGACAGTGTATTTCCGGTCGAGGAAGGTGGCGTCGTCGAACACGATGAAGAACTGGCTGTCGGCGGAGTCGGGCGATTGAGCACGCGCCATCGACACCGCACCGCGGGTATGCGGCTCGGCGTTGAACTCTGCGTTGAGCTTTTGGCCGGAACCGCCAGTGCCGGTTCCCGTGGGGTCGCCGGTCTGGGCCATGAAGCCTTCGATCACACGATGGAACGGGACACCGTCATAGAATCCCTGACGCGCCAGTTCCTTGATGCGCGTCACGTGATTGGGGGCCAGGTCGGGGCGGAGTTCCACCACGACGTTGCCCTTGCTCGTCTCGAGGATGAGCGTGTCTTCCGGATTTGCCACGTGTGTTGGCTCCTTTTTCCGTATCGGTTTCAGCTACTGCTCGATGGTGGCCTTCTTGATGTAGTCGAGCTTGGGGAAGTCTGTGATCAGATAGGCGTTGCCCTGGCTCTGGACGCGTCCTTGGTCCGGTCCGTCGCCGCGCGGCGCGCCCTCGCCATAGCCGCTGTAGAGCGAGTCGACGACGTCCATGCCGGAGACAACCTGACCGAAGGGCGAAAAGCCCTGTCCATCCAGCATGGAATTGTCACCGAAATTGATGAACACCTGCGTGGTGCGCGTGCCGGGACCGGCGGTGGCGAAGCTCACCATGCCACGGCCATTGTTCTCTTTCACCGGGTCATCCGGGATCCGTGCCTCGCGCCACACCGCGGAGAGATCCGGGTTGCCGCTGATGCCGAACTGCACCATGAAGCCGTCGATGACGCGGAAGAACCGCGCATCGTTGTAGAAGCCGTTCTTCACCAGATTGTAGAAGCGGTCGGCGCCGTTGGGCGACCAATCGCGGTGAACCTCGATGACGAAGGTGCCTTTGCTGGTTTCGAACTTCGCCTTGTAGATGGGCGGCGCCTTCTCGTTGAGCGATGACGGATCGCCGAGATTGGCGGCG
>DATKZM010000085.1:0-187325 GCA_035527975.1 Alphaproteobacteria bacterium | reverse complement strand
TCGCCTCGACAACCCGCCGGCGCAGATCCAAACCGTACGCACGTGCCATATCTGCCTCCCGATAAACCTCCGGATACAGAATCATATCTCGATCCGATTGGGAATCCCCCGCGATTCCTATTTCCTTGAAGACGCTCTAGTGTGATTCAGCCCCCGAATTTCGTCGCATCAATGCGACGAAATTCGGAACCATCCACCTAGCCGACGATTTCGTCGGCGCTGAAGAAGAAATCGATCTCGATCTTCGCGTTCTCCGCCGAATCGGAGCCATGCACCGAATTGGCCTCGATCGATTCCGCGAAGGCCTTGCGGATGGTGCCGTCCGCGGCATCGGCGGGGTTGGTCGCGCCCATCACGTCACGGTTCTTCGCAACCGCGCCATCGCCTTCGAGCACCTGCACCACCACGGGCCCCGAGGTCATAAAGGCGACGAGGTCGTTGTAGAAAGGCCGGTCCTTGTGCACGGCATAAAAGCCCTTGGCCTGGTCATCGGTCAGATGCAGGCGCTTCTGGGCGACGATGCGCAGCCCCGCATCCTCGAGCATGGCGTTGACCTTGCCGGTGATGTTGCGCCGGGTCGCATCCGGCTTGAGGATCGAGAGCGTGCGTTCGAGCGCCATGGCCGAGGGTCCTTCGGGGTTCTGAAATTGCGGGAATTTCGGGGCTTATAACGGCTCTGCCCGGCCGCGACAACCGCCCGCGCCTTGCCGGCCGCCACAGCTTCGCGCATGTTCACTGCGGTGGGATCGCGGCTATTCGGCCCGATATCACACAGGACGGCGATACAAAGGACGGCAATCGGTGTTCGGGCTCAAAAAAAGGCACCAAAAGCTCGACCGCGTGGACAATGAAACCCAGCGCGTGGTCCAGCTTCTGGAGCTGCACGGTATCGAGGCGGTGATCGATATCGGGGCGAATGAGGGGCAGTACGCGCGCGGCCTGCGCGAGGCCGGTTATCGCGGACGGATCATTTCCGTTGAGCCTGGCGCCGACGCGCATGGCAAACTCCAAGCAGCGGTGGCCGACGATCCCCATTGGACGGCAGCGGCGCGCATGGCACTGGGCGAGACCCCCGGCGACGCAACGCTTCATCTTTCGAACCGCAGCGACATGAACTCGTTGAAGCCGATGGCTGCCGTCACCACGCAGGCGTTTCCCAAGGCGGTTGCGGCGGGCACCGACATGGTCGCCGTCGCGCGCCTCGATGTCGTGTTCGACGAGCTTGTCGGTGCGGCGGCCCGAAGGGTCTTCGTCAAGATCGACACCCAGGGCTTCGAGGCGGAGATTTTGCGCGGCGCTACGGCGGTGCTCGACCGGATTGCAGGCTTCCAGCTCGAGCTTTCGCTGCTGCCGCTTTACGAGGGCGAGACGACCTATCTTGCCGTTCTCGAGCAGCTCGATGCGCTGGGCTTCGAGCTTCATCTCGTCTTGTCGGGCAATTTCAGCCGGCGGCTCGGCCGGCAGCTGCAATTCGACGGTGTCTTCTTTCGGCGCTAGGGTCTGTACTCAATTAGATATAACTCATTGAAATACAACGGCTCTGGATTCTCTTGCCGCAGGGCAAAAGTAAGTCAGGTCAGCGGGTTACGTCTAATTGAGTCCAGACCCTAGAGCGCGGCACGCCGGAGCACGGCCTGGCCCATCAGGTTCTTGCCGTCGACCGGAATCGCTTGGGCAGTCATCAACGTCAGCGTGCCGCCTTCGAGGCGGAAGCGCCGCCGCTGGACGCTGCCGGCCCAATTGGGATGAAAGGCGGCCGCGACCTCGACGACGACCTCGTCGCCCTCGACACGGAACGGCCCGCCAAACGAGACATAGCTTGCCGCCGCAGCCGCGCGCTCGTCTGCGCTGCCTCCCAAGAGGCTACTTTCAGCGAAAGCTTGGCGGCCATCCGCCATGAAGCTCAGGCTCAAATAGTTGTCGGGGGTGATCAGCACCAGCCCATGCGGGCTCTCACCAAGCGGGGTATGCGTGCCGCCGCCGTCGTCGGTGAAAACGAAGCTTTCAAGTCGCCATGCGCCGGCGAGGGAGGACGCGCTCATCGGAACCGCGCCAACCCGATCATGATGGGCATCGGGCTCACGCCTTCTGCTCCCAGCCGCCGCTTTCGGTCTGCTGATAGTAGACGACCGCGTGGCTGGCGGCCTTGTATTCTGCCCAGCGCTCGCGGGCGGCGGTAACCGCGGCATCGTCATTGCCGTCGAACAACTCCAGGCAACGATCGAAACCATCGAAACTGTCTGTCGTGGCGCCGTCGGTGAGGATCAGGATGTCGGCACCGTTGGGTTTTTCCGGGACGGTGGCGAGCCAGACCGGTTGGTTTTCGGCGTTGCCGTCCTTGGCGCTGCCATGGGGCAAGAAGCTGTCAGGGCGATAGGTCCACAAGACGCCGTTCAGCGATTCGACGCGCTCATCCGATCCGGCGACGACGACGGCGCGCTTGCCCGCCTCCAGCACCTTCTCCAGGAGCTTGGGCAAGGCCCGTTCCAGCGGCGATCGCTGCAAATGGTAGAAGCCGATATCGGTCATGGTCTCACCGGCGCGCTCCGATCTCAGCGCCCTATTTTTCGTAATGCGCGCTCACAAAGTGGTCGAGCAGGCGCACGCCGAAGGCGGTTCCGCCCTTGGGCACGGTGGGCTTGTCCTTCTTCGACCAGGTGACGCCGGCGATATCGAGATGCGCCCACGGCACCTTGTTGACGAAGCGCTGAATGAACTGTGCTGCCGTGATCGCGCCGCCCTCACGGCCGCCGATGTTCTTCATGTCGGCGGCGTCGGTATCAATCTGTTTGTCGTAGGCATCGCCGAGCGGCATGCGCCACAAAGTCTCGCCGACGGCCGTGCCCGAATTCATCAACCGCTCGGCCAGCGGGTCGTTGTTGGAAAAGAGCCCCGCATGCTCGGACCCCAAGCTGATAATAATGGCGCCCGTGAGCGTCGCCAGATCGACCATGATCTGAGGCTTGAAGCGGTCTTGGGTGTACCAGATCGCATCGGCCAGCACGAGCCGGCCCTCGGCATCGGTGTTGAGAACCTCGATGGTCTGGCCCGACATGGAGGTGACAATGTCTCCTGGGCGTTGGGCATTGGCGGACGGCATGTTCTCGACCATTCCCATCACACCGATCGCGTTGACTTTGGCCTTCCGTTTGGCCAGCACCTTCATCAGGCCGAGCACGACGCCGGCCCCGCCCATATCCCATTTCATGTCTTCCATGCCCTGGGCGGGTTTGATCGAGATGCCGCCGGTATCGAAGGTCACGCCCTTGCCGATGAAGGCGACCGGCTTGGCGCTCTTGGCTGCCCCGTTCCATTGCATGACGACCAGGCGAGGCTCGTTGGCGCTGCCTTGCGCGACGCCCAGGAGCGCACCCATGCCGAGCTTTTCCATCTCCTGCTCGTCGAGGGTCTCGACCTTGACGCCGAGGCGCTCGAGCTTCTTGGCCTCCTTGGCGAAGGTTTTTGGGTTGATGATGTTGGCCGGCTCCGACACCACGTCGCGGGTCAGCATCACCCCCTCGGCGATCCCGGCAAGCGGCGCGAAATACGCCTTCGCCCCGGCCGCATCGGCGCTCATCAGGGTGAGATTGCGTAAGGTCGGCTTCTTGTCCTTCTTTTCCTTGGTGCGGTATTTGTCGAAGCGATAGCTGCGCAAAGCGGCGCCGAACGCGATGCGCGCAGCGGCTTCCGCCTCGTTGATCTTGGCGTCGTCGAGCCCGTTGATCTCAACCGCCGCGTCGACACCGCCGGCGCCGTTCAGCTGGGCAACGAGGTTTCCGCCCAACGCCTCGGCCTTCAGCGCATCGAATTCGGCTATCTTGCCGATGCCCACGAGGAGGACCCGCGCGGCCTCGATCCCTTGTGGGGCCAAAACATCGAGCGTCTGGTCGGCGGCGCCCTTGAAGCGCGAGACCTCCATGGCGCGGCGCAGCGCGCCGCCAATGGCCTCGTCGAGCGCTTTGGCGGCTGGGGTGAGCGCGCGGTTCTCGGCCACGGCGACGACGAGCGTGCCGAGCTTTGGCATTGCGGGCTGGGTGAAGGCGATCTTCATGTCGGGCACTCGCTGACGGAGGGATTATGGGCCGAGGCGGGCAACGATTCCGCGTATGGGACGGCTCGCAAGCAATAGGCCAGCAGAGGCGAATTCGCAAGCCGGGGCGGCGTCAGCGCGGCCGGTATTCGGAGATCTGCGAAAACGGTGGCAGCGAAGTGGTCTAGCCGCTAATGAGGGGACGCCATGCCAGCCTCGCAAGCCAGCTAGATGCCCGGCGTTTCATTCGTCGTGCCGGTCTACAACAAGGCGCCTTATCTTGTGGGCGTGTTGGCGGCGATCCGTGCGCAGCGCGGAGATTTTGAGCGCGAATACGTCTTTGTCGACGACGGGTCGACGGACAACTCGCTGGAACTGCTGCGGCGGCTCACCGATGGCTGGCCGGCGACCGTGATCGAAGCACAGTCTAACCACGGCTCGGCCCACGCAACCAACCGCGCCATCGCGCTGGCGGGCTTGCCGTATCTCAAGTTTGTCGATGCGGACGACCTCCTCGCCCATGACGCGACCGACCGGCTGCTGCAGGCGCTGCACGGCAGCGACGCCTGCCTTGCCTATGGCGAGGCCGCGGACTACCGGTCGGATGCGAAGCCAGACCTGGATGCGCCGCTACCACCGTCGCCAAACATCAAGCGGCTGAAGGCGCCGCTCAAGCTCGCGATCAAGAATTCACTCTTCAATCCAAGCCAGTTCCTCGCCCGCACCGACTGCCTGCGCGAGGTCGGCGGCTGTGATGAGCGCATCGTTTTCGGTCAGGATTACACGCTCACCCTTCGCCTCGCTGCGAAGTGGGATTTTTTGAGGGTCGCGGCCCTCGTCGCTTACCTGCCGGAGGATGCACCGGGTCGCGTCTCAGAGGATTTCGCTCGCGAGCTCAAGGACGTCACATTCGCGCTCGCAAACTTTCTGCGCGACAACCCGTCGACGCCGGAGCGAACCAAGCGCTTCGCCTGCCAACGCGCCGCCGGTCGCGCATGGAAGTATGCACGGCGTCATCTGGGCGCACGCGCGGGTTCTGAATGGTATTGGCTGAACGTCAAGAGCCGGCTCGACCTGATGGGTCCCGCAGCAGATTTCATCGAACGCTGCGCTACGGTCTATGATCGCGCCAAACCAGCCGGCAACGGCACCGGCGCGGCGCGAAAGTGAACCTATTGATGCGCGTTCTTGCCCGACACCCCAGCAAGCGGCTGCGCTACGCCCTCGACTATCCGCGCCTCAAGGCTCTGTGGCGGCGCAATTGTGACGCCACTCTGGTCAAGCGCCGGTGCTATATCGGCAATCTGCATCTGGTCGCCACGACGCTCGAGAACCCTGCGCTCGACGGTGGTGCTATCGTCGAATGCGGCACCTGGAAAGGCGGGATGGCCTGCGGGCTGCTCACGACCGCGCCCGGTGCGCGCGCCTTTCACTTCTTTGATAGCTTCGAGGGACTGCCGCCGGTCGAACCGATCGACGGGCAATCGGCACTCAGCTGGCAGCAGGACACCGAAGCGGCGAATTATCACGACAATGCTCAGGCCGACCGGGGCACGTTCGAAGCCAGGGTTCGGGCAACGGCGCGGCCCGATCAATGGATCCATATCCATCAAGGCTGGTTCAGCGAGACATTGCCCCTGGCACCGCCCGATATGAAAATCGCGGTGCTGCGGCTCGACGGCGACCTGTACCAATCGACGCTCGATTGCCTGGAGCACCTGTTCGACAAAATAATCCCGGGCGGGATCGTCATTATCGACGACTACCAAGATTGGGACGGTTGCACGCGCGCGGTGCATGATTTTCTGTCTGCCCGCAAGGCGCCCGAGGCAATCCGCCAATCGCGATATGGCGGTGTGTTCCATATCGTCAAACGCGCGCCGGCGCCGATGGCCGAATGAGCGCATATTCGGAGCCGCGCGCCTGGCCTTCCAAGTCCTGCGCGCCGGGGCGCGACGGGTAAGTCCTGCGCGCCGGGGCGCGCTTACGTGCCGCATGCGCTTGACCGCGCCATGGCGCTATGAAGGGTGTTAATATAGTTTTCACGCCGCGCTGATTGACGAACGGTCTCTTCATTGAGCAAATCGAACGCCTTCAAACCCATCGATCCGGCCTCCTGGGCTCTGGTCCGCCGGCTCGTGGGCGAACATGTGCGCCCTTATCTCTGGATCATCGGATTCTCGCTGATCTGCATGGCGGTGGCGGCGGCCTCGACCGCGGCGATGGCCAAATACATGGAGCCGTTCTTCAACCAGATGCTGACCGAGCAGAACACCGACCAGCTCTACTGGGCGGCGGGCATCGTGTTCGGTATTTTTTTCGCCAAGGGGATCGCAACCTACGGCCAGCACGTCTCGATGAACTGGGTCGGGCAGCGCGTGATCGCCGATGTGCAATGCCGCCTTTATCATCACATCATCAATGCCGATCTTGCCTACTTCCATGACAGTCCGACGGGCGAGCTGATCTCGCGGTTCACCAATGACGTGGCGCGGCTGCGCTACGCGGTCTCCGATGCCTTGACCGGGGTGGGCCTTCATCTGTTCACGCTGGCCTTCTTGATCGCGGTGATGTTCTACCAGGACTGGATCCTGGCCTCGGTGACCTTCTTCATCTTTCCCGTCGCGATCCTGCCGATCATCCGCATCGGCCGGCGCATGCGCAAGATCTCGTCCGAAAGTCAGATCGAGCTCGGGCGTTTCACCTCTTTCCTCAGCGAAACCTTCCAGGGTGCACGCCACGTCAAGGCATATGGTATGGAGCGATACGAGGCGGCGCGCGCGGATGCGATCATCGAGAACGTCTTCCGGCTGTATTTCAAGTCGTTCAGAACGCGCTCGGCCTCGCACCCGATCATGGAAACTCTTGGCGGCGCTGCGATCGTTGCGGTCATTCTTTATGGCGGACACATGGTGATCAGCGGTGCCAAGACGCCGGGCGAATTTGTGTCTTTCATAGCAGCGGTGCTGCTGGCCTACGCGCCGGCCAAACGGCTCGCGCTTCTGAACGCCAGTTTGCAGGAAGGCCTGGCGGCCGCGCATCGCATCTTCGATGTGCTGGAGATCAAAACCACGATCACTGAAAAGCCCGGCGCAAAGGTGCTGGACGTGCCCGACGGCAAGATCCGTTTCGAGAAGGTGGCCTTCGCCTATACCGAGGGCGTGCCGGCGCTGAGGGGTGTTTCGCTCACGGTTCCGGCCGGCGAGACGGTGGCGCTGGTCGGGCCGTCGGGCGCCGGCAAATCGACGATCATGAACCTGATCCCCCGTTTCTACGATGTCGATACGGGCAGCGTGACGATCGACGGCATCGACGTGCGCGATGCCACTCTCGATTCGCTGCGCGCCAATATCGGCCTGGTGAGCCAGGAGATCAGCCTCTTCGACGACACCGTGCGGGCGAACATCGCCTATGGCCGGCCCGACGCCACCGAGGCGGAGATCGTTGCCGCCGCCAGGCAGGCCGCCGCTCACGACTTCATCGTGGCATTGCCCCATGGCTACGACACCCAGGTCGGCGGCCAGGGCGCCAAGCTGTCGGGCGGCCAGCGCCAACGTGTGTCGATTGCCCGCGCCATGCTCAAGAACGCGCCGATCCTGCTGCTCGACGAAGCCACATCGGCCCTCGACACGGCATCGGAGCGCCAGGTTCAGACGGCGCTGGCCAAGCTCATGGAGGGACGCACCACGCTGGTGATCGCGCACCGCCTCTCCACCGTGCTGGACGCCGATTTGATCTACGTGATCGATGAAGGGCGGGTTATCGAATCGGGCAACCATGCCGCCCTGATCGCGCAAGACGGGGCTTATGCGCGGCTCTATGCGATGCAGCTTGCCGACGACCGCGACGATGAGCCCGACCCGAAGCCCGCGCGCCAGGCGCGCGTCTGATAGGGACCGGCGCACCGCAAACACACGACGGTAATTTTCTTGGCCGTGGACAAGATTGCCGAAAAATAATCACGGACTTTCGCCGGTAAGCCGATTACCTTACACCGACAAACAAGGGGCAAGAGACGCCAGCACGTCGTCCAAATTATTCACACGCCGTCCAGGGGGAACGGACGGTCGGTGAAACGGACGTGTCAAGGCTGCCGACAAACCCCCAAGCTTCGCGGGCCTAGCGCGCGACGGGAGTGAGATGGCGGACACGATCAACCGTTACATTCTGCGCCAGCTATTGCTCGTGACGATCTTCGTTACCATCGCGCTGACGCTGGCGATTTGGCTGACCCAATCGCTGCGTCTTATTCGTCTGATCGTGAACCACGGGATGTCGTTCAGCACCTTCCTGGAGCTGACTTTGTTGCTGCTGCCCGCATTCATGCTGATCATCATCCCGATCGCGCTCTTTTTGGCGGTATTACATACATATAACCGCCTGCTGTCCGACCGCGAGATCGTGATCATGCGCTCGGTCGGGCAGAGCAATGCCGGCCTTGCGCGCGCCGCACT
Source organism: Alphaproteobacteria bacterium (assembly GCA_035527975.1). Taxonomy (GTDB): domain Bacteria; phylum Pseudomonadota; class Alphaproteobacteria; order JAPULJ01; family JAPULJ01; genus DATKZM01. The sequence goes on along the minus strand of DATKZM010000085.1, from coordinate 178,841 downwards.
GGGCCTCAGCGTCGTCGTCAGCGCCATCGTGCTGGTGCTGGCCTTCTATATGGTTCCGGCGTCGTTCCGGAAGTTCAAGGATACCGAGCTGGCGATCCGCAACGACTTCTCCGCGGTGCTGATCCAGGAAGGGCGCTTCAACAGCCTCGGCAAGAATTTCATGATCTATGTCCGCAGCCGCGACAAGACCGGGGAGATGCAGGGCATCCTGGTCCAGGACCGGCGCAACCCCACAAAACCCGTAACGATGATGGCAGAGCGGGGGGCGATCATTCAGTCGGACAGCGGCCCGCGGGTGGTGCTCGTGCAGGGCAGCCGCATGGAGCTCGACCGGCAAAGCAATCGAATTTCCTATCTCGCCTTCCAGCGATACAGCTTCGAGCTCGGCGCGTTGAGCGACGCCCAGAAAACCCGGCTCTACCAGCCGGCCGAGCGTTCCCTGACCCAGCTCCTTAACCCCGATCCGACCAACAATTACGATCGCCACTACTACAAGAAACTGATCGCCGCCGGGCACAACCGGATCGTCACCCCCATGTTGCCGCTGGCGATGGTCATGGTGGCGCTGATCGCGTTGCTCTACGGACAATTCGACAAGCGCGGCCAGGCAAAGCGGATCGTGCTGGCGATCGGCGCCGCCGGTGTGATCCAGGGTTCCGCCATTGGACTGCACAATTTTGCCGCCAAGATCCCCGAAGCGATCATCCTTATGTATGCGAACGCGGTTCTGCCGATTGTGATCGGGTTCGTGCTCCTCTTCCGTGCCAGCAGGATGCGTCCGACCAAAGGTCGGCAGATCCCGGCGAACTACGCGGCGTGACGGGGGCGGCATGAAAACCCGGCTTTCCGCCATTATGTTCGTCTACATCGCGCGTCAGTTTCTGATCTGGTTCGGCGCGACGTTTTTTCTGTTCGTCACGCTGATCTTCATGATCGACATGATCGAGCTGCTGCGCCGCTCGTCGGGAAAGGCAAACGTCTCATTCGATCTGGTGCTGGCGATGGCGGCGATGAAGCTGCCGTTCCTGGCGCAGGCCACGATCCCGTTCGCCATCCTGTTCGGGGGCATGATGTGCTTCTGGCGCCTGAACCGAAGCAGCGAGCTGGTCTCGATCCGCGCATCGGGCGTTTCGGTGTGGCAATTCCTGGCGCCGGCATTGGTCGCGGCGTTGCTGATCGGCGCCGTGCGTCTTGCGGTCGTCAACCCGGTCGCTGCTGTGATGTATGCGCGCTGGCAGCAACTGGAATCGCAATATCTGAAACACCGGTCGAGCATCCTCGCACTCTCCAATACCGGCGTGTGGCTGCGCCAGATAGACAAGAACGGACATACCGTCATCCATGCCGGCCACGTATCGTCCGACAAACTGATCCTGCATCAGGTGATGGTGCTGCTTTATGAGGGTCAGGACCGTTTCGCCTCGCGGATAGACGCAAGCACGGCGGTGCTGCGTGGGGGCTATTGGGTGCTCGACAACGCACAGCTCTTTTCCCCCAAGCGCGGCACAACCAAGGTCAAGACCTACCGCCTGAAGACGGACCTCACCCTCGACAAGATCCAGGAAAGCTTCTCCTCGCCCGAAACGATTTCGTTCTGGGACCTGCCCCGCTTCATCACCAACCTTGAAAAGGCCGGCTTCTCCGGATTCAGCCACCGGCTGCATTTCCATTCGCTGACCGCCGAGCCCTTGCTTCTCTGTGCGATGGTGTTGATCGGCGCGGTGTTTTCCCTTCGCCACAACCGCAAATCGGGCGCCGTTGTCGCGGTCGCGGGCGGCATTGTTACCGGGTTCCTGCTCTTTTTCGTCTCCAAGCTGATTCTCAATCTGGGCGGCTCGGGAAGTCTGCCAATAATACTGGCGGCATGGATTCCGGCCGGCGCCAGCGCCATGCTGGGGCTGACCGCATTGTTCCATCTCGAGGACGGCTAGACCCATGTTGGGGCGCAGTGTCATCGCGATTTTGTTGTTGCTGCTCGCCGCGGCGCCGGCGGCGTTCGCGCAGTCGCTGCCCAGTGGCGCCAAGACGACGCCGATCCTGATCACCGCCGATGAAGTGAACTTCGACCGGGCGCGCGCGCTGGTTATCGCCAAGGGCAATGTCGAGATTTCGCAAGGACCGCGCGTGCTGCGCGCCGACAGCGTTGTCTACAATCAGAAGACCAAGACCGTGACCGCAGTTGGCAAGGTCAGCCTGACCGAGCCGGGGGGCCATGTCGTGTTCGCCGACCGGGTCCGCCTGAAAGACGATTTGCGCGACGGCGTGATCCAGAACTTCCGCTTGTTGTTCGACGACAACACGCGGCTGGCGGCAAACTCTGCCGTGCGCAGCGGCGGCAAGGAAACCGCCATGAACAAGGTCGTGTTCTCGCCCTGCCGGCTGTGCCCAAAGGATCCCAAGCGCGCGCCGTTATGGCAGCTGAAGGCGCGCCGGGTGGTGCACAACCAGGAAACCAAGGATATCGAGTATTTCGACGGCTGGCTTGAGATATACGGCGTGCCGATCGCCTATTCGCCGTACTTCCGCCATCCCGACCCGACCGTCAAACGGCGCACCGGTTTTCTCTATCCGGTTTACGGCAGCGATCAGCAGTTGGGGCTGTTCACGCGCATCCCCTACTTCATCGAGCTCGGGCCCGACAAGGACCTGACGATCAGCCCCATGATCTTCTCCAAGGTGCGGCCGGCCATGTTCGCACAATGGCGGCACCGCGTGCCAAACGGCGCCTATGATGTTCGCGGCAGTTTCACCAATGTCAAAAGACTGGACGCGGCCGGCGACGAGAGCAGCGGAAATCAGAACCGCGGTCACATCTTCACGCGCGGACTATTCGATGTCGACAATATCTGGCGCTTCGGCTGGGACGGCGGATGGACGACCGACGATACCTACTTGCGGCGATATAGCATCAGCTCCATCAATTCGATCGTCACCACGATATTCACCGAAGGTTTCAATGGCCGCAGTTACGCGTCGGCACGTCTTTATCACTTCCAGGGGTTGCGCGAGGAAGACGACTACGCAAAGACGCCGATCGTCTTTCCGCTGGTCGATTACAACGTCATCGGCAAGCCCATTGGTCCGGGCGGCGCCTATGGCCGCTGGTCGTTTGATGCGAATGTGATGTCGTTGACACGCGTCGAAGGCGTAAATAGCCGGCGGTTGTCGTTGAAGGGCGGCTGGGAGCTCCCGCTCACCACCAAGAGCGGTCATCTCTTCCGCGTTGGCGCGCAGCTGCAGGGCGACCTCTACTGGGTTAACGTCGTTTCCGATCCGGATGCACCGGCGCCGGGACGCAAATATACCGGGTTCACCGGGCGGTTTTTCCCGCAAGGATTTGTTGATTGGCGCTACCCGCTGGTGCGTGAACTTGGCAATGTGCGCCACGTGATCGAACCGCGCGTATCCTTCATCGTTGCGCCCAACAGTGGCAATCCGTTCAAGATCCCCAATGAAGACAGCCTGGACGTTGAGCTTGACGACACCAATGTCTTCGCGCTCAACCGGTTCAACGGACTGGACCGGGTCGATCAGGGCACGCGGGTCGTCTATGGAGTAAGCTCGTCTTTCTATGGCAATCGCGGCGGCAAGACCTCAATATTCCTGGGGAACAGCTACCGCTTCACCAATCGTCACCATTTCCCGACCGACTCGGGGCTCGACGACCGCTTTTCCGATTTGGTCGGGCGCATCGACATTCAACCTGCGGATTTCTTCCAAGTCCTCTACCGCTTCCGATTGGGAACCCAACGCTTCCGGCGCAAGCGCCATGAGGTCACGGCCATGGCCGGTCCACCCTGGCTGCGGGCCGGCGTTAGCTACTTCTATTTCCGCGGCAATGAGAACAATGCCGAATTCGGCGAGCGTGAGGAAATCTTTGGCGGAATAACGGCGCAGCTGACCAAGAATTGGGCTGTTCGCGCGACCTCGCGATACGACATCGACTCCGACTCGGCACTGTCCTGGGGCCTTGGCGCCGTATTCAAGAATGAATGTTGTCTGGTGGATCTCAATTTTTCCCGATCCTTCACATCGGACCGAGATGTAAAGGCAAGCAATCGGTTTTTCTTGCGTATAGTATTGAAACACCTTGGCGAAGTTGCGAGTGGCCTCTAAGGCGGCCCATTTGCGACGGAGCCTTCCGTTTGCAATTGGGCCCGATGAGCGGATATAAGTCCGCCGCCGCGGGGCAATCGAGCCGGAGACAGCAGATATGAAAGCGGCTATGAAAGCGGCATTTGTCGTTGGTTTGACGTTGGCCGTCATTTTGGCCGGACAGGTGCCGGGCGACATGGCCGCGCGAGCCGGCGAAATTTCGCCTGGTGTCGAACAGTTGGCCCAGCGCCGAACGACCCTTAAGCAGGCCCCCAACGAGCTCAGGATCGCCGCGGTGGTCAATGCCGAGGTGATCACCGTGCGTGATCTTCGCGCCCGTCTCAATTTCGTGCTCAAGACCTCACGCATCCGCAACGATCCTGAGACCCGCAAGCGCCTTTCAAAGCAGATCCTGCGATCGCTCATCGAGGAGCGGCTAAAGATGCAAGAGGCCCGCCGGCTCGGCATCAAGGTTTCGAAAAAGGAGCTGGATGCCTCGGTTCGGCGCCTGGAAGCCAACAACAATATTCCAAAGGGCCGCCTGCTCCCGTTTTTCCGCAGCCGGGGCATCGATACGCGCACGGTGATCGAGCAAATCCAGGCCGCGATTGCCTGGCGTCGTGTGATCATCCAGAAGATCCATCCGCGGGTGCGCATCAGCGACGAAGAGATCCGCGAATATATCGCACGGGTCAAAGCCAATCAGGGCGAGAAGCGCTACAGGGTCTCCGAGATCTTTCTGAGCGTCGATACGCCCGACCAGGAGCGCGACGTGCGGAGCACCGCCCAGCGGTTGTTCGATCAGATCAAAAAAGGCGTGAGCTTCGCGCGGATCGCCACCCAATTCTCCCAGAGCCCCACCGCTAAGGTCGGCGGTGACCTAGGCTGGATCGATCAAGGCTCGCTGCCGACCGAGCTGGATAACCGATTGCGGCAGATGAAGCCGGGGCATGTCGTCGGTCCGCTCCGCACTGCCGGCGGGTACTATATTCTGGCCCTGCGCGAGACCCGCGTCATTACCATTGCGCCAACCAAGAATCCGACGGTTTCGCTGGCCCAGGTATTGCTGAAATACCCGCCTAAGGCCAAGGATGCCGATCGCAAGCGCCAGCTCGAACGGGCCAAGAAGATCAGCGAAACAGCTTCGAGCTGCGCCGATATGGAAAAGCTGGGCAAGGACCTCGGCGCATCGGCGACCTCCCGGGTCAAAAACGTCCAGCTCGCGAGCCTGACGCCGCATCTGCGCCGGCCCGCGCAGTTCCTCCAGGTCGGCAAGGCAAGCGCGCCGATCGAGACGAAGGACGGGTTGACGGTCATCATGGTTTGCGAGCGCGACGCCGGCTCCGACCGCAAGCGCATGCTGTCGATACGCCGGGCGCTGGCGGGCCGCCAGACGAACATTCTGACCCGTCGTTATCTGCGTGACCTCCGGCGATCTGCCTATCTCGACGTGAGGGTATGAACGCGGGCGCCGTCCCGCCAATCGCGCTGACCATGGGAGAGCCGGCGGGGATCGGCGGTGAAATCACCCTCAAGGCCTGGTACTCGGAACGGGCCGGCGCGCACCCATTTTTTGCAATCGACGATCCCGCGCGTCTGGCCGCGTTGGCCCGGCGCCTTGATCTCGCCGTGCCGATTGTCGAAATCGACGAACCGGAAGCCGCAACCGAGGCGTTCGCGGCGGCCCTGCCGGTGCTGCGCTGCGGGCTCGCCGCCGATGCCGATCCCGGCCGGCCCGATCGGGACAATGTGCCGGCCGTGATCGCCGCGATCGACCGCGCCGTCGCGCTCGCACGTGAAGGGCGCGCAGCCGCCGTGGTCACCAATCCGATCCACAAAGCCACGATGTATGAGGGCGGCTTCGCGCATCCTGGCCATACCGAGTATCTGGGCGCCCTGGCAGGCGGCGGTGCGGCGGCGCAGATGATGCTCGCCGTCCCGGGATTGCGGGTCGTGCCGGTGACGGTCCACATACCGCTGGCGGAAGTTGCCAGCACCCTTACCAGCGAAATGATCGTGGCGGCTGGCCAGACGACCGCCAAGGCGCTCCAGCGCGATTTCGCCATCGCAGCGCCGCGGCTTACTGTGGCCGCACTCAACCCGCATGCCGGCGAAGCCGGCGCACTCGGCGCCGAGGAGCGCGCGATTATCAACCCAGCGATCCAGATTTTGCGCGACAGCGGCATCGACATCAGCGGCCCGGCCCCCGCCGACACGCTGTTTCACACCCGCGCGCGGGCGGAATACGACGCGGCGCTGTGCATGTATCACGACCAGGCGCTGATCCCGCTCAAGACCATCGAATTCGATCACGGGGTCAACATCACCCTCGGCCTGCCCTTCATCCGCACCTCACCCGACCACGGCACGGCGCTGGCGCTGGCCGGAACCGGCGAGGCCAACCCCAGCAGCCTTATCGCGGCCCTCACGATGGCGGGCGAAATGGCTGCGCGGCGGCGTGCCCATGGCGGCGCGCGCGGCGCCGATTGAGCCTTGGCCGACCTTGTCGCCGCGATCGAGGGTCTGGCGCCTTTGCGCGACGTCATCGCACGTCACCATTTGAGGGCGCGGGGCGCGCTTGGTCAGCATTTTATCCTCGATCTCAATCTGACGGACCGGATCGCACGGGCAGCGGGGCCGCTCGAAGGCTGCCTCGTCTACGAGGTCGGACCGGGACCCGGCGCGCTCACACGCTCGCTGCTGCGCGCTGGCGCCGCCCATGTCGTCGCGGTGGAGCGCGATCCGCGCTGCGTTGAGGCCTTGCAGGAGCTGGTGACGGCCGCCGGTGGGCGGCTTACCGTAGCCGAGGGCGATGCACTGGAGGTCGATCCGGCGGCCCTGGCGCGCGATCACGGCGGCCTGCCGCTCCGTGTCGTCTCCAACCTGCCTTACAATATCGGCACGGTGCTGCTCATAAAATGGCTGGCCAAGGCCTCGGCCATTCGCTCGATGACCCTGATGTTCCAGAAGGAGGTTGCCGAGCGGCTGATCGCCAAGCCCGGGAGTAAGGCCTACGGACGGCTCACGGTGCTGACGCAATGGCTCTGTGAAGCCGAGCGGATGTTCAATCTGCCTGCCGAGGCTTTCGTGCCGCCGCCCAAGGTGGCGTCTTCGGTGGTCCGCTTGACGCCGCGTACCGAGCCGCTGGCGCCGGCCGAGATGGCCATCCTCGAGCGCGTCACCGCCGCCGCCTTCGGCCAACGCCGCAAGATGGTGCGATCGAGCCTCAGGACGCTGGGCGGCGATACGGCAGCCTTGCTGGACGCCGCCGGCGTCGAGCCGACGGCACGGGCGGAAGACCTGCCGGTGGAGGCATTCTGTGCGCTGGCGCGTGCTGTCCCGCCGGTTTGACCAGTATTAGCCGCGGTCCCGGAGCCGGTTGACGAAATCGACCAGCCCGGTCTGGCGGCGGCGCTGGAGCCGCTCGGCGGCCAGGATGGCGCGGACTTGGGCCACGCTCTCATCCAGAACGGCATTGACGACGACGTAGTCATACTCCGACCAGTGGTCGATCTCATCCATGGCGAGCGCCATACGTTTGGCGACGACGTCTCCCGGATCGCGCTCGCGCGATTTGAGCCGGGATTCCAGCGCGGCAAAGGAAGGCGGCAGGATGAAAACCTTGATTAAATCACTGCGCGCCGCCTCCTCGATCTGCTTGGCGCCCTGCCAGTCGATATCGAAAAGCACATCGCGGCCCGCTTCCAACGCTTCGTCGACCGGCGCGCGCGGCGTTCCATAGCGGTTGCCGAAAACCTCGGCGTGCTCCAGTAGCTCCCCGGCCGAAGCCATCGTCTCGAAGCGTGCGGCGTCGATGAAGTGGTAGTCGACGCCCTCCTTCTCGCCGGCGCGCTGGGGCCGCGTGGTCACGGACACCGACATCGAAATGTTGTTATCGGCGGCCAGGATCGCGCGCGCGATCGAGGTCTTGCCGGCGCCCGAGGGCGAGGACAGCACCAGCATCAGGCCGCGTCTGGAAATCGGTGGATTGTTCACGCGCGCGCTCATCGCGGATGCGCTACTCGACGTTCTGGACCTGCTCGCGCAGGCGTTCGATCGCGGCCTTCAAGGCCAGACCGATATTGGTAAGCGCGATATCGGAGGACTTGGCGCAGAGCGTATTGGCCTCGCGGTTGAGCTCCTGGCACAGAAAATCGAGGCGCCGGCCCACCGGCTCGTCTGCGGATATGAGATCGCGTACGGCAGCGACATGCGCGCCCAGCCGGTCAAGCTCCTCGGCAACGTCGGCCTTGGCGGCAAGCAGCGCGGCTTCCTGGGCCAGGCGCTCCTCGGGCAATGCCGGATCGGCCTCGATGAGCGCCGCGACCTGCTGTGCGAGGCGCGCCTTGATCGCGCCCGGCTGCACGGCGGCGGTCTCGCCGGCAGACCCGGCAAGCGCCGAAAGCTCGGCAAGCTGATCGGCAAAAATATCCCCCAAGCGGGCGCCCTCCTCGCCCCGCATCACCGCCAGCGCGTCGAGGGTGCGCCCCAGCGAGGCGAGCAGCGCCGCATCGCGCGCCTTCTCAGCCGTCTCATCCGGCTCCTCCCCAGCAAGCTCCAAGACGCCGCGCACCGCCAGCAGCGCCTCAAGGCGCGGCGGGGCGGGATCGACGATATCGCCCAAATCGTCGCGCAGGCGGATCACCTCGTCGAGTAATGCGCGGTTGATCCTCAGCGCGCCCTCGCCGGACCGGCGTGTCAGGGTGAGATTGATCGAGACGGAGCCGCGCCTGACGCGCGCCGCGACGGCCTCGCGCGCCGGCGCCTCGATCCGATCGAGGCCGGGCGGCAGCTTGCAGCGGATGTCGAGGCCGCGGGCGTTGACGCTGCGCGCCTCCCAGACCCACTGGGCACCCTCGTCGGCACCTTCCTCGCGGGCAAAACCGGTCATGCTGAAAATCGTCACCCGCCCCCCTGCTCCACGAAATCTCCCCCGTGCGCCAAGCGTAAAGCACGTCCGCGCTAGCCTAAGCGCGCGCAACCCTCTATATACCGCGCCCGGTACGGCAACAAGCGCCCGGCGGCCCGCTCGCGATGCGCGATCCCAAAACCATCCTGATCACAGGCGCCTCCAGCGGCATCGGCGAGGCGCTTGCTGTCGCCTATGCCACGCACGACGTCTTTCTCGCCCTTAGCGGACGCGACGCGGCGCGGCTGGGCGAGATCCGCCAGCGCTGCCGCAACAAGGGCGCCATGATCGACGCCCGAGTGATCGACGTTACCGACGCGGCGGCGATGGCGGACTGGATCGCAAAAATCGAGGCCGAGCGCCCGATCGATCTCGTGGTCGCGAATGCCGGCGTGTCAGCCGGCACCGGCGGCGGCCGCGAACATGCCGCGCAAGCGCGCGACGTGCTGGCCATCAACATCGACGGCGTGATGAACACCGTGCTGCCGGCAATCGAGGCGATGCTGGCGCGTGACCCCACGCGGCCCGACGGCAAGCCCACAACCAAACGGGGGCAGATCGCGATCATGAGCTCGCTGGTCTCGTTTCGCGGGCTTCCCGGGGCGCCGTCCTATTGCGCCAGCAAGGCCGCGGTCCGCATCTATGGCGAGGCGATGCGCGGCGAGCTGCATCACCGCGGCATCGAGGTCAACGTGATCTGCCCCGGCTATGTCCACAGCCGCATAACGGCGCGCAACAAGTTCCCGATGCCGATGCTGATGGATGCCGACCGGGCGGCTCGCAAGATCAAGCGGGCCTTGCGGCGCAACAAGGGGCGCATTGCCTTTCCGCTGACGATGTACTGGCTGGCGCGCCTGATCGCCGGCCTGCCGGTCGCGCTGACCGATCCGCTGCTGAGAATGCTGCCGAGGAAGGATGCGGCCGCCAAGGATTGATCGACGGCCGCATCTCCGTTCAGTCCTTGCGCGAGACGAACCAGACATTCATCGGATCGTGATCCAGAACGTGACGCTCGATCGAACGAAAACCCGCTTGGCCCAGCATCCGCTCGGCCGTCTCCCAGCCCCACATCGTGCCCAAGCCCGCGCCGCCCTGGCCCAGGAAAACAGGCATGCAATGCATACAGGACGCCGTGTAGAGAAACGCTGCGAACGGAAAGTCGAGGTTATTTTCCAGCGAGGCCGAACCGCCGATATCCTGCATCAGATGAACACCGCCCGGCCGCAGCGCGCCGTGAATGCCGGCCAATACGCCTTGGGGATCTTTCTGGTCGTGGATCGCATCGAATGATGTGACGAGATCGAAAGCGCCCGGCTCGCTGAAGCCGGTCAGATCGCACTGCTCGAAGCGGATGTTGGACACGGCTCCGGCCGCTTGCCGCGCCGCGGCAACGGCGTCCGGGCACAGATCGTAGCCGGTAAAGCGGCTGTTGGGATAACGCGCCGCCATTGCGATGAGGGTCCCGCCGGCGCCGCATCCGGCGTCGAGGACGTCGATCCCGGCTTCAAGCCGCGCCGCAAGGCCCTCAGCCAGCGGCAACACCGCATCGAAAAGCGGTGCCACGACGTTCTGGGCGCTGTCCTCTGCCATGATGGCGTGAAAGCACGGATAGTCGTCGTAGCGGGTCCCATCGCCGGTTTTGAAACACTCAACGATACGGTCCTGTACCGCCCCCGACATCGGTACGAACTGGGCGTAGATCGCCAGATTGCCCAGTGGCGCATTGTGTGTCAGGCAGGATGCGTGCTCGTCAGGAAGATGATAGCGCCGTGCTTTCGGTGCGTAGTCCACGATGCCGGCCGTCACCATCACGGCAAGCCACTCGCGGACATAGCGTTCGGACAGCGCCGCAGCCTCGGCGATCTGGGCGCTGGTGCTGGGCGGCAGCATGGCCAGCGTATCTAACAGACCTGTGCGGTGGCCGATCGACAGCATGACCGATACAGCGCCGGAATTCACGATCCCGCCGATCTTCTCTGCGAATAGTTCCGCTGTGTGCTGGTCGAACGACAGCGCGACTGGTGCAGCCATATTCATTGCATTTCTCCGATTGGATGGAAGGGGCGAAACCCGGCGCCACTGAATTGGGCTAGTTGGGTTCCGTTGCGTTGCGGGCCGAAACTAGGCTTGGAGCGAATCGCCCGCTAGAGCGACAATGGACACAAACGGGGTTTATCTGCCAAATTGGCTCGATGACGACAAGCGCGGGAAACCGGCCGGTATCGGTGAGCCTACTGGCGTTGCCGGAGAGCACGCCCGCGGCGCTCTATGGCTTATACGAGGTCTTCACATCGGCCGGCGTGGCCTGGCCGTTTCTGACCGGAGCGTCGGAAAGCGCGCCACTATTCGATGTGAAGATCGTCTCACCCGACGGTGCCATGTTCACCTGCGCCGCCGGCACGCCGATCGCCCCGCATGCATCGCTCGGCGAGATCGACGCGACCGACATCATAATCGTGGCCGATCTTGCCCTTGCCACCGATGAGGACCCGCGCGGTCGTTGGCCAAAGGTCGCCGACTGGATCCGCCGCCGGCACGACGATGGCGCGCATATCTGTTCGGTGTGCTCGGGATCGGTGCTGCTGGCCGATACAGGGCTGCTCGATGGCCAGGACGCGACGACACACTGGTCAATGACCGATCTTTTCGCGCGCTTTTTCCCCGCCGTGATGCTGAGACCCGAGCGCATTCTCGTCCCAACCGGCCCGGAGCACCGTGTCATCACAAGCGGCGGCGCCTCGTCCTGGGAAGATCTGGCGCTCTACCTTGTCGCGCGGTTCTGCGGTCAGACGGAGGCGGTCCGCACGGCCAAGGTCTTTGTGTTCGGCGACCGCAGCGAGGGCCAGCTGCCGTACATGGCGGTCGGCCGGCCGCGGCGACACGACGATGCAGTCATCGCCGACGCCCAGAGCTGGATCGCCAATCACTACGCCGCCGCCTCGCCGGCTGCCCGCATGGTGGAGCGCGCGGGGCTGCCGGAGCGCACGTTCAAACGACGCTTCAGGTCGGCCACCGGCTATTCGCCGGTTGAGTATGTGCAGACGCTGCGCATCGAAGAGGCCAAACAACTTCTCGAAACGACCGAGGAGCCCACCGACGCAGTCGGGCGGGCGATCGGCTACGAAGATCCAACGTTCTTCCGACGCCTGTTCAAACGGCGCACCGGCACCACGCCGGCCCGCTACCGGCGACGCTATAAGTCGCTTGGACGCGCGGACAGTGTCCGGTAGGCGCTCGGCATTAATTCGTGCTGCCGCCGTTGCCTGTTTTGCTGCTGCCGTCGCCGTTGGTCTTTTTCGCTTCCTCGGCCTTTTTCTTCGCCGCTTCCGCTTCGCGTTGGCGGCGCAGCTCGCGCCAGCGGGCGACGTTCTTGTTGTGCTCTTCCAGCGTCTCGGCGAAGGCATGACCGCCGGTCCCGTCGGCGACGAAGTAAAGCTCCTTGGTCTTGGCCGGGTTGAGCGCGGCGGCGATGGCGGCGTGGCCGGGATTTGCGATCGGGCCCGGCGGCAGGCCATCGATCCGGTAGGTGTTGTAGGGCGTCTTGCGCTCCAGGTCCTTGGTCAGCAACCGGCGGCCCAGCGGGCCTTTTCCCTTGGTGATGCCATAGATCACGGTCGGGTCGGTCTGGAGGCGCATGCCTTTGCGCAGCCGATTGACGAAGACCGCCGCGACCCGCACTCGCTCGCCGGCCTTACCGGTTTCCTTCTCGATGATCGAGGCGAGGATGAGTGCCTCGCGTTTGGTCTTGAACGGCAAATCCTTGGCGCGCTTTTGCCAAAGCTCGTTGAGCGCCGCCGCCATCGCATCGCGCATCCGCTTGACGATGGCATCGCGCTTATCGCCGAGTGCAAAGCTGTAGGTCTCGGGCAGCAACGCGCCCTCGCGCGGCGCCAACGACACATCGCCTTCCAGGCCGTCGGTTGCCTTGAGACGTTCCAGGATCTGATAGGTCGTGAGTCCCTCATGCGCGGTGAACATGCGCAGCACCGTCTTGCCCGCAACGATCCGCGCCAGTACCCGCTTCATGCTGACGCGTGGCGGAAAGCGGTACTCGCCGGCCTTCAAACGGCCGGCGCTGCGGGTCAAGCGCATGGCGACACGGAAAACCACCGGATCCTCGATCACTCCGACAGCAAGCAGACGGCGCAGGATGGCATCGCGGCCGGAGCCCTTCGGAATGACAACGGTTGTCGCTTCGCGCAACGGCCCGGCGGCGGTGTAGGTCTTCAAACCCCAATAGCCAAGCAGCCCGACGACCGCGGCGAGGCCGATGAACAGTCCGAGCACCGCCGCGAGAACACGCCGCATCGGTTAAGGTGCCGCGCCGAAGATCAGGCTGGCGTTGGTCCCGCCGAAGCCGAAGGAATTGGTGAGTACGTGTTTGACCGTCCGCTCCTTTGCCTGCTTGGGCACCAGATCGATATCACAGCCCTCGGACGGATTGTCGAGATTGAGCGTCGGCGGCAACACACCGGTGTTGAGTGCCATGATCGAGAAGATCGCCTCCACGCTGCCCGCGGCACCCAGCAAGTGCCCGATCGCCGATTTGGTCGACGACATGGAGAGCTTGTATGAGTGATCGTCGAAAAGGCGTTTGACCGCGTTCACCTCGATCTCGTCGCCGAGCGGCGTCGACGTGCCATGGGCGTTGATATAGTCGATGTCTTCGGGCCCAAGTCCGGCGCTCTTGAGCGCGTTGGTCATGGCGCGGAAGCCGCCATTGCCGTCGGCAGCAGGCGCAGTGATGTGGTGCGCGTCGCCTGACAGGCCGTAACCGATCACCTCGGCGTAAATGTTGGCGCCGCGTTTCTTTGCATGCTCCAACTCTTCCAACACCACGATGCCCGCGCCCTCGCCCATGACGAAGCCGTCACGGTCCTTGTCCCAGGGCCGCGAGGCACGATGCGGCTCGTCGTTGAAATTGGTCGAAAGCGCGCGGGCCGCGGCGAAACCGGCAATGCCGATCCTGCAGACCGCCGCTTCGGCGCCGCCGGCGACCATGACATCGGCGTCGCCATGGCCGATCAGCCGGCTGGCATCGCCGATCGCGTGCGCGCCCGTCGAGCACGCCGTCACCACGGAATGGTTGGGGCCGCGAAATCGATACTTGATCGAAACCTGGCCTGAGGCGAGATTGACTAGGCAAGAGGGTATAAAAAACGGGCTTAGCCGGCGCGGTCCACGTTCGTGCAGCGTGATCGAGCCTTCGTAAATGCCCTGCAGGCCGCCAATGCCGGAGCCGATCATGACGCCGGTACGGTCTTGGTCTTCCTCTTCATCGGGGGTCCAGCCGGCGTCTTCCACTGCTTGGGTCGCCGCGGCCATGGCGTAGAGTATGAAGGGATCGACCTTGCGCTGGTCCTTGGGTGCCATCCAATCGTCGGCATTGAAACGGCCTTCGGTCGTTTCGCCGCGCGGGATCACACCTGCGATCTTGGCCGGCAAATCGGAGACATCGAAGCCCTGAACGCCGGTAATGCCGGAATGGCCCTCGATTAGGCGCTTCCACACAGCCTCAACCCCGACGCCAAGCGGTGCCACGATCCCCAGGCCGGTGACGACTACCCGTCTCATCCGCCTATCGCTGACTGTTCATGATTGTCCGAGCGCTCCTAAGACAGAGGCACGGGTTGGGCATAAGGTGCGCTGGGCCAGCGGCATGCCGGACAAGTCCGGCCCTGGTCAGGCTGCGATCTTCTTGATGTAGTCGATGGCATCCTTGACGGTGACGATCTTCTCCGCCGCGTCGTCGGGGATTTCGCAACTGAACTCTTCTTCGAACGCCATAACCAGCTCGACGGTATCCAGGCTGTCGGCGCCCAGATCCTCGATGAAGTTGGCGTTGTCCGCGACCTTGGCCTCGTCGACACCAAGATGCTCGACGACAATTTTTTTCACGCGCTCGGCAACATCACTCATATTCGTTATCCTCAAGCGATCTCGACTGTTGGATGGACGCTTTCAATGGAGCCGCAGTGGCGGTCCATCTCCGCCCCATCCGCGCGCTCACGCCGCCACGGGCGGCGTTCCGTAACATACTCTTCCCCCGCTTGGCCAGCGTTCCACGCCGACGGCGTTGCAATCCCATGATGATGGGGTTTCAGCGCCCCGCTTGCAAGCCCACACGCGGCCGTGGCCGGCCGCGCGCTCCGGGCTCACAGTGCCTTCACCAGCGCATCGATATCGCCCGGCGTCTCGGCGTTGAGGGCGGTCATATCTCGGTCGATACGCCGCGCCAGCCCTGACAGGACCTTGCCTGCGCCGAGCTCGATTTGGGTATCCACACCGGCCGCGCGCATCGCCAGCACGCTTTCGCGCCAACGCACCATGGAGGTGATCTGCTCAACCAGGAGGCCCCGGATCGTGTCGGGGTCGGAAACGGGCGCGGCGGTCACATTGGCGATGACGGGCACAAGCGGCGGTATGAGCGTCACCGCCTCAAGCGCCGCCGCCATCGCATCGGCCGCCGGCTGCATCAGCGCGCAATGAAAGGGCGCGCTCACCTGCAGCTTGATCGCCCGCTTGACGCCGCGCTCCTCGGCCAGCGCGATGGCGCGATCGACCGCCGACGCGGTTCCGCTGACCACGCATTGCCCGGCGCCATTGTCATTGGCGACGGCGCAAACTTCGCCCTCGGCGGCCTCTTCGGCGATGGCGGTCGCAAGATCGAGTTCCGCGCCCAGCAATGCGGCCATGGCGCCGGCGCCCACCGGGACGGCAGCCTGCATCGCCTGGCCGCGTGTCTTCAGCAGCCGCGCCGCATCGGCGAGATCGAGCGCCCGCGCGGCCGCCAACGCGGAATACTCACCCAGCGAATGCCCGGCGACAAATCCCGCCGCCTGGCCGATCTCGATCCCCGCCTCGGCCTCGAGCACCCGCAGAACCGCGATGCTGGCCGCCATTAGCGCCGGCTGGGCATTCTCCGTCAGGATGAGTTCGTCGGCGGGGCCCTCGAACATGAGCTTTGAGAGCCGCTGGCCAAGCGCGTCGTCGACCTCTTCATAAACCTCGCGCGCGGGCGCGAAGGCTTCGCCCAATGCCTTGCCCATGCCGACCGCCTGGCTGCCTTGACCCGGGAACACGAACGCGCGCGTCATGCTATTGCCCCTTTTTCGTGTTGCTTTGCCGTTCCGCATTTTTGGCTCGCGCCGGCAAAGCGCGAACGCAGCGTCATAGCCACCATGCCGGCTGTGTCAAGGCGAAGCCGCTCGGTTTCAAGCTGTGCCAATCCCAATTTTGCGCCTATGGGTGGCGGGCGATAAGATTTGCCGCAAGATGTTTCAACCCGCACTGTGGAGCATTCGGGCATAGCGCACGAGGACACGAACAAAATGCGCCACCAGGTGAAGACACTGGCAATCGTTGTCGCCAGTCTTATCGTTGCATCAGCTGCCTATGCAGTTGGGCGGGACGATGGGAAAGCCTGCAAATCGAGCGAGGCGAACCCTTATCATGGCACTTTTAAGTGGCGCGGGGCCAACTCGCCGCAACGCATACGCTTCTGGTTCGATCGCACCGAGCCAGCCGGCGAAGGCAAGCTCAACATGTTCGGCGGCGGCATATATTTGGCCCCGCCACCGACGAGGATCGCGATCCGCGCCAAGGTCAATCTGAAGAGCGGCCGTATCGAAATCTGGGAAAGCCATCCCAGCCAGCCGATCTTCCTGACGAGCGGCTCGCATGTGGGGACGATCTCCGCCGATCGCTGCAGCATCCGGGCGGTCTGGACCACCGGAAACACTGGCCAGAAGGGCGACCTGACCCTGGATATCAAGCGCAAGTGAACGGCCGATCCCGCGACCGGCTGGCAGCGAAATGAGCGGCAATAATCGCGGCTTTGTCTGGCTGACCGTCATCCTCGCCGTGGCGCTGGTGGCGGTGGTCGCTGGCGGCGCTTTCCTGGTTGTGCGCGAACGCGAGCGCGCGGCAACCGAAAAACAGCTCGCCGAGGCCGCGCGCCAGCGTCTGGCCGAGGAAAAACGCAAAACCGCCGAGGCGGAGCGCCGGACGCGCGAGGCAAAGGCGAATGCCGAAGCCGCGGCCCGCGGCGGCAATACGAGTGGCAGAACGGGCGGCAGCCTGGCATGGCTGAGTGGCCGCCGCGCCTGGGTGGTCACCAAGACGCGGCCGGCCAAGGACTATTGTGCGATCCTGCGCCGCGCCGGCGTCACCGTGCGCTGCGCTTACGCAACCAACAAGGTGAACCTCCATGTCCTCATCCTGCGCTGCCCCCATCTGACCGAAGCGCGGGGCCGTGCGCTGCTTGGCCATCTTGGCCTCAATCTGCGCGTCAACAACTGGCAGCACGAGAACGCCTGCGGCAAGTATCACGAGATCACGATCTATCTGAACGATTGACCCGACGTTGCAAGAAGGCCTGGATGAGGCCCGGGATCGTCAAGACATAGAGCAGCGGAGCCAGCAGCAGCAGATCGACGCGGATCGGGGCGATCACACTCTGTGACCAGACGTACATGTAGCTTTCGTAAGCGCCGAAGGCGAGCCATGCCGCGACAGCGATGATGATGCCCAAGCGGCCGGCAATGGGCGCCCCGCGACGGCGCCAGAGAGCCCAGCCGAAGGCGCCTGCGACGACAAGGGCGAGCGGCGGAAAGGCAACGAACGGGAGGATCGGATAGAAGATGAGTTCGATCACGGCGTACGGCCTCCGGGAATCAACGGGCGCCCCATGATCGGGGCGGCGGTCGGAGCGAGATCATGCCCGATCACGCTTGCGGCACCGGCCGGCACCTCCTATATAGTGCGCCGTTCACATAGCTCCTTGCCGGATTGGCCGTGGTTGGCGTTCGCGTCAACCTAAGGTGCAGGCCGGCTAGGTCCGGGCAGCCTAAGACGGGATCATCCTGGAGGCGCCGGGCCGCAGAACAGCCAGAAGGAGTGCCCTCGTATGGCGCTTTACGAAAGCGTGTTCATCGCACGCCAGGATGTCTCGTCCAGCCAGGTAGACGGCATCGCCGATACCCTGCAAAAAGTAATCGAGGATGGCGGCGGACAGGTCGCCAAACGCGAATACTGGGGCCTGCGCAACCTCTCCTACAAGATCAAGAAGAACCGCAAGGGCCACTATTCGCTCTTTAATATCGATGCGCCCGCGGCCGCGCTGCTGGAATTCGAGCGTATCATGAAGCTGAACGAAGACATCCTGCGGTACATGACCATCCGCATCGACGAGATCGATCCGGAGCCCTCGGTCGTGATGCAGAACAAGGGCCGGGACCGCGAGCGCGGCGACAGAGGTGATCGCGGCGACAGAGGTGATCGCGGTGATCACGGTCCCCGGGGCGGTCGTCACTTCGACGAGCGCCCGCCGCGCGTTGACAACGACGAAAAGCCCGCAGCGGCAACCAGCGAGGTTCCCGCTGCGGAGCCGGCCGCCGAGAGCGCCAGCGCCGTGAGCAATGAAGCCGCTGTACCCGAAGCCGAGACGCCCACCATCGAGAAAAAGGGAGACGAGGCATGAGCGGGGGATACTCAGGTGGCGGCGGCGGGGGACGTCCAGGCGGCGGGGGACGTCCAGGCGGCGGTGGTGGTGGCGGTAGCAGCGGTGGACGCCGGCCCTTCTTCCGGCGGCGCAAGAGCTGCCCCTTCTCCGGACCGAATGCGCCCAAGATCGACTACAAGGACGTCAAGCTGTTGGGCCGCTTCATCTCCGAGCGCGGCAAGATCGTGCCGTCACGCATCACCGCGGTCTCGGCCAAAAGGCAGCGCGAGCTGACCCGCGCAATCAAGCGGGCACGGATGCTGGCGCTCCTACCGTTCATCGTCAAAATCTGACCTTAAAGATATCTCACCGGGAGCGCCGTATCCATGGATGTCATCCTGCTCGAACGGATCGTGAAGCTTGGTAATCTGGGCGACGTGGTTGCCGTGAAGCCGGGCTTTGCGCGGAATTACCTTTTGCCGCAGCGCAAGGCCCTGCGCGCGACCGAAGCGAACATGGCCTATTACGAACGCGAGAAGGCCGCACTCGAAGCCGCCAACGAAGCCAAGCGAAGCGAGGCGGGAGAGGTCTCCACCGCGCTCGACGGCCAGTTCTTCGTGCTCGTCCGCCAAGCCGGCGAATCCGGTCAGCTCTATGGTTCGGTCACGGCGCGCGACATCGCCGTACAAGCCACCGCGAAGGGCTTCGCCGTCGACCGTCAGCAGGTTGTGACCGACCGGCCTATCAAGGAGCTGGGGCTGCACGATATCGACGTGCGCCTGCATCCTGAGGTTACCGTCACGATCACCGTGAACGTTGCGCTCAGCGAGCAGGAAGCCGAGGCCCAAGCCGCGCGCGGTCTGCGGGTGGGCGAGGAGCCTCAAGAAGCGGCGGCGGCCCGGGCGGCACCCGTGGAGCCTACGGCGCCCGAAAGTGCTGGCGAGGAGTCGGACGACGGCGGCGAGATTGCGGTTGGTGATCCCGATGCCGACCAGGCCGCAGACGACGAGGCCAAGACCGAAACCTGAAAATCCGGTCCCGGCATCTAATTCGACCGCCGGATTGATCTAGATCAAAGCAAACGCCCCTCGCAATCCCCATCATCGACGTGCTGATGAGGGATGGGATGCCGCGCTTCGGCGCGGCTCTCGTGAGAGCCGGGGGCTCGCTGTCGCAAAACGCGCCATTCGCCACATACTCCCGTTGCTTCGTCGTCCTGATGGCGGCGCGTTGGGGCCCCCGGTCTTTCACTCAGTACATACTTTCGTATAAAATACGATTCCGTATAGAATATGAAAAGCGGTCCGCATCAGACGGGCCGGGGCGTCGCGCATGTCGTAGCGGGCCGATATCAGGCTCACACCAGGCCCGACCCAGGGTCAAGTTAGGCCCAGGGTCAAATTAGGCAGGGCGGAGCGCGCAGCGGGGGAGGGTCGAACATGGCACTGTTCAGCCCAGTATTTGAGCGGCTCGTCGAGACGGGCGCGGTAACCATTATTGACAAGAGCGGAAAGCCGCACGAGTTCGGTGACGGGACCGGCCGGCGCACTGTGATGCGCCTCAAGAATCGATCGCTCGACTGGAAGCTGCTGGTCAATCCATTTCTCTATTTCGGCGAGGGCTATACCGACGGCGGCGTGGTGTTCGAGGAAGGCACGCTCTACGATTTCCTCGAGACCATCGGGCGCAACGCGGCGAATGCCCGCAGCGCGGGCCGCGGCCCCTTGGGACGCGGGATGATCGGGATGCGCCGCCGCATCCAGCAGCACAACCCGCTGCGCACGGCACGCAAGAACGTTGCCCACCATTACGATCTCAACGGCAGGCTCTACGACCTCTTTCTCGACAAGGACAGACAGTATTCCTGCGCCTATTTCGGCAGCGGCAACGACACGCTCGAAGTCGCCCAGGACAGCAAGAAGCGCCACCTTGCGGCCAAGCTGCTGCTCCAGCCCGGCCAGAGGGTCCTCGATATCGGGTCCGGCTGGGGCGGGCTCGCCCTCTATCTGGCCCAGGTCGCCCAGGTCGACGTGACCGGCGTGACGCTTTCCCAAGAGCAGCACACACGCTCAAACCAGCGCGCCAAGACAATGAAGCTCGACCAGCGGGTCCGCTTTCACTTGCGAGATTACCGCGAGGATGAGGGGCACTACGACCGTATCGTCTCGGTCGGCATGTTCGAGCATGTGGGCGCGCGGCATTACCGCGAGTATTTCGACAAGGTGCGCAATCTGCTCAAGGATGACGGCGTTTTCGTGCTGCACTCGATCGGGCGCATGGAGCCGCCGGGCACGACCAATCCGTGGCTGCGCAAATACATCTTCCCCGGCGGCTACTCGCCCGCGTTATCGGAGACGTTGGCTGCGATCGAGAATGCCGGATTGTGGGTGACCGATATCGAGATCCTGCGGATGCATTACGCCGAGACGCTGAAGGAATGGAACCGGCGCTTCCAGGCCAACCGCGCAGAGGTGGCACAACTCTATGACGAGCGGTTTTGCCGGATGTGGGAGTTCTATCTGCAATGCTGCGAGATGTCGTTCCGGTACATGAACCAGATGGTCTTCCAGATCCAGATCGCAAAACGCCAGGATGCGGTGCCGGTCACCCGCGACTACATCACCAACTGGGAACGCTCGCTCGGCCGCGCCGGCGATCTTGCGCAATAAAACGCACCGGCGAACTTGCGCATCAAGAATTGTCGGCGCCACCGGGTCTTTCCCGCGCGGCGACCATCTTATCCCCGTAATGATTTGCGGTTGAAATCTTTTTCGAGGGACTAATGGTATTGCGGGCTGCTATCTCTCCATCATGCCAACCACAGAAACAACGCCAGACAACGTTGCCCTGCTTCACGGCGAGGCCGACGACAAAACCGGATACCGCGTTCCGCCGCACAACTTCGAGGCCGAGATGGCCTTGCTGGGCGCGATCCTCACCAACAACCGCGCTTATGACAGGGTCTCGGAATTCCTGCGCGCCGAACACTTCGCCGACGCACGCCACGGCCGCATCTACGAGGTGGCGGGCCGGCTGATCGATCACGGCCAGATCGCCGATCCGGTAACGCTGAAAAACTATTTCGAGCAGGACGGCGATCTGAACGAGATCGGCGGCACCCAGTATCTCTCCCGCCTGGCGGCTTCGCTCGTCACCATCATCAATGCCGAGGATTACGGCCACACTATTCACGACCGCCATCTGCGGCGCGAGCTCATCAATCTCGGCGGCGACGTCGTCAACCGCGCCTACGTCGTCGATCTCGACACCACCGCGAACGACCAGATCGAGATCGCCGAGGACGGGCTCTATCAGCTCGCCACGCATGGCCATACCGAAGGCGGCTTCATCGACTTCGGAGTGGCACTGACCGAGGCGGTCAAGATGGCCGAGATCGCCTACAAGCGCGACAGCCACGTGGCTGGCGTCTCCACCGGCCTGCGCGATCTCGACACCAAGCTGGGCGGGCTGCATCCCTCCGATCTCATCATCCTCGCGGGGCGGCCCTCGATGGGCAAGACCGCGCTGGCGACCTCGATCGCCTTCAACGCTGCCCGCGCTGGCCGGGCGGCCTGGATGAAGAAGAATAGCGACGAGGATGACGACCGCAACGTGGTCGCCTTCTTCTCGCTGGAAATGTCGTCTGAGGAGCTGGCGACCCGGCTTCTGAGCCAGGAAGCGCGCGTGCCCAGCCACCAGATCCGCCGCGGCGACATCAAGGACGAGGATTTCATCAATTTCGCCACGGTGAGCCAGGAGCTCGCGCGCGTGCCGCTCTATATCGACGACACGCCGGCGCTCTCGGTGTCCACGCTGAGGACCCGCGCGCGCCGCCTCAAGCGCCAGCAAAAGGGGCTCGGCCTGATCGTGGTCGACTACCTCCAGCTCCTGCGCGCCTCGCTCAATTCCCGGCCGGAGAACCGGGTGCAGGAAGTTTCCGACATCACGCGCTCGCTGAAGGCCTTGGCCAAGGAGCTTGAGGTGCCGGTGATCGCCCTCTCCCAACTCAGCCGCGCCGTCGAGCAACGCGACGACAAGCGCCCGCAGCTTTCCGATCTTCGCGAATCAGGCTCGATCGAACAGGACAGCGACGTGGTGATGTTCATCTATCGCGACCAGTACTACCACGAGCGCGCCGAGCCCAAACGCAAGGACGATGAGGACGAGGCCAGGTTCCAGGACCGCCACGCGCGCTGGATCGAGCATGGCGAGGCGATCCACGGCATGGCCGAGGTCCACATTGCCAAACAGCGTCACGGGCCAATCGGCAAGGTCGATCTGGCCTTCGATCCAGCGCTGACACGGTTCGGCGACCTGGCGCGCGATGACCACTTGCCCGAGGACTTCGGCTGAAGTGCAGGACCCCGCCCACGCCACCGGCACGATCCTCACGATCGACCTCGATGCCGTCGCCGCGAATTACCGCCTGCTGAGCGAAACCGCGGCCGGGGCGGAATGCGCCGGTGTCGTCAAGGCCGACGGCTATGGGCTTGGCGCCATACCAGTCGTGCGCGCGCTCGCCGCGGCCGGCTGCAGGACTTTCTTCGTCGCCCATCTAGGCGAGGCGCTGGCGATCCGCGATGCGGCGCCCGAGGCAACGATCGCGGTTCTGAATGGCGCCGCGCCCGGCGCCGAGGCCGAGTTCGCCGAACACCGGTTGTTGCCAGTGCTGAACAGCCTTCAGGCTATCGCGGCCTGGGCGGCGCAGGGTACCGAGGACGGCACGCGGCTTCCGGCCATCCTGCATATCGATACCGGCATGTCGCGGCTGGGGCTGTCGGATACCGAGCTCGACCGGGTCGCCGACGACCCGGCATTGTTGGACGGGATCGAAATCAAATGGCTGATGAGCCACCTCGCCGTCGCCGAAGAGCCGGCGCATCCGCTGAATGCCGAGCAACACGCGCGTTTCGAGGCGGCGCGGGCGCGCCTGCCCTCGGCACCCACAAGCCTTGCCAATTCGTCCGGTATATTCCTTGGCCCCGACTACCGCTACGACCTGGTGCGGCCGGGCGCTGCGCTCTACGGCGTCAACCCGCAGCCGAGTGCGGCAAACGCCATGAAACACGTGGTGCGCCTGGAGGCGCCGATCCTGCAATTGCGCTCGATTGACAGCCCCCGAACCGTTGGATACGGTGCCACGCATCGGGTCACGGGGGTCTCAAAAATCGCAACAATACCAGTAGGTTATGCGGATGGCTATCTTCGTTCACTGAGTGGCCGGGGACACGCCTTTTTGGGCGGGCATAAAGTCCCCCTGGTCGGCCGCGTCTCGATGGATCTGATCACGCTCGACGTTACCGGCGTGCCGGATACGGTGGCCCATCCCGGCGCGATGGTCGAGTTGATCTGCGAGCGCTACACGGTCGACGCGATCGGTGCCGACGCCGGCACCATGGGCTACGAAATCCTGACCAGCCTGGGCGCCCGCTACGCCCGGCGCTATGTCGGCGGCGGCGCCTGACGGATCCCATGCCGATCCTGCAACCCATTGGCCGGGTGTTCCTCAATTTCCTGGCCGCCACCGGGCGGCTCAGCCTGTTCACGGTGCGCGCCACCTCGCATTGCGCGCGCCCGCCGCTCTATCCGCGCCTCGTCCTGCGCCAAATGGTCGAAATCGGCTACTACTCGCTGCCGGTGGTCGGGCTGACGACGATTTTCACCGGCATGGTGCTGGCGCTGCAGACCAATTCGAGCTTCTCCAGCGTGAATGCGGAATCGGCGACGGCGACCATCGTCGTCTTCGCGATCACCCGCGAGCTGGCGCCGGTGCTGGCCGGGCTGATGGTGGCGGGCCGCATCGGTGCGGCGATGGCGGCGGAGATCGCCACCATGCGCGTGACCGAGCAAATCGACGCGATGTCGACCCTGTCGACCAACCCTTTCAAGTACCTGATCGCGCCGCGGCTGATCGCCGGGCTGACGATGTTGCCGATCCTGGTGCTGGTCGGCGACATCATCGGCGTCTTCGGCGGCTACCTCATCGCCGTCTATCAGCTCGACTTCAACGCGGCGAACTATCTGGCCCAGACCTGGCGTTACGTGGAGACGCTCGGCGTCGTCTCCGGTCTGGTAAAGGCCGCGGTCTTCGGCTTCATCGTCTCGCTGATGGGCTGTTATCACGGCTATCATTCCAGCGGCGGCGCGCAGGGCGTGGGAGCCGCGACAACCAACTCGGTCGTTTCCGCCTCGATCCTGATCCTCGGCGCCAACTACCTGATCACCGCGCTATTCTTTGGTGTCGGATGAGCAACGCGGGAGAAATGGGCGCCACCGATTTGGCAAAGAGCGACCGGCCAAAAATCTGTATGCGCGGCGTTGACGTCGCCTTTGGGCCGAAGAAAGTGCTGCAAGGGCTCGATCTCGACGTCGGCGTCGGCGAGTCGGTGGTCATCATCGGCGGCTCGGGCGTCGGCAAATCGGTTGCACTGAAATGCGTGCTCGGCCTGGTAGAGCCCGATGCCGGGAGCATCGAGGTCGATGGCGAGGAGGTGATCGGCCTCGCCGGTCGCGCGCTCGACCGCGTCAACGCCAAGATCGGCATGCTGTTCCAGAGCGCGGCGCTGTTCGATTCGCTGCAGGTCTGGGAGAACGTCGCCTTCGGGTTGATCCAGGGCAAGCGCATGGAGCGTGAGGCGGCACGCCAGAAGGCCGGGGAGAAGCTGGCCCAGGTCGGCCTCGGGTCTGACGTCGCCGAACTCTGGCCCTCGGAGCTTTCCGGCGGCATGCGCAAGCGCGTCGGCCTGGCCCGGGCCATCGCGACCGATCCGGAAATCATCTTCTTCGACGAGCCGACCACCGGCCTCGACCCTATTATGGGCGATGTGATCGACAAGCTGATCGTCGAATGTGTGCGCGAGCTCGGCGCAACCGCGCTTTCGATCACCCACGACATGACCAGCGCCCGGCGCATCGCCGACCGCGTCGCCATGCTGCATGAGGGCCGGATCATCTGGACCGGGCCGGTCGCAACCATCGACCATTCCGGCAATGAGTATGTCGAGCAGTTCATCCACGGCAGCGCGGAGGGCCCGATTCAGATGCAGGTGCGGCGGTAAAGGAAATGCATAGTCCTATCCTCGGACTGAACGGGTCCCCTCCCCCCTTGTGGGGGAGGGTCAGGGTGGGAGGTCCCCGCCGGCAGGCGGGTTACAATTCGGCGACCGCCTCGGTCACCCTAGTGGATGCCACTCGTTGGCCGCTTCCCCCTCCCCACCCCTCCCCCACAAGGGGGGAGGGAGATGTTGTTCAGTGGAATTTGATCGGTCATGGCTAAGGCCCTGCCCCGCTTCGTCTGCCAGGATTGCGGCGCCGTCCACGGAAAATGGGCCGGGCGCTGCGGTGATTGCGGGGCCTGGAATGCGATCGTCGAGGAAGCGCCGCGCGAGGCGGTGCCGCGCGGGCTCGGCGCGGGCAAGGGCAGACAGCTCGCATTCGAAGACATGAACCTGCCGGCAGGCGACCCCGGCCCGGCGCGACTGGTCAGCGGCATCGCCGAGTTCGACCGGGTCACCGGCGGCGGGCTGGTGCCAGGCTCGGCGATTCTGGTGGGCGGCGACCCGGGCATCGGCAAGTCGACGCTGTTGCTGCAGGTGGCCGCCGCGCTTACCGGACAGGTGCCAACCGCTTACGTGTCCGGCGAGGAGGCGACCGACCAGATACGCCTGCGCGCCCAGCGGCTGGGCGTCGGCGACAAGCCCGTCGCGCTGGCCACGGCAACCAATGTGCGCGATATCGCCGAGACCCTCGATGCCGCCGACGGGCCGGGGCTGGCGGTGATCGATTCGATCCAGACCATGTATGTCGACACGCTGGAATCGGCCCCCGGCACCGTAGCCCAGGTGCGCGCCAGCGCCCAGGAGCTGATCCGGGCCGCCAAACGGCGCGGCGCGGTCGT
Source organism: Alphaproteobacteria bacterium (assembly GCA_035527975.1). Taxonomy (GTDB): domain Bacteria; phylum Pseudomonadota; class Alphaproteobacteria; order JAPULJ01; family JAPULJ01; genus DATKZM01. The sequence goes on along the minus strand of DATKZM010000085.1, from coordinate 152,498 downwards.
CGTGCTGGTCGGCCACGTCACCAAGGAAGGCACCATCGCGGGGCCCCGGGTGCTCGAACACATGGTCGACACCGTGCTCTACTTCGAGGGCGAGCGCGGCCACCAGTTCCGCATCCTGCGCGCGGTCAAGAACCGCTTTGGGCCGACCGACGAGATCGGCGTCTTTGAGATGACCGATGGCGGGCTGATGGAGGTTTCCAACCCCTCCTCACTCTTTCTCGGCGAGCGCGACGCGCTGGGCGAGCCGGTGACAGGCGCCGCGGTTTTCGCCGGGATGGAGGGCACGCGGCCAATTCTTGTGGAAATACAGTCTCTTGTCGCCCCCTCGTCCTTCGCCACGCCGCGCCGGGCGGTGGTCGGCTGGGACCTTGGACGGCTCCATATGATCCTGGCGGTGCTGGAGGCGCGGTGCGGCCTTGCGCTGGCTGGACGGGATGTGTACCTAAACGTCGCTGGCGGCTTGCGGATTTCGGAGCCGGCGGCCGACCTCGCAGTAGCGGCGGCGCTGATCTCCTCGCTCGCCAACCGGCCCGTGGCGCAGGGCTCGGTGGTGTTCGGCGAGATCGGCCTTTCGGGCGAAATCCGACCGGTTAGCCAGACCGACAACCGCCTCAAGGAGGCTGCGAAGTTGGGCTTTACCGAAGCGTGGTTGCCAAAACGTGCAGGTTCACGCAAGCGGGGCAAGGCGGCATTGACACTGCATCCGATCGGCCATTTGAGCGAACTCGTCGAGCGCTTCGACGAGGGTCTTGGCCCCCGCGGCACCGCGATGGAAGCGGAGCGCCCATGAACCCCCTCGATATCGGGGTGCTCGCGGTGGTCGTGATCTCCGCGCTATTGGCCTTCTCGCGCGGCATTGTGCGCGAACTGCTTTCGGTTGCCGGCTGGATTGCCGCGGCCTTCGCAACGCTGTACATATTCCCATATGTGCAGCCTTTGGCCCGCAAATACATCTCGGTGACGCTTGCGGCCGATCTGGGCGCGGCGCTGATCATCTTCCTGGCGACGCTGACCATCATCTCGATCGGCAGCGGCTGGCTCGCCAGGCAGATCCACGATACCGACTTCAAGCCGCTTGACCGTTCGCTCGGCTTCGTCTTTGGCGCCCTGCGCGGTCTCGTCCTGCTGAGCCTGGCATATCTGCTGTTCAACTGGGCCTACAAGCCCGACGAACAGCCGGTCTGGGTCAAGGAGGCGCGCTCGCGCCCGGTCCTGGCCTATGGCGCGCAAGTGTTGGTGAGCGTGGTGCCGGAGGATTTCCTCAAAGGCAGCGACGTCGGCATCAAGGAACTGGGCAGGCGCACCGGCAAGCAGTTCGACAAGGACGGCGCCATCAAGAAGCTGCTGCCCAATTTGCCCAAACTACCCGACTTACGCAAAACGCCCGGCGCAACCGGCGCCACGACAGGAAGTTGAGGACACAAGCGATGGGCGATCCGACATTGGTTTCAACCGATCCCTTCGACGACGACAAGCTGCACGAGGAATGCGCCGTCTTCGGCATCTTCGGCTCCGATGACGCGGCCGCGCACACCGCGCTGGGCCTCCACGCGCTTCAGCATCGCGGGCAGGAAGCCGCCGGCATCGTTAGCTTCGATGGCGAGCACTTTCACACCCAGAAGGCGCGCGGCCATGTCGGCGATAACTTTACCTCGGCCGAGACGATCGGCCGGCTGCCCGGCTCGCTCGCGATCGGCCACACGCGCTATTCGACCACCGGCGATACGGCGATGCGGAACGTACAGCCGCTGTTCGCCGATTTCGCCTTTGGCGGCCTGGCGGTCGCGCATAACGGCAACCTCACCAACGCGCTGGCGCTGCGCACCGATCTGGTCGAGCGCGGCCATCTCTTCCAGTCGACCACCGATACCGAGGTGATCATCCAGCTCATCGCCACTTCCAGGGGCAAACGCCTGGTCGACCGGGTGATCGAGGCGCTGCGCCAGGTCGAGGGCGCCTACTCCTTCGTGCTGATCAGCCGGAAGAAAGTCATCGGGGTGCGCGACCCGCTGGGCGTGCGTCCGCTCGTCCTCGGCAAGCTCGACGACGGGTACATCCTGGCATCGGAGACCTGCGCCCTCGATATTCTGGGCGCGGAGTTCGTGCGCGACGTGGAGGCGGGCGAGATGGTGGTACTCGACCAGGACGGGGTGCACAGCATGCGTCCCTTCCCGCCGCGCCGGAAACGCTTCTGCATCTTCGAGTTCATCTATTTCTCGCGGCCCGACAGCATCGTCGAAGGCGTCAATGTCTATGAGGCGCGCAAACGCATCGGCAGCGAGCTCGCCCGCGAGGCGCCGGTTCCCGCCGACGTGGTGATCCCGGTGCCTGATTCCGGCGTGCCGGCAGCGATCGGCTACGCCGCCGAGGCGGGCATTCCGTTCGAGCTCGGCATTATCCGCAATCACTATGTCGGGCGCACCTTTATCGAGCCGACCGACCAGATCCGTCACCTCGGCGTGCGCCTGAAGCACAACGCCAACCGCGCCCAGATCGCAGGCAAGAGCGTCATTCTCGTCGACGATTCGATTGTGCGCGGGACGACCTCGACCAAGATCGTCGAGATGGTGCGGAGCGCCGGCGCCAAGGAGGTGCATCTGCGCATCTCCAGCCCACCGACCAGGCATTCCTGCTTCTATGGCATCGACACGCCGGCGCGCGGAGAACTGCTCGCCTCGCAGCTCGACGTCCAGCAAATGGCCGAGCATATCGGCGTCGACTCGCTGGCCTTCATTTCGATGGACGGGCTTTACCGGGCAATGGGCGAGGAGCGGCGCGTGAGCGAAAGCCCGCAATTCTGCGATGCCTGCTTCTCCGGCGATTATCCCACGCGTCTGCAGGACCTCGACGAAGGTACCGTATCTTCGCAGCTTTCGCTGCTCGAAGAGGTGAGCTGAACCCCATGGGTGCCGGGCCGGAGGGCGGCCGACTCGCCGGACGCATCGCGCTCGTAACCGGTGCCTCGCGCGGCATTGGCGCCGCCGTTGCCAAACGTTTCGCCGCCGAGGGCGCGCATCTGGTGCTGGTCGCGCGCACCCAAGGCGGGCTGGAGGAAGTCGACGACGCGGTCCGCGTTGCAACCGGCATCAAGGATGACGAGGACAGTGCCACGCTGGTGCCCCTCGACCTCACCGACTACGCGGCGATCGACCGCATGGGCGCGGCGCTCTACGAGCGTTTCGGGCGGCTCGATGTCCTGGTCGGCAATGCCGGCATTCTGGGCGAGCTCTCGCCGGTCGGCCATATCGAGCCCGAGGACTGGGACGCTGTGATGGCGACCAACCTTACCGCCAACTGGCGACTTATCCGCTCGCTCGATCCATTGCTGCAGGCCTCGGAAGCCGGCCGCGCGATCTTCGTGACCTCGGGCGTGGCAGGGAAGGTCTTCCCCTATTGGGGCGGCTATGCGGTTTCCAAGGCGGCGCTGGAAATGCTGATCAAGATCTATGCGGCGGAGAATGAGAAAACCAATGTGCGCGCCAACATCCTCGATCCGGCGACGGCGCGCACGGGCATGCGCGCCAAGGCGATGCCGGGCGAAGACCCGATGACGCTGCCCGAGCCCGAGGCGATCACCGAGGATTTCGTCAAGCTCGCCGAGGCGTCCTGCACGAAGAACGGCGAAATCGTCAGGGTCTCGTGAGAGGCCCGTTTCATGCCGCCCGCCGCGCAGCCCACGCCTAACCCACTTGAGTTTCTGGCCGCCGACCTCGCCAGGCTCGAGGCCGACGGCCTCGTCATGGAATGGCCGACGCTGGAGGCGCCGCAAGAGCCGCGCACCGTCCTCGACGGCCGGCCGGTCATCAACATGGCGGCGAACAATTATCTCGGGCTCGCTAACCATCCCGCGGTGAAGGAAGCGGCAGCGGCCGCGCTCGCACGCTATGGCGCGGGCGTGGCCTCGGCGCGGAACGCTTGCGGAAACCTGCCCCTGCACGACGAGCTTGAGGCGCGGCTTGCCGCCTTCAAAGGCGTGGAGGCGGTGTTGGTGACCCAGACCGGCTATGTCGCCAATCTCGGCATCTTCCCAGCGCTGCTCGGCGAGGCGGACGCCATCGTCAGTGACGCGCTCAACCATGCCAGCCTGATCGACAGCGCGCGCATGAGCCGGGCAAGGGTGCACGTTTACGCGCATGGCGATGTCGGCGATGCCGATGCAAAGCTGGCCGCAGCCGCCGACGGCGGCGCGCGGCGGATCGCGCTGGTCACCGACGGGATCTTCTCGATGGACGGCGACATCGCCCCCCTGCCCGGTCTGATCGAAGCGGCCGAGGCGGCCGGTGCGTTCGCTTACGTCGACGACGCACATGCCGTCGGCGTAATCGGCAAGGGCGGACGCGGCACGGTCGATCATTTCGGGCTCGAAGGCCGAGTGGCGATCCAGGTCGGCACGCTGTCCAAGGCGCTCGGCATCATGGGCGGCTATATCGCGGGCTCGCGCGAGCTCATTCGCTGGCTCGAACAGCGTCATCGCGCCCAGTTCTTCAGCGCCTCCACCCTGACGCCGGCCGACACGGCAGCGGCCCTGAAAGCGCTCGACATCATCGAGGCCGAACCCGAGCGGATCGAGCGGCTATGGGCGCGTGCCGCATATTTCCGCGCCGGGCTCAACGCGCTCGGCTTCGACACTGGCGTTAGCGTGACCCCGCTTATCCCGGTCATCATCGGCGGCGCCGCCAATACGAAGGCGCTTCGCGATGCGTTGATGGCGGCGGGTGTCTTCGCGGTCGCCGTGGCATATCCTATCGTGGCCGAGGATGCCTCGCGGCTGCGCACCATCGTATCTTCCGAGCATACCGAGGCCGATCTCGACGAAGTGTTGGATGCCTTCAGGCGATGCGGCAGGTCGGCCGGGATCCTCTAGCCACCCGATGGACCGACGAAAAAGGACGGATCAATGAAGGCACTGAAATGGGTACTGGCCGGCGCAGGAGGTGTCATCGTGGTCGTCGGCCTGCTCATATGGCTGATCTTCGCGGCGACCGAACCGGCGGCGGAGGCGGCCAACAAATTTCTCGATCATGTCGGCAATGGCCGCATCGAGCAGGCCTACAAGGAGACCGCTCCCCTCTTTCGCCAGCGCCAGGCCCTCAGCGCATTCCGTATTGCCGTACGGCGCTTCGGCATGGATCGCTACAAGTCAGCCTCCTGGAATTCGCGTGAGATCACCGGGACCCGCACGCTCCTCAAGGGCACCATCACGCTGCGCGACGGCGCCCGCCTGCCGGCCCATATCGGATTGGTCAAGATCGGCGACGCCTGGCGGGTGATCGGCATGACCTTCCCGTCGGGCGGCGTTTCCGGCGGCGGCTTGCCGCAGCTCGCGGAGAGCGAAGCGCTGGTGATGCGCTCGCTGCTCGATTTCAACACGGCAGTCCAAAGCAAGGATTTCGGCGCCTTCCACGCCAAGCTCTCAAGCGCCATGCGCAAGAAATTCACGGCCGTGCAGATTCAGGGTGTGTTCCACAGGTTCGTTGCCGAGGGCATCGACATCTCGCCGATCAAGGGCACGCGGCCGCAGTTCGATCCCGCGCCCAAGCTCAACAATCTCGGCGCGCTGGAGGTCAAGGGCCGCTATCCGACCCGGCCCTCCGAAGTCTTGTTCGACCTGCGCTACGTGAAGGAAGACGGCCAATGGCGCCTGATCACAATCAACGTACGGGTGAAGCCGGTTTCGTGAGAGCGGCACGGCCCGGCCAGCCGATATAGTGGGCGTCATTAGCGCGGGTGTTAGCGTTCGTCTTCGGCATAGGGGTTTTTACCCTTGCGCATCATCAGCCGGATCGGCACACCGTCGAGGCCGAAGGCGTCGCGCAGTCCGTTGACGAGGTAGCGGCGATAGGCGCCGGGAAGCTCAACCGGCCGGCTGACGAAAATCGCAAAACTGGGCGGGCGGGTATTGACCTGCGTGAGATAGCGCAGCCGCAGACGCCGCCCCTTGGCCATGGGCGGCGGGTGGCGCTCGATCATATCCGACAGCCAGCGGTTCAGGGCCGCGGTCGGCAGGTGCTTGTTCCAGCGCGCATCGACCGCGAATACCGCCGCCATCAGCTTGGCCACGCCGGTGCCGTCGAGCGCGGTGATATGAACAATCGGCACGCCGCGCGCCTGGCCCATCGAATCCTCGATGCTCTCCGCGATGCGGGCGCGCACACGGGCGCGGTCCTCGACCGCATCCCATTTGTTGGCGGCAACAACGAGGGCCCTGCCCTCCTCGATCACGATGCGGGCGATGGTGAGATCCTGTTTGTGGAGGCTGCCAGTATTCGGCTCGATCTCCGTTGCGTCGATCATCAGGATGACGCAGTGGGCAAACTTCACCGCGCGAATTGCATCGCCCGCCGAGAGCTTTTCCATGCGATCGTCAATGCGGGCACGCCGGCGCAGGCCGGCCGTGTCGAACAGCGCAATGGCGCGGTCTTCATACGACCAGTCAATCGAGATCGCATCGCGTGTCACGCCGGGCTCGGGGCCGGTCAGAACCCGCTCCTCGCCGACCAGTCGGTTGATCAGCGTCGACTTGCCGACATTGGGCCGGCCGACGATGGCCAGACGCAGCGCACGTTCGCCTTCGCTATCTTCAACCGACGCGTCCTCGGGGGGGGCGTGCGCGGCGATAACATCGTAGAGATCGCTCAGCCCCTCGCCATGCTGGGCCGAAATCGGGATCGGCTCGCCGAGGCCGAGAGCGTAGGCATCGACCAGCCCGGCCTCGCCGCCCTTGCCCTCGCATTTATTGGCGATCAGCGCGAGAGGCTTGCCGCTGCGGCGAAGCAGCGCGGCGAAGTGCCGATCGAGCGGGGTAATGCCTGCGCGGGCATCGAACAGGAACAGCACCAGATCGGCGTCGGCCACGGCGCGTTCGCTCTGCGCGAGCATCTTGGCTTCCAGCGTGTCGGCGTCGGCCTCCTCCAGCCCGGCCGTGTCGATCGCTGTGAAGGCAAGCCCGCCGAGCGATGCCTCGCCCTCGCGCCGGTCGCGCGTCAAGCCGGGCGCGTCATCGACCAGCGCCTCGCGCTTCCCGACGAGGCGGTTGTACAAGGTCGACTTGCCGACATTCGGCCGCCCGACGATCGCGACCGTGTAGGTCACTGCCCATCGCTCCTGATATCTGTCCAAACGACTGATGCGTCCTGTCCAAGTACAAGCACAAGGCCGACAGCCTCACCCCTGGACAAGCTCAGGATGAGGCGTTGCTCGTGTCGGCGATCACAATTGGTCCTCATGCCGGGCTTGTCGAAGCACGAGGGTGGCGCGCACCGGCCCTATCGATAAGCCGCCAGATCGCCGTCGTCGTCCAGAATGTAGAGCGTGTTGAGGGCGATGAGCGGTGGGATCAAGATGCCCTCCGACAACCGCAGGCGGCCCAGCACCTGGCCGGTATAGGGCGAAACCGCGAAGGCCTCGCCGTGCGATCCGGTGACGATCAGCCGGTCGCCGGCAAGAACCGGCCCGACCCAGAAGATCGGGTCCTTCTGCTTTTTCTTGTCGATATAGGGCAGCAGCGCCAGCGACCATTTGATACGGCCGTTGTCGCGGCGGATGCAGGCAAGCTTGCCGTCATTGGTGAGGATGTAAAGGTACTCGCCGGCAACCCACGGCGTCTGCAAGGCGCCGACATCGACGTCCCACGCCCGGTTGCCGGTACGCAACTCGATCGCCGCCAGCCGCCCGCTGTGGCTGACGACATAGACCCGGCCGCCATCGATGACCGGGTGGCCGCGAATATGCGTGAGCTTGGCGACCGACGTCACGCGGCGGATCGAGGCGATCTGATCCGACCAAAGGCGCCTGCCATTGTCGGCGCGCAGCGCGTAAACCTCGCCAGAAGTATGGGGCACGATCAGCACACCCCGCGAATAGGCCGGGCTCGCATGGCCGAGGAAGCCGGCCGCCTCGGGAATGCCCGTGTGACGCCAAATCTCCTTGCCCTTTTTGATCTCGAGCGCGATCAGTTCGTTCTGGACAGTCACCACAAAGACCCGGCCGCCGCCCACGGTCGGCGCAGCACGCATCGGCGCGCTGACGCGCACGCGCCAAATCTCCTTGCCGCTGGCCGCGTCGAGCGCCAATACCTCGGCGGCGCCCGTGGCGACATAGACCTTGCCGTCGGCGAATGCGAGGCCCCCGCCGAGATCGCCTTCGTCATCGCGTTTGGGCAACACCGTGGCGGTCCAATGTCGGCTGCCCGAGGCGGCATCGAAAGCGCTCACCCGCGAACGCGCATCCATCGTGAAGATACGGCCGGCGCCAACGATCGGCTGAACAATCAGCCGCCGCGACTTCGACGATCCCGAGCCGATGCGGACTTCCCATACGCGCTTGGGGTTGGTGGCCAGCGACAAATGGTACATGGCATGGTTTGCGTATCCGCCGGCCTGCGGCCATTCGGGATTGGTTCGCGGCCGCGGAAGCGCAACCTCAAGATCCTTCAGCCGCGGATCGGGTTTGAGCGCCGTATCGGCCTCGAGCACCGGTATTCGCGCGCCTGGGAGGGGTGGTTCCTCCTTGGTCCGGAAGGGGTTGAGCGACGATTCGCAGCCGCCCAGCAACAGTGCGGCCAGCAATGCGATCGCCGTCGCACCGCCTCTGGGGCGGCGGGACCGATCCGTGCTCTTAGGTTCTGCGTTCACGCCAGATGCTCCAGACAGTTGCCGCCGCCCTTGGACGATAGATGATCATGAACCGCCCAGAGACCCGAGCAGCGCCCGCGCCCGCGCCCGCAAGGCGCTGGGCGCTGTGCCGTCATCGGCCAGCCGGGTAAAAATCTCACGCGCCCGCTTGATATCGCCCGATTTCTGGGCCAGCAGCGCGGTCAGCTCCAGCGCCGAATGGTGCCACGGCCCGTCGCCATTCGCGAGCTGGGCGATCTTGGCCGTCAATTCCACCGGCTTGCCGGTGTCGAGCTCTGTCATCACCGCCAACAGGCGCGCCAAATCGCGCAGGACCGAGTCCGCAGCGCCATCGGCCGCGATCGCATCATAGAGCGCGGCGGCCTGGCGGGTCTCGCCCTTCTTGGCCCGCAGCGCCGCCTCCTGGAAGCGGGCCATCGTTTTGTAGCCGCTGCCTGAATTGGCCGCTACGGCCGCCAGCGCCTTGATGGCCTCGTCGGTCTTGCCCGTCTGGGCAATGCCCACGGCCGCCGCATAGGCTTCCCCCGCCTTGCCCGCGACCAAGATCTGATAGCGCTGCCAGAACACCACAGCCGCCGTCGCCAGCACGATCGCGGCCGCCCCGCCGACGAAATACTTGCCGTAGGACTTCCAGATCTGCGTGTAGCGGTCGCGGCGAATATCCTCGTCCACCTCCTTGAAGAGTTGGGCGTCGAGATGATCGTCCTCGTCGACCGGTGCGTCGCCGCGCTTGTCAGTCTTTGCTTTCTTTCTGGCCAATCGAAGCTCCGGGGGGCTGTCCGGGCGCAGCGCGCGATGGCACCGGCCGAGGGCGCGCAAACATAGACTGCGCGATGATGCACTGCAACGGGAAGGGACTACGCCGGTGTCCGACCGCGATTTCGGGCGCAGCCTTGCCTCGCGCCAAATTCTGGCCATCTCACAGTGAACAAGTCCGTGTTCGCAATGAGGAAGACCAAGTCATGCCAAACCCTGTCCGATTGCTGCTAGCCCTTGGCGCATTGACGCTCGTCCCGGGGTCTGCCGCAGCGCAAACCCTCTATAAGTCAGAGCATTATCGGCTGCGCCTTACGACGCTCGCCAAGGGGCTTGAGCATCCCTGGTCGCTCGCCTTCCTGCCCGATGGCCGTATGCTGGTGACCGAACGCCCGGGCAGGCTGCGTATCGTCGGCCCAGGCGGGAAAATTTCACCGCCGGTCAAAGGTGTGCCGGGCGTCTACGCGACCGGACAGGGCGGGTTGTTGGACGTGATCCTCGATACGGATTTCGCGGCCAACCGCGTGATCTATCTTTCCTATGCCGAGCCGGGCGAAGGTGGCGGCGGCACGGCGATCGCGCGCGCGGTCCTGAAGGACAATGCACTGAGCGCGCTCAAGGTGATTTTCCGCCAGGTGCCGAAGACGGGTGGCGGACAGCATTTCGGCTCACGTCTGGTGATAGCGCGCGACGGCACGCTCTTTGCCACAGTGGGCGAGCGCGGCCAACGCGAACGGGCTCAGGATCCGCGCGTCAACCGCGGCCAGGTCGTGCGCATCCATCGCGACGGCCGCATTCCGAAAGACAACCCCTTTGTCGGCAAGACCGGGTATCGGCCGGAGATCTGGTCCTTTGGCCACCGCAATCCGCAAGGCGCCGCCCTGCATCCAATCACGGGGAAGCTGTGGACGGTCGAGCATGGCGCGCGCGGCGGCGACGAGATCAACATCCCCCGGCCCGGACGCAACTACGGCTGGCCGGTGATTTCCTACGGCCGGCACTACTGGGGCGGCAAGATCGGCGACGGTACGCACAAGGCGGGCATGGAGCAGCCGGTTCACTATTGGGACCCATCGATCGCGCCATCCGGCATGGCCTTCTACACCGGCGACAAATACCCGCGCTGGAAGGGCAACGTGTTCGTCGGCGCGCTGCGCTTTCAGCTCCTGTCGCGTCTGGTGCTAAAGGGCGAGAAGGTGATCAAGGAAGAGCGTCTGTTTGAAGAATTGGGCGAGCGTATCCGCGACGTCCGTCAGGGCCCCGACGGCTATCTCTACATTCTGACCGATTCGGGCGAAGGAACCTTGTTGCGCATCGAGCCGGTGGCGCCCTGAGGTTCGCTGTCTGGCCAAGCACGGCGGTAGTCCGGGTAGGATCGAGTGGCGGGACGCTGGTGCCCATAAGACGGTCCCACCAGGGGAAATAGAGCGCGAAGTTTCCCCCTTCACCGCCTTGGTGGAGGTCGTGGTGGATGGTCGAGATCGACCAGCAGCTGAACCACGGGTTCCGGACCACCGCGGGCGACACCAGGTCAAATCCGCTACGGATAGAACCTCGCGCGGCGGCCCCAACGGCTTCCAAAAAGCGATGGCGTGCCGCCGGGCACGAGGAAATTGCACGACCTCGTGGTCATTTCCGGCAATCGCCGCTAGAAGTAGAGACCGAGGATCAATCTGGAGCGGCTGGCAAGTCAAGCCTGAGCCACCAACGCACCGGCCTTCGGTGGCCTCCAGAAATACGGCGGGGCGTGGCGGCAGCATGCACTCCGATGAGACCCGGCAGGAAGGACAAGGGCGTCAATCGACGGCCGCGCCGCCAGAGCGCTCGATCTTTCACTTCTACGGCTATGATCCCCGGGGGTCGCGCTTCTATGACCGGCTTCTCCGGGGAAATATCGAGACGCAATCCGGCGCCTTGAAACCGTTTCCGGCGACCACCATCAGGCGGCAGAGCACTCCGCAGTTCACGAAGTTTCAGGTGACGACGCAGCGCGGCAATGCGGAGACCTCTGTGACCGTGTCGATCATGCGGTGGGAACGTTTCGTCGCCGAGACAATGATCCGCAACAATACGCGGATGGTACTGGACGGTTACGCGGTGGTGTTGCGCGCGTTGGTCCAAGGGGTGTGCTTAAATCTGTTTCGTGCGAGTTGGAAGTTCGCGGGGATTCTGGCGGCCTTGTTCCTGATCCCGCTTGGGCTTTCGCTGGCTGCGGCCGGCGTTTTTTTCTATGCGGTTCCCGATCTTCCGGCCTATCTCCATGTCGTCGGCTGCCTGGCGATTATGGCGCTGATGCCTCTCGCCTATTGGACGTTCATGATGACGCGGATGTATCCGCGTTTCTTCTTATGGGGGATGTCGTTTTACTCGTCGGTCGGCGGACTGAGCCGACGCCTTGATGCCCATTTACCGGAATTCGATGCCATCCTCGACCAGGCCGCCGCCGCGATCGCAGGGGAGATGGAGCGCCATCCGGAGCGCGAGTTCCTTCTGATTGGACATAGTGCCGGCGCAATCCTGGCCATCGAGGTCGCAGGACGATTGATCGAACGCTATGGCAAAGCGCGTCTCGCCAAACGGCTGCGTCTGGTCACACTGGGCGGCGCCTGGGCTTTTCTTGCCGCGCATAACGGTCCGCGCGCCATCAAACACCGCGCCTATGTGGCGTCACTCCTCTCGACCCCGCTCATCGAATGGGCAGATGTCGTGGCCTGGGAGGACGTGCTCTCGGTCCCCGACTCGATGAACCGGATGGGGCGCATCCTGCGTCAGGACCCGCCGCAGTTTCACAAGTTTTGGTTTTTAAGCCCGCAATACCCATTGATCCTCAGCCATTGGTATTTGCGTCGGCACACGCTCAATTTCGTGGTCATGCATTTCCAGTATCTGCTAACGCCGCATTTGCCGGGGCGCTACAACTACCTGAACTTCATCTACAATCCCTGGGGCAAGACGGCCAGCGTGTTCGTGCGCCCAGCGGATTGACGCAAGATCGACCGGGGCGTCGCCCGGGACGCCGCCGAAGGCTTCAACGCGTTGGCGTGAACTTGTCGAAATAGATATCGCCGTCATCGAGCCCGGCCGCCAGCAGAATTTCGATCGCCGCGTCGATCATCGCCGGTGGCCCGCAGAGATAAGCCTCGGCGCCAAACGCATCGCCGATTTCCGCCGCCAGGGCCTTGGTGACCAGGCCGCGCCGGCCGGTCCAGTCCGAGCCGTCGGGCTCGTCCGACAGCACGGGCGTGAAACTGAATTGCGGCTGCCGGGCCTGCCAGGCCGCCATATCGTCGAGGCAATAAAGATCGGCCCGTGTCCGGGCACCATAGAAATAGCGGATGGGGCGCGCATCGCCGCGCGCGAAGGCGGTATCCAGCACCGCCCGGATCGGCGCCATGCCGGTGCCTCCGGCGACACAGATCGCCGGGCGATAAGCGTTGGCGCTGAACCCGAAATGACCGTAGGGGCCGACCAGCTCGACGATGCCGCCGGCGACGATCTCCTCGCGCAGATATCGACCGACCGCGCCATCGGGGTAGATGCGCACATGGAAACGGATCACATCGCTGCCGGGGCGGTTGGCTGCCGAGAAGCTGCGATCAGGGGCGATGCCGGGCAGCACCCATTCGAAATACTGGCCCGCCCGGTAGTCGAGCGCGCCAGGCGTGGTAATCGCGACCTCGGCGATCCCCGGCCCATGCCAGTCGATGGCCTCGACCATGGCGAAGACGCGCTGGATCCGAGGCGCCGCCACACCGTCGCGCAAGGCCAACGAAAGGCGAACATCGCTGCGCGGAAAGCACATGCAGGTGAGCACGCGGCCGTGCCGGCGGTCGACATCGGTGAAAACGGCGGGATCGGCGCCGGGCATTTCCTCGATATCGCCGGCCTCCAGCAGCGCGACACATTCGCCGCACTCGCCGGACCGGCAGTTATACGACATCGCCAGGCCGGCCCGCAGGCAGGCATCGAGCAACGTGTCGTCAGGCGCCGCGCGGACCGGCGCGTCGGCCCCGGCGACCTCGATCGCAAAATCGGACATGGATGCGAGATGCTCTCTTTCGCATGAGCGCGGTGGGGCTGGCAATCAACCCAAATGCGTCAGTTCTTCGGGAACCCGGTCGCCTGCCTGTTCGAGAAAGCCAGCATAGGTTTGGGGTATCTCGATGCCCCAGTCCTTGCTCACAAACGCGCGGACCTGCTCGTAGTAGGAGGTTTTCATTTCCACATTGCCGGCGCTCTTGAAGCCCCAATAACGATAGCGATCGCTGGTCCGGGACACGTCATTGCCGAATGAGGCCAGACCCACGGGCAGCCATTTCCAGATCGCGTTTTCCACCCGCGCGCGCCCGTCAGGCTCCTCGAGCAGAAGCTTCACCCCGTCCATGCCGAAGCCGACATGGCCGTATTCTTCGTTGAGTGTCGCCTGGCAGGCGCGTCGGAACGGCTCATAGGCACATTTCACGAAATGCCGGAACTGATGCGCGGCCGCGCGGTCGACGAGGGCCAGAAAGACGACCTGGTCCGACCAGTCGTCGATCGGCACGTCGAAGGTCGTAAGATGCATCTTGTCGTTGCAGAATTCTTTCCAGTCGATGTCGAGCTCGTCGAGCAGCCCGCGGAACCGAATGTGGTGGCCATACTCCTCCATCACCGTCTTGGACATGCGCATCTTCAGCTCCGGGCTCGGCGCCATCAGGATGCTGCGCTCGAACACATCGGCGCCGAAATCCTCCGAAACCACATGGATCTTGATGAGGTTGAAGAGAATGTCGCGGAACTCGTCGTCCTGGTCCCATAGATTGTCGGGTGTGACATTGCCGATCCTGGCCTCACCATAGGTATCGGCGGTGCGCGTGGTTTCAGACTGCATCATCCCACTCCCTCAGACGCGAAAGACCGCCGGGTCGGGCAAGAAACAGCCCGTATTCCTGCGGTCACCGATCCCGCAAATGTCGGCGTTCGCGACAGCCGCGATCCCAGCCGTATGGCATATATTATGGTCGACGAAGGTGGCGTCAACTGTTTTTTACGTTAATGTAAAAAACTACTGCCGGAGGGCCACGATATCTCCGGGCGCGACAACGAGCCCGTGGGCGATCATGTCGCAGTAACCGCCGATCAGATCGTCGATCGCGGTCGTGCCCTTAGGGTCATACCAGCGCGCCAGCCAGTTGCACATGCCGAGGATGGCGAATGCGATCATCTTGGGATCGCCCGCGGTGCGAAAGGTGCCGGCTTGCTGGCCGGCCTGCACCAGCACGGTCCACATCTGCTCGTATTCCTTCCAGAAGCCATTCATCACAGCGTGTACATCGGTGTCGGAATCATCGAAATAACCGTCGCGCAAGCTCACTGTCATTTCAAGGCAGTAGCGATCGAAACGCTCCAAATGGTTGCGGATCGCCGCCTCCAGGCGCTGGCCGTGGTCGAGCGTATCGTCCTCAAGAATGGCGTGCAGCCCGTCGACGAGCCCCTGGCTCTGCGGCTGTACGATGGTCAGCAGAATTTCCGAGCGGTTCTTGAAGTAGTAGTAAATCCCCTCGCGGGTGATGCCGACGGCACGGGCGATATCGTCGAGCGACGTGTTGACGAAACCCTTGCGATCAAAGAGTTCGGTCGCGCGGGCCAATATGGCGTCGCGGCGCTGGATTGACTTTTTTGTCTTGGCGCCGTTGTGTTTGGTCGCTGGCATGGGCGGATACTAGGTCGAACACGCGGCGCCGCACAATCCCAACGCACACAGTCCGACTGGCGGATCAAATGGCGGGATATGCCGCCGTTACTCCCCGACGGTGCCGATCCAGCGCCGCTGCGCCGCATAACCCGCGCCGGCATCGCCGCCGGACTGCGCCGTTCGGAGGCTTTCAAGGCGGGTGCGCTTGTCGTCGGTATCCTCGGCGATGGTCTCCAGCGCGTCCTTCAGCATGTCGTCGTAATCGGCGCCGACCGGGCAGACATCCTGGCAGCGTCGGCATCCGGTGATGGCGCCGGCCCCGCGCAGGATGCTGCTCCACAGATTGAAGCTGTCGGGGTTGCGCAGCATTGCCTTTTGGGTCTCGGGATCGGCCTCGTCGATCACCTCGCCCAGAAACTCGTTGAGCTTTTTGAAGCCGTGTGGGTGGCGATAGGTGTCGCAGGCGACCCAGTCTCGGTCCCAATGGCGCACCGCGTCGCCCGGACAGGCCGAAAGGCACCGTCCGCATTCCGGGCCAAGGCAGAGGCCTTCGGCCTGTTTGCTATCGGGCGCTACCGGGACAGAGCACAACACGGCGGTAAGGATCACGCGCGGCCCGTATTCGGGCGTCAGCAGCTGAAGGTTCAAGCCCAGCGTGCCGAGCCCCGCCTCGACCGCCGCATGATCGAGAGACAGCGGCGGTTTCTGGTGCACATGCGGGTCGCCATCGTAGCGCCACGGATTGATATGGGTGCCGGGTATAATGAGCGCCGGGTAGCCGCTGCGCTCCAGCCAGCGCACGAGATCGAGCGCGATCTCCTCAAGCGCCGTTATGGTGAGCTCGTCATTGTAATATTTGTGCCGGTCGGACCAGTCGAGGATGCGCGCCGCGCCCAAACTGACGCGCTGGGCCAACACGATCACGCGGTCGGCATCGTGATCGCTGATATCGGAGGGCCGCCGCGGATCATCTGGTTCGGGCGGGTTCGCGTTCATCACCGCGCCATCGGCGATGCCGACCAGATCGGCACCTAGGGCGAGCGCCTTGGCCTTGATATCGTCCGCGCTGAGCGGGGTCTGGAAAACAGCAACCATCGATCCTTACTCCCCGCCTTGATTGCGCGCGTCCGCTCTGGCTTCCGTCGTGGCTTCGGCCTGGCGTGCGGCCTGGGCCATCTTGAAGGCCTGGAGCTGGCGCGCGACCATGCCCTTGTAGCCGTCCGGCCCGACCCAGCGCCGGTTCCAGTCATTGAGGCCCGATATCTCATCGCCGTCCTGTCGCGCCTGCTTGAAGGATTTGGCCTTGGCGACCTTGGCTTCGGTCTTCTCGGGGATCACCTTCTGCGGCCCGGCCAGAAAAGCATGGTAGTCGTTGCCGACCGGACAGACGGCAAGACAGCGCGGGCAGTCGCCGAAGGAGCCGACGACCCGCAGCAGCCCCTGCCAGAAGCCAAAGACCTCGCGGTCGCGCAGCATCGCCTTCTTGGCCGCCTTGTCCTTGTCGAAGAAGGGGCGCAGGAATTTTGTCGAGGTCGAAAAGCCGAATTCCTGTGCGGCGGTGGCGCAGGCGCGCTTGTCGAGCCCGAAATGCTGCACCGCGTCGGTCGGGCAGGAATAAATGCAGCGCGAACAGGACTCGCCGATGCAGACCTGCTCGGTCATCGGCCCGTCGGCCTCGAGCTCAAGCTCGGTCAGGATGCCGGTCAGGTAGACGCGGGGGCCGTATTCGGGCGTCAGAATGTTGACATCGAGGCCCAGCGTGCCGAGCCCCGCCTCGATCCCAAGATGCCGCGTGGAAAGGCGACCATAGCTGCCGTTCTTATATCTAAGGTCGGTTTCTTGTCCCGCTGTGATGAAGCTCGGCCAGCCGCTTTGTTCCAATTTGCGTGCCAGACGGTGGGCGACCTTGTCCATGCGGCGCAGCACGGTTTGATCCATGTACTGGACCGCGACCGGCAGCTTGCAACGGAAGATCGCCACCGGAATGTTGAGCGCGATGACGATGACGCTGCGGCAATGGGGTGAGACGCGGTCGGGCGTCTGCGGCCATTGCGGGTCGGGCGGAAAGGCGTTCAGTGTGTCGGCCGAGGCGATGCCCACAAGATCGGCGCCGAGCTCGAGGGCCATCGCCTTTACGTCGGCCGCCGTCAGTGTCTGTCGCGCCATACCGCCTCCCAGTCTCATTCGGTCACCTGCCGCAGGTTTTTTATAGCGACGTAAGATTAGAATCGTTCCGGACACGGGACAAGGTGCGCTGGTCATTCCAGATGGCGCCGGCCGATCAAGGCCAGAAAATGCCCCCGTTCGATCCCGATGATCCTGGGAAATGCCGGGACATGTCGGGCCGGCTAAAACGAGAACGCGCTTGGCTGGACTCGCGCCCGGAAATCGGCCAAGGTTACGGTATGATGACGATGCTGATCTTGGGCTGATCGCCCCAATGACAGACGTGGTGCGCCTTCCCGCTCGCGACAGGCCGCCCGCCAGGGTCTTTTTCAACCGCGTAGAATTGAACCGCCTGCTGTCGCTTTACAGCCGCCGGGTGATGAGCGGCGAGTGGCGGGATTACGCTATCGACCACGGGCCCAGCCGCGCGACATTCTCGATCTTCCGGCACGCCGCCGAGCGCCCGGCCTACAGCATCACCAAACTCGCCGCGAGCGGCCGCAAGCCGGCGCGGTTCACCCTGGCCGCGGGGCCGCGCAAGCTGACCCAGGCGCAATCGATCGACGAGGTTGTCGCCGTGCTCGACCAGCAGCTTCGCCTGGTCTGGACCTCGCCCTAACCTGACACGCCGTTTCAGCGGCTTTTCACATGACGGCTTGACGCACCCAAACCGTTCTTGTTATGTTCTTTTCCCAAGAAACAAAGGGAGGCGGCGATGGGTCGGCTCAAGCAGGACGCGCTGGTCAGCGCATCTCGGTACACCGCAGCGATGACGCTGGGTGATCTCATGAACCAGGGGCTCGACGTTTTTTGCTGGTGCAACCGCTGCGGCCACAACGCGGTGCTCGAGGCCCGCTTGCTGAGCGGTCAGATGGGCGCCGCCCAGGCGGTTCCCGAGGTGGGCGCGCGTCTGCGCTGCTCGGGCTGCGCCTCCAAGGACGTGGCGACGCGGCCCGCCTGGCCATCGCTCGATGCGGTGGCGGGGGGCGGCCGCCCGGATCAGTGTCACGATGAGATGCCCCAGGATCAGGCGGCGTGAGCGCGGACTGATACCAGTCCCCCGATCGCGGCATCAACCCGCCTGCCCGCTTCGCCTCTGTTGTAAGCAGCGCGGCCTCTCGCCTATGATGGCGCGGTCATGCGCGCCATCGGGAACTGGCCAAAAACAGGCCGGCCGCGCAAATGGGGGAGACTGAAACTCATGTCCGCGATCGCACGCCGGTCGGCCGCCATGCTCGGCCTGGCCCTTCTAGCCATACCGTTCGCCCTGTTCTCCGCCGGCCCCGCCATGGCCGCCGAGGCCAAGGCCAGCGCCGCCAACACGGCCTGGATCCTGACCGCCACCACGCTGGTCCTGTTCATGACACTGCCCGGGCTGGCGCTGTTTTACGGCGGGTTGGTGCGTGCCAAGAACGTGCTCTCGGTACTGATGCATTGTTTTGCGATCGCCTGCCTGGCCTCGGTGCTGTGGCTGGTCGGCGTCTACAGCCTGGCCTTCGGCGACGGCGGCAGCCTGCAGAGCTGGATCGGCGGCCTCGGTAATGCGTTTTTCGGCGGCATCGGGGCGGGCCAGGTGCG
The DNA here is from genome assembly GCA_035527975.1 of Alphaproteobacteria bacterium. Taxonomy (GTDB): domain Bacteria; phylum Pseudomonadota; class Alphaproteobacteria; order JAPULJ01; family JAPULJ01; genus DATKZM01. Next base: position 133,691 of record DATKZM010000085.1, on the reverse strand, counting down.
CGCGGATACTACATTGCCGGAGAGCGTCTTCTTTGCCTTCCAGATGACCTTCGCGATCATCACGCCGGCGCTTATCGTCGGCGCCTTCGTGGAGCGCATGAAATTCGCCGCCGTGCTGTTGTTCTCCGGGCTCTGGCTGGTGCTGGTCTACGCGCCGGTGGCGCACTGGGTCTGGGGCGGCGGCTGGCTTCAGGGGCTCGGCGTGAAGGATTTCGCCGGCGGCCTGGTGGTGCATGCGACCGCGGGCACCTCGGCCATCGTGCTGGTGCTGGTGCTGGGGCGGCGCCGCGGCTTTCCCCAGGAAATGCATCCCCCGCACAGCCCCGGCATGGTGATGATGGGCGCCGCCATGCTGTGGGTCGGCTGGTTCGGCTTCAACGCCGGCAGCGCGCTCGCCGCCGACGCCTCCGCCGGCATGGCGCTCCTGGTCACGCATATATCGGCGGCGACCGCCTCGCTGGTCTGGATGACGATCGAATGGGTCAAGGGCGGCAAGCCGAGCCTCGTCGGCATGGTCACCGGCACCATCGCCGGCCTGGCGACGATCACCCCGGCGAGCGGCTTTGTCGGCCCCGTGGGCGCGCTGGCAATCGGCGTCGCTGCCGGCGTCGTTTGCTACGGCGCAGTCAGTCTGATCCGGGTGCGCCTCAAGATCGACGATTCGCTCGATGTCTTCGCGGTGCACGGGGTCGGCGGGATCATGGGCACCTTGCTGACGGCCGTCTTCGGCGCGACCGCGCTCGGCGGAATGGGGCTCGGCGACAAGGTGACGATCGGCGACCAGCTTTGGGTTCAGGCCGTGGGCGTGGTGGTTACGGTGGCCTGGTCGGTCATCCTTACCTTCGTCATCGCCAAGGCCGTCGGCGGCATCGTCGGTTTGCGGGTCGATGAGCGCGACGAGACCGAGGGCCTCGATCTCACCGCCCATGGCGAAACCGGCTATAATCTCTAGAATGCAAGGAACGGAGCGCTTGGCGGCGCTGAGCAGGAAGGATCGACGCCCATGAAGCTGATAACGGCGATCATCAAGCCGCACCGTCTGGAGGCGGTGCGCGAGGCGCTGACTGGCATCGGCGTTGAAGGACTGACGGTGACCGAGGTGCGGGGCTTTGGCCGCCAGAAGGGACACACCGAGATCTACCGCGGCGCTGAATACACGGTGAGTTTCGTGCCCAAGATCAAGATCGAGGTCGCCGTCGCCTCCAAGCTGGAGGACCAGGTGATCGGGGTGATCAAGGAGACGGCCGCAACCGGCGAGATCGGCGACGGCAAGATTTTCGTGGTCGACCTCAGCGGCGCCATGCGCATCCGTACCGGCGAGACCGGCGAGGACGCGCTCTAGATCAAGATCGTCTCAGATCGCGGTCAGAAATCACGGTGACACCAATGCCGGTCTCAAAGTTCATCGCCGCGATTTTCCTGCTGGCGGTGTTGCCCACACCAGGGGCGTCCGCACTGGTTACCGACGCGAACAACGCCGCGGCCGCCAGGCGCTGCCCTGCCGGCTCGCCGGAAGAAGCCAAGCGTTTGGCCGAGCGCGCGGCCAGGGTGCTGGCCGCCATGGGACGCGTCCGGGCTTTCCAGCGCTACCGCGATCCGAGCGGGCCGTTCGTGCGCGGCGATCTCTATGTCTTTGTGGTGAACCAGCACGGTGTCATCATCGAGAATGTCGGCTTTCCCGAGGTCATCCGCAGCGGCGGGTTCAACCTGCAATCGCATTTCGGGCGTGTGATCGCGCGCGGACGTGGCTGGGTCCGTTACCGCTGGTACAACCCATGCTCGCGGCGCATGGAACAAAAGATGAGCTACCTGGTGCGCGTGGGCGATCTGATCGTCGGCGTCGGCGCCTACGGCTCGCTGTCGGTTTAAGCGTCGCCCCGAACGCGCCGCCTCGCCCCGCCCGCACATCACTCCCGGAGATCCCCGTTGCCCTTCGTGACCGCTGGCGGCCATCGCCTGCACTATGAGTGGATCGGGCCCGGACCGGAAGCCGCGCCGACGCTGGTGCTGCTGCATTACGGGTTGGGCTGCGTCGAGACTTGGTTCGACTTCCCCGAGCGGCTTGCGGCCGCCACTGGATGCGGCGCGCTGGTTTACAGCCGCTGGGGCCATGGCCGCTCCGACCCGGTGCCGCCGGCGCCGCGACAGATGACCTTTTTCGCGGACGAGGCCTGGACCGTGCTTCCAGAGATATTGGACACGCTCGGCGTGCGCGAGGCAATTCTGGTCGGCCACAGCGACGGCGGCACGATCGCGCTCCTGTATGCGGCCAGGCCGCAGAGGGTTCCAGCGCGGGCGGTGGTCTCGATCGCGGCGCATGTCTTCTTCGATACCTCAGCGCTCAACAGTATTAATGCCGGCCGGGCGGACTGGGACCGCGGCGATCTGCGCGAGGGACTGGAGCGCTATCACGGCAACAATGCCGAACCCATGTACCGAGCCTGGAGTGACCTCTGGCTCGATCCTGGATCGCGGGACTGGTCCGCCGAGGGGCAATTGCCAGCCGTGACCTGCCCTACCCTGGTCGTCCAGGGCAGCGAGGATGCGTTCTGCGATCCCGGCCAGGTCGACGCGATCGCCGGCGGCGTCTCCGGACCATCTGAGGCGCTCGTCCTTTCCGGGATCGGCCACATCCCCCACCGCGAGGCCCCGGAGCAGACGGCCGCGGCCATTGCCGCCTTCCTCGCGCGCCAGGATTTCCAGCTTTTGGGAGCATAATCCCATCAATCGATTGAAGCCCTGAGTTCCCGCGCTACACGCCGCACGGGCGGGCGCCGATTCTTATTACCGAAATGAAATGTGCTTGGCTTCTCGGCCCCGATGGCCAATGATGACGCAATCCGAGCTTTTGGCTTGGCCCGGTCTGGGGCGGGGTCGAAAGCCGGCGAAATCGGGTTTCAATCGAAAAAACGAAACAGGGAGTGTTTCAATGAAGAAGGGACTTGTGTGGGCCGCGGCGGCGGTCACCATGATGGGGTTCAGCACGGCCGCGGGCGCGGCGACGTTGGACGACGTCAAGCGAAACGGCGTCGTCAAGTGCGGCGTCAGCCAGGGCCTTCCGGGGTTCTCCAATCCGGACGACAAGGGCAAATGGACCGGCATCGACGTCGACTACTGCCGCGCGCTGGCGGCAGCGGTGCTTGGCGACGGCAACAAGGTCAAGTATGTGCCGCTTTCGGCCAAAGTGCGTTTCACCGCGCTGCAGTCGGGTGAGGTCGACGTGCTCTCGCGCAACACCACTTGGACGCATACCCGCGACACGGCCCTCGGGCTCGATTTCGTGGGCGTGCTCTATTATGACGGCCAGGGTTTCATGGTTCGCAAGAAGCTCGGCGTGAAGAGCGCCAAGCAGCTGAGCGGCGCGGCGGTGTGCACCAACACCGGCACGACCACGGAGCTCAACGTTGCCGACTACTTCCGCTCCAATGGCATGAAGTACAAGGTGGTGGCCTTCGAAAAGGCCGACGAAGTCGTGTCTGCCTATGACGCCGGCCGCTGCGACGTATACACGACCGATCGTTCGGGCCTTGCAGCCCAGCGCACAAAGCTGAAAAATCCGAACGCCAATATGGTTCTGCCGGAGATCATCTCCAAGGAGCCGCTGGGCCCGGTGGTCCGCCACGGCGACAACCAGTGGGGCGATATCGCACGCTGGACGCTGAACGCGCTGATCATCGCCGAAGAGCTCGGCGTCAACTCCAAGAATGTCGACAAAATGAAGTCGAGCAAAAACCCGGAGATCCGGCGTCTGCTTGGCACCGAGGGCGATACCGGCAAGAGCCTGGGTCTCGGCAAGACCTGGGCCTACAACATCGTCAAGCAGGTCGGCAACTACGCTCAGATCTACAACGCGAATGTTGGGCCGAAGACACCGCTCGGCTTGGAGCGCGGTCTGAACAAGCTGTGGAGCAAAGGCGGCATCCTCTACGCGCCGCCAATGCGTTAAAGCCTAGAATGAAGCGGCCCTGTCAGATTGCTGACAGGGCCGTTCCATTCCACGGTAGGGGGGCCGTCGTGGAAATTCGTTCCCGCGGGGATAGCCGGGCAAAGTCGGCATGACGGCTGACGGTCTCACCGCCAAGCCGGCGAGCGCCGTGTGGTATCGCGACCCGCGCATTCGCTCGATCTTCTTCCAAGTCGCGGCCTTGGCGGCGGTGATCTGGGTCGGTTGGTACCTGGCCGACAACACCGTAAAGAACATGGAGCGGCAGAATATCGCCGCGGGCTTCGGCTTCCTGGAGACCACCGCCGGCTTCGGGATCATTCAAAAGCTGATCCCATATAGCGAAACGTCGAGCTATGGCGTGGCGCTGATCGTCAGCCTCCTCAATACGATCCTCATCGCCTTCGTCGGCATCTTGCTGGCGACGGTGCTGGGTTTCACCATCGGTGTGGCGCGACTGTCCAGCAACTGGCTGGTCCGCAAAATCGCGACGATCTATATCGAGACTTTCCGCAATATCCCGCTGCTTCTGCAGATTTTCTTCTGGTACCACGCGGTGCTGAAGCCGCTGCCGGGACCGCGGGAAAGCCTCACGATCTTCGACAGCTTCGTCCTCAACAACCGCGGCTTCTACGTGCCCTCCCTCAAGTCGGGCTGGGCATCGCTGTCGATCGTGCTCGTCTTCATTGCCGGGATCATAGTCACCAAGTTCATCGGCCGATGGGCCAAGGCGCGACAGGAGAAAACCGGCGAGCAATTCCCCATGTTCGCCGTCGGCCTGGCACTGATCGTTGGCGCGCCGGCGCTGCTGTGGCTGATCCTCAGCTTTTCGATCGGCTACGAAGTGCCGAAGCTGACCGGCTTCAACTATGAAGGCGGCGTCAACATCATTCCCGAATTCGTCGCCATGCTGATCGCGCTTGCGGTCTACACGGCATCCTTCATCGCCGAGATCGTGCGCGCCGGCATTCAGTCGGTCAGCCACGGCCAGACCGAGGCGGCGCGCGCGCTCGGCCTGCGCCCACGACCGACATTGAACCAGGTGATCATTCCCCAGGCGATGCGGGTGATCATCCCGCCGCTCACCAGCCAGTATCTCAACCTGACGAAGAACTCCTCGCTCGCCACGGCGATCGCCTATCCCGATTTGACTTCGGTCTTCGCAGGCACGGTGCTCAACCAGACCGGACAGGCGGTGGAAATTATCGCCATCACCATGGCGATCTACCTGACGATCAGCCTGCTCACTTCGGGTTATATGAACTGGTACAACGCCCGCAAGGCGCTGGTGGAGCGCTAGCGATGAGCGATGCACCCCCCAAATACGCGCCGGGCGACTATCCCGATATGCCGGCCCCGTCGACGACGACGGGCATTATCGGCTGGATGCGGACGAACCTTTTCTCATCACCGGTCAACATCGTGTTCACGCTCCTGTTCGGGGCGCTGGTGGTCTGGCTCCTGCCGAAGCTGCTGAACTGGGCGTTTATCGACGCGGTCTGGACCGGCACCGGCAGCAAGGACTGCCTGACAAGCCCTGACGCCGCCTGCTGGGCGTTTGTCGGGGTCCGCTGGGATCAGTTCATGTATGGGCTGTTTCCCGAAGCCGAGCGCTGGCGACCCGATGTGATCGCCGCCCTTCTGGTGCTGGCCATGGTGCCGATCATGTTCGAGCGCGTGCCGGTGGCGCGGCTGTTGCGCGGCGCGGCTTTCATACTCGGGCCGATATTCGCGGTGCTGCTGTACTTCGCATTCGCCGGCGAGGGCGTGCGCGCGTGGCCCTTCAACCTGATCGTCCTCGCTCTGGCCGTCGTCGCGCTTATCGCCGCGCAGTCCGCCTACCCGCGGCTGCGGCGCCTGCTCGCCGGCTTCCTGATGTTCGTCTTCCCGGTCGTGGCATTCGTGCTGTTGCTGGGGCTCTCAAGAGACGCGGTGCAGGCGTGGCCCTATTGGCTGATGGGACTTTCCGCTTTCGCGCTGGCCATCATGGCGCTGCTGCCGTGCCACGCCAAGCTTACCAGCCGAAGCCTGCCGATCTCGGTGGTCCTGGTGATCCTGTTCGTGATTTGGGGACTGGCATTGCCGTCCAACTGGACGGTCGGGCTGGCCTACGGCGTTGGCGCGGCGCAAGACCAGGGGCCAGCGACAACAGTGATCGTGGCGGCCTTGTTGACGATGCTTCCCATCGTGCTGATGGTGGCGCTCCTGTTGGCGCCGCGGACCAGGGACGGCGTGCTCGACCGGTTCGTCTTTGTGTGCATCCTTGTTGGGGTCCTCGCCTTCGTCGGCAACATGCTGCTGATCCAGTCCTGGAATTCGGTTCGCGGCGAATCGCCGCCCTGGGCAATAGCGTTCGCGCCGGCCGCGTTCGCGGTGGCCGCATTGGCCCCATGGGGATATGGCCGGAACGCTGGTCTGCCGGGCAAGGTCGCGCTGGCGCTTGCCCCGCTCTATGTGCTGATCGCCTATTGGGTGTTGTTCGCGCCCCCGGACTTCCTCAATCTCGGCATCTTCGACTGGCAGGCCAACACGGTCCCCTTCTTCCGCGGCGTGCAGGGCGTGCTGCCTTATGTCGAGACGCCCAAATGGGGCGGGCTCATGTTGACGCTGGTGGTGGCGCTGACCGGCATCGTGGCGTCGCTGCCGCTCGGCATCGTGCTGGCCCTCGGCCGTCGCTCCAACATGCCGATCATCCGCACGATCAGCGTCGTTTTCATCGAATTCTGGCGCGGCGTGCCGCTGATTACCGTGCTGTTCATGGCCACGGTGATGTTCCCGCTATTCCTGCCCGAGGGCGTGACCTTCAACCAACTCCTGCGCGCGCTGATCGGCGTGGCGCTCTTCTCCGCCGCCTATATGGCCGAGGTGGTCCGCGGCGGGCTGCAGGCAATCGCAAAAGGCCAGTACGAAGCCGCCGACGCGCTGGGCCTTAGCTACTGGAAATCGATGCGCCTGATCATCCTGCCGCAGGCGCTGAAAATCGTGATCCCGGGCATCGTCAACACCTTCATCGGCCTCTTCAAGGACACGACGCTGGTTTCGATCATTGGCCTCTTCGACTTGCTCGGCATCGTTCAGACCGGGCTCACCGACCAAAAATGGCTCGCGCCCAACGTGCCCTATACCGGGTACGTGTTTGCGGCCTTCGCCTTTTGGGTCTTCTGTTACGGCATGTCGCGCTACAGCCAGTACATGGAGCGCAAGCTCGACACCGGACACAAGCGCTAGTTCTACGCCCTAGATCGGAGCATTTCCCATGGCGACCGCACACGAGAACACCGCCCCTCCCCAGCGCCGGGACCTGAAGGTTTCCGACGAGGTGGCGATCCAGCTGATCGACATGCACAAATGGTACGGTGAGTTTCATGTCCTGAAGGACATCAACCTCACGGTCTACCGCGGCGAGCGGATCGTGATCTGCGGGCCGTCGGGCTCGGGCAAATCGACCATGATCCGCTGCATCAACCGCCTGGAGGAGCACCAGCAGGGCCAAATCATCGTCGACGGCATCGAGCTCACCAACGACATCAAGCAGATCGATCAGATCCGCCGCGAGGTCGGCATGGTGTTCCAGCATTTCAACCTGTTCCCGCATCTGACCGTGCTGGAGAACCTAACTCTGGCGCCGATATGGGTGCGCAAGACGCCGAAGGAAGAAGCCGATCGTATGGCGATGAAGTATCTGGAACGGGTCAAGATCCCCGAACAAGCGGAAAAATTCCCGGGCCAGCTTTCCGGTGGTCAGCAGCAACGCGTCGCCATTGCGCGGTCACTCTGCATGAACCCTAAGATCATGCTGTTCGACGAGCCGACGTCCGCGCTCGACCCGGAGATGATCAAGGAAGTGCTCGACGTGATGATCGAGCTGGCCGAAGAAGGCATGACCATGCTGTGCGTGACCCACGAGATGGGCTTTGCGCGCACGGTCGCAAACCGGGTCATGTTCATGGATGGCGGCGAGATCATCGAGCAGAACGAGCCCGAGACCTTTTTCAACAATCCCCAATCGGAGCGCACCAAGCTCTTCCTCAGCCAGATCCTCTCGCACTGAGCGCCGGGCGCGGCGCGGCAATGCCCAGAGACCCGATGGACCAAGCCGGCGCCATCTTCCTCGTCCGCTTCTGGATCAATCCGGGCGCCGTCGAGACTGTGCTCGATTGGCTCGACCACGGCCATATCGCCGAAGTGATCGACGAGCCCGGCTTTTTGTGGGCGCGCCGGGTGCGCCTGGCGAACGAGGACGCCGCCGATAATGGCTGGCCGGGCTTTGCGATGATCTACGGTATCGACAGCGTGGAAAACCTTGAGCGCTATTTCAGCGGCGACGCACCCCAGCGCTTCGCCGCCGAGCGTGCCGCCAGGGGCCTCGACGACCTCATGCGCGTGGAACGCGATTGGGGCGTGGTCGAATTCGCTGCCGATAGCGACCCGGCCGGGCAGTAGAACCCAGATCAGATCGTCGGCCCGCCGGGGTCGTTGTAATTGATGTCGTTGAACTCGTCCGGCCCCAACCAGCAGGCCTTGCCTGTGCGCTTGAAAAAGGCGTCATAGCCGCCGACCTCGCGGCACAGCGGCGCAGCGTTCGGGCCTTTGGTGCCCTTCGGCACATCGGGACCAGGCACGATGGAAACCATATCGGGGTTGGCAGTCGGCGAGCCGGCGCAGGCGCCAAGCGCCAGGATGCCCAGCGCGGCGAGCGCGGCGGACAAGGGTTTCCTTAATCGAAACACCGTATTTGGCATGGCTCGCACCTCCTGATCAGTTCTGATTTTCGGCCTATTTGCGCCGAAAACGCCTTTGATGCCGTCCTGGGCATATATGTATTACGAGACCAAACCGGATTCAGTTCACATCATTGTGTCCAGCGACCTACCCGGGAAATCCGTCGCGGTCCATTGCCCGGCGCTCGAAACATGCCGGCCCCACGCCCACTCACCTACTCCCACTCGATCGTGCCGGGCGGCTTTGAGGTCACGTCGTAGACGACGCGGTTGATGCCGCGCACCTCGTTGACGATGCGCGAGGACACACCCGCAAGGAACTCGTGGCTGAAGGGAAACCAATCGGCGGTCATCCCGTCTGTGGAGGTCACCGCGCGCAGGGCACAGACGTATTCGTATGTCCGCTCGTCGCCCATCACGCCGACACTGCGCACCGGCAGCAGCACGGCAAAGGCCTGCCAGATCGCATCGTAGAGCCCGGCGTTGCGGATTTCCTCCAGATAGATCGCATCGGCCTTGCGCAGGATGTCGAGCTTTTCGCGGTCGATAGCACCCGGCACGCGGATCGCCAGCCCCGGCCCGGGGAATGGATGGCGGCGGATGAAGTCCTCGGGCAGCCCAAGCTCGCGGCCCAGCGCGCGCACTTCGTCCTTGAAGAGTTCGCGCACGGGTTCAACAAGCGCCATGTTCATGCGCTCGGGCAGGCCGCCGACATTGTGGTGCGATTTTATGACGGCGCTGGGCCCGCCGCGCGGCGACACGGATTCGATAACATCGGGATAGAGCGTGCCCTGGGCCAGGAAGGACGCGCCGCCGATCCTTGCCGCTTCCTCCTCGAAGACCTCGATGAAAGCGCCGCCGATGATCTTGCGTTTTTGCTCGGGCTCGCTGACCCCGTCGAGCCGGCCAAGAAAGAGATCGGCGGCATCGCGGTGGATCAGCGGGATGTTGTAGTGGTCGCAGAAAAGATCGACGACCTGCCCGGCCTCGTTTGCGCGCAGCAGCCCGTGATCGACGAAGATGCAGGTGAGCTGGTCGCCGATCGCCTCGTGCAGCAGCACCGCGACGACCGAGCTGTCGACGCCGCCGGAGAGCCCGCATATCACGCGCTCCTTGCCGACCTGCGCACGCACCCGGGCAATCGCCTCCTCGCGAAAGGCCGCCATGGTCCATTCGCCGTCGCAGCCGGCGATATTATGCACGAAGTTGGCCAGCAGCGCGGCGCCGTGCGGCGTATGCACGACCTCGGGGTGGAATTGCACACCGTAGAATTTGCGCGCTTCATCGGCGATGGCGGCGAAGGGCGCGTTGTCGCTGACGGCGATCGGCCGGAAGCCTTGCGGCAGCGAGACCACGCGGTCGCCGTGGCTCATCCAGACCTGTTCGCGGTCGCCGGGGGCAAGCACGCCGTCGAAGAGCGCACTCTTGTCTTTGACCTCAAGGAAGGCGCGGCCGAACTCGCGGTGGTCCGCCGCCTCGACCACGCCGCCGAGCACATCGCACATCGTCTGCTCGCCGTAGCAGATGCCGAGCACAGGCACCCCCGCCTCGAAGACCGCGAGGGGCGCGGCCGGAGTATCGGCTTTCGTCACCGATGCAGGGCCACCCGACAGAATGATGGCCTTCGGCGCGAACGCCGTGATCTTCGAGGGATCGATATTGAAGGGATGGATCTCGCAGTAGACGCCCGCTTCGCGGACGCGCCGGGCGATCAGCTGGGTTGTTTGGCCACCAAAATCGAGAATCAGCACCCGGTCCTGCATCGGCGCCTAACTAGACCGGCGCGGACGGAATGTCCAGTGGGCTTGCGTCGGGATGCACACCAAAACCGGCGCTGCTCAGCTCCGCAAGCGCCCTTTGAGCGCCGTGCCCAGATCGCGCCAGCCATAGCCGATCTCGGGCAGATTGGCGCCCCACAATCGCTCCTCGCGCTCGCTTATGCGCTCGCCGCCGAGGGCCTCGTAGAAGAAGCGCGCGGGATTTGCTGCCAGCACCCAAACGATGGCCGAGTTGCGGCCGGCGTTGCGGAAGGTGCGGAACATGTTGGTCAAAATCCCCCGTCCGATCCCGGCACCCTGAGCGTCGGGCAACACGTAAAGCGTGAAGACCTCGGCAGCAAAGCCCGAGCCCCGGCGCGCCTGGCCGCCGCTCGCCATGCCGACCACGCCTGCCCGCGCATCCTCGGCGACCTTCACCAGCTCGCGGTCGCGCTCGATGATGCCGGCCCAGCGCACGCCCTGGATCTCCTCGTTCATCTCCAACAGCACACTGTCGGGCACCATGCCGGCATAGGTCGTGCGCCAGGTCTCGACATAGACCTCGCCGATCGCGGCCGCATCTTCGACCCGCGCGGTGCGGATGGTGACGTCGAGCCTGCCGATGGTCATGCCCGGCGCTCCAGAACGGCGACGAAGAAGCCGTCGGTGCCGGTGCGCGCGGGGGAAAGCCGCAGAGTTGGACCCGGCCCCGGCGCCGCGCCGCCGATGGTCGCCGCCCAAACTTCGCCGATCGGCATCAGCGCATAGTCCGGCCTGGCCGCCAGGAACCAATCGATCTGGCGTTCGTTTTCTGCCGCGAGGATCGAGCAGGTGACGTAGACGAGCCGGCCGCCGTCCGGTTTCGGCAGATCGGCGGCGGCAGTAAGGATGATACGCTGGCGCGCGACCTCCTCGGCCAGCGCCGCTTCGGTAAAGCGCCATTTCGCATCCGGACTGCGCCGCCAGGCGCCGGTGCCGCTGCACGGCACGTCGACCAGGACCCGGTCGAAGGCGCCTGGATCGAGACCTTCGCCCTGCCCGGCCTCGTCGAGCAATGCGCCCTCGGCAATCGAAATCCCGGCGCGGGCGAGGCGCGGGCCGATCGCCGCAAGCCGCCGCTCGTCGGTGTCGCAGGCAATGATGCGGCCGCGATCCTCCATCGTTGCCGCCATCGCAAGCGTCTTGCCGCCGCCTCCGGCGCAATAATCGGCGATCATCTGACCTGGTTGGGCGTCAACCATAAGTGCCGCGAGCTGCGAGCCCTCGTCCTGAACCTCGACCACGCCCTGGTTGAATGCCTTGAGCGCCGGCAAGGTGCGCCGCGCGCTGAGCCGCAGCCCGTCGGGTGAATACGGCGTCGGTTGGGTCTCAACGCCTTCCTCGGCCAGCAGCACCTGGGCGCCGTCGCGCGAACCCTTGACGCGGTTAACCCGGAGATCAACCGATGCGGGATCGAGAAATGCCGCCAGCTCGCTCTTCAGGTCCCCGTCCAATGAGGCGCGCAGCTCCGGCTCGAGCCATGCGGGATAGTTGCAGCGCACGGCATCGGACTGGTCGGGCGCATCGAGCCCATTCCGGTGGTGGGCGATGCGTTGGAGCGCCGCGCTTTCGGTGTCGTCCAGGGTCTGCGGGCGGTACTTACCACCATCGAAGGCCTGGCTGATGGCGGGCACCTCCCATCGCTCGATCAGGGCCAGCGCGGCAATCACCCGCAGGCGGTTGCCGGGTGCTGACCCATTATCGCCGCCACCTTCGGCCCACCAATCGAGCTGGGCGCGCCGGCGCAGCACGTCGTAGACGAGCTGCGCGATCGCGCGGCGATCCTTTGATCCGATATATCGGTGGCCGCGGAAATAGCGCGAGAGGAATTGGTCGGCCGGGCGGTCGGCCGGCAGCGCGTCGAGAAGCTCGATTACGGTTTGTGCGCGGGCGCCGGGGGTCATATGTGGCCAATCGTGAGCCGTGGTTCGGGCTCACATATATAGGTCGCCGAGGGGATAGTTGAACCGGGACGGGTGCCGCGCAGGCTTAGCGCCGGTAGTTGGGCGGCTCCTTGGTGATCGCGATGTCGTGGACGTGGCTTTCGGAAAGTCCCGCGCTGGTGACACGGTTGAAACGCGCATTGGTGCGCATCGCCTCGATATCGCCATTGCCGGTGTAGCCCATGGCCGCGCGCAGGCCACCGACGAGCTGGTGCAGCACATTGGCGGCCGGGCCCTTGTAGGGCACGCGGCCCTCCACGCCCTCGGGCACCAGCTTCAGCGTGTCGGATATCTCCTGTTGGAAATAGCGGTCCGCCGATCCGCGCGCCATCGCCCCAACCGAGCCCATACCGCGATAGGACTTATACGAACGGCCCTCGTAGAGGATCACCTCGCCCGGCGCCTCGTCGGTCCCGGCCAGCAGCGAGCCGATCATGGCGCAGTCGGCGCCCGCCGCGATGGCCTTGGCCAGATCGCCCGAATATTTGATGCCGCCATCGGCGATCACCGGCACGTCGTGCTTGCGGCATTCCTCGACCACATCGCGGACGGCGGTGAATTGCGGCACCCCGACGCCGGCGACGATGCGCGTGGTGCAAATGGAGCCCGGTCCGATGCCGACCTTGACCGCATCGGCGCCGGCATCGATCAGCGCCCGTGCGCCCTCCGCCGTGGCGATATTGCCGGCGACCACCTGACCGTCATTGCGCAGCTTGCGTACTGCCGTCACCGCGCTCAGCACACCTTGGGAATGCCCGTGGGCGGTATCGACAACGAGGACATCGCAATCGGCGTCGAACAGCGCCTCGGCGCGGGCGATCCCGTCCTCGCCAACACCGGTTGCCGCGGCCACCCGCAGGCGCCCCTTGGCATCCTTGCAGGCATCGGGAAAGGCTTGTGCCTTTTCCATGTCCTTGACCGTGACCAGTCCGACGCAACGATAGTCGTCATCGACAACGATCAGCTTCTCGATCCGGTACCGGTGGAGCAACCGCTTGGCCTCGGCGGGATCCACCCCGTCGCGCACGGTGATAAGGCTCTCGCGCGTCATCAACTCGCTGACCGGCTGATTGGGCTTGTCGGCGAAACGCACATCGCGGTTGGTGAGAATGCCGGCCAGCTTCCCGGGCCCGGCGCCGTTGCCGCTGCGCTCGACAATGGGAATACCCGAGATCTTCCAGCGGGCCATCAATTCGAGGGCGTCGGCGATCGTCTCGTCGGGATGCATGGTGACCGGATTGACCACCATGCCCGCTTCGAACTTCTTGACCCGGCGCACTTCGTCGGCCTGGACGCTTGCGTCCATGTTCTTATGGATCACGCCGATGCCGCCGGCCTGGGCCATGGCGATCGCCAACGCGCTTTCGGTCACCGTGTCCATCGCCGCCGAGATCAGCGGAATGCCGAGCTCGATCGAGCGGGTCAATCGGGTTTTGGTATTTGCCTGGGCAGGCAGGATGGCGGACTTCGCCGGTATCAGCAGTACGTCGTCGAATGTCAGCGCTTCGGGGAAGTCCATGCCGCCTCCGTTAGAGGTTGCGGGGCCAGTTAACACAGCGTCGCAGGCAAGGGAAGAGAATTAGCCATTTTCGGCCGATTGAACGGCCAAAGCCGATTGAACGGCTAAAGTATGCGTATCGACGGAATTGAATGACAATGCCGGGCCGGCAGGCGCCCTGCTACTTCTCCAACCGGAACGGTCCGGTCAGCAACCCGCCCTTGCCCCGCGCGACATAGCTGCGGCCGCGGATTTTCCGAATCGCATAACACCGCGTCTGACGGCGGTCCCAGCGGTTCCAACGCAAGCACAAGGCCTCGCCGTCGACCCACCATTTGCCGCGATCGCTCGTACTATTGAGCTCGTCTTCGCGGCCGCCACTGGTATCGAACGCCGAGCCCGACAGGCCGCCGCCGGTATGAAACGTCCAACGCGCCTCATGGCGACCGACGCCGCTGCCGCGGACGAAGCCGACCTGGCTGCCGGCAATCAGCCCGCGCAGCTTGGCGGTCGTCTGCGACTTGGCCTTTTCTTCGGCTTCTTTGCGTTCCCTCTCCGCCAGGCGCCTGGCGAACTCGGCGCGCCGCTGCTCTATACGGCGCGTCATTTCCGCGAATCGGCGCTCCTCGGCGGTAAAGTCAAGCTTGGCCGTGATCTCTGCCGGTCCGGCCGGCTTACCCTCCTCCGCCGGCCATAGGCCCACAGCCAAGCCGGTTCCGCCGACGCCGAGAAGCAAAACGATCGAACCGGCAAGCACCCGCATGCCAGGACGGCGCATGCCCGCCGAGTTAGGAACCGCCTTGACCGGCGCGCCCTTCCAACCGGCGACGATCGTATGACCCGTGCGCTTGGTTCCCCGTGGCAGCGGATCGGGCCCGCGGCGACCGGGCTCGCGGGACGGGCCGGTGGGGGTCGACCCCTTCGACCTGTGCTTGGGCTTGTCGGCTGCCTCGCTTATGGCCGCCATTTCGGCCGCGTCGAGCTGATCGCTCAGCCTGCCGGAAAGGCGCGGCAGATCGGAGGCGACCTCCAGCGCCATCGACATCGACGCCGGGATGCCCTCAACCTCGGGGATTTCAGCCTCGCCCCGCAACTCGGCGCGCCAATCGGCGACGCTGCGCGGGCGCTGTTCGGGATGAACCGCGAGCGCGTGATCGATGGCCAGGAGCAACGTATCGGATAGCCGCCCCACCCCGGCCTCGAATGCCGGCACCTGGGGATCTTCGATCACCCGGTCGGTCGCCTCGATAGGATCGTTGCCGGTGACGATCTCATACAGCACGCCCGCCAGCGCATAGATATCCGTCCAGGGGCCTTGATGGCCGCGCTTGGAATATTGCTCGATCGGCGCGTAGCCGCGCGTGACGATCGCCGTCAGCCCGCGGCTCTTGTCGAGCAGCGCCGAGCGCGCGGCGCCGAAATCGAGCAGCATCGGCTCACCATCGTCGGCGATGAAGATGTTGCCGGGCTTGATGTCGCGGTGGAGAAAGCCCGCCTGGTGGACGCTTTCCAGCCCGTCGAGGATCGGGAAGAGAAACTTTTTCAGCTCCTCCTCATTGATCTTTTTGCGCCGCTGCATGCGATCGTGCAGGCTCTGACCCTGCACGAAATTCATCACGATATAGGCGGTGCCGTGGGCCTCGAAGAAGCGATGCACCTGAACGATGTTGGGGTGCTGGAATTTGGCCAGCGTCTTGGCTTCGCCCAGGAACTGATCCAGACCCCAGCGGAAGTCGGCCTCGGCCTCGGTCGACTCCGGTTGCACGGTCGCGCCGCCCTCACGGACCGCCAGGCCGACCGGCAGGTATTCCTTGATCGCGACCTTCTTCTCGAGGTTGACGTCCTCGGCAAGATACGTGATGCCGAAACCGCCCTGCCCCAGGATCTTCTCGATCTTGTATACGTCTAGCGTCGCGCCGACTCTGAGCGCGCTGCGTGTCTTGCTGGCCATTCGCGCCATCGTTTTTGATCGCCCGCCCGGGCACCCGTTTCCCCAGCCGAGCAGACGAGACAATACTAGCGCGACCGAGACGAGATCGCCAGTATGGTGAGGACAATTCGTCGCGATCTTTACGATTCGCCGCAGAATTGGCTTGAAATCAGGCGAAATCGAGGCGCCGGGACCAGCTCTGGCTAAGTGGCGTCGGGCTGCGTGTCCGGGAAGGCGTCCAGAAAAGGCCTGAGTTTCAATGCGTTCGCATGAACCCGGCCGATGGTCGGGTAAGCGTCGAGTGGGCAATTGAAACGCTGAGCGTGATAAATCTGCGGCGCCAGGTAGACATCAGCGAAGGTGGGCGCATCGCCGTGACAAAAATCACCGGTTTCCTCGCTCAATGCGAGCATTGTCTCGACCGCCCCGAGGCCAAGCTCGGTCCAGTTTTGGATCCAGGCATTGACGCCATCTTCGTCCTGGGCCAACGGTCCGCGCAGATATTTCAAGACACGCAGATTGTTGAGCGGATGAATGTCGCAGCCCATCGCCATGGCGATCGCGCGAACCCGCGCACGTGCGACCGCGCCTTCGGGCAACAGCGGCGGATCCGGGTAGACCTCCTCTAGATACTCCAGAATCGCCGGCGACTGGATCAGTACCGTGCCGTCTTCCTCGACCAGCGTCGGCACCTGTTGCTGCGGGTTCAGCGCCTGATAATCGGCCGCGAACTGGGCGCCGCCCGGAAGACTGACGGAAATCCGCTCATATGAAAGACCCTTGAGATTAAGGGCGATCCGGGCGCGGTAGGCGGCCGAAGAGCGGAAGAAGGTGTAAAGCGTGCGTGATCCCATGCGTCCCTCCGTTTCAACAATTCGCCCCTTAATTTACGGGCACAGTCGCGCACTCACGCGACGATGCGGGCGTCTGATTTAGCAGCCCTGATCCGGGCAGTCGGGACAGCCATGCCGGCCCGACGGCCAGTCGCCTTGGTCACGGGCCTTTGTATTCTACCACCGTCTGTTCGATGGCGCCGAAGATCGAGGCGCCCGCCTCGTCCAGCATCTCGATGCGCACGCGGTCGCCGAACTTCATGAAGGGCGTTTTGGGTGCCCCTTCCTCGATGGTCTCGATCGTGCGGATTTCCGCGATGCAGCAAAAGCCCTTGGAGCAATCCCGGTTGGAGACCGTGCCCGAGCCGATAATTGTCCCGGCCGCCAGCGGCCGCGTCTGGGCGGCATGGGCGATCAGCGCGGGAAAGTCGAAATTCATGTCGACGCCGGCGTTCGGTGCACCGAAATGCTCGCCGTTCTTCGCGACCCGCAGCGGCAAGTTGACCTTGCCGCCATCCCAGGCCGCCCCCAGCGCGCTGGGCGTCACTGCCACTGGGGAGAACGCCGAACGCGGCTTGCCGACGATAAAACCGAAGCCCTTGGCCAGCTCCGGCGGGATCAGGCCACGCAGGGAGACGTCATTCACCAGCATGATCAGCTTGATGTGATCGCGCGCGGCGGCGCGTGAGACACCCATCGGCACATCGTCGAGTACGGCGACGACCTCGGCCTCGAAATCGATCCCGAAATCCTCGCTCGCCAGCGCGATATCCTGTGTGGGGGCCAGAAAGCCGTCCGAGACCGCCTGATACATCAGCGGATCTTCGTAAAGCGACGGCGGCATCTCGGCCTTCCGGGCCTTTCGAACCAGCTCGACATGGTTCAGATAGGCCGAGCCATCGAGAAACTGGTAGGCCCGCGGCAATGGCGCCATGAGCGTTGACGGATCGAGCGCGAAGGCGTTCGCGTAATTGCCCTCGCAGACCATACGATGGATCGACGCAAGTTCAGGCGCCGCTATGACCCAATTCTCCAGCGCGGATTGCAGGGTCGACGCGATATCCGGCACTTCCGCCGCTTGGCTAAGATCGTTCGATACAACGACCAGCGTGCCGTCGCGACCACCGGAATTGAGCGACCCGAGCTTCATGCCGCCATATCCGGCTTGGCATGGTTTCGCCGATGCCTATTGCTGTTACGACAGAACCTAATAAAATTATTTGTTTGCTGCATGTTCTTTAACAACCCTAAGTAATTAGATTAGTCATTCCACCAACACGAACGGCAGTGTTTGCGGTTGACCTCAATTTAGTTTCAGATGAAACTAAATTATAGCAAAAACGGACGACGCCATGCCCGACGTCACGACCCAACCCGCCGCCAAAGCGCGCGGCACGGGCAATTGCCACCCTGCCGACGCACAACTCGCGCTCGATCGCTTCATACCCTACCGCTTATCGGTGCTTTCGAACACTGTCAGCCGCGCGATTGCACGCATCTACGCCCGTCGGTTTGGTCTTGCCGTCGCCGACTGGCGGGTGATGGCGGTGCTTGGGCAGGATGCCCCGCTCTCGGCGCGCGACGTCTGCACCCTAACCGCGATGGACAAAGTGCGGGTGAGCCGCGCGGTTGGCCGACTGATCGCCCGCGACCTCGTGGAACGAGCGATCAGCGTGCGCGACCGGCGCCTGTCAGTGCTTTCGCTGTCTCCGGCGGGCCAGGCGATCTATCGGCAAGTCGTTCCGCTCGCCCTCGACGCCGAGGCCAAGCTGCTCGACGGGCTGAGCACAGAGGAGCACCGCCAATTCGACCGGCTTCTGGACAAGCTGCGCGACCGTGCCCGCACGCTCGGCGACGCCGATCCGCATGGCAATCCACACAATGAAGGGTCCGTCGATTGACCACTCGGTTATCCGATATGAGGTGGCGATCGGCCAAATTATCTACTAGTAGATAACTGGCAAATAGTCAGCCGGTTGGCATTGCCGGCGCCAGATCGCGCCGCTAGATAACGTACTGTTTGAGCGGCGGAAAGCCGTTGAAGCCCACCGAGGCGTAGCTCGCGGTGTAGGCGCCGGCCGACAGGATTTCCACCTTGTCGCCCTCGGCAAGATCGAAAGGCAACTCATAGGCCGTCTCCTCGTAGAGCACGTCGACCTCGTCGCAGGTTGGCCCGGACAGCACCACCGGCCCGCCTGGCTTGCCGTCATGGGGCGTGCGCAGCCGGTAGTGGATCGCCTCGCCGATGGTCTCGGGCAAGCCGCCGAATTTGCCTATATCGAGAAAAACCCAGCGCCGGCGCGCGGCGCCATACCCCTTCTGGGCAACCAGTACCACCTCGCTCTGGATCACACCCGCATCGCCAACGATGTAGCGGCCGGGCTCGAGCAGCATCCCGGGGCGATGATTGCCGAAATGGCGCGCCATCGACCGCGCGATCACCTCGCCATACGCCTCGATCGGCGGTATGTCCGTGCGATATTGCGCGGGAAAGCCGCCGCCGAGGTTGATCGCGCTGAGCTCGATCCCGGCGGCGTTCAATTCGGTAAAGAGCCGTGCCACCTCGCCGATCGCTATGTCCCATTGCGCTGGATCGCGCTGTTGCGAGCCGACATGGAAAGATACGCCCGTCGGCGCCAGTCCTAGTGCGCGCGCCTCGACCAACAGATCGCGCGCCATGTCGAACTCGCAGCCGAATTTGCGGCTTAGCGGCCAGTCGGCGCCATCGCCGGAGGTGATGATCCGGCAGAACACCTTGGCGCCGGGAGCAGCGCGGGCAATCTTGTGGAGCTCATCGCCAGCGTCAAAGGCAAAAGCCCCCACTCCGACGCTATGTGCATGAGCAATGTCGCGCTCCTTCTTGATCGTGCTTCCGTAGGACAGCAGGCTCGGCGCGATGCCAAGATCGAGACAGTCGTCGACCTCGTAAACACTGGCCGCATCGAAGCGCGAACCCAAATCCCGCAGGCAGCGCAGCACTTCCGGTTCAGGGTTCGCCTTCACTGCGTAATAGATCTCGGCCAGCGGAAAGGCTTCTGCCAGGCGCCTATAATTCTCTGCGACCACGTCGAGATCGAGCACAAGACAAGGCGTGGGCGGCTGGCGCTCAGCGAAGAAGCGCTCGATTTTGGCGTTCATGGCATTCGGCACATGGGGTCATGCTCCAAGAGGCGTGAGGCCGACACCGAGCGCGTGACCCAATAGCAGCGCGAGCCGGAATAAAGGATCGGCGCCACCTGATGCAACAGGAATATTGATATCGATTTGCCGCGCGGTGAAGCGGGATCAGTTGTTTTTGGAGCTCCCGCCCCCGGGCCGGCCCGACGCCCCGCCACTTCCGGGCGCTGGCTTCGCCTTGCCGACGGGGCTCTTGGAAGAGCCCCCCGCTTGCCGAGGCGAGCCGCCACGCCCTGGTGTACGCTGGGCGCCTCCGGGTGTGCGCCGGGCGCCTCCCGGTGTACGCCGGGCGCCGCGGTCGGTCGTGCCGCCGGTGCTGGGCGTGGTTCGCGGCCTGTCCGCTCCCGTATCGCCGGCCTTGCCTTCAGAAGTGTCTCCGCCGCCCTCGACGGTCCCGCCGCCCTCTGGCTGCTTGCTATCCGGCCGGGCGGTGCCCGGCACGCTGGCAGTGGCGGGAGAGGCGGTTGTGCCGGACGCCGTGGATGGCGTCGTCGACGCCGCGGTCGTGCCCGCGCCGCCGCGATTGAGCAGGCTGTCGATGAGATCGGGGAACACGAGCGCAGCAGCCGCGAGCGCGCCGGCCACGACCAGCAGGCCAAACAGCATGGCCCGTCCGGCGCCGTTCTTTTTTGGCGCTTTCGGCGGGGCTTTGGCCGGCGCCGTTTTGATCGTTTTCTCCGACGCGCCCGATGGCGGGCCGGTCCGCAAGGTCACCCGCTCGGTAATCGCATTGGGATCGACAACCCCGAAGGCAGGCATGCCGCCGACATAAGGGTCGATCACCATGACCGTCGTGTTGTCCTGGCCCTTGCGCTGACGGGCATCAACGGCCGCCACCAGGGATTTGGCCAAGTTCTCCGCTTCAACCTCGCCCGCCTTCTCGATGATTGCCGCGATCTCCTCGACGGAGAGCGTCTCCAAACCATCACTGGCAAGCAGCAACCGGTCGCCCTTGCGGAACTTCATCGGCCGCTTGGAGGTGTCCACTTGCTGCAAAGTGTCGCCGATCACCGCCGAACGCAGCGCATTACGCTGGGGATGCCGCTTGGCTTCGTCCTCGGACAATTCCCCCAGTTCGACCTGCTTGGCGAGGATCGGGGCCATCGAATGATCCGCATTGAGCCGCTGCAGCTTTCCGTTGCGCGCGAGCCACATCGGAGAGTCGCCGACGCTGATCCATTCGATCCCTACCTCGGTGAGCGAAACGCCCACCAGCGTGCAACCCATGCCCTCCAGCTCGGGGTTTTCCTGGCTGTCCTTGCCGACGCGGTCGTTGGCGTCCTCCAGCGCGCGGACGAGGCGCTCGGCAATGCTGCCCGATTCGTGATTGAACGAGTCGATGAACGTCTCGACGGCAACCGTGCTGGCATGCGCTCCGCCCCGATGCCCGCCCATTCCGTCGGCAAGCACCATAAGCAGACCATCAGCACCGCCTTCTCCGATTGGGCAGAAGCCGGCGTCGTCTTCCTGGTAGTCGCGGGCGCCCTGACTTTGTTCAGAGGCGAAATGCCGCCCTTGGATCATTGATCGCGCCAGTCAAAGTCCTCTCCGCAGAACGGCACAAAGCGCAGCGTCGTATCGCCGATCATGACTTCCTCGCCGCCCTTGAGCTGGATCGGCGTGAGCACCGGATCGTCACCCATATAAGTCAGGTTTTTCCCGCCGCCATGATTGACGAAATACTTCTTGCCGCGCGGATCGTAGGTAATGCTGGCGTGACTGGTGCGCGAGATCTGGGAATCGCCGAAGTCGAGGCAGATGCGCTCGGTCGGCGCCCGGCCGATGCTGTTCATGCCGTAGCCGAGAGTAAGCGAGGCGCCCTGGCCAGGCCCTTCGACGACAACCACCCAACCGACCACGGGATCCTCCATCGGATCGGCCAGAGCGGTTGAGCCGGGAACGGTGCCCGCCGGCTCGGCCTTTTCGTCACCACGCTTGCGGGCGCCGACGATCTGGGTCTTCGGCGCATCACCCGATGATGAGCCGCCACCCCCGCCGCCCGCGCCGCCACCACCACCGGCAGCGCCACCGCCACCGGCGGGCGCACCGCCGCCATTCGACGCGCTCGCGGCCTGCTGGGGCACCGGGTCGGTGGTATCCGACGCTTCGGCGTTGTTCACATGGGTCGGGCCGGCATCGCCCGTGCCCGACGCGGCGACGCGCTCCTTGATCGAGCGCTTTTCGACCCTGCGTGTGGTCGCTTCGTTTCCTTCGTCGCCTTCGCCAATCGGTTTGCCGTCGGGTCCGCGAATGATGGCCATTTATTCCTCCATGTGCTTATCGTTCGTAGAGTCGGTTGATCAAATTGTCCATGCAGTACTGACCGGACTGATTGAGGGCATTCTCCTCGCGCGCCTGGGTCAGGTGCATCAGAAACACGAGTACCGCCGCCTGCAGCAGTGCCAACAGCGTAGTGTAGAACGCCACGCCGAGCTTTTCGGTCAGATTTTTCAACAGCGCGGGATCGGTCGGATTGCTCTCGCCGGCGAAATTGAGCGCCAGCGCGATGCCGATGACCGTTCCGATAAAGCCAAGCGAGGGGATCAGCCACATGATGTAGCGCAGCATGTTGTAGCGCAGATCGATCTCATGCATGTAGAGCTCAAGGCTCGAATTCAGCAGCGAGTTCGCCTGGTCGACCGAGCGGTTGCTCTGGAACTGAAGCACGACGCGGCGGATCAGGCGTGGCAGAAAGAACTGATCGCTGCCGGGGCTATCCTTGACGTTGGAATAGATCCCGCCGAGATCGGTGACGCGCAACACCGTGCGCTCGTCTTCGGGCAGAAACTTCTTCACCAACTGCGAGCCCTCGCCGCGGCCGTCGACAAAGCGTACGACAAGCTCGCCAAAGCCAAAGCAAAACACCAGCCACATTAGATTTTGAACCGTGAAGGGGTAATAATTCGCGGCCCGGTCGACCAGGAACTTCGCGGCGCTCGACTTTGGCTCGAGCCCGACACCCAATATCACCAGCAAGGCGGCGCCAACCGACAGGCTGATTGCCGCCACGATCAGGCGCATATTGCCGGACGTGCCCGAGCGCGGAAGGGCCATCAGGACCTCCGGATAATCTTGCCGGTGGCGGGGTCGCGTTCGACCGGCCCGTGCGGTAGCTCGGAGATATCGCTGTCGCGGGCGGTTTCCTTGTCCGAGACGAAGACATATTGCGGCACTGGGCGCGGCTCGGAATCGTCGGGAACCAGCGTCAATAGCTCAGCCACGGTAACCTCATATTCGCCGAGCCGAACCTGATCGCGCTTTTGGACGTAGGTTTGCCGGAATCGCTTCCAGTTGCCGCCCGGTTCCATGACGTAGGTGCCAAAGCGGCTGTCGCAATCGGTCAAATAGTAGCGGCCCTCGTCCGTCTCGACGAGCTCGGCGTGCTCACGCGAGACGCTGTTTTGATCGGGGCCGATGATGATGTCGGCGGTTCTGCTCCTACCGATAGTCCAAGCTTTCATTCATCAGCCTCGATGATCGTCGGTCAGCCGCGTTCGCGGCTGGCGGTCCTGGCACGCGGCGGTGTGCCGGCCCACGGTTTCACCGAAACTACGGTCCCACCGGAATCCCGTCAACACGCCAGAGCGACCAAACCCTTTCCGGCCAGGCCGCATTCAGGTCGCCCCGGTCAGGCTGAAGCGAAATCGAACCTCGCCCAGGTCAACTTCATCACCGTCTTTGAGTTCGGCGATCTTGACCTCCTCATCGTTGATCGCGACGCCATTCTCCGAGTCACGATCGGTGATGATGAATGAGCCGTCGCTCTTGCGGTGGATCGTCGCGTGATATCCGGACACGCTGCCATTGCCGAGGGCAAGATCGTTGTCCTTGCGGCGCCCGATGCTGATCGAGCGCTTGACCATCTCGAATTTCGACCCGGTCTCGCCGACAAACTCCAGCACCGCGATCGCCGCAGGCAAGATTGCCTCGCGCGCCTCGCGCAGCCGCCGACGCAGCCGCACGAACCAGCGAAAGAGCAGCGCAAGCACCACCAGCACAGCCACCCCGCCGCCGATCGTATAGGGCAGATAGCGCGGCTGCTTGGCCTTTTGGAGAAACCCGCCCAACGGCAGGGTGGGCAGCAATACCGGCACGGTCGCGACGAGCGTCTGCCCACCGTCGAGCGCCACCGTGATGCGCGCATTGGCCGGTCCGCCCAAGCCGGCCGAACGGGCGGGCGTCAGATCGAGCACCGTGCGGCCACCGCCACCGAGCGCGGCGAAGGGCGAGGCAAGAAAATCGGCCGGCAGATCGAAGCGGGCGTTGGTTTTGACGAACCGCCCGCCGGTCTCCTTGCTGGGCACGCGCAGGTTCTGGAACTCGCGCGGCTCCACCGCGCTGCCCGAATAGCCCATACCATAGACACGCACACTGGCCCGGCGTGCGGCGGCGACAAGGGCCCGCACATCATAGGCCGTCTTCACGTCCTCGATCTTGCCGTCGGAGAGGATGAATAGCGCGCGGCGGTCAGCCTGAAAGGCGCCGAGCTGGCGCGAGGCCTCGATGGCAGCCTCAAAGAAATAGGTTCGCAGCCCGTCCGCCTTCACATTCGCGAGCGCAGCCTCGACCGCTTTCGGGCCGGCGCCAAGCGGCACCAATACGCGGAGCTGCTGGTCGAACCGCGCCAGGCCAAAGCGATGATGCGGTTTGGCCAACGTCATCATTTGGCGGATGTGCCGGATCTTGCGCGCCACAGCGCGCCTGCGAGCCGGATCGCTGGTATCGATCAGGATATAGATTGCTGTCAGCTGGCCGGCTGCCGGATATTCAACAAGGCTCGGGGCCACGAGCGCGGTTCCGCCGAGGCTGCCCGCCACCGAAGCGATCCTGGCCGGCGGCGGTGCGTGGATATCGAGCTGCAAGCGCAGCGGCGTGGCCTGGGTCGCACGCAGCGTGATCTGTCCGGACCGGGCCGTCGTGACTTCCGCGCGGACGCCGCCGCAAGCAGCCGCGATGGCGACGAGCGCGGCGGCTGCCATCGCGGCGCCCCTGCATACGACATCGGCGGCAAGGCTGGCGGCGCGGCCTGCATCACCAGACGCTCCGCCCATCACGTCCGCGACGATCATCTGCGCTTCATTCGGCTCATGACCTCGAGCCCGGCCACCGTGCCCCCCGAACATGCGCGGCGGATGCCGCCCGCCCTCACTGGTCGACGACGCTCATCGAATTTGCGCGAATACGTCTTGCCTGCATATGTCATGCGCTCATGTCATGCGCTCATCGGACCCACGCTCACCGGACCCACGCTCACCGGACAATGGTCCAGCGGCCCCGGATCAGGCACGCCGCCCCATTTCCGGCGAGCGTGCGGCCCTCGGCGACCATTATTTGCCGGAACGGCCGGCATAAGCTGCCGCCGCGGCCTTGATACGACTGGTATGCCAGCACGGTGCCGCGATGTCCGATGGCGGGGTTCGACCAGTTGATCGCCACGCCAGGCTGCGGGTTCAAAAGGGCGAAAGCGAACGCCCGGGTGATCTTGGCGCAGTCGCCGCGCCCGAAACGCCCCTGCAGCGCCGGCACGCCGGATCCGCATCGCTGGCCGGTGCGGCCCAACGCGAGCTGGCGCTTGCGCTCGGCTTCGCGCTTGCGCCTGGCTTCCTCGGCCGCCTTGCGGCGCGCCTCTTCGGCTGCCGTGCGGCGGGTTTCGGCAGCCTTGCGGCGCTCTTCTGCGAGCCGCTTGCGCTCGGCTTCTCCTGCCTTGCGGCGCTCTTCAGAATTGTTCTTGCGGGCTTGCTCTTCAGCCTTGCGGCGCGCTTCGGCTTCCGCCTTGCGCCGAGCCTCTTCCCGGGCCCTGCGTTGAGCTTCCTCGCGGGCTTTGCGGTTTTCTTCCTGGGACCTTCGCGCTTCTTCCTGGGCCTTTCTTGCTTCTTCCTGTTGACGGCGCAATTCCTCGGCGCGGCGCCGCGCCTCTTCGCCGCTTTGGTTTCCGGTCGTGCCGGCGCTGCCCGTGGTTCCAGCACCGGCGCCGGTCGTGCCGTCGCCGATGATTTGCGTTCCGCCGCCAAAAAGCTCCGGCTTTACCGCTGCGACCACCCCGGCGCCAACGACCAGAAGGCCAAGCACGCCCGCGCCCGCCCAGACCAACGGGCTGATACGTTTCTTGCCTCCGGTGGCGCCGACCGCGACCGTGGCTAGCGGCGGCGGCGGTGCACCGCGCTGGGAGACCCGGCCGGGCATGACCGTGGCGCCGGCCGCCGGACGCAATGCCGCCGTCGGCGCCTCAACCGGAGGCGCGGGCGGGACGGCTTCACCGTCGAAGATCGCCTTCCATTCGGTGACGCTTTGCGGCCGCGCCTCCTCGTCGACCTCAAGCGCGCAGTCGATCGCGGCCAGGAAGGGCTCGCTGAACCGTTTGGCATGCGCCGAATTGCGAAGCGCCGTGAAGGGATCCCTTTTGATGCGCGCCGGCGCTTCTGGCGGGATGTCGCCCGTCACCGCCTGGTAGAGAATGCCCGCAAGCGCGTAGATATCTGTCCAGGGGCCCTGGTTGCCATCGGAGAAATACTGCTCCATCGGCGCGTATCCAGGCGTCACGATGCTGGTGAGGTTCTTGCTCTTGTTGCCGATGGCGTGGCGGGCCGCGCCGAAGTCGAGCAGCACCGGCGAGCCGTCCGTGCGGATATAGATATTGCCCGGCTTGATGTCGCGGTGGAGATAGCCCGACTTGTGGACCACGGCGAGCCCCTCGAGTAGCGGCATCAGCAGGAAGCGGAGCTCTTCTTCGGTGAACTTCCCGCGCCGCTCGCGCATCGCCACGGCGAAGCTTTCCCCCTCCTCATACTCCATCACCATGTAGGCGGTGCCGTGATCCTCGAAATAACGAAAGACCGAGACGATCGCGGGATGCC
The DNA here is from genome assembly GCA_035527975.1 of Alphaproteobacteria bacterium. GTDB lineage: Bacteria > Pseudomonadota > Alphaproteobacteria > JAPULJ01 > JAPULJ01 > DATKZM01. The sequence continues at coordinate 106,996 of DATKZM010000085.1, read as the reverse complement.
GGAACACCGCCAGCGTGCCCGCCTCCTGGACGAAGCGCTCAAGTCCCCACTCGTAGTCTTCCTTATCCGCGCTCGATCGCGGCTTGACCGTGGTGTCGCTGTCGCGGACGGCAAACTCGACCGGTAGATACTCCTTGATCGCGACGTGGCGCTTCAGATTGGTTTCGGCAGCCAGATAGGTGATGCCGAAACCGCCATGGCCCAGCACTCTCTCGATCTGATATTCCTTGAGGATAAAGCCCTTCGGCAGCGCTAAGGCGTGGTCGTCGGACATCGGCGTTCCACCTGCTGATTTGGCTTTCATCGCCCCGGCAAGAATGCCGACCTGCCAATTTTGACCGGACGGCATATACGACACGACCCGAGCATCGCCTCGGTTGCCGTCCGCAATATAGGACGGTGCAAGCCCGCTTGAAAGTGAAACGGCCCGGCACCGTCCATCCACCCTATCCTAAAAGGACGGACAAATCATCTCGACGCCGAGGCGCCGGCGCGAACGGGCTTAGTCAATTGTTAACCATAGCAGCGGCACGATGATCGCGAATTCAACGCTTCCCGAAACCGGCCCCGTTCCGAACCCATTTGCGAGCCCAATGTCCAGGCCCGACGACAGTTCAGACGCGCAGAACACCTCGCCCAACACCCGCAATCCGGCCAAAGCCAGGCCGGACGCGGATGTCGCCGTGGCGCTTGCCTACAATCCCAGAGGCGACCATGCGCCGCGTGTCATCGCCAAGGGCGGCGGCCCGGTCGCGCAATCGATCATCGACATTGCCCGCGCCAACGGCATCGCAATCGAGAAAAATGCCGACCTGGCGACTCTGTTGCAGGCGGTCGATCTCGACAAGGAGATCCCGGCCGAAGCCTTCACAGCGGTCGCCGAGATCCTCGGTTATCTCTATCGGGCGAACGGCAAACTCGCCGAAGTGGCTGCTGTACGCGCAGAGGAGGACCCGTCATGAAGTCAAGCACCGAAATTCGCTCCGCGCTCGATGCGACGACCAGCCAGCTCGATGCCGCGCGCCGCATGCTGGGTGTCGGCCACCCCTTCGATCTTTCCGATCTGTCAGGTCGAGTTGAGACGATTTGCGGCGCGATCGAATGCTTGCCGGCCCAGGAACGCCGCAGTTTGGAGCCACCGATCGTGACACTGATCGACGAGTTGAACAAATTGACCGAGGCGCTCACCAGACAGCGCGATGGTCTCGCCAAAGGTCTCAAAACGATCGCCGTGGGCGAGCAGGCCAGCAAGGCCTACGACCGGGCCACGAAAGTTCAACGGAAATAGCGTGGCTTTCGGTCACGCGCACAGGGACGTTTGATGGAACTCGGCACCTATATGCGCTTCGCTCTGGCGTTGCTTTTCGTCCTGGCGCTGATCGGCATAGTCGCCTGGCTGGCGCGGAAGGCTGGGCTCGGCACACGCATCGCCCGAACCAAGGGGACGCGCCGGCGCCTCTCGATCGTTGAAGTGAGCCCCGTCGACGGCAAACGGCGGCTGGTGCTGGTCCGCCGGGACGGGGTCGAACATCTGGTGCTGCTGGGCGCCACGAGTGAGACGGTGATCGAAACCGGCATAGCGGCCCCGGCCGATACAGCCACCAACGACGACAGCGCCCCTTCGATAAGCTTCAAATCGCAGGTCATCTCCAAGATGGATCACAAAGGCACGGCCGGCAGCACGGCGGCGGCGAGCCCGGCATCCAAGGGAGCGCGCTCATGAGCCGCCCGTTGCGTTTCCTCGGCGGTCTCGTGGCGGCGGTGGCCGTCGTGACGCTCGCCGGGACGGTTCCCGCGGGTGCAGAAAGCTTCACGCTCGAGCTGGGCCAGGGCAATAGCGCCACCGGCCGCATCGTCCAGCTCGTGGCGCTGCTGACGGTGCTCAGCCTGGCGCCCTCCATCCTGATCATGGTGACATCGTTCACCCGGATCGTGGTGGTGCTGTCCTTCCTGCGCAGCGCGATGGGACTGCAGCAGACACCGCCAAACTCGGTGCTGGTCAGCCTCGCGCTCTTCCTCACCGCCTTCATCATGGCCCCGGTTGTGGAGGAAGCCTACAAGACCGGCGTGGCGCCGCTGATCAAGCAGGAAATCTCTCAGGAAGAGGCCTTCAAGCGCACTATAAAACCTATCCGCACGTTCATGCTCGCCCATGTGCGCAAGAACGATCTTGGACTGTTCATGGATCTGGCCGATGTGAAGCCGGCAACAGCCGACGACACCCCGCTGCGCGCGCTGGTCCCGGCCTTCATGATCAGCGAGCTGCGCCGGGCGTTCGAGATCGGCTTCCTCCTCTTCGTGCCGTTCCTCGTGATCGACATGGTGGTCGCGTCGATCCTGATGTCGATGGGCATGCTGATGCTGCCGCCGGTCACGATATCGCTGCCATTCAAGCTGATATTTTTCGTGTTGGTCGATGGCTGGTTCCTGGTCGCCGGCTCGCTGGTGCGAAGCTTTGGCAGCGGATAGCCGGTAGCAGTACTTTGTCGTCGCGGCAAAATCATGCCGCCGGGGCCGTCGCGGCAAAATCATGCCGCCGGGGCCCAGCCCCCTCTTCCAACTGACAGCCAGATTGACTAGTTGACGGCCTTCAGGCCCCCGGCGGCGATGCGCTTGCGGTAGACGGTCATGAAGGCCTGATAAGCGTCGACCTCCGAGACCTTGGCGGCGATCTTCTGGAAGTCGGGCACGCCGGCCTCGATCTCATTGGCGATCACCTGGAAAGTGGCGCGGTATGGGCCGCTCGCCATCGCCTTGCCGAACCGCGCGCGCAAGGCCTTCAGCCCCGCGCCGTCACCGCCGAGCGCCATGGTCACCGCCCAGGCGAGGATCGTGCGCGACTGGGCGTCGTCGAGCGCGGTGGCGTTGTTCGGAATACTGCCCGCAATGCGGCCATAGGCGGCGGCGGCATCCTTCCAGGCGTTGGCTTTCCAATGAATGTCGGCGCGTAGCAGTTCGGCCTCCCGGCTGCGGTCGGGCCCAAGCAGGACGAGTGCGTTGGCGCTCTGTCCGACATTTGCCAGGGCGCGGGCACGCAGACGGCGGCGCTGGCGGGCAAGCTCGGGCGGCATGCGGCCAACATCGCTGGTGCGCAACGCCTCGATCGCGGCCGCGGGCTTCTTGTCGAGCAGCCGCAGCAGCGCCAGGCGCGCGCCAACCTTGGCGCGCTCGGTGCCGGAAAGCCGCTTCTTGATCTGCTCCTCCAGAAGGCTTGACGCGCGGCCAAGCAGATCGACCGCAACCAGCCGGTCGGCAAGCACGGTGATCATCTTGTCACCATCCGGGCCGGCGGGCATGAGATGAGCGAATTCATGGAAGACGCCGAGCGCGCGCAGCGGCGGCATCTTGGCCGATCCGCGCTTGAGGAAGAGGCCCAGGAACTCACGCTGCATCCGCGCCCGCAGGCGCCGCGCCTTGGCCAGTTTGGGGTCGATCCGCCCCGCGCGTTCGAGCGCATCGAGCCCATCGACGATCTGGCCGTCCTTGACGTAGACGCGGCCCAACAGCTCGTTGACCTTGTATTCGGTCGCATCGCCGCGCCAGATGTAACGGGCGGTTTCGAGCTCTTCGATTGCCGCCTTCGCATCGAGCGTGCCATATGTCAGCTGGCGCTCGATCCGCGCCGTCAAGGCGCGAATGCGAACGCGCCGACCGGTGGCGTACTTCGAAAGGCGGGTCCAGATCATGACGGCCTGGGTGTGTTTTCCGGATTCGGCGGCGATCACCGCATCGAGATAGTCGAGCCTTTCTACTTCGCGCGGCGGCGGCCGATACGTGCGCACCAAGGCGATCAGGCCCCTAGCGCGCTGCAGATCGCCCGCGATCACGGCGGCTTCGGCCGCCAGTTCGCCGAACCTGGTGCGCAGCCGGGACGGATAGCGGCGGATGATGGGACCCGCCCGAAGAAACTCGCGGTTGGCGGCCCGCCACTTGCCGGCGTGCGCCGCCACGGCGCCACGCCAAAGCGCGATCTCGGGCGAGCTGGCGAGGCTTGCATGGTAGAGATCGCGCCCGGCGTTCTTGAGCTGACCCATGAGAAAGCTGCTGGCGCCTCGCAGCGCCCGGAATTCCGCCGTCCGTGCGAGCTGTGCATCCGTCAGCTCGATCCGCCGCAGCACGCCGAGCGTATCCGCGCTATAGCCATGCGCGAACAAGAAACGTGCCATCGCCATGCGATGGGCATTGCGTTTGGCCTTGGTCGCCATGGATATGGCATGCTGGAGGAGCTGCTTCCGGACGGCGAATTCCGCCGGGAAATCGCTGGCCCGGCCACCACGCCATTTTTCGAAATCGAAAACTCCCGCGACCTTTTTCGGCGCCTTTTTCTTTGGCTTGCGCCGACCGGGCACGCCGGAGAGATTGAGGTCGCCATAGCCCGTCACCGTCACCGCGGCTGGATCGGAACGCACCGCCACGCCATCGGCCGCTCCCTCGACGACCATGCCCTGCATCGTCGCAAGCAAACGGAACTTGGCATAGCGCCGCGCGGCCGCGACGCCGAGCCCGGGGTTAGTTACCGGAACAACGGAAATGATGTCGCCGACGCTGGGATCCTTGATCTCCAGCGGGCGGCTGGCATTCGCGACCTTCAACAGCAATCGGCCGCCGCCAGCCGCCTCTGGCTGGGCCTCGATGGCGATTGCCTGACGGGGCTTGCCAGGACTACCCTTTAACGTGACCAGCCAGGTGGCGCCGTCCTTCGCAACCGCGACCCCGGTTTTAGCGGAAGCGCCGATGCGCAGTACCGTGATCTGCGGCGCGGTCATCTGCTCGATCGTGAAAACTTGGTCTTCGAGTTGGGTGCGGATCGACGAAAGATCGAAGCTGGCAGGGGCGGCAAAGACCAGCCAGATATACCGTCCTCGCCGAAACACCGCGGCCGGCACAGCGCGCGGCCATTCCAGGCGTAAGATGGCCTCGCCACCCGATTTCGAAAGCGAGATCATGGGGCCCGGCGGCGCGGTCACAATATCGACAGGCGGGTCTTGCGGTACATCCTTTACCGCAGGTTTTGGCGCGGGCTTTACGGGCGCACCTTTCATCGGCGGTTTGGCGGCCACCATTTTGTCCCTGGCGGGCTTCTTCGCCATCGGCGGCGGCGGCGAGGTTTTTCCAAGCACGTCGAAGACAACCGCGTTTCCGACGCGATTGTGGCGTATCGCGCGGCTTCGCGGCGCCCTCACGAACACCTCAAGCATGGCCGAGCCCGGCTTTGCCTGCACGGCGATATCGGCGCCCCGCAGCTTGCGGTTCAGCGCGCCCATGTCTATCCGGCCGGGGCGGCGGAACTTCAGCCAGACCACGCCGCCCACACGCTCAACGGTGTATTTGACCGGGCTGTCCCACCTGAAGGTCAGGCGCTGAAAGGTTGGCTTCCACTGATACTGAACGTTGACGGTCGCGGCCGGCATTGGCTTTGCCGGTTTGCGCGGCTTTGCCAGTTTGCGCGGCTTTGCCGATTGGCTAGGCTTTGCCGATTGGCGCGCTTTTACCGGCGCAGTCGGCCGGGGTTTCTTGGCGGCCGATTTGATGCGGGCGCCGGGCCGCTGCAGATCGATGATCACCAGACGGCCGCGCCGGGTCAGCCGCATTCGATGCGGGCGTTGCAGAACGATGGTCAGCGCGCGCCTGTCGTCGCTGACATCGACGCGGCGAACGACCTTGGGCATCGCCTTGACGATCCCGCTCAGCGAGGCCTTGAACGGGCGGTCGAAGATCAGCACCACGCGATTGCCGACCGTGGCGGCGTTTGCCTGGACCGGCTTTGCCCAGGCGATGACAATCCTGCCGCCCTGGGCCGATGGCGCGGCGCGGACGAGCTGGGCTGCTTCACCAAATGCCGGCGCCGGGCTGCCAATTGCCGCGAGGCTGACCGTCAGGGCGACCCATATCGGCTGCGATGCCCGGCGCAAGTTCATCATCAGGCTCATCGCGCGGCGTCCGCGCAAGGGCGGTCGCGGGTCATTGTCTTTGCGCAGCTTTCAGGCGGCTGCGCCGAGCACGCGCCACCAACCCGGCGGTCACCTGACGCGCCTTGGCAGAATTCATCGCCGCAAGGATGGGCGCGCTGGTGGCCTCGCGCATGCCGCCCACCAGGTCGAGCAGGATTGCTAACGGCATCTCGTCAAAGACGCGTGCCGCATCCTTGGACTTCATGTTGGAATAGATCTTTATCAGCTTGTTGAAGCGCGCATTGCGGCGCTTCTGTGTGGTCGCCAGGTCAGCCTTGATCGCGGTTTGAATTGTGCGGAGTTGACCGATTTTCTGCTCGACCCGTTTCTCCGCTGCCTTCAGCAATCCTTCGCGCAGCGCAATCGCGCGCTCGCGTTTGTCCAGCACCTTGCGCCGCCGCACCAAATCCTGCAGCACCCGCAGATCGTATTCATTGACGTCGCGTTCGGGCGGACGGCGTCGAGAGACCTTGGACACCCCAGACTTTCCCCCGGTGGCGGTTTTGGTCTTGGCGCCGGTGCCGGCTTTTTTGGCGCCGGCCGCGGGTTTTTCCGCCGGCTTAGCTGCGGGCATGGCGGGAGGTTTGGCGGATCCGCCCGCAGCCGGTTTGATTTCGGCGACAGAGACCCCGCCAACCTCCACGGACAACTCGTCCCATAGACCACCGACCCGCACGCTCAGAAGCAGTACGGCGCTGAAAATCAGGACCGGTAGAAGACGAAGACGCAGACGCATGACGGCTCCTAGCGAGCGTCCTTGAGGGCGTCGATCAGCTCGAGTTCCTCGTCCAGCGGCCAGGTCGCCGCCGGATTGGCCATGTCAACGCGGCCTGAGGTCCTCACCTGACCGAGCGCAACCTGCTTTGGCTGGGTTCGCGGCTGTGAGGAGGACAGAATTCTCGGTTGGGGCACTGCAGTCCGTTGCACGATCTCTGTCTCACCGCGAGCGATCAGAAGATTGAGATCGGTGGCAAGTTTGCGCGCCTCGGCAACCAGCGGTGCCAACGCCCGGCCCGCCGCCACGCTATCGCGCGATGCGGTCGGCTGCGCGGCGATGTCCTTGTATCGAGCAAGGTTGGATTCCGCCTGCGAAGTTGCGATGTTGAAACGCCCGATTGCAGACAGCATTTCGCTCTCGCCGGCGTGCAGATTTCTCAGTTTTCGATTAAGAATGACCGCATATGTGATTGTTACAGATAACAATATTACGATCAGACCATCGAGAAATACTGCGAACCCCATTGCATCAATCCTTGATATCCGCGATCAGGCGTTCGTCGACCCGTATCGCGATGCTTTGCTTTCGCCGTCCCATTGAGCCGGTGAACATTGCAACGTCACCGCATTTGAGCGAAACCGTGGATTGCGGATCGGCATTGAGCATGAGCTGGGTGCCGACGCGCCACTCCATGACCTCGCTCAGCATCATCATCTGCTCGTCGAGTACCGCTTCCAGATCCACATGGGTCACCCAGAGCTCGCTGGCCAAATGGCTTTCCCAGATCGAATCACGGCCGAATTTCTCGCCCATGAACATCTGCAGCAGCACCTCGCGGACCGGCTCGAGCGTCGCGTAAGGCAGCAGAAACTCCAGCCGACCGCCGCGATCTTCCATGTCGATGCGCAGCTTGGCGACGACAGCGGCGTTGGCGGGCCGCGCGATCGTGGCGAAACGCGGGTTGATCTCCAGCCGGTCGAAAGTGAAGTTCACATCGGCGAGCGGCTCGAACGCGACCTTGAGGTCGGCCAGCACGATGGCCAGCATGCGTTCGACGAGGCCGCGCTCGATGGTCGTGTAGGGGCGGCCTTCGACGCGGGTCGGTGCGGTGCCGCGCCGGCCGCCGAGCAACACGTCGACGATCGAGTAGATCAGCGAGGAATCGACTGTGACCAGACCGTAGTTGTCCCATTGCTCGGCCTTGAAGACGCCCAACATCGCCGGCAGAGGGATCGAGTTGAGATAGTCCCCGAAGCGGCTGGACGACATGTGGTCGAGCGAGACCTCGACATTGTCGGATGTGAAGTTGCGCAGGCTGGTGGTCATCAGCCGGACCAGGCGGTCGAAGACGACCTCGAGCATCGGCAGGCGCTCGTAGGCTACGAGCGCCGAATTGACGATCGCCTGCATTCCGGTGACGGATTCTTGGGCGGTGTCGTCCTCGCCGCCGAAGCCAAGCAGGCTGTCGATTTCGTCCTGGTTCAGGACGCGGCCACTTTGAGCGGGCGCGCCTTCTATGGTGCTGTCCTCCTCCGCCGGCTCATCGGCCATCGCGGCAAAGGCAGCGGCCTGGTCCTCTTCGGACATATCGGCTTCGGATGTTTGGGCGTCTGCGGGCATGGCGGGCGCTACTGGACCAGCATTTCCTTGAACAGCACGTCAGTGACCTTTGCCGGTGCTGCGGCGATATTGACCCGCGCCAGGAGCTCCTCGCGCAGGCGGTAAAGACCCGCCGAGCCACGCAAATCCTCGACCCGTAACTCGCGAAGATAGACCTGGAAATTGTCGACGATGCGGGGCAACACGGCCTCGACCTTGGGGATCTCGGTCTTGTTCGCGAGCTCCAGACTGACCTTGATCTTGAGGTAGTGGGTCTTGCCGCCCGTGCCGCTCAGATTGACCAGTATCTCGGGCACTGGATAGTAGACGATCTCCTTGCGGGCCTTCTCCTCGGCTTTCTTCTTTGCGACCGCCGGATCTTCCATACCGCCGAATACGCCCATGACGTATGCGCCGCCGGCGCCGCCCAGCAGCAACAGGACGGGCAAAACGATCAGCAGAAGCTTTTTGGACTTCTTTTTCTTAGGCGGATCTTCCGATCCGTCCTGTTCTGCCTCTTGGGCTTCGTTTTTGTCGTCTTCGGGCTCGGCCATGCCTTCAGTCCCCGGCTCGCGGTCACTTTGATCTGCAGAATCACTCAAGCGAACCTAGTCATTTGCGGTTAACAGAACGTGAAGGTACGCGCCGAAGGCGGCAATAACTGCCGGGCTGCGCTGCCAAATCCGCCAGGCGCATGGCCATGACGGCCGGTGGCGTCTGCCCAAAACGTTCGGGCGCCTCGCGAAATTCCCTGGCACGCGCTGTGCATCTTGAGCGGTGGGAAACGTATTTCGACGCGAGGTCCGAGGGCGCACTATGTCAGACGCCGCATTATCAGCATTGCAGCAGCAAACGGTGTTAGGCCGGCGGATGGAGATCATCGCCGACAACATCGCCAATATTTCCACGCCCGGCTTCAAGGCCGAGATGATGGCCGTCATCCCCGAGGGCGACGGCGGCGCGCCCAAAGATGAGCAGATGGCGGTGCCGTTGGGGCTGGTCCGTGACATCCGGTCTGGCGACTTCAACCATACCGGCAACGAACTCGACCTGGCGATCAAGGGCGATGGTTATTTCGTCGTCCAGACCCCGGACGGCGAACGCTACACGCGCAACGGCCGTTTCCAGCTCGACGGCGATGGCCGCATCGTCAACTCCAGCGGCTATCCGCTGCTGGGCGACGGCGGCGGCGCCATCACGGTGCCGGGCGGCAGCGGCAAACTCAGCATCAGCGGCGACGGCACGATCTCCAACGGCGCCGGCAACATAGGAACGATTGGGATCGTCACTTTCGACAACCAGCGCACGCTCCAGCGAATCGATGGCGGACTTTTCATTGCCAAAGATCCGCCCGTGCCCGCCGAGAAGGCCGAGGTCATTCAGGGTTCGATTGAGAACTCGAACGTAAGGGCCGTGGTGCAGATCACCGAAATGATCAGCGTCCTGCGCAACTATCAGCAGGCGCAACGTATCGTCGACTCGGAGAACGAACGCATCACGCGCGCCATCCGCAGTCTCACACAAGTCAGCTAGCAACACGTAGGAGCGCGAACCCCGATGAGGTCCCTCAGCATCGCAGCGACCGGAATGTTGGCCCAGCAGCTCAACGTCGAGGTCATCTCCAACAACATTGCCAATATTAGCACGACCGGATACCAGCGCCGGCGCGCAGAGTTTCAGGACCTGCTCTACCAGAGCCAGCGGACCGTCGGCTCGACGTCGTCGGCGTCCGGTTCGGTGGTGCCTGTCGGCGTTCAGGTCGGGCTCGGCACCAAGACCGCGGCCGTATACCGCATAACCACCCAAGGCAACCTGAACAGCACCGGCAATACTTTCGATCTTGCCATCAAGGGCAAAGGTTATTTCCAGATCACCCTGCCCAGCGGAGAGACCGCTTATACCCGCGCCGGCTCGTTCCAGCTCAGCGCAACCGGCCAGATCGTCACGGCCGACGGACATACCGTGCTGCCGGGTATCACCGTGCCGAACAACGCCACCAGCATTACGATCAACGCCAGCGGCGAGGTGTCGGTGAAGATTGCCGGTCAGACCGCTTCACAGGTTGCCGGGCAGTTGCAGATCGCAACCTTTCCCAATTCCGCCGGACTGCAGGCACTTGGCGACAGTCTGTTGAGCGAGACGGCGGCCTCCGGCACCGCGGTGACCGGCAATCCCGGCGATGCGGGCTACGGCACGTTGAGCCAGGGTTTTCTGGAAACCTCCAACGTCAACGTAGTCTCGGAGATCACCAGCCTGATCACCGCGCAGCGCGCCTACGAGCTGAACTCGAGGGTGATCCAGGCCTCCGACGAGATGATGTCGACCTTGAACCAGCTGCGTTAGGGACCGACTGATGCGATATCTCGTGACCTCGTTTGTGCTGGCGCTGACCATCGGGTTTGCGCCCGCGATCGCCCTTGGCGGCGTAACAAAGCCGGGCATCCCGGCAAAGACCGGCACGGCGCCGGTCGTCCTGCGCGCCAAAGTCCCCGTCGCCCTGCGCAACAAAGTCACGGTCGCCTTGCGCGACAAAGTTACGGTCGCCGGCGAGATCGTTCGTCTGGGCGATTTGTTCCAGAACACGGGCGAGCGGGCTCACATTTCGGTCGCCCATGCGCCCGCGCCAGGCGCCTCGGCGGTGCTCGACGCAGAATGGCTCACCGAGACGGCGCGCCGACACGGTCTGGACTGGCGTCCCGCCTCCCGGCGCATCCGTTTGGTATTGCGGCGGGCCAGCCGGCCGATCGAGCGCGACAACATTGCCCGGCGGATCGCTGCCCAGCTGCAAGATCGGGGCACCCGCGGCAAGTTGAATGTAACCCTCGACCTCCGTGTCTCGACGGTTCACCTTCCGGTCGACGCCGGCGAATCATATGCCATCCGTGAGCTTCGCCATGACGAGCGCAGCGGGCGCCTGGTCGCCAAGCTGGTTGCTCCGGCCAGCAACCCGGTCTACACGCTGCGCATCACGGGCCGCCTGCAGAAGTTGATCAAGGTTCCGGTGCTCGCACGGCACTTGCGCCGCGGCGATATCGTGCGCGGCCGCGACGTCGTCCTTCGCGCCATGGACCAAATCCTGATCCCGTCCAATGCCGTCATCCACCGTGACGACATTATTGGCCAGGCCGCGCGGCGCTCGCTGCCCAGCGGACTGCCGGTGCGCAATGGTGACCTCGAGGCGCCGACGCTGATCCGCCGCGGCGCCCTGGTGACGATGGAGATCAGCACGCCGATGATGCGGCTTACGGCGCGCGGCAAGGCCCTCGACAACGGCACCCTGGGCGAGACCGTCCGCATCCGCAACATCCAGTCGAAGCGCGTGATCCAAGGCACCGTGGTCGGTCTGGACCGCGTGCGCATCGCGCCGTCGGGCTCGCTCGCCGCACGCTAGTCAATTCGTCCGAATGAAGGAGACGATCGAATGAAGGAAGCTATCCGCAGGGTGCTCGTTGGTGCGTTCGGCGTCGCCGCACTTGCGCTCGGCTCGGGTTGCACGATGCTGGGGGACCTTGCCCAGATCGGCGAGGCCCCGCCGTTGACACGCATCCAGAACCCCAAGTCCGCACCGAACTACCGCAAGGTCAGCATGCCGATGCCGCGCCAACTGGCGAGCCGGCGCCAAGCCAATTCGCTGTGGCGGCCGGGCGCCCGCGCCTTCTTCAAGGACCAGCGCGCCGCCAGGGTCGGCGATATCATCACGATCGATATCGACATCTCCGACTCGGCCAAGTTCAACAACACCACAAAGCGCGCGCGCAAAGGAGCCGAAGGCGCCCAGGCCCAGGCCCTCGCCGGATACGAATCCCAGCTCAAGACCTTCCTGCCGAAGGGCGTCAATCCATCCGCCCTGATCAATGCGAGCTCGACAGGATCCTCGGAGGGCACCGGCACGATCGATCGCGGCGAGACGGTCAAGCTCAAGGTCGCCGCCGTCGTGACCCAGATCCTGCCGAACGGCAATCTCGTTGTGCACGGCCGCCAGGAAATGCGGGTCAACTACGAGATGCGCGAGCTGCAGGTGGCGGGCGTGATCCGGCGCGCCGACATCACATCGGCCAACACGATTGAATTCGCCAAGATCGCCGAAGCGCGGATAGCTTATGGCGGGCGCGGCCATATCACACGCGCCCAGGCGCCGCGATTCGGCCACCAGCTCTTCGATATCATGTTCCCGTTCTAAACGGCTCCGATCCGAGCAGGCCGGTTTGGTGAAATACAAAGACCGGCGTCTTCGGGCGCCGGTCTTTTTTGCTTTCATGTACTGCGGATGTCCGTCCGCGCGGCACCAGGCTACTCGTCGCGATGCAGGCGCTCTTTGCGCTCGTGCAACTCCTGGGCTTCCAGACTGAGCGTTGCGATCGGCCGCGCCTTGAGGCGCATGATACTGATCCGCTCGTCGGTCTCCGCACAGTACCCATAGGTGCCTTCTTCGAGGCGCTTCAGCGCCGCGTCGATCTTGGACAGCAATTTGCGCTCGCGGTCGCGCGTGCGCAGCTCGATCGCGCGATCGGTTTCGCGTGACGCGCGGTCGGCCAGATCGGGCTCCGACTTATTCTCTTCCTGGAGATGATTGAGCGTGGAATTGGAGTCCTTGACGATATCGCCCTTCCACTCCAGCAGCCGCCGGCGGAAGAATTCTTGCATCAAGGGGTTCATGAATGTTTCCCGGTCGTTCGGATCGTAGTCCGGCGGGACAAGAGGCGATGTGTCGTTCATTTCTATCCAATCCCAGGGAAAGTCGGCCGGGACTATAAGAATATGATCCGGGCTGGGCAAGACCGGATTTCCGATTCACACAAATGTCATTGAGCCCGCCGCTGAGGGGCGCTTCAGGACACGATATCGAGCTTGGCTAATTCTACTTTTGCGCGAAGTTCGATCTCGTCGAGCACGGCCGTAAGGCGGCTGTCCAGATTGGGTTCCCGCGATTTGCGCGCCAGACGGACCAGCCCGTCCAATCGATCGCGCGATAGCCGGCCCGCGAGCAGGCCCATGCGCAAATCGTCGAGACTGTCGAGCACCGCCTCGGCCTGAGCCTTGGCGCGGCTTGCGCCGGATGTGGCGTCGGCGACCTCCTGCATAGCGATCAGCGGATTGACCGAGAGCGGGCTGGTGACGCCCGCGGCAGGCGTGCTGTCCTTGCCTGAACTGGCAACTTGATTTGCAAAATCGCCCGCCCCGCCGGACCGGCGCGCCTTGCCGGCGCGGCGGGTCGCCGAGGTGTTCAGACGAACTGTCGGATCGATTTTCATACTGCCGAATGAGCCGCCGGCGCTGCTGGGTTAACGATCAGACTGCAGGGTCCGGGAAATTGTCTTAAAATGTCGTTAAGTACAGTGATCACGTGTTCCACCGGAGCGACCGGACGAACCCGTCGAGGACGGAAATCCAAGGGTTAAGCATGAGGCAATCCACGTGAAGGAGAAGGAGCTGCGCCTCGCGCTCGTTTGCTATGGCGGCGTCTCGCTGGCGGTTTATATCCATGCCGCGACCCGCGAAGTGCTGAAGCTCGCACGCGCATCGCGGGCCTATCACGACATACCCGAACTCGCAGCACGGGCCGATACCACCTACGCCGATACCTCGCCCCAGCATCTCGCCGAACACGACAGCGAGCCGATCTACTTCGATCTGTTGAAAGCGATCGGCCAGACCCTGGACCTGCGCGTGATCGTCGATGTCGCAGCCGGCGCCTCGGCCGGCGGCATCAACGCGATCATTCTTGCGCGGGCGCTGGCGCACGATCTGCCGATCGACCATCTGCGCGAGCTGTGGCTGAAGGACGCCGACGTCACCGAGCTGATGACGCATAAGGCGCGGGCGCGAATTTGGAGCAAATGGTATTTGCGGCCCATCCTGTGGGTGGCCTTCAAGCTGCGCTTGAAGCGCCTGGCCGGGGACCGCGAGCTGCGGGCGAAATTATCTACCTTCCTGCGATCGCGCTGGTTCAAGCCGCCTTTCGACGGACCGCACCTGACCGCCCTCCTCCATGACGGCATCGGCGCGATGGGCGAGCCGCACACCCCCGGTGCCTCGCTGCTGCCGATCAACCAGCAGCTCGAGCTCTTCGTGACGCTCACCGATTTCCACGGCTATCAGCGGCGTATCCGCATGCACAACCCGCCCACCGTGACCGAGCGCGAGCATCGTCACATATTACGGTTTGCCTATCAGCGCCGCGCCGACGGTCTGGAGACGAGCGATCTTGCCGCATCGAACGTGCCGGCGCTGGCCTTCGCCGGCCGGGCGACCGCGTCGTTTCCGGGCGCTTTCCCCCCGGCCGAGATCGCCGAGATCGACCGGCTGGTCGCCGAGCGAAACATCGACTGGCCGCAACGCGCGCAGTTCCTGAAGACGGGCTTTCGCCGCCACTACCGGGCCGGCGCCGACCCACTGCGCAGCGCCTTCATCGACGGCAGCGTCACCAACAACAAGCCGTTCGCGCAAGCGATCGCCTCGATCCGCGAGCGCCCTGCCCATCGCGACGTCGACCGGCGACTGGTTTACATCGACCCGCACCCGCCTGAGTCCAGGACACCGTTGCAAACCGTCGCGCCGGGCTTCTTCCGCACGCTGTGGGGCGCGCTATCGGATATCCCGCGAAACGAACCCGTGCACGACGAGCTTGCCTGGATTAATGAGTTCAATGCCCGAATCCGGCGGATGAAAACCATCGTCGAGGCCGCGCGGCCCTATGTCGGGGAGCTTGTGACCGGGATCGCCACGGGCCGCATCAAGCGGGCGCCGTCGCTGGCGCGCCTGGGCGAATGGCGCGACACGGCCAACGCAATGGCCGCCAAGGAAGCCGGCTTCGCTTACGAAGGTTATGTCCGCCTGAAGCTGATGGACGTCGTGGAGAGCCTTGCCGAGCTGATGGCCGAGGCCCACGGCCTGCCGCCCGACGCCCCGGAGACGGCGTGGGTCGCCGAAGTGCTGAACGCCTGGGCCCAGGATCGGGGAACGGTGCCCGCCGAGGGGCCCATGCCGAAAGCCAAGCCGGGAACCCGCACCGCCAAGCTTCCCGATTGGATATCGCTGCTCCTGTCCTTCGACTTCGAGTTCCGACGGCGGCGCCTGAATTTCGTCATCCAGCGCCTGAACGTGCTTTACGGCCGGCTCGACGACCCGGCCTTGGGCGGCATCACAACCGCCGACCTCGATCTGCTGAAAGGGCGCTTCTACGAGGCGCTGGCGGATTTCAGCCGCGCCGACATGATCGCGCGCATCGACCAGGAAACCTCCCGGCAAATCAACGAGCTCCTTCTGAAGACCGCGCCCGACGCCGCGTCGCTGGACGCCATGGCCGAGCTTGCCCGCGACCATGTTGCCCGGCACGGCGACGCGCTGGACACGATCGTCGAGGCCATCGCAGGCTCCATCGATCTGTCCGAAGCCGATCTCGGTGTCGACGAAATCTTTGCCCGAAAGACAGGCGCCAACTGGAGCCCCGGCGCGCGGCTGGAATTGCTGATCGCCTATATCGGCTTCTCGTTCTGGGACGTACTCACATTCTCGGTCACGCAATGGCGCGACCTTGGAGAGTTCGACGCCATTCAAGTCGACCGGATCAGCCCCGACGACGCCACCGCGATCCGCGCCGGCACGGCCGCAAGCATGCTCAAGGGCGTGGAGCTCCGCCATTTCGGTGCGTTCTTCTCACGCGCGCACCGGGAGAACGACTATCTCTGGGGCCGCCTGCACGCGGTCGAGCGCCTGATCGACATCGTCACCGACTCCGCCCGTGCGGAAGCAACAACGATCTCCGCCACGGAGATCGACACCCTCAAGCGCCGCGCATTTCTGGCGATCCTCGACGCCGAGAAGCCGCATCTTGAACGCAGCGCCGATCTGATCGCGGCCCTGCGGCGCGAAATCGGGGCCGGCGCACCGGCCGGACGAACCCCGTACAATGCGCCCGCCGAACAGGAGTGAGCAGCATGGCCAGGCAGATCATCGACCTCTCCATAGCCATCGAGAACGAAATCATCTCCGATCCTGTCCCGTTCAATCCCAAGGTCGACTACTTCGATCACACCGCCACGGCCGAGCAGATGGCATCCTTCTTTCCGGGGCTTACCCGGTCGGACTTGCCCGACGGCGAGGGTTGGGCGATCGAGCGCATCGAGCTGATCACCCATAACGGCACGCATCTTGATGCGCCCTACCACTTCGCCTCGACCATGAACAACGGCGAGCGTGCGATCACGATCGACGAGGTGCCGCTCGACTGGTGCATGGGGCCCGGGGTCAAGCTCGACTTCCGGGACAAACCCGACGGTTATGTTGCGACCGCCGGCGATGTCGAGGCCGAGCTGACCCGCATCGGCCATAAACTCGAAGCGCAGGAGATCGTCGTCGTCAACACCCGCGCGGGGTCAGCTTACGGCGCGGACGATTACGTCGACGCAGGTTGCGGCATGGGCCGGGAAGCGACGCTGTATCTTCTCGAGCGCGGTGTCCGGGTGACCGGAACGGATGCCTGGTCATGGGACGCGCCATTCACCTACACGGCGGAGAAGTGGAACGCCGACCACGATCCCTCGATTATCTGGGAAGGCCACAAGGCCAGCCGCGAGATCGGCTATTGCCATCTGGAGAAGTTGCACAATCTGGAGGCGCTTCCGGCGGACGGGTTCGAGATCATCTGCCTGCCAGTCAAGATCAAGGGCGCTTCGGCCGGCTGGACCCGTGCGGTCGCGGTGATCGAGGACTGAGCTGGGTCATCGGCAGCTTGGTGTTCCGTCCGGTAGTAATATGTAACGCCAGGTCGTCCGGCGGGGGCGCCAGCCGCGCCCTGGATCAACGACCGCGACGCCGTGCCAACGCCAATCGAGTATTATCGAACGCACGCTCGCTCTGGCGCGCTCCAGCGGGATCTCGGCTGCGGCTAACAATGCGGTCGGCATACCGCCCGCTCGCACGTCTTCGCCTTCCCATACGATCAGGCATTGCCCGCGCTGGACCGCTGGCGGCAATGCAGGCACGAACGGGTCGACCGCGACATCGACCCGCGAATCCGGGAACCGCAGGACCAGGTTTCCGCCGAGGCGGACGCCGTGCGCAAAGATCGTGCCCTGCCGGAATCCCGCCGCTGCGAGCTGCTTCGACAAGCGGCCGAAGGGCACGAGATCCTCACAGCGGCCGATGCAGACGGGCGTCATGTTGACTACCCTGACCGCCAGAATCCCGGCGCCGATCACACCCAGCAGGAGACCATAGCGCCGCAAAGCCAGGACGCCGGGCCGGCGGGCCGCGACAAACGCCACCGCAAGGATTGGCAACGGGAAGAGGAAGACGTGAACGAAGCGCGGTTTGACGATGCTGACCCCGGCCACAAGAACAGCCACCAATATCAATGCCAGACCGGCGAGCACAGCATGGCCGACGAAGCGGATGTTATCCGAGCTCGCTCCGGAAATGGCCGGTTCGGCGGGAAGACGCTCGCGGCCGCCGATCGGCAGCAAGATGGCCAAAGCCGAGGTCACCGCAAGCGCGACACCATATTCGCCGACGCTGGTGGACAAGCTCCCAAGTCCATCGCCAAGACCGGCCAAATAGCTCCCCGCCTGGTCGGCGCCAGTGCGCGACCGGAGGATGGTCGTCAGCCGCGACCACTGGTCCGCGCTGGCCACCACGAACGGCACGAAAATGGCCGCGGCTATGCCAAGGCTGAGGGCAAATTTCGGATTGACCACGCCCGGACGCGTCGCGCGGAGGCTCATCGCCGCAATGACCGCCGCGACAAACACGGCCAGAAACAAGAATTTCGAGAGCAACCCAAGGGCCAGCACGACACCGGCAGCGGCATAGTCGCCGAGCCGGCGCTCCGCCGCGATGCGCAACAACAACCAAAGCAACAGCGGGCAAAAGATCGCCGCGAGGAGCGAATGCGACAACGTGTAGAGGAACTTGTGGTACTGGCCGACCAGCATCAGCGACCATGCCGCCAGCGCCGCCGGAACCGGCGCGCCGAGCACGCGCCGCGCGAGCACGAAGCTCGACACGTAGATCAGAAACAGCAACAGATGATTGAGGATCAGGACCGTCGCGAGACGGACGCCGAACACATGCTGAAATCCGTAAAGCAGCCATGTATAGAGCGGTGGATTTGCAGCGTCATACACCCAGCGCAGTTCCTGGGCGTGATAGATTTCCTTGGCATGATCGAAGACCGCGGCGGAAAATCCGAACCACTTCGCCAGCAGAACGAACAAACAGTACGCAGCAAAGCCGATCAGGTTCAGCCGAACGAAGCGGCGTTCGACGAACTTCGCCTCATTGGCCGCCGCGATACCGGTCGGCCCGGTCGGCAAGGCACTCATCATTCCCGGTCCACGGCCTCAAAAGAACGAGTGCGGCAAAAGCGACGGCCAAGCGGCCGCTTCAGTTCACGCGCTTGATCGCCAATACGGCGTTCAACCCACCGAACGCAAACGAATTCGACAGGGCCGCATCGATGCGCATCTGGCGGGCCGTATTTGGGACGTAATCGAGGTCGCATTTGGGATCGGCTTGCGTGAAGTTGGCGGTCGGCGGTGCGGTCTGGTGCTCGATCGCTTTCAGCGTTGCGGCGAGTTCGAGCGCGCCTGCGGCACCCAGCGCATGTCCATGCATCGATTTGGTCGAGGAGATCGCAATGGCTTTGGCGTGCCCGCCCAGCACCTGATGGAGCGCCGCCGTCTCGACGATATCGTTGATCTCGGTGCCGGTGCCATGGGCGTTCACATAGTCGATCGCATCGGGCGCCAGCTTCGCGTCCGCAAGCGCAGCGGCAATCGCTCCGCAGACACCATCAAGCGACGGCTGGACAATGTCGCCGGCATCGGAGGTCATGCCGAAACCGACGATCTCGGCCAGGATGGCGGCGCCGCGTGCCTGCGCGCCATCGAGCGTCTCGAGCACGAACATGCCCGCCCCTTCGCCCAGCACCATGCCCTTGCGGTCGATGCAGAACGGCCGGCAGGTATCGGTCGCCATCACGCGCAGCGACTGCCAGGCACCCATCGTACCGCGCGCGAGGCAGGCCTCCGCGCCCCCGGTGATCGCAGCCTCGACGCGGCCGTAGCGGATCATGTTGAAGGCCTCGCCGATGGCATGGTTTGCCGAAGAACAGGCGCTCGAGATCGTGTAGGCGGGACCGCGAATGCCGAACGCCATGGTCACATGGCTGGAAGCAGCACTGACCATGAGGCGGGGAACGGTCAGTGGGTAGACCCGCAGCTTGCCATCCTGGTAGAGCCGCTTATACGCGGCGTCGATGGTGGTCATCCCGCCCGAGCCCGCGCCTGTGATAACAGCCGTGCGCTCACCGAGCTCGGCGGAAAATTCAAGACCCGATTGGGCCACCGCCTCGCGCGCGGCGACCAGCGCGAATTGTGTATACCGGTCCAGGATCGGCAGCTCTTTGGCATCGAACAGGGCGTCGGGATCGAAGTCCTTGACCGCCGCGATATTCTTGATTTGAAGGCCGTCGAAATCCGGTCGATCGCTGGGACTGATACCACTGCGCCCGGCAGCCAGCGCTTGCCACATGGCACTCATGTTTGAGCCTAGGGCCGAGATGCATCCCGCCCCTGTGATGACGACACGCCGCATATTTTCGGTCAGGACGCCGCGCTCGACGAGGGCTCCGCGCCCTTTTTCGCGATCAGCTCGTTCACGCCGTCGACGACATCCCGGAATGTCTCCAGTTTGAACTGTTCATCATCCTGCGGGATGTAGATGTCGTACTCCTCCTCGATATTGTAGATGATGCTAACCAGGTCGATCGATTCGATATCGAGATCGGCCAGATTGGCGTCGAGGGTGAGCTTGGACGCATCGATCTGCGCCTCCTTGGCGATGATCTCCCGGATTTTGCTTTCCACGTCCGACATGCGCTTCCCGTGCATTTGCTGCCTTGCGCGCGGCGACCACCGCCCTGGCCGACGCCGGGACGCCCGTCTGTGCGGCCCGAACCTGCCGGACATACACGCATGGCACGCCCCAACGCAACTCTCCCATCGAATATTGACCCACGACCCCGCGACTTGAAAGCCGAAAACGCCCGCAGACAACAGCCGGCGGCACCATCCGGCTTAGGCCGGGAATCCCACCCGGCAGGAACTGCCTAGCGGGGCAGCGTTTGCCGCAGATTCCAATCCGCATAAGTTCGCATTTTAGATAAATCTATATATTTCAATGAATTAAAGAGTGATCTCGCGTGGCACGACTTTCGCTTCAAGAGCAATGGAGTGATGTGCACAAGGCAGTGGGATTCCGTCTATGAAGGCAGTTTCCGGATCGCATTCGCGGACACGGTCGGCTGGACCGACGTTGTTGCGGCTCGCCGCGGCAGCGGCGGTGCTTTGGTTTACCGTGGTCACGCTCGCGGCTCCGGCCTCGGCCGCCTCGCGGATCAAGGATATCGCCGATTTCGAAGGCGTGCGCGAGAACCTGCTGGTCGGATACGGCCTCGTTGTCGGGCTGAACGGCACGGGTGACACACTCAGCAAATCGCCCTTCACGCAACAGAGCCTGGTGGCGATGCTGGAACGCCTAGGCGTCAACACCCGCGACAATCTCACCAAGCTCGACACCAAGAACATCGCCGCCGTCATGGTCACGGCGACGCTGAAGCCCTTCGCGCGGCAAGGCACGCGCCTCGATATCACCGTCAACGCGCTCGGCGATTCCAAGAGCTTGCAGGGCGGCACCCTGCTCGTCACACCACTGCTCGGCGCCGACGGCGAGGTTTATGCCGTGGCCCAGGGTCCGGTCGCGATTGGCGGGTTCAGCGCCAAGGGCGCCGCCGAATCGATCACCAAGGGCACGCCGACAACCGGCCGGATCGCCAACGGCGCCATCGTCGAACGCGAGGTCGGCTTCGATCTCGCCAAGCTGAAAAGCGTGAAGATCGCTCTGCGCAACCCCGATCTCACCACCGCGCGCCGCATCGCAGAGGCCATCAACCGCAAACTCAAGACGCCGGCCGCCAAGTCGCTCGACCCGGCAACGGTTCTGCTCAGCGTGCCGGCCAGCTACGGCAAGAACATCGTCGGCCTGCTGACCGACATCGAACAACTGACCGTCCAGCCCGATCAGGTCGCCAAGATCATCATCGACGAGCAGTCTGGGGTGATCGTGATGGGTGACCGGGTACGCATCAGCACGGTCGCGATCGCGCAAGGCAATCTGACGATCCGCATCACCGAGACCCCGCAGGTCTCGCAGCCCGGTCCCTTTACGACGGGCGGCGCCACCGCCGTTGTGCCCCGTACGCGGGTCCGGGTCGGCGAGCAGAAGGATCGTAAACTCGGCATCCTGAAACACGGCGTCACGCTGCAGCAGATGGTCGCCAGCCTGAATTCGCTCGGCATTGGGCCGCGCGATCTCATTAGCATCCTGCAGGCCGTCAAGGCGGCCGGCGCGATGCAAGCCGATATCGAGGTGCGGTGATGGATGCCGGCACCGACGCGCTCAAGACATCACTGCTGTCCATCCAGGGCGCGCAGCCCAAGGCGCCCGCCAAAGGTCTTGATCTGGTCAAGGCACGCGAGGCGGCCGAGGAATTCGAGGCGGTATTTCTCTCCCAGATGCTCAACAACATGTTCGCCGGCATCAAGACCGACAAGATGTTCGGCGGCGGTCATGGCGAGGACGCCTATCGCGCAATGATGGTTCAGGAATACGGCAAGGCGATGTCCGTCAATGGCGGCGTCGGCATCGCTGATGCGGTCATGCGCGAGATCATCCAGTTGCAGGAGGCTCAATCGAAATGAACTCTGAAAACCTTCCTCTGCCCAAACCCGGCAGCGGACCCGATCTGCGCCCATCGGTTGACGGGCTGATCGATATCGCCTCGCGCCTGATTACGCTTCTGGGCCGGGAAACCTCCCTGTTGCGCGAGATGAAGATCGCCGAAATCGCGGCCTTGCAGGAAGAAAAACTCAAGCTGACCCGCGCCTACGAAGCGCGCATTCGCGCGCTGAACCAGAACGGCGACGGGTTGGCTGCGATTGACCTGGCTATCCGGGACGAGTTGCGAGCAACCGTCATCCGCTTCGAGGACACCGCGAAGGCCAATGCGATAGCGGTTCACGCAGCCCAAGAAGCCAACCAGCGCCTGATACAGGCCATTGTCGACATCATCAGCGAGCGGCGCGGCCGGACCGAAGGTTACGGCGCCGACGGCACCGCCACGGCGACCGATCCCCGTCCCCGCGAAGGCGTCGCACTGACCCTCGATGAGCGCCTCTAGGAGGGCCTTCCGATGAGCCTATCGACCTCGCTCAGCACCGCGCTTACCGGATTGACCGCCGTACAATCGGCGTTGCAGATCACGTCCAACAATATCGCCAATGCGAACACCGAGGGTTACACCCGAAAGTCGGTGACGCCGTTGCCGATCCTGATCGCGGGCCAGGGCGTCGGCGTCGATCTGTCCGACATCAACCGGAAAGTGAACGACGTATTGGTGCGCGAGCTGCGGAACCAGACATCCGACCTCGGCCGGCTGGGGGTCGATGACGAGTTCTACGTGCGAATGCAGGATCTGTTCGGCTCACTGTCGAGCGGCACGTCGCTGACCGCGCGTATCACCGAGCTAAGCGGGGCGTTCGAAGCCTACGCGACGGCCCCAGAGGATGCCGGACGCGCCGCGGCCACGGTGCAGGCCGCGCAGACCCTCGCCCGTCAGTTCAACACGATGGCGCTGGAAATCCAGAAAATGCGCACCGATGCCGACCAGGGCATCACCGCCGCAATCGACACGGTCAATCTTCGTGTCGGCGAGATTGCCGAGCTCAACATGCAGATTGCGCGCGATCTGGCCGCGGGCCTACCGATCGCCAACCTGGAAGACGAACGCGACAAAGCGATCGGCGCAGTCGCCGAGTATCTCGAATTCAGCACATTCTCCCGGGCTACTGGCGAAGTGGTGCTGGTGACCGAAGGTGGGCGGGTCCTGGTCGACAGCCGCGTGCCAACATTCACGCATACGGCATCCGCCGGCCTCGATGTATCGGTGACCTATCCTGGCCCGATCGACGGCATAGATCTCGACGGCATCGATATCACCGCCGAGATCACCAACGGCAAGATCGGCGCAATGATCACCATGCGCGACACAACGTTGCCGAACCTGGCCGCCGAGATCGACGTGCTTGCCAACACGGTCTTCGATCAGATCAATGCGATCCACAACGACGGCGCGGCCTTCCCGCCCCCGAACACGCTGACCGGCACGCGCGCGGTCGTCGGCGGCGATGCCTTCGCCGGAACGGGGACCACGCGGATCGCGATCACGGATGCCAATGGCGACCTTGTGGCGCCGCCGGTCGAACTCGACCTCTCCGCCTATGCCACCGTGGGCGCGCTGGTTACCGCGATCAATACCGCGCTCGGCGCCGATGGCACGGCGGCAATCGTGAATGGCCGGCTCGAAATCGACGCCGCCATCTCCACCAGCGGCGTCGTCATCAACGAGAACGACACGGCGATCGGCACCCAAGGCTTCTCGCACTACTTCGGGCTCAACGACTTCTTTGTCGGCGACGCCACGGTCAATCTCGCCTCCAATATCGCGGTACGCGCCGATATCGTCGGCACACCCGAGCTGATCTCGCACACCGAGCTGTCCGCCACCGCGGCCATCCTCGGCGACACCGCGATCACCGATGGCGGAATCACGGTCGCCCAGCGCCTTGCGGACAGTTTCAACAACACGATTTCCTTCGCCGCCACCGGCGAGTTGGGCGCGACGAACGTCAAGGTCGCCGACTACGCCTCGCAGATCCTGTCGTTCAACGCCACGCAAGCGGCCGAAGCGGAGAGCCAAATCGCGTTCAAGCAAGTACTTCACGCCGACATCAAGTTCCGCGCCGAGTCGTTCAGTGGTGTCAACATCGACGAGGAAATGGCGAACCTCATCACCTTGCAGAATTCCTTTTCCGCGGTCGCGCGGGTGATCAGCGTGACCCAGGAAATGATGGACACCCTCAACCAGATCGCGGCGTAGCGCTTCGACGATCGAAGGAATAGGCCATGCGCGTCACAGCCCTAGCCCAGCAGCAATTCATCCTCGACCAGATCAAGAATCTGCAAGGCCGGATTGCGCAGAAGAACATCTCGATCACCAGCGGTGTGAACGCCCAGCGCTATTCGGGGATTTCAGAATATTCCAAGCGCCTGGTGAACCTGGAGGCGACCCATGTGTCGCTTAGCCGATTCTCGCAGAACAACACAATTATCGACCAGCGCCTGCAGACGATGGAAACCAATGTCAGTCAGTTGGGCGAGATCGCGAGCGATTTCCGAACCCAGCTCATCAGCGCGATCAACGCCGGCAATGCTCCCGTTTCGGGGATCGATGTGCTGGCCCAGAACCTGATCGCCCAGGTGTCATCGATCCTCAACGTCTCGGTCGACGGCCGTTTCTTGTTTTCCGGCTCCAAGACCAACACGGCGCCGGTCGACTTGAACGATGCAGCCTTCCTGGTGCCACCGAGCGCTTATCCCAGCACCGCCGACGTCAACTACTACCAGGGCGATCAGCAGATCCTGTCGATCCGTGCCGATACCGACCTCACCATCAACTACGGCGTGACGGCGGACGACCCGGCGATCGAAAAGCTGATCCGTACCTTGCATCTGGTCGCGACCGCAGTGGTGGCGCCGGTCCCCGATCTCGCGCGCCTTCAGGAGGCCTTGCGCTTGGGCGAGGAGGCCGCGAACGAACTGCCGCTCATCGTCGCCGGCATTGGCGCGGCGCGTAAGGGACTCGAGACCGCAAACGCCGTCCATGCCGAAACGCTTCTCTATACCGAGCAAACCATCGGCGATCTTGCCAATACCGATCTCGCCGAGGCGATCACGCTGCTCACCGCCGACCAATCTTCACTGGAGGCATCCTTCGCCGCATTGGCGCAGATGCGTTCGATTTCCTTGTTGAATTTCCTTTGAGCCCTGAGGGCTCACGCCGACCGCTTACTTAATGAGGGAGATGTAAGCAATGCTCGAGAACAACGCAGCCGTCGCGGCGGGTCAAGACGCCACGTCGAAAGCGGAGCTGGAGGACTCTGTCACCGTCGATACCCAGTTCGGGCCAATGACGTTCCGGAGGGACACCGTCCTGACCTTTCCAAACGGCCTGCTCGGCTTCGGCGGCGTCAGCGAATTCGCGCTCACAAATCTGCCCGATCCTGCCTTGGGCAATTTCAAGCTGATGCAGGCGCTCGATGGATCGGGGCTCGGCTTCCTGGTTTTGCCGCAAGACGCGCTGGCCGACCACATCCACGAAGACGATATCGCCGCCGCGTTGGAATCACTTTCGATCAAGAAGGAAGATTCTCTGATCCTGCTGATCGTCACGGTCCGCAAGACCGCCGAGGCGACCAAGCTGACCGTCAATCTGCGCGCGCCCGTCATAATCGACGCCAGCGCGCGCCGGGCCTTCCAGTACGTCAGCCAGAACAACGCCTACCCGATCCAGCACGAACTTTAGCTGTGGCACCCTTAGCTTAAGCGAAACTTTACCATGGCGCGCGATCATCGACCTCCAACCCGGCGCCGCGGCCGCGCCAACGAAGGCGGCCAGCGCGATACGGCGCTCGACGAGATGCGTCGTGCCGCGCTGAGGCCGGGCGAGGAGGATCGAACCGCGATGGCCAGGCGTCAGCAAGCCGAGCCCAATTCCCGCCCTCTGGGCGATCTGGACGTCGTCATCCTGTGCGGCGGCCTTGGCACGCGGCTGCGCGAGGAGACCGAGTTCAAGCCCAAACCGATGGTCGAGATCGGCGGCCGGCCGATCCTCTGGCACATTATGAAGCACTACCACCACTACGGCGTGCGCAACTTCATCCTGTGCCTGGGATACAAGGGCGAGGCGATCCGCGATTTCTTCCTCAACTACGAGTTCAATCATTCGGACGTCGCGGTCGACCTTCGCTCCGGCGATATCGAGACCCTGTCGAACAGCTACGCCGAGGACTGGCGGGTCGTGCTCGCCGATACCGGCGCGGAGACGATGACCGGCGCGCGCATCAAGAAGGCGCTGCGCTATGTTCGCGGCAATACTTTCCTCGCCACCTATGGCGACGGGCTGGCGGATGTCGATCTGAACGCCCTCGTGGCCCACCATGAGCGCAGCCAGCGGCTTTCGACCGTCACCGCCGTGCATCCCTCCTCGCGCTTCGGCGAACTGGCGATCGAGGGCGACATGGTGCGCTCCTTCCAGGAAAAGCCCCAGGTCGCGGGCGGCTGGATCAATGGTGGCTTCTTTGTCTTCAACCGGCGCGCCTTCGACGGGCTGAAGCCGGACGAGAACGCGGCGCTGGAGACCGGCGTGTTGGAAAAGCTCGCCGGCCGGTCCGAGCTCTCGGTCTATCAGCATGACGGCTTTTGGCAGTGCATGGACACGTTCCGCGAAATGCAGCTGCTGAACGATCTATGGAATACGGGCCAAGCGCCCTGGCAGAGTTGGGACACATGCAGGCTGTCAGCGTAAGCCAGCAATTTTGGCGCGGCCGCGGCGTTTTCGTAACCGGCCATACCGGGTTCATCGGCGGCTGGGTGTGCCAGTGGCTGAACCGCCTCGGCGCCCAGGTCACCGGCTATGCGATCGACCCGCCGACCCAGCCCAATCTTTATGATGCGGCGCGTCTCGGCAACCGGATCCCCTCGATCTATGGCGACGTGCGGGACCTTTCGGCGCTGAGCCAGGCGGTCAATGACGCCGAGCCGGAAATCGTCCTGCATTTGGCCGCCCAGCCGCTGGTGCGCACCGCTTTCTACGAGCCCGCGCATACCTTCGCGACCAACGTGATGGGAACGGTCAACCTGCTGGAGGCCGTGCGCCGGCCCGACAGTGTGCGGGCAGTCGTCGTCTTCACCACCGACAAGGTCTACGACAACCGCGAATGGGTCTGGGGCTATCGCGAGGATGACCGGCTGGGGGGCCGCGAAGCCTATGGCGCCAGCAAGGCGGCCGCCGAAATGGCTGTCACCGCCTACCGCGAAAGCTATCTGGCCGTGCGCGAGGCGCCGGTCGGCGTCGCCACGGTGCGGTCCGGCAATGTCATCGGCGGCGGCGACTGGGCCGACGAGCGGCTCGTGCCCGACGCCGTGCGCGCTTTCTCCAGCAACAAGAAACTCTGGGTGCGCAGCCCCGACGCCGTGCGGCCCTGGCAGCATGTCCTCGACCCGGTGCGCGGGCTCCTGGTCATCGCCGAGCAGCTCCACGCCGACGCTGAGACTTATGCGACGTCATGGAACCTCGGCCCCGCCGAAGACAGCGCGCGGCCGGTCGCCGAGGTCATCGAGGCGCTGAGCCGCAATTGGGGCAGCGGTGCCGGCTGGGAGATCGACAAGCGGGCCAAGCCCTACGAAGCGCGCCTATTGTCGCTCAACAGCGCGCGTGCGGCCGATGTGCTCGGCTGGCGCGGGGCCTGGAATTTCGACGACGCCATCGCGCGCACGGTCGAATGGTATCGCGCCTTCTATGACGGCGCCGATGTGGCGGCCCTGTCCGACAAGCAGATCGCCACCTACGAGGCCACAGTGGCGTCCAAACGCGAGCCCGACGCGGCCAAGCGGAGCGCCTGAGCCATGCCTGGGGAAGCTGCGCACCATATCGGGACCGCCGGCACCTGCCGGTTCTGCGGCGCCGCGCTGAGCGAAACGATGGTCGACCTCGGTGAGACGCCGCTGGCGAACTCCTATATCGCACCCGACCAGGCGGCCGGATACGAGCCGCGCTTTCCGCTCCACGTCTATGTCTGCACCACCTGCTTTCTAGCACAGCTTCCGGCACATGAGACGCCTGACGCGATCTTCGGCGACTACGCGTATTTCTCGTCCTATTCGCAAAGCTGGCTCGACCACGCCGAGCGCTATGCCGAGGCGATGATCGAGCGTTTCGACATCAACCCGACAAACCGGGTCGTCGAGATTGCCAGCAACGACGGCTATCTGCTCCAGTTCTTCAAGGCCCGCGGCGTTCCCGTGCTCGGTATCGAGCCGGCCGCGAATGTCGCCGCCGCCGCCCAGGCCAACGATATCCCGACGCTGGTGCAGTTCTTCGGAACCGAGGCGGCCCAGGGGCTGGCCAATGCCCGCAAGACCGCCGATTTGCTGGTTGCCAACAATGTCCTCGCGCATGTCCCTGACCTCAACGATTTCGTCGAGGGGCTGCGGATGGCGCTCAAATGGACGGGCGTGCTGACGATCGAGTTCCCGCATCTCCTGCGGCTCATCGAGCAGAACCAGTTCGACACGATCTATCACGAGCACTTCTCATACTTCTCGCTGACCACCGCGGAGCGCGTCCTCAAGGTTCACGACCTGCGCATCTTCGATGTCGAAGAACTGCCGACCCATGGCGGCAGCCTGCGGATCTATGCCTGCCGCGATGAGCTTGATCGCGAGACCACCAGCAACGTCATCCGGATCAAGCAGGACGAAGCGAAGGCCGGCCTGCAGCGTATGGATACCTACCGGGACTTCGGCCGCCGCGCGGCCGCGGTCGGCCGCGAGCTGCGCGACTTCCTGACCAACGTGAAGAGCGCAGGAAAGTCGGTCGCCGGCTATGGCGCGCCCGCCAAGGGCAACACGCTGCTCAACTACTGCGGCATCGGCCCCGAACTCCTGCCCTACACCGTCGATGTGAGCCCTCACAAACAAGGCCGGCTGCTGCCCGGCAGCCACATTCCGGTCGAGCATCCCGATGTGATCGCCGAGCGAAAGCCCGACTATCTGCTGGTGCTGCCCTGGAACCTCACGGACGAGATCATCTCCGACATGCGGCATGTCCGCGATTGGGGCGGCCGGTTCGTCGTGCCGATACCGGATGTGAAGGTATTGCCATGAACTTCCGAAAGCTCGCCATTCGCGGCGCCTTCCTGATCGAGCCCGAGCCGCTGGTCGACCACCGCGGGTTCTTTACCCGCATCTGGTGCCGCGATGAGTTCGCCTGCCAGGGCATTACCCGTCCATTCGATCAGTCGAGCCTGTCGCACAACACCAAGCGCGGGACCATACGTGGCTTTCACTTCCAGACGGCGCCCCATGAGGAGGCCAAGCTGGTGAGCTGCCCGGCCGGGGCTATCTTCGACGTCGTGGTCGATCTGCGCCCGAGCTCGCCGACTTTCGCGAGCTGGGTCGGGGTCGAGATTTCGGCCGCCAACCACAAGATGATCTATGTCCCCGAAGGCTGCGCCCACGGCTTCCAGGCAATCGCCGATTGCAGCGACGTGGTCTACCAGATTGCTGGTCCCTTCCATCCAGAGTCGGTGGGCGGCCTGCGCTGGAACGACCCCGACCTCGCCGTCGATTGGCCGATCCCCGATCCGATCATGTCGGAGCGCGATGCCAACCTCCCCTTCCTGTCCGACCTCAGCGAGCTCAAGGAGGCCGTTTGATGCTGATCGTTTCGCCCAAAGCCAAGATCTCGCCACATGCCGACATCGAGGATTCGGTGCGCGGCAGCAAGATCACGATCAAGGACGGCGCCGTTATCGACAGCTTCGTCAAGATCAAGCCCGCCGGCGGCGAGGGCGATGTCGTGATCGGCCACAACTGCTCGATCAATTCGGGCGTGGTGATCTATATCGGCAACGGTGTGCGGATCGGCGATGACGTCGCGATCGGCGCCAATACGACCATCGCGCCGACCAATCACGAGTTTCGCGATCCCAACCGGCCGATGAACCAGCAAAGGTTCCTGGAAAGCCGGGGCGGCATCATCATCGAAGACGATGTCTGGATCGCCGCCAATTGCGTGATCCTCGACGGCGCGATCCTGCGCCGCGGCTCGATCATCGCCGCGGGCTCGCTGGTGCGCCATGAGGTTCCCGCTTACTCCATCAACATCGGCTCGCCTGCGAAAACCGTCGGTTTCCGCGGCGAGGGCAAGTTCGCACTGCCCCAGGCGGCCGAGTAACGCCCGATCCCGGGGGCATTCGAGGGGATTACGACCATGATCAAAGTTCCAATGTTCAGGCCGCTGATCGAGCAGCCGGAAATCGACGCCGCCGTTGAGGCGCTGCGCATGGGCTGGCTCGGCATGGGCTCGTATGTGAACGAGATGGAGCAGGCGCTGACCGCGCATCTGGATCTCGGCGACAAGCGCCTGGCGCTTGTCAACACCGGCCACTCGGCACTCCATCTGGCGCTTGAAGTCGCCAATGTCGGCCCCGGCGACGAGGTCATCACGCCCTCTTTCAACTGCGTTTCAGACTTCCAGGCGATCCTGCAGACCGGCGCCGAGCCGGTGCTCTGCGACGTCCGGGACGATACGCTCACCATCGACGTCGCCAGCGCCGAACCGCTGGTCAGCGAGCGCACCAAGGCCGTGATCTTCATCGACTACGCTGCCTCGCTTGCCGATTACGATGCGGTCGAGGCCTTCGCGGCCAAACACGGCCTGCGCGTGATCCATGACGCGGCTCACTCGTTCAATTCGCGCGACAGCCGTGGGCGCATGGTCGGCAGCTTTTCGGATCTCACCATGCTGAGCTTCGATCCGGTCAAGACGCTGACCTGTCTCGATGCCGGCGCCATCATCGTTAACAACGACGAGGAGCTGGCGCGCGTGCACGAGATGCGCATCCTCGGCATGGGCCAGCCGCCGTCGGTAATGTACCAGAACAAGCGCGCCTGGACGTTCCACGTGAACGACCACGGCTACCGCTACCACGTGCTCAACCTGCACGCCGCGATCGGCCTGCAACAGCTCGCCAAGATCGAGCGCATTGCGGAGACCCGCCGCGATACCTGCGCCTACTATCTTGACCGCCTCGCCGGGATCGACGATCTGGTCCTGCCACAGATCGACCTGGAGAACGCCACGCCCTTTATTTTCGTCGTGCGGGTGCCGGGCGAGCGGCGCGATGATTTTCGCACCAAGCTCGGTGAGAACGGCATCGATACCGGTGTGCACTGGCAGCCCGGCCACCATTTCGAGGTCTTGACGGAATGCCGGCGCGGCAACCTTCGGGTCTCGATGCAGGCGGGCGATGAAATCGTCTCGCTGCCGCTGCATTCGGCAATGGAAGAAGCGGCAATGGAAGCGGTTGCCGACACCGTGACCGCCTACTTCAAGGGCACGCTCAGCCGAGACGGCGGGGGTGACACCGCGCTCGAGCAGATCGCCGCCGCCGGGTAACGGCAGACGGGGCTAAGGGACGCGCCGCCGATGGAGCTCGTCAATACCACACGCGCGCAGCTCCTCGACTATGTCGCGGCCCAGCTCGACAATTTCTTTCCCGATCACGTTCATGACGCTCGGGCGGTGATCGACGGCGAGCTCGATGAAGCATTCGACCGTCTCGACCACTGTATCAACGGTGTTGCGATGTGGCGCGAGGGCGCATTCGACTATCTGCACTCCTCGCAGTACTGCACGTTTCTCTATTACCTCGCCAACACGGTGTGGCGGAACTGCGAGCACGAGAACGTCGCAACCAAACTCTTCTATCTAAACAAGGCGCTGCACGGGTTCGAATGCTTCTATGCAACCGAGCTGCCGGAGATCTTCTTCATCGGCCACACGGTCGGCATCGTGCTGGTGCGCACCACCTACGGCAATCGCTTTGCGATCTACCAGAACTGCACCGTCGGCCAGTCGAAGGGTGCACGGCCGGAGATCGGCGAGCGTGTGCTGATGTTTCCCAACAGCGCCATCCTGGGCGCCACCAGGGTCGCCGACGGCACTGTGCTCGCCCAGGGCGCGCAACTGATCGACCGCGACAGCCGGCGGGATACGATCGTCTTCGGACGCGGCAAGGATGCGACATTCGGCAAGGCCAAGGTCGATCTGCTAGCTGACATTTTCCGCGCCTGAGGCAACATAACAACCGCGTATGGCTTGCCAATCAGCGGCGTGATAGCCTCCCAATCGACGCAGACGACGCGCAGACGGGCCCCGGCCCAGTCGCAGGGAGGAAGCAATGGCGCACAACCAAACGCTTGCGATCGTTCACGACAGCGGGAACTTCGAGGGTGGCGGGTTGCGGAGCGAATTCGTCTACCGCGACCTCGGCATCGGCGCGGCGACCGGGGGTGACTACAACGCCCATGTCATCCGCGCCGGTCAGGGCGACGGGCCGATCGAGGCCCACAAGCACCCCGAGATCAAGTTCCAGCTCGTCTACGTAACCCGGGGCGAGATCACGTTCTGGTACGAGGGCCGCGGCGAGGAAACGCTGAAGGTGGGCTCGTGCCACTTGCTCCCGCCGGGGATCGGGCATTCGGTGATTGGCTGGTCGGACGATCTGGAGATGGTCGAGATCACTTCGCCCGGCGAGTTCAGCAGCGTGCCAACCGACGGCGCCTGATCACAACTCGGAGCGTCAGGCGAGCCCATGCTCGCGCGCCACGTTCTCCATGACGTCGCAGAAATGCTTTGCATATCGCGGGCCGTCGCAGAGATAGGATTGCTGCAGCGTCGAGCGCAGGTTCTGACGCAGGAACCGCAGCGAATCGGGGTCGCTCGCAAGATCGACCGAGCGCTGCATAAACTCATCAACCGAACTGGTGCTGAGCTCCTGCAAGCCCACATGGCTCAGCAGCGCGTGGCTGATGCGCTGGTGATAGCTCGGGCCCGTCAGCGTCACTACCGGCACGCCCATCCACATGGCATCGCAGGTCGTGGTACCGCCGGTAACCGGGAAGGTATCCATCGTCATGTCGATAAAGTTGTAGCAATCGAGGTGGCTGATCTTCTGGGATCTATTGTCGAAGAAGCCGAGTCGCTCGGAATTGATCCCGTGCTTGCCGAACTCATTGGCGATGTTAGCACAGAGAACCCGTGAGACGACATCGGCGCGGACGATCATCATCCGCGAGTCGGGCACTGCCTGCATAACCCGTGCCCAGGCGGCGATCGTATCGGGGGTTAACTTGTAGGGGCTGTTGAGCGTGCCGAATGTGATGTGGCCATTCGCATCCAACGGCAAAGTCTCGGTGATCGGCATGTTGGGATAGCCGCCGAAGGTGGTCCAGGATTCCGGCATCATCAACGGTTTTTCGATCATCAACGAGCGGTCCAGCGGTGCGACATGCTCGTCGAGCAGGAAGTAGTCCAGGTCCTTCAAGCCGGTGGTGAACGGGAAGCCCAGCCACTCGATCTGGACCGGCGCCGGCCGGTACGGAATGACATCGAGCCGCGAGCCCAGCGTGTGGCCGTTCAGCTCGAAGAGGATATCGATCTCGTCGCCGCGGATGATCTCGGCCACCTCGCGCGCCGGAAGGTTGGCGACAGTCCTGAGTTCGCCATTCATGAGCTGAGACAGCGCCTGGTGGACCTTGTCCTCACCGACATCCCAGGCCGAGTAGCCATAAACCTCCAATCGGTCCCGGTCGTAGGCCTGCAGCAGGGGCGCAATGTGTTTGCCGACCGAATGATCGCGCAAATCGGAGGACAGAAAGCCGACCCTGACCTTGTCGTGCTTGGCCCATTGGGGCATCGGCGGCAGCGGGTTCCGGGCGGCGCTCTCCTCAAGCACCTCGCCC
The DNA here is from genome assembly GCA_035527975.1 of Alphaproteobacteria bacterium. GTDB lineage: Bacteria > Pseudomonadota > Alphaproteobacteria > JAPULJ01 > JAPULJ01 > DATKZM01. The sequence continues at coordinate 73,240 of DATKZM010000085.1, read as the reverse complement.
CAACGGCGGTTAACGCCGGCGACCCAGCGCGATGTCGGCGCATCACCAGCATGAACCATCAAATCGAAGACGCAGCCCGGCAGCGAGGTCGCCGGAACGCTGTCTACCAACTGGCGCAGCTCCCCAAGCTCTCGAATGCCCTCATAGTCGCAGGCAGCATGGAACACCTGGAAGGGATTCGAGAAATGCAGCGGTGAGTAGCCGGCGACGTTGATGGCCTTGCGGGCATGGAACGTGGCTTCGTCGAGATCGTTGAGCGATTTCAGTACCAAGGCGAGATTGGAGTTGGCGTGAGCATTGACCGGGTTCGCGGCGATTGCCTTGCGGTAGGCCTCGGCGGCCCCGCGATAGTTCACCTTCGAGGTGTACAAGATACCCAGCGCCACCCAGGCCGGATCATGGTCGGGATGGGCTTCGGTAATCGCGGCGATCTCCTTCTCCGCGTCATCGACCCGCCCCTGGCGCATGTAGACCAGCGCCAGGTCGGTCGCGGGCTGGGGATTGTCCGGATACTGTGCCTTCAGCGCCTCGAACAGCGTGGCCGCGGCATCGAGACGTTCGTTAGCCACGTGCAGGCCGGCAACATTGGCGTTGAACTCCCAGCGGCTGGGATCGAGATCGTACGCCTTGAGAATATAGGGCTCTGCCTCGTCGAGCCGCCCGAGCAGGATGAGGGCCGAGCCGATATTGTTGCAGATATCCGCGTCTTCGGTGCCCTCCTCATAAACGGGCAACAGAAGATCGAGGACGTCCTGGTGCTTTCCGCGGTTGCCGAGCAGGTAGGCGACCCGGGAAGTCACGCGCCGATCACCGGGGTCCTGCTCAAGATGGTGCTGGTAGCAATCGAGCGCGTCGTCGAAACGCTCATACTTGATGTGGATATCGCCCAGCATCAACTGCAGGCGCGGCAAATCCGCATTCAGACTGGCCGCTTTCTGGAGGCTGCGCAAGGCTTCACGGTCGCGGCTGCGGTTGTAGAGGAAGACGCCAAGGGCCTGGTGCAGCAGCGGGTCGTCGCGGTACTGGGACGCTCCGCGTTTTAACGCCTTGAGAGCCTTTCCGACCCGCCCGCAAAGCTCCTGGGCGACGGCAAGATTGATGTAGAACTGACCGGGAACACTGCCCGAATCCAACGCTTGTTCCAGATAGGCGACCGCCTCTTCGGGCTTGCCCTGCTGAAGCAGCAAGGTTCCCAGACCGTGCAATGCATCCGGATTTCGTGGAGTTGCGTCCAGGATCTCGCGGTAAATGATCTCAGAGCTTGCAAAATCTCCCGCCCGCAAGGCGCCATGCGCGGCGTGTATCCGTTCGACCAGCAGGTCGGTGACGGGCAAAATGGCCGTTTGCGTCTGCAACTTGTCTTTAAAGTCGCGCGCGGCGGGCGAAGCAGTATTACTCGATTTCATGGCGATCGGCGTTCCCTTATTCTGTTCCCATCTCACCTCATTAACCTTTATAATCTATTAAAAAAGCCATTGATTTCTGTGGCTTAGAAGTTCGCACCATAGATTTATCCTGGGGCCTGATCGGCAATTTCTGCCGATCGAATCACCAATATCCGGCAAAATTTGCCGAGGGCGGCCCCCCCCGAACACCGGATTGTCAGGATTCCGGGGCCTCGTTCCATGGCACCAGGCTTGCATGTTGGGGGACAGACCAATGGGTGTTGGGTACGTCGCCCGTGCCCCGGCGGTCTGGGCAAGTAGCCCTAATTGGCAGGATGCCGACCACAGTAATCCAAGTAGGAGAGTAAACAAATGGCACTTACAGTCATTTCGAACTTCGCCGCCAACGTTGCCCACCGCAACCTGACGACAACTGACATGCGCGCCAGCGCCTCGCTTGCAAAGCTGTCTTCGGGTCAGCGTATCGTGCAAGCCAAGGACGACGCTGCGGCCCTGGCGATTGGTTCTCGTATCGCCGCCGAGGTCGGGGCTCTTGCTCAGGCTGGCGTCAACACCGGTCAGGCTTCCTCGATGCTCCAGATCGCCGACGGCGCGATGGCGCGTTCGAGCGAAATCCTGATCCGGATGAAGACCCTGGCCGTTCAGGCAGCTTCGGGTCAGCTTTCGGACACGGAACGTGCGATCCTCGATACCGAATATCAGGCGCTCAAGAGCGAAATCAGCCGAATCGGTGCCGATACCGAGTTCAACGGCACCAAGCTGTTGTCTGGTGGTCAGGGTCTGACGCTCGAATCCGCCGGCACCGGCTCGTTTCTCGGATCTGCCGGCGTTGACGCGGTCCGTGCCTCTAGCATTACCTTCGCTGGTAGCGCCACGTCGTCTGGCTTAGATCTGAACGGCGCCTCGAACGCCAATGGCAACTACACTATCTCGGCGACCGCCGGTGCCCAGACGTTCTCGGTTGTTGTCGGCAGTGCCTCGTTCACGGGCGGCTTCTTGACGACGCCAACTTCGGTGACGTTGACTAGCTCCGATGCCCAGGTGAACGGCGTTGTCACCATCGACCTGAACGGTGGTTTCGCGCAGACCAGCCTTGGCCAGTCGGCGAATAACGGGACCGTGCAGGGCACCGGCTCCACCAGCTTTACCTTTAAGGTTGGTACCGGTTCCGTCGCGGCCGAGGATGATCTGACCTTCTCGATCGGTTCGCTGGTGTCGATTTCGGATTCGCTGGCCACCAACATTGCGACGGCCGGCAACGCCAACACGGCCTCGACCGAGGTTTCGGCGGCCATCGACTCGCTCAACAGTAACCGTTCGAACGTCGGCGCCAACCAGAGCCGGCTCGACTTCGCCGGCGCGAACATCGCAACGGCCCGAGAGAACGCGGAAGCCGCCCGTTCGCAGCTTCTCGATCTCGACGTGGCAGCTGAGATGACGAAGTTCACGTCGTCTCAGGTGCTTATGCAGGCTGGCGTGTCCATGTTGGCACAGGCCAACCAGCTGCCGCAGAACTTGCTGAGGTTGTTCCAATAGGTTTAGTCCGGGCAATGGAGAGGGGGTTCCGCCCCCTCTCCTCCCGCCCACCAACCTCTAGATGATGGAAGGATCGAGTCATGGAAATCCGAACGGATTCGCCCCCGGCTCCAGTTCCATCGGCAACCCCGATGAAGCCGGGGGGGACAGAACACCAGGCGCAGCGCGACAAACGCGTTCCGCCCGTTACCGAAACAAAGGCGGACAACAAGGCGCGTCCACACCGCCAGCGCGCGGAAGCTCAAACGCCGGCACCGACATTCCAGGGCGTGCGCCTTGAGCTGCGGATCGACGAGGCGACCAACCAGGTCTTCGGCCGGGTCATCGACCGTGAGACCGGCGAGGAAGTGCGCCAGATCCCGGCTGAAAGCATTCGCCACCTGCAGGCCATCTCGCGCGAGCTTTTCGACTCGTTGTTCGACGAGACAGTCTAGTCGCAGGCTCGACAGAAGACCGGACAAAATAGGCAATTCGGCATGGAAGCGCTCAATCTCAGCAACGTCACGATCTTGCCGACGGGACGGGTCACCTTTTCGGGCCTGAGCTCGGGCATCGATTTCGAGGCGATCGCCGATGCAATCATCGCGGCGAAGCAAATTCCTGCCGATCGTATCGCGTTGGAAATCAGTGAGAACGCGACCAAAATTGCCGAATACAAGACGTTCCGGGACCTGCTGACGCAGTTGAAGGAAACGCTCTCGACCCTCCATGGCGCCGTCAGCGTCGGCAACACCCAGGACATTTTCGAAGCCAAGGCTGCATTCGCCTCCACCAGTCGCAGCGACGGCACGGCACCGACGGCGGCGGCGAACCTGGTTGGCATGGCGCTTACCAACGATGCGGCCCTGGGCAGTCACACGCTAGAAGTCCTGAACATCGCCAAGGCTCACAAGGTGTCGAGCGACGTCGTCGCCAGTGAGACGACAGCGCTCGGTTTCGCCGGCACATTCACGATCAACGCCGTGTCGATTACGGCCAACGCGACGGACACGCTGCAGGATCTCCGCGACCGGATAAACAACGCCAATACCGGCGCGTCGCCCACCGGAGTCGGCGCCAGTATCGTCACCGCCGGCAGCGGGCAGAACTTCCTCGTGCTGACGGCTGATAAAACCGGCGCCGCGATGACGCTCGCAGACACCTCCGGCACGGTGCTTCAGAGCCTCGGTGTGCTGACGGGCGCGGCGGCGATCAAGAACGAACTGCAGACGGCAACCTCGGCGCGCTTCAAGGCCGATGGCTTGCTCGACATCGATCGCTTTGAATCGAATTTGATCGGCGCCGGCTCCACGTTGCTGAATTCGGTCGCGACGGCCGCAGCTTACCCGGGATCTTTCGACATTACCGGCAATGTCGGCTTGGCCACGATCAACTACACCGCAACCGACACGATCACCACGCTGAAAGACAAGATCAACCTCGACACGGTCAATACCGGCGTCACGGCCTCGGTCGTCACCGACGGCAGTGGCGTGCGGCTGGTCCTGACCGAAGGCACCCAGGCGGCAATCACGCTCAGCGACACCAACGGCCTGCTGGACGGGCTGGGAGTGGACAACGGTCTGGTGCTCACCCGGACCAGCAACACGATCGACGATCTGTTCGCCGGCATCACCGTGACGCTGTTCTCGGCCGAGGAAGGTACCACGATCAAGGCCGACGTGGATCGCGATCTCACCCAGGTCAAATCCAGGATCACCGACTTCGTAAACGCCTATAACGGGGTAAAACAGTTCATCAACCAGAATACTCTGGTCGATGATACGAGCGGCGAGGTTGTCGCGGAGACCGGCCTCCTGTTCGGCAACCGTACACTGGCGCAGATCCAGGCGGAGTTGGGCGCGGCGATCGGAATTGGCGTGGCCGGCGTCGACTCGAATTTCAGCATTCTGGCACAGATCGGTATCGAGTTCGTCGACAACACGCTTCAAACCGACCCGACCCTGAAGGACACGCTTGAGATCGACACAACGAAGCTCGACAAGGCGCTGCTCAGCAATCCAGAGGACGTGCGCAAGCTGTTCACGTTTGATTTTTCGTCGTCCGATCCACGGATCACGTTGTTAGGATTCAACGGCGCCACGACCTATACCGCAGCGGGCTACACGCTGAATGTCGGCGCTGTTTTTGCCTCGCGCGAGGACAGCCAGACCGTCGTCAGCAAGACCGCCGAGATCAGCGACGCCGTCAACAGCTTCGGCGCCACGGCGTCCGGCACCTTCAACGTCAACGGTGTCGCCATCGCCTATGACGCCGACGGGCTGGGCGGCAACGACGACACGCTGGAGACCCTCGCAACGTCGATCAACACCGCCGGGATCGCCGGTGTCTCGGCCAATGTGTTCGAGGACGCGAACGGCACGTTCAGCTTACAGATCTCCTCAACACTGGGCGCGCTGACCGTTGATACGGATACCGGTGATCTTCTGGCCAGTATGGGCCTGACCGTTGCCGACTACGCGGTCTCGTCGGCCAATATCAACGGCAATCCGGACGGCTCGAACGACGGCAGTGTCACGGTGAGCGGTCGGACGTTGACCGCAACCAACGCGACCGGGGCAGAAGGTATGACGCTGCTGTTCACCGGAACGGCGACCGCCGCGGGCATCACGCTCAGCCACACCGCCGGTGTCGGCAAGGATTTGTTCTTTGATATCGAGACGATGCTGACGCCGGTGACCGGTTCGGTTGGATCTGAAATATCTTCGTTCGAGCAGCAGAACACCACCAAGCAAGAACGCCTCGACCGCCTCCTGGAGCGCCTTGCATTCGACCGCGATCAAATTATCCAACGCTTCATCGTGATGGAGACGGCGCTCGCGTCATTGGCGCAAACCCAGAGCTTCCTCACGCAGTTCACCGACTCGCTGGCCAACAACAACTAAGACTTTGGCGACTGCGGGAAATAGGGGGTACAGGTGACCGATAACGCGACACGTCACTATCGCAACCAAGAGCTCATGACCGCTTCGCCGGCACGGCTGGTCGTGATGCTTTACGATCGCGCGATCCACTGCCTCAACGAGGCAATCAAGGCGATCGAGGCATGCGATATAGAGCGGCGCTGGAAGGCCAATAAAAACGCCAACGAAATCATCACCCATCTGGCTATGACGCTGAATTTTGAGCAAGGTGGGCAGATCGCGCTCAACCTGAACGATCTTTACCGCTTCATGCTGCGCACGCTGGTCAATGTCGATGTGCGCAACGATCCTCAGCCGGCGCGTGACGTTATCAAGCTGATCGAGCCGCTTAGGGCGTCCTGGGATCAATTGGCCAGGGGCGCCGACGGCGCCGGCCAGATGGCGCCGAAAGCACATAGCTCGCAGGCCACGCCGGATAATGAACCTGCGCCGCGTACCGGGATAGCGATCTCCGCCTAAGGACCAACAGGTCCGCGGTATTCCAGCTAAATCCGCGGTACATCAGGATATTCAGCCCCGGTCGCATTGTCGGTCGGGGCTTTTAACTTGTGCGTCCGGCGCCCAAGATCACGCGCGCCAGCACTGCAAAAACAGCAGCAGCGCATACCCCGCTACCGGCAATCGGTTGACTCATCGGCCGATCTTTTCCCGGCACAATCTGCCGCAATGCCCCGAATAATTTGCCGGTCATCGTTCGCCACCTCCTCAGCCCAATGAGTGCCGCAAGCTATTAAGTCGAATTATATCAACACTTTAGTCTATTTTTCGTCAGTTGGCCTGGTACTTGCTCAATAGGGATTGGACATAGGACAGAAGCGCTCGCCCAAACCGGGTGTGGGCCTATCCGGTCAAGTTGACAGGACCTAGGACGTGAGCCGGTCACAGATTGAAGCCCTTCGCGACTGAAGCGTATCAGGCCGGACGACAGTGACGGACCCAAGATCGGCAAGGAGACGAGAAAATGGCACTAAATGTTATTTCCAACTTCGCCGCCAATGTGGCCCACCGCAACCTGGTCAAGACGGACATGCAGTTGTCGACGTCTTTGGCCAAGCTGTCCTCGGGCCAGCGTATCGTGTCCGCAAAGGACGATGCCGCCTCGATGGCGATTGGCTCCCGCCTCGCGGCCGAAGTTGGCGCGCTTAGTCAGGCTTCGGCCAATGCGGGCCAGGCAGCCTCGATGTTGCAGATCGCCGACGGTTCAATGGCGCGGGCGACTGAAATTCTGATCCGAATGAAGACCCTGGCGGTTCAATCGGCCTCCGGTCAGCTCGGGAACACCGAACGCACAATCCTTAATCTCGAATATCAGGCGCTGAAGGAAGAAATCGCTCGAATTGGCGCCGACACCGAGTTCAACGGCGTGAAGATGCTGGCGGGTTCGCAGTCACTGACCTTTGAAGGCGGCGCGGCGGGTTCCATGCTCGGCTCGACCGGTTTCGATTCGATCATCGCCAACGGCATCACCTTCGCGGGCACCGACACCTCAGCGACCCTCGACATGAACGGCGCCTCCAACGCCAACGGCAATTACACGCTGTCGGCGACGGATGGTGGTGGCAGCCAGTACAGCATCGTCATTGGTAGTGCATCGTTCACCGGGGGCTTCCTGACCACGCCAACATCGGTAACGCTGACGAGCACGAATGCGCAGGTCACCGGGACGATCAACATCAACTTGAACACAGCGTTCGCCAACAACGCAAGCCTCGGGGATACAGCGAACAACAATACCGTCCAGGGCACGACCACCACCAGCTTCACCTTCAAGATCGGCTCGGGCGCGGTCGCGGCAGAAGACGATCTCACATTCTCGATCGAATCACTGGTCTCGATCTCTGGTACCCTGGCCGCAGACATCACGACGGTCGGCGGCGCCGAAACCTCCTCGTCGGAAGTGACCGCCGCGATCGATGCGCTCAGCAGCGCCCGTGCGAATGTCGGCGCCGGTCAGAGCCGCCTCGACTTCGCGGCCGCCAATCTGGCGACCGCAGTGGAAAACACCGAAGCGGCCCGAAGTGCGCTGCTCGATCTCGACATCGCGTCGGAGATGACGGAGTTCACCTCCAAGCAAACGCTTCTACAAGCCGGCGTGTCGATGCTGGCCCAGGCCAACCAAGTCCCGCAGGCACTGCTGCGGTTGTTCCAGTAGACGAGGACAGGCCCGGCCGGGCGAACCGCCCGCCTGGCCGCTGATCCAAAGCAAGGCCCAAGGAGACGACGATGAAAAACACCGACATAAACGACATTCTGCCCGAAGAGCTCCAGCACGCCTCAGGCGCCCGTTTGGTTGCCACGTTCTACAGCGAGGCGATCGCGGCTCTGGAGGATGCGATCGACGCGATCGCGCATGGCGACATCGAGCGCCGATACAATTCCGTGATCGTCGCAACCGGTCTGATCGCCGAGCTCGCCTATGCGCTCGACGAGGACGCTGGCGGCAAGATCGCGCAGAACCTGGGTCAGCTCTATGTGTTCATTCTCACCCACCTGCCCCGCGTCAACATCGACAACGATCCCAATCCCGCGCGCAATGCCATCCGCCTCCTGACGCCGTTGCGCGACGCCTGGGATGAGCTCGATGCACACCTCGATGCCGAGACCGAGACCGGCCACCCGGTCGACGCCACCAAGATTGCCGGCGTAGGAGACACCGCCGGCGCGGCCCTCATGACCGCCTAACAACAATAATAAGCCATAACTCGCGTCTCCCTCTTCACTTACGGGCCGCCGAATCCCGGCGCGCCCGTTTCTTTTTGGATGATTTTCATGCGCCGAACCCCACCGGCACAATCTGCAGCCGCTTGAGGGCAGGAATTGCCCGGAACAGCTATGCATGCAGTTGGTGGCGATATAACTCTCTATTTATCGATGAGTTACATGGATATCCCGTTGGCCCGCTTTTTGCTTCTTATTGAGACGGATAAGTCTTTGGTGAAGAAATGAACTTTGTGACCCTCCTATTGCCGACAAACGGCACGGCCAGCACCGGCCCCGGTTCAAAGACCGGATCCGGGCAGGGCGCGAGCGGATTCGAGCAGCTACTGCTCGGCTTGCTCGGACCCGCGCCGCAGGCGGTCGGCGGGCAGGTTCAAACCGCCGCGGCGCAATTCAGCACTGCTGCCAACGCCGCAACCGGCGGCGCCGCAACAGCCCTTGTGAATAGTACCCAGGCAGCGGCCACCGCAACGGCCCAAGCGGCGCCCCCCCGCGTCGGGCTTGTCGAAGCGGGAGCAAAAGCCGCCACCGCTAGTCTCAAAGCCGCGCAGACCGCTACCGTCGCGGCCGGCAAGACCGCCGCCAACGTAACGGGCGCCGTGAGCGAGGCGCTGCTCAAGAGCGGCCTTCCGGGCGCCCAGACGCCGCTGACGGCAACGCAGACTGCCCAGACCGTCACCGATACCACGCTGGCTCAAACGGCCGCCGCCGCCGCTCAGACCGTCGAGCAGGCAAAACAGCAAGCCGTCGCCGCCCAGGCCGCCGCAAAGGTCGCTACGAGCACGGTCCAGCAAGCCACTGCGGCCGCGCCGACCGCTGCCGCCACGACGCTGCCTGCCGCTCAATCCGCCCAGGCCGCCATTCAGAACACAATCAACGCCGGCGCGAAAACCGTAACCCAGCTGGCCAACACGGCAACGGCCGCCGCTAATGCAGCTGTCAATACAGCCACCAATGTCGCCCAGACTACGACTGCCGCCGTTGCCGCAACCGGGGTCGCTGCCGCCACCGTCAAACTTGCAACTACCACAGTGGGCAGCTCGCGCCCGACCGCCGCCAAGACCGACGCCGCGCCTGTATCGCTGATCACCAGCACTGCCGAGATTGCCACTGCCAAGGTAACGATCCAATCGGCTGTAATCCATGCACCTGGCGCCGATGGTGGAAAGAACGCGTCGACATCGGGCAAGAACAATGGCCCAAGCACTGCCGCTGCCAATCTCCAAGCCAACCGCGCCGCGCCGCCACAGGCCGGCGATTCGGTTGCCCAACAAGCCCAGGCTGCCACGATCAAATCAGCCCAGCATCCCACATTCGTCGATACCGCCGCGAACACCAAGCCCGCCGACAGCTTCGGTCATCAGGTTTCGAGCCTGTTGTCCAGTAGCGTCGAGGTGACACCAGTCGCAGGCTTTACGTCGCCGGCGACACCTTTGGGCATCGACAGCACCGGCGCCGGCACGGCGGCTGCGCGGAACGGCGTGCCGGCCTTCGTACCGGTCGCCGAGCAGGTCGCTTTGCAGTTCAGCCGCGCGCTCGCTTCCGGCACCGACCACATCACGATTCGCCTCGAGCCCGGATCGCTGGGCCGCGTGGATGTTCAGGTGGAATTGACCAAGGATGGCCGCCTGACCGCCATGTTCATCGCGGACCGCCCGGAAACGCTAGACATGCTGCAGCGTGACTCACGGGTTCTGGAACGGGCGCTCAATGACGCAGGGCTACGCGCCGATTCGGGCGCGCTCTCTTTCAACCTCCGCAGCGATGGCGGCGATTTGCCCCAGTTCGCTAATCAGACAGGGGGCTTGGAGAAATTCAGTCCAGACACCAATGCCGGCGATGGTGAAATTGCGCCGGTTGCTCGACAGGCATCCCTCAACGCCGATGCACTGCTCGATATTCAGGTCTAGGGAGAACAAGAAAAATGGAAGCCAATAATATCGGCCTGTTGAACGCTTCGCAGAACACGCTGAAATCGGCGTCGAGCCTGGCGCAGAACTTCGAGAATTTCCTGACCCTGCTGACCACCCAGCTGCAGAACCAGGACCCGTTGTCGCCGCTCGATTCGACCCAGTTCACCACCCAGCTCGTCCAGTTCGCCTCGGTGGAACAGCAGATCGGCCAGAACGCCCGCCTCGATGAGATCGTGAAAATCCAGGGCGGCAGCCAAGCGGTGAGCGCGGTCAACTTCCTCGACAACATCGTCGAGGCGTTCGGCACGACCGGCGTCTTAAAGGACGGCTCGGCCAGCTACACCTATACCCTGCCCTCCGGGGCGCGGAGCGTCACGATCACGATCAAGAACGAATCCGGCCAGATTGTCCGAACCCTCGAAGGCGAGACCGATGCCGGCAAGCATACCCTCGCCTGGGACGGCAAGGACGATCAGAGCATCGTTCAGGCCGACGGCAAATACACCATCGCCGTTACCGCCAAGGGCGAGAATGAGGCCGCCATCGCCGTCAGCACCGGCGTCGTCGGCAAGGTTACCGGAGTTACGGTGGCCGACGGCCAGCTCGTCCTCGATCTCGGCGGCGTCACCGTCAAGGTTGCCGACATTCTCTCGGTGGCAAAGCCCACACAAACCACCGGTCAGTAGACCGACTCCAATTCCTGCAACCTTAGCCAGTGAAGCAAGGAGCTTGAAGCTATGAGCATTTTCGGCGCGATGTTCTCAGGAGTGTCCGGCCTTCGTGCGCAGAGCCAAATGCTCGGCATGATCTCCGACAACATCTCCAACGTGAACACGGTTGGGTACAAGGGATCCGTCGCCCAGTTCTCCACGCTCGTCACCGACGCGGCGTCGGCGACGAGCTTCACGCCGGGCGGTGTTCAATCGAACACCAACCAACTGATCGACAAGCAGGGCCTCTTGCAGTCTTCGACGTCGAAGAGTGACATCTCGATCGTCGGCAGCGGGTTCTTCGTGGTCAACGATGCCTCCACGCCCAGTATCAGCAACGAGTTCCTCTATACCCGCGCAGGCTCGTTCAATCCCGACAAAGACGGCTTCCTGCGGAACGTCGCCGGCTACTACATGATGGGCTGGCCGACCGACGCCCAGGGCGTGGTGACCGCCGCCAATCCGAGCGTGCTGTCGAGCCTGGAAGCTGTCACGGTCACCGGCATCTCGGGCAGTGCTGTACAGACCACAGCGGCGTCCGCCGGGCTCAATCTCGCCGCCACTGCAGTTAACACCGATACGCATCTAACGGCGATGCAGATCTACGATTCGCTCGGCATCGAACACACGGTCACACTAACTTTCACCAAGACGGCAAACCCGCTGGAGTGGACGCTCGACGTCAGTGACCCGACCCAGGTCGGCGGCGGTGTCAGCGGTACGACCACATATGCCACGCAGACCATAACCTTCAACGGCAACGGCACCCTTGCGACGCCGGCAACTTGGCCCAACATCGCCATTGCCGGTTGGACCACCGGCGCCAGCAACAGCACGATTGCGCTCGATCTCGGTACCCAGAACCTTGCCGACGGCTTGACCCAGTATGCGAGCGAATATGCGACGTACTTCATCAACCAGAACGGCATTCGCTTCGGCACCTTCAACGAGGTGTCGATCGACGAAAACGGGCTGGTTTCCGCCCTCTTCGACAACGGCCAGACCACGCCGATCTACCAGATCCCGGTCGCCACCTTCAACAACATCAACGGCCTAGAGGGGTTGACCGGCAATGTGTTCCGCGAATCCGATCGAAGCGGTGCCGTTCTGCTGAATACGGCCGGTTCCGGCCCGGCGGGCTCAATCGCACCCTCCTCGCTGGAAGCTTCTTCGGTCGACATCGCCAACGAGTTCACCTCGATGATCATCACCCAGCAGGCCTATTCGGCATCCGCCCGGATTATCACCACGGCCGACGAAATGCTCCAAGAAGTTCTTAGAATTGGCCGCTAATAGCTTGTAATAATACAATATTCCGCGATATGTATAAAAACCCATCGCGGCTCTCCTTAGCCCGCGCTTAACCTTGTCCCTTAGCGGATTTTTAAGTGCCTTTCCTTAGACTGCTCAGTCTTGAACATGTAGTTCGTGACCGGAGAACCCGCCGATGGTTCAGGACAAACCCGAGCGTCCACGCTTCGTGATCGGACCGGACGGCCAGCCGTTTTCGCTCGCCGATCTTCCGCCGGCCGATACCGAGCGTTGGGTGGTGCGCCGCAAGGCGCAGGTGGTTGCGGCCGTCCGCGGGGGGCTCATCACGCTCGAGGAGGCGTGCGGGCGCTACAAGCTCTCGGTCGAGGAATTCCTGTCCTGGCAACGCCTGATCGACCGCCACGGCGTCGCCGGACTTCGCGTCACCCAGACCCAGAAGTACCGCAAAGTCGACAAGGCTCCCAGTACGGAGACGGTCACGGCCGGCTAACGGCCCTGCCCTTTCGACAACCGCCGGATGCACTAGGCAGAAAATGCCGCGCAGACCGGCAAAATTTGCCGATAATTAACCAGGAATTTACCGCGTCGCCCTAACGTGGCTGTCGTGGCTGACAGGAGTCTTCCTGGCGGCCGCCAATGACCGATAACCGGGGGCGCGGTACGTGAGCGCATTGATTCAGACCTTGCGAGGCCTTGGCGGGCTGCGCCTAATGGCGCTTGGCGTCGTTGGCATCGCAGGGATCGCGTTCTTCATCTATCTCTCATCCCGACTGGGTGCGCCTGGTATGGCGTTGCTCTACGCCGAACTCGATACCAAGGACTCTGCCCAAATCGTCGCCAAGCTTGAAGCGGCGAACGTACCCTTCACGCTCAAGGCCGGCGGCACACAGATATATGTACCCGCCGACAAGGCGTTGCGGATGCGCATGTCGCTGGCTCAGGAGGGTTTGCCGCGCGGCGGTTCGGTTGGATACGAAATTTTTGATCGCTCTGAGGGTGTTGGCTCATCGAGCCTCGTGCAAAACATCAACCGGTTGCGCGCCCTGGAGGGCGAACTATCCAGGACGATCCGCTCCATAGCGCAGGTGAGCGCGGCTCGGGTTCACGTGGTCCTGCCGCGTCGCCAACTCTTCGCGCGCAAGCGCGAGCAGCCGAGCGCGTCGATCGTGATCAAAACCTATCGCGGCGAGCCGCTCTCCGGCGGGCAAGTGGTCGCGATCCAGCATCTCATCGCCGCCGCGGTGCCTGGCCTCAAGCCAGACCGCATCTCGATCGTCGACGATCGCGGCAACCTTCTGGCAAAAGGCACCAAAGACGGCGAAACACCCCGCATGGCCGCACGCTCGGCCGATGAAATGCGCCGCGGATATGAAGCACGTCTGGCGCTCAAGATCGAGACGATCCTCGGCCGTTCGCTGGGCCCGGGCAAGGTCCGCGCCCAAGTGACGGCCGATATGGATTTCGACCGCATTACTACAGCGGAAGAGAAATACGACCCTGATGGCCGTGTCGTGCGCTCGACCCAGACCGACGAGGAGAAATCCACCCAGCAGAACAAATCGGCCCAGAAGCCGGTCACTGCCGCCAATAATCTGCGCCGCACCGGCCAGCAGGGCGGCGAGAACGAAGCTGGGAGCTCAAGCTCGACCACAAAGACCCGCGAGCGGGTCAACTACGAGATATCCAAGACCGTCCGCAACCACGTCCGCGTGACCGGGATCGTCAAGCGTCTGTCCGTCGCCGTCCTGGTCGACGGCACGTACACGGTTGCCGACGGCAATGCGACCTATCAGCCGCGGTCCACCGCCGACATCGAGCGCCTCACCGCGCTGGTGCGCTCGGCGATCGGTTTTGACGCCAAGCGGGGCGACATCGTCCAGGTCACCAACATGCCGTTCGCCGAGGGCGCGCCCAAGCCAGACGCCAAGGGCGAAACTCCGTTTCTGGGTCTCCGCAAGGCCGACTACATGCGCATCGCAGAGGTGGCGGTGCTTGCGATTCTGTCGCTGCTGGTTCTGCTGATGGTGATCCGGCCGGTCATCCGCCGCTTGATAGAACCAGCGCCCGACCCAGTAACCCCGCGCTTGGCCAGTCGGGGCGACGATCCCGCCCTGCCAAGCCCCGACGGTACCGGCGACCAGGAACAAATGGACGCCGACGCTATGATCGATCTCAGCCAGATCGAAGGCCGGGTCAAGGCATCGACGGTCCGCAAGGTCGGCGACATCGTGGAGAAGCATCCCGAGGAGACGGTGCAGATCGTGCGTAACTGGATGTACCAGGAGAGCTGACGGGAATGTCTAACCTGGTAAAAAAGGAGAACTACAAGAACCTAACCGGACCGGACAAGGCCGCGATCCTGATGCTCGCGCTTGGCGAGGAACACGCGGTCAAGCTGTTCGAGATCATGGACGAGGAGGAGATCCGCGAGCTCAGTCAGACCATGTCGGCGCTCGGAACCGTGGATGCCGGCGTGATCGAACGTGTGTTCGTGGAATTCACCGACCAGGTCTCGGCGACCGGCTCGGTCGTTGGTTCCATGGAAAGCACCGAGCGATTGCTTACCAAAGTGCTCGGCGACGACCGGGTCTCGATCATTATGGACGAGATCCGCGGACCCGCCGGCCGGACCATGTGGGACAAGCTCGGCAATGTGAACGAAACGGTCCTGGCAAATTATCTCAAGAACGAATATCCCCAAACGGTGGCCGTGGTGCTCTCCAAGATCCGCCCCGAGCATGCCGCTGCCGTGCTCCAGAACCTGCCCGAGGGCATGTCGCTGGAAGTTATCAGCCGGATGCTGCGCATGGAATCGGTGCAGCGCGATATTCTCGACGACATCGAGAAGACGCTGCGCGTCGAGTTCATGAGCAACGTCGCACGCACCGCGCGCCGCGATCCGCACGAGCTGGTTGCCGAAATCTTCAACAGCTTTGATCGTCCAACCGAGCAGAAGTTGCTCAGCGAGCTGGAAGAGCGGAACAAGGAATCGGCCGAGCGGATCAGGTCGCTGATGTTCACCTTCGACGATCTCGCGCAGCTCGATCCGGCGAGCTGTCAGACCCTTCTGCGAAAGGTCGATAAGATCAAACTCGTGGTCGCACTCAAGGGCGCCAGCGAAGAGCTGCGCGACTTTTTCTTTTCCAACATGTCCGAACGCGGCGGCAAGCTGCTGCGCGAGGAGCTGAGCGAAATGGGCCCTGTGAAACTGCGCGATGTCGACGACGCGCAGACCACGATCGTCAATTCGGCCAAGGAACTGGCAGCGACTGGAGAGATCATGCTCTCCGACGACAAAGACGACGAGCTTATCTACTAGTGGATCGGGGCATGTCGGATCACGCAAAATACCTGTTCGAAAGAACCTTCGACGAGGATGGATCGGAACCCAATCCCGAGCTGGAAGCGGCGTTCGCGCGCGGACACGAGGCCGGCGTCGAGGCCACCCGCGTGCAGTCCGAGCGGATGGTCGCCGAGGCGGCCGCGCAGATCGTCGAGCGGCTGACCTCGCTCGAGGCGATTCGCACCGAGTTGGAGGGGCGCATGTCAAAACAGGCGATAACGGTCGCCGCTGATCTGGTTCGAAAGATGATGCCGGCCCTGGTTGCACGCGGCGGCATGGCCGAGATCGAGGCCGTAATCGAAGACGCGCTTGGACGCATGCTGGACGAGCCGCGCGTCGTTTTCCGGATGCCCGACGCGATGCTCGACACGCTACAGCCGCACATCGCGAAAATGTCAGGCAAGGCCGGGTATTCCGGCGAAGTGGTTCTGCTCGCAGATGACCGGATGGGCTTGTCCGATTGTCTGGTCGAATGGGCCGACGGCGGCGCGGAGCGAAACGTCGAACGGCTGTGGGCAGAGGTCGAGGATATCCTGACGCGCACGCTAGACGCCCAGTCAGACGGCGCCTCGGTGCACATATCCAATTCGACACATATATCCAGCGAGCCCGGACACGTATCCGGTGACGCCGGTCGCGGTGACCCCGCGCTTGCCGCGCCCGAGCTTGACCCATCCGAACACCAAATCACGAAACCAGCCCCAATACCGGACGAAAAGTCCAATCTAGGAGTTTCACGCGATGGCTGACGACAACAATCTCAATCTCCAGGAGTTGCCGAAAGAAGCAGCTGCGGCGGCCGATCCCGCCCCTGCCGCACCGGCGCCGGAGCCTGTCGTGGATCCCGATGCCGGCGGCGAAACCGAAATCGTCCGCACGGCGCGGGACCTTGAGGCCATTTTCGACATCCCCGTGCAGGTCTCAGCCGTGCTCGGCAAGGCGACCATGCAGGTGAACCAACTCCTGAAGCTCGGCCGCGGCGCGGTCGTGGAGCTGGACCGAAAGGTCGGCGAGGCCGTCGATATTTACGTCAACAACCGGCTCGTGGCGCGCGGCGAGGTGGTGATCGTCGATGAACGGCTCGGCGTCACCATGACCGAGATCATCAAGTCCGACTCCAAGTAAAGCGCCGCGTGAACGGCGACGATACGTCTATCGGAGAGAAATAATGCGATTGCTGATTGTTGGGACGCTCGAGGGCCATATCAGCGCTGCCGCGAAGATCGCGATGGCGCGGGGCGCCAAGGTCGAGCAGGTCAACACGATCGAGGCCGCGCTGGCGGCGTTGCGCGGTGGCCAGGGCGCCGATCTGGTGATGGTCGACGTCAACCTCAACGTCAAAAGCATGATGGAGAGCCTAAGGTCCGAGCGTATCAACGCACCGGTAGTGACCTGCGGCATCGGCAACGAGACCGACGCCGCCGTTGAGGCGATCAAGGCGGGCGCCAAGGAATATGTGCCGCTGCCGCCCGACCCCGAGCTGATTGCGGCGATCCTCGAAGCGGCGACCGAGGAGACCAGCGCGATCATCCATGGACCCGGTCCGATGGAAAAGATGATCGCGCTCGCCGATCAGATCGCACCGTCGGATGCCAGTGTTTTGATCGTCGGCGAATCAGGTACGGGTAAGGAGTTGATCGCGCGCCAGATTCACATGAAGAGCAAGCGGGCGAATGAACGCTTCGTCAGCGTCAACTGTGCGGCGATCCCTGAGAACCTTCTGGAATCCGAACTGTTCGGGCACGAAAAGGGCGCCTTTACCGGCGCCATTGCCCGCCGCATCGGAAAGTTCGAGGAAGCGTCCGGTGGCACACTGCTGCTCGACGAAATCAGCGAGATGGACCCGCATCTCCAGGCCAAGCTCCTGCGCGCCGTTCAGGAGCGCGAGATCGACCGCGTCGGCGGCTCGCAGCCGGTCAAGATCAATATCCGGGTGATCGCGACGACCAACCGCGATCTTGCCGAGGAGGTGCGCGAAGGGCGGTTCCGCGAAGACCTTCTGTTCCGAATTAACGTCTTCACGCTTTCCCTGCCACCGTTGCGCGAGCGGCTCGATGACATCAATCTTCTGGCGGTGCACTTCGCGGTGAAGTTCGCCGAGTTGAACGCTCTGCCCGACCGACCGCTTGAGCCCGCCGCCATCGATGCGCTGCGCGCGCACCACTGGCGCGGCAATGTGCGCGAGCTTGAGAACACCATGCATCGGGCAGTGTTGCTCGCCGAAGGTGACACGATCGGGC
Organism: Alphaproteobacteria bacterium; assembly: GCA_035527975.1. Classification (GTDB taxonomy): domain Bacteria; phylum Pseudomonadota; class Alphaproteobacteria; order JAPULJ01; family JAPULJ01; genus DATKZM01. Next base: position 55,178 of record DATKZM010000085.1, on the reverse strand, counting down.
CGCAGGCGATCATGATATCGGACACGCTGGGCGCCAGCGACGACGCCAGCGCGGCGCAAGCCGATGCCTCGGCGATGGTCGGCCGCACCGTCGCGGATGTCGAGCGCGACCTGATCTTGAACACGCTTGGGCATTGCCTGGGCAACCGAACCCATGCCGCCAATATCCTTGGCATCTCCATCCGCACCCTGCGCAACAAGCTGAAGCTTTACTCCGACCAGGGCCTCCAGGTGCCCGCGCCGGGCGAAGGCGAGCGCGCGGCCGTATAGCGCGCGAGCATAGAGACACGCAGCATGGCAGACGCCGCCAACACACAGGTCGCCCAAGCGGCCATCCCCACTGGGCCAAGTCCATTCTCCCGGGTCGTCACGGCGCTCCGGCGCGGTGACATCGCCCTTGCGCTCGGCGTCACCTGCATCCTGGTGGTGCTCATCCTGCCGATGCCGCGCTGGCTGCTCGACGGCGCGCTGGCGATTTCAATTACCTTGTCCGTGCTGATCATGATGGTCGCGCTGTTCATCTCGCGGCCGCTTGATTTCAGCTCCTTTCCAACGGTGCTCTTGATCGCCACGATCATGCGCCTGGCGCTCAACCTCGCCAGTACCCGGCTCATTCTAAGCGACGGCCATGAGGGGCCGGCCGCCGCAGGCCAGGTGATCCAGGCCTTCGGCAATTTCGTGATGGGTGGCAATTTCGTGATCGGGATGATCGTCTTCGCGATCCTGATCCTGGTCAATTTCGTCGTCATCACAAAGGGTTCGGGCCGCATCGCCGAGGTAACGGCGCGGTTCAGCCTGGACGCCATGCCCGGCAAACAAATGGCCATCGACGCCGATCTGTCGGCCGGTCTGATCGAAGAAGACGAAGCGCGCAGCCGCCGCAAATCTCTGGAGGACGAAAGCACGTTTTTCGGCTCCATGGATGGCGCGGCGAAGTTCGTGCGCGGCGACGCGATCGCCGGGCTCATCATCACCTTCATCAACATCATCGCCGGCATCATCATCGGCGTGGCCCAGAAGGATCTGAGCCTGGGTGACGCCGCCCGGAGCTACACCATCCTGACCGTGGGCGACGGGCTGGTCTCGCAGATCCCGGCGCTGATCGTTTCCACCGCCGCCGGCCTTCTGGTCTCCAAATCCGGCATCGTTGGCTCGACCGACAAGGCGCTCTTCGCCCAGCTCGGCGGATATCCGCGGGCATTGGGGGTCAGCGCATCGCTGATGGGCGCGCTGGCATTGCTGCCAGGCATTCCGATGATCCCGTTCGTCGCGCTGGCCGGTCTGACCGGCGCCGCCGCCTATATGGTCAACAAGCGCCAGGAGCAGGTCGTGTTCGATGAAGCGGCGGTGGCCGAGGCCGAAGCGGCCGAGCTGCCCACCGAAGAGCCGATATCCAGCGCGCTGCATATCGATCAGATCCGCCTGGAGCTTGGCTATGGGCTGCTGGCCCTGATCAATCAGGATCAGGATCAGCGCCTGACCGATCAGATCAAGGCGCTGCGGCGCCAGATCGCCGGCGAGATGGGCTTCGTCATGCCGGCGGTGCGGATCCAGGACAACATGCAGCTTCCCGCCAACGCCTATGTCGTTCGGGTCAAGGATATCGAGGCCGGACGCGGCGACGCCCGCCCGGGCATGCTGCTGGTAATGGACCCACGCGGCGAGAAAATCACCCTGCCCGGCGAGGATACGACCGAGCCGACCTTCGGTTTGCCCGCCATGTGGGTCGACGCCGCCCACCGCGAGGAAGCCCAGTTCAAGGGCTACACCGTGGTTGAGCCTTCCACCGTGGTCACCACGCATCTGACCGAGGTGATCAAGGACAATATGGCCGAGCTCCTGTCCTATGCAGAAACCAAGAAGCTGATGGACGAGCTAGAAGAAGGTCAGCGCAAGCTGGTCGAGGATCTGGTCCCCAATCAGATCGCGGTCGGCGGCATTCAGCGCGTGCTCCAGAACCTTTTGTCCGAGCGCGTTTCGATCCGCGATCTGCCGACGATCCTGGAAGGCATCGCCGACGCCTGCGCACACACCCGCAATCTGACCTTGATCACCGAACATGTACGGATGCGCCTGGCGCGGCAGATCTGCGAGGCGAATACCGGACTGCAGGGCCATCTGGCGATCGTTCAGCTTTCGCCGGAATGGGAGCAAAGCTTTGCCGAGGCGATCGCCGGCGAAGGCGACGAACGACAGCTTGCCATGTCGCCCAGCAAACTGCAGGAATTTATCCTGGCGCTCAATCAGATCATGGAGCGCCAGGCGATGCTGGGCGAAAGTCCGACCCTTCTGACCAGTCCGATGATCCGGCCGTATGTGCGCTCGATCGTGGAGCGCGTACGCCCGGTTACAACGATCATGTCGCAGAACGAGGTGCATCCCAAGGCCCGCATCAAGACCCTGGATACGGTCTAGGCTCGGGGGCGGCGCGCCATGCGGCTAAAAACATTCACGGCAGCGACGATGGCCGAGGCGATGGAGCGGGTGCGCCAATCGCTCGGCGAGGACGCGGTCATCATTTCCTCCCAGACCATTCCCAACACGGGCGACGTCTGGGTCACCGCCGCGATCGAACAGGCCGACGACGTCGATTTGCTTCCCACGCCAGGCACGGGATCGGCCGCCATCATCCAGGCGCTCAACGACCACGGCGCTCCGCTCGGCCTCATCGACAAACTCCTCGATGGCGTCCACGCAGCCGGGCCGGCAACGCCGGAAATCGCCCTCGCCGCTGCGCTTGAAACGCGATTGCACTTTGTCCCGATCGAGGAAAAGCCGTTGCGTCCGGTCATGCTGGTTGGCCCACCGGGCAGCGGCAAGACTGTCGCGGCCGCCAAGCTCGCGGCACGGGCGCGGCTCGACGGCCGCGAATGCATGCTGATCTCCACCGACACCGGCCGCGCCGGCGGGGCGGCGCGGCTCGCGGCCTTCGCCCAGATTCTCAAAACCGAGCTTCATCAATCCGACGGGAAATCCGCGCTTGCCGAGCTGACACGCGCCGCCAACGGGCGGGCCGCCTTCATCGACAGCGCCAGCGTCAACCCCTTCGATCCGGCCGAAATGAGCGAGATCGCCAAAACCGCGGCCGCCGGCGGCGCGGAGCCCGTGCTGGTGCTCGCAGCCGGCGGCGACGCCCTGGAATCGGCGGAGATCGGCCGGGCCTTCGCCGCGGTCGGGGTGAGCCGAATGATTGCGACCCGTCTCGACACTGCCCGCCGTCACGGCGGCATTCTGGCCGCGGCGAACGGCGCGCTGGCAATCGCCGAGCTCGGCGCCAGCCCGACCATCGGCGACGGACTCCTTCCCGCCAACGCCGCCACCCTGGCGCACGCCCTGCTCGAGCGTATCGGCGCACCGCCGACCGCGCTGCCCGAGGCCAACAGGAACACACCCGAGGCTGTCTCATGAACGCGACACCAATGACCGATCCCAGCGCGGTCCCGGCGCCATCCGACCGGCGCATCATCGCCGTCGCCTCGGGCAAGGGCGGCGTCGGCAAGACCTGGCTTGCAATCACGCTGGCGCAGACACTGGCCCGCCAGGGCCGGCGCACGCTGCTGTTCGACGGCGATCTTGGCCTTGCGAATGTCGACATCCAGCTCGGCCTGATGCCCGACACCGATCTGCAGGCCGTGTTCACGGGGCAAAAGGCACTGACCGATGTGATCCTGAAGCACGACGAAACCGGCTTCGACATCATCGCCGGCCGCTCCGGCGCGGGCGGCCTGGCGCGGCTGCCGATCGAACGCCTCGACGCGCTCGGCGAGCGCTTGGTGAATTTGGCGCCGGCTTACGACCACGTGCTGATCGATCTGGGGGCCGGCATCGAAACCACGGTGCGGCGCCTGGTGCGCCCCGCCGGCACGGTCCTCGTGGTCACGAACGAGGAGCCGACCAGCCTCACCGACGCCTATGCGTTCATCAAGCTCACGGTGCTGGACCAGCCACGCGCCGACATCAGAATAGTTGTCAACATGGTGCCGAGCACGGCAGCCGGCGAGCACGCCTACCGAACACTGGTGCGGGCGTGCGAGAATTTTCTCAAATTCACGCCGAAACTGGCCGGCATCGTGCGCCGCGATCCGCGTGTCCCCGATTGCATCCGGCACCAGACGCCGCTTCTGGCACGCTTTCCCAATTGCGAGGCCGCCGAGGACGTTGCGGCCATTGTCCAGGGCCTGACCGACCCGCCATGAGCAACATCCCGCCTACTCTGCCATTCACGACCGCGTCGAACGGCGCCAAGCCGTCGCACGGGGTGATCCCCGCACCGCCGCCGAGCCTCGCGCGCCTCTCCGCCGGCACGATCGTCGAGGGCGTTGTGATAGGCCGGACCGCGCAGGGTCTGGTCGCGGTACAGACGAGCCACGGCGAGCTCGGCGTTCGAACGACCTCGGCGCCGCCCGTCAACACACCGGTCGTGCTTCAACTTCAGCCCACCGGCGGTCAAGTCCGCGTGATCCTGATTTCCGCCGAAGGCCGCAAAGGCGGCAGCGGTCATGCGCAGGCGGCCGACGGCCAAACGCCCCGGCAGCAATCCCAGCCACAACCCCAGCCACAATCTCACCAGCAGCATCCGGCCGGCACAACAGCCGCGCGCGCGGGCGCGCCCGCTCAGGCGCCTACACCCGGCGGCCCGCCACAGGCTGGCCCCGCGTGGCCACAAAGTCAGGCAGCGCCCCCCCTCGCCGGACAACCATTCGGACCTCGCGCGCCGATCGTTTCGACAGTGCCGGCAGGACCGCCGGCGCCGGCCCCGCTTGCGGCGCCCTTGGCACAGGGCGCCCCGGCATCACCGGTGCTGCCATCTTCGCCAATCCCAAAGGCATATCAGGCCGCTCCCTACAGCCCACCGCCAACCGGCGGATATTCCGGTCAGCCGGCCGCGGTCCCTGCCAGCGCGGGACCCGCAACGGTCAGTCCCGGCGGAGCGATCGGCCCATTGGCCGCCGCCCAGCCGAGTGCAGCGCCGGGCGCATCGCCGGGCGTAGCGCCAAGTTCAGCACCAGGTTCAGCACCAGGTTCTCTGCCGACCGCTTCCGCGAGCGCGCCGATCCCGGCGACCGGTCAGCCCGCACCGCCCAACGTATCGGCGCAACCTGCTCAACCGCCCGGGCAGATTGCGTCCGGGCCTCTTGTCCCTGGCCCAGCACCTCCAGGACAGGCCGCCCAGATCGCGCCCAACCCAGGAGGTCTCCAGGCCGCGGCGGCTGCGAGCGCCCCGCCCGGACAGGCGCCGGCACCAGGCACCCAGCCTACGGCACCGGGGCAGACCGCCGGACCAGCCGCCAATACGCCCGCCGCCGCTCCCAGGCCCGGCGGCGCGGCGCCACCGACGGGCGGGCCGACGGTCCACACTCCACTGCACGCGCCTGCCGGCCCACCGGCCGCGGCACTCCCAGCGAGCGCCGGCGCGGCGACCGGGATTGCAGGCGGTCCAGGTGGGCCAAGCGCAAGCATTCCTTTTTCGCCGACAGTGCCGGGTTCGCTCGACGCGGCCGCCGCCACGGGACGCCCGGCGGCGGCAACCCAGCCCGCACCCTGGCCCGCGCTCAACACCGCCATCGAAACGCTGCAGCAGAGCGCCATTCCCGCCGTCGCCGCCGCCATCAATGCCGTCCTGCCCCGGCCTGGGCCGCAATTGGGCGGCGCGCTGGTGCTCCTGATGTCGGCGCTGCGCGGCGGCGATCTGCGCGGCTGGCTGGGCCAGGACAATCTGGCGGAGTTCACCCGCCTGAAGGGCGCTTCGGCCACGCGGGCCCTGGCGGATGATTTCAGCCAGCTTGCCCGGCCGACGCGTAACGACACCGGCGATTGGCGCCTGTTCAACCTGCCGCTCTTCGACGGCGCCCAGCAGCAACAGATCCGCCTTTACCTGAAGCAGCGCGGGCGTCAGGGCGACGGCGAGACGGAGACGCCGTCGCGTTTCGTCTTCGAGATGGATCTGAGCCGGCTCGGCGCGCTTCAGCTCGACGGTCTTGCGTCGCGCGGGCGGTTTGATCTCGTGGTGCGCTCGACAGCCCCGCTTCCCGACACCGTCAAGGGCGATATCGGCGTGCTGTTCGGCCAGGTCCGCGAAGCCAGCGACTTCAGCGGCGAAGTCTATTTCCAGACCGTGCCCGGCTTCACCGCGGCGCCGGCCGGCCAGCCGCCACCGCGCCCCGACGGGCTCGTCGTTTAAAGGCTATCGTCGCGAATGAATAGTTGGCTTCGCAGGCGAAGCGCGGCGCTATGCCGACGCCTGTTTGCGCCGGTACATGCTCAGCCCAACTTCGTCGAGCTCGAGTTGCTGCCGCTTGTCGGCTTCGGCCTGCTCGCGCTTTTGGAGGTTCTCCAGCGCGGTCTCGTACTTCTTCAATTCGCCATAGGCTAAAGTGGTCTCCTCGCGCGCCCTCTCCAGCGCGGTGTCGATCTCGGCGATCGACTGTGCAAGGCGGCCGCGCCGCTCGCGCACATGCTGATAGTAGCCTTGCAGCGTGGCGAGGCTGTCGATCGAACCGCGCGCAGCTTCCTTCTCGCGGCTAAGCTCGTCCTCCAGTTCGGCGACTTCCTTGCGGAATGACGCCTTGAGCGTCTCGAGATCGGTGACCTTGCGGCGCGCCTCGTCGAGCGACCATTTGTGCAGACGGATGAGGTTGGGCAGCGCTCTCACGCGGCATCACTCCCGATTTCCGGCATCTGTGCCGCGGCTTCGGGGTCCCGGCCCAGGCTCCCAGCAAAATCAGACACATCGGCAAGCAGTTCGGCCAGTGCGGCATAGCCGCCGTTCAAATCGCCCCGCTCGTGGCGGCTTTGGCTGAGAAAGGCCTCAATGCGCGGATAGTAGGCGATCGCTTCATCGATCGACGGGTCGCTGCCCGGCCGATAGGCGCCCAAGCGTATCATGTCCGCCATGTCCTCGTAGCGGGCGAGGATCTGACGCGCGCGCTCGACGATCGCGTTCTCTTCTTCGGTATTGCAGTCGGGCATGGTCCGCGAAATGCTCCGCAGCACGTTGATGGCCGGATAACGGCCGCGCTCGGCGATCGCGCGGTCGAGCACGATGTGGCCGTCGAGGATGCCGCGCACCGCATCGGAGATGGGTTCGTTGTGGTCGTCACCCTCGACCAGAACCGTGAACAGCCCGGTAATGCTGCCGCGTTCGGCGCCCGGGCCGGCGCGTTCCAGCAGCTTGGGCAACTCGGCGAAGACGCTCGGCGTATAGCCTTTGCTGGCCGGCGGCTCGCCCGCCGCGAGGCCGATCTCGCGCTGGGCCATGGCAAAGCGCGTGACGCTGTCCATCATGCAGAGCACGTCCTTGCCCTGATCGCGGAAATACTCGGCGACCGAAAGGGTCAGGTTCGCCGCCTGGCGACGCAGCAGCGGGCTGGAATCGGAGGTGGCGACGATGACCACCGACTTGGCCAGCCCCTCCGGGCCGAGATCGTCCTCCAGGAACTCCTGAACCTCGCGTCCGCGCTCGCCGATCAGCCCGATCACGTTGACGTCTGCCTGGGTGTAACGGGCCAGCATCGAAATCAGGATCGACTTGCCGACACCCGAGCCGGAAAAGATGCCCATTCGCTGGCCCCGGCAGCAGGTCAGAAAGGTATTGATGGCACGCACGCCGAGATCGATCTTGCCGCCGACGCGCTGGCGGTCGCTCGCCTTCGGCGGCGCGGCGCGCAGCCGGTAGCCCATCTTACCCTCTGGCAGCTTCGGGCCACCGTCGAGCGGAGCGGCCATGGCATCGATTACGCGCCCCAGCCAGTCGTCGCCGGGATAGATCACGGGCTCGCTGGCAACCACCTCGGCCTTGCAGCCAAGCCCGACGCCCTCCAGCCCGGAGAAGGGCATCAGCAGCGCTCTGCCGTCGCGGAAGCCGACCACTTCGCATAGCACCGGCGGTCCGCCGCTCGCATCGAGACGACAGCGACTGCCTATCGTTAATTCGCGTTCGATACCGCCCACTTCGACCAGCATGCCCTGAACCGCAGTAACGCGGCCGTATAGATAATAGGCGGGCAACTGATTGAGGTCGGTAAGGATATTGTTTGCTAACATTTTTCTGCAGCCTCCCCAGATTGGCAGCAATCATGGGCTCAACGACTTAAACTTCCGTAAAATGCAGGGCCATGAAGACTTCTTGTTAAGAAATTTGTTTTCACGAAAGGATTTGTTAACTATTAAAGCCTAGTCTCGCTATAGTTAATGTCCGATGAAATGCCTGCGGGAGCGGCACCAATGCGCGTTTTGCTTGTTGAAGATGACAGCGCCACGGCTAAGAGCATAGAGTTGATGCTGAAAAGCGAAGGCTATGTCTGTGACAGTACCGACCTGGGCGAAGACGGCCTTGAGATCGGGAAGCTCTATGACTACGACATTATTATCCTCGATCTGATGTTACCAGATATCGATGGATACGAAGTCTTGCGCCGACTGCGCGCTTCGAATGTCGAAACCCCCGTGCTGATCCTTTCGGGCATGGCCGAACTGGACGCCAAAATCAAGGGCCTCGGCTTTGGCGCCGACGACTATCTGACCAAACCGTTCGACAAACGCGAGCTGATTGCCCGGATCCAGGCGATTGTCCGCCGGGCCAAGGGGCACTCCGACTCGATCATCAAGACCGGTCGTCTCACGGTGAACCTGGACACCCGCACGGCGGAAGTCGAAGGCCAGCCGCTGCACCTGACCGGCAAGGAATATGGCATCCTGGAGCTCTTGTCCTTGCGCAAGGGCACCACGCTGACCAAGGAGATGTTCCTCAACCATCTCTATGGCGGCATGGACGAGCCCGAGCTCAAGATCATTGATGTCTTCGTCTGCAAGCTGCGCAAGAAGCTCGCGGCGTCCTGCGGCGGCTCGAACTACATCGAAACCGTCTGGGGCCGCGGATATGTGCTGCGGGATCCGGTCGAAGAGACCCAGGACGAGCCGGCGGCGGCCATGGCGGGCTGACCCGCCGTTCGCGAAATACACGGCCCAAGAACACAAAACGCGGCGCTCATCAGGCGCCGCGTTTTTCATTGCTGACCTTTGCCAAATCGCTTTGGGCGGGCCTCCGCGAAAAACGCTCAGGCCGAAGCCTGGGTCGCATCCGGCGCCCCAGATTCCGGGACTGCCGGGGCTTCTGGCGTGGCCACCCGCCGAGCCGCGGCTGGCCGCACGTAAATGCCGTCATGCCCCTCGAACGGCAGAAACCGCTCTGGCAGCCCGGCGATTTTCTCGCCATCGCCCAACATCAGAATGCCGCCGTCGTTCAAGGCGCCGGCCAGGCGATCGAGCGTCGCGGCCTGCCCTCCGGCATCAAATGATCCGAGCACATTGCGGCACAGGATGAGGTCGAATGAACCCAAATCCGCGGCAGGTTGCAGTAAGTTGGCTTCGCGGAACGTGATCATACTGCGAATCCGCTCGGTGACCTGCCATTGCTCGTCCGGCGCTTCGCCGAAGAATTTGAGCAACATCCGGACCGGCAAACCGCGCTGGACTTCAAACCGGTTGTAAAGCCCCTTGGCAGCGCGTTCGATCAGTTTCCGATTAAGATCGGTTCCGACAACCTCGATCGACCAGCCCGTAAGCTCGATCGCCATCTGATCGAGCACCATCGCCACCGAATAGGCTTCTTGGCCGGTCGCACAGGCGGCGCTCCACACGCGCAGGCTGCGCCGTTCGGTGCGCTCGATCTGGATCCGCGGCACCACGCTTTCGCGGAGGCAGCGGAACGCCTCGGCATGCCTGAAAAAATAGGTGTCCTTGGCGGTCAAGGCATCGACCACGTCGCGGGCCACATCGCTGTCCGGTGCGCGACGCACGAGATCAACCAGCTGGCCCGGATCGCCGCATTGATTGCGCTGCGCGACCCGCGAGAGGCGGCTTTCGATCACATAGACTTGATCCGGCGCGTAGACGTATCCGGCGCGTCGCTTGACCAGATCCGCAAAAAAGTCGAATTCCTCGCGCTTCATTGCGCCGCCTCATGCGCGATCATTGCAAGCCCGCCATTTTGAGCTTGGAGTCGAAGATATCGCTGTCGAAGGGCTTCATGATGTACTCAGCGGCGCCTGCTTGAACTGCCGCCTCAATACTCGCGTAGCCGCCCTCGCTGCTGCAAAAGACGACTTTCGGCATCTTGCCCTTACAATGCCGCGGCAGCAGCTCCACGAACTCGATCCCGGACATGTCCGGAAGCTGCCATTCCAGCAGCACCAGATCGGGCTGACGTGAGCCGCAGGCATCGAGACCATCGCCGCCCTCTTCGGCTTCCTCGACCTCATAGCCGCACGCCTCGAGAATCTTGCGGGCGACGGCGCGAATCACGCGCGAACCATCGACGATCACACAGCGCATCACAGCGCCCTCGTGTTCGATCGAACAAAGCCGTCAATAGCGGTCGCAGGATCGATAACGTCGCTCACCCCGTACCCCGGCGGCTTGAACAGGCGGAACCAGGCGCGGCGGGCACCACGCCTAGTTTGGCGATATTCCTTGAAACTGCCTGAAAACGCTTAAGAACCAGTGAAAGCTGCCAGGCAAATTCAACTATTTGTTGAAATATTGCATTCTATGCTCACGCGATCCGGGCTCTGATCGATCTCCAACGCGCTGTTCAGCGAACGGGCATATCGCGCCGTGAAGAAACCCTGCACGGTTCGCGGTGTCATCGCCGCGACGTCGGCTTGATCGGCGAGCCCGGCGAGGGTCTCCGGCGGCAGGTTGGCCTTCTCGCCGGCGGCTTCTACCTGGATTCGCATGCCCCCGCCCGCATCGCTTAGCCGGACGGCAAGCGTGCCGCCGCGCGGCAAAGCCTCGGCGGCCAGCAGCAGCACATTCAAGAACAGTTTCACGCGTTCCTCGGCGATCGGCATGACCATCGCGGCGTCGAGCGGCCAATCGAGCGTGATCCCATGGCCGGCCATCATACCTTTGGCGATCTCTTTCGCCTCGGCGTCGGAGCGGACGGAATCGGACGCAAGACCGTAAGCGACACGGAAGTATTTCAACCGGTCGGCCGCCTTGCCGGAACTGTCGCCAATGAGACCAAGGATTTCGTCGGCATCCTCCGGGCCCATGTCCCGCAGGAGCTCGACCCCATTGCTGACCGCGCCCACGGGGCTTATGAGGTCGTGACAAAGTTTCGCGCAGAGCAGGTGGAAGACCCGCAGTTCAATAGTTTCGCTCATTTTCAGAGTTAGCTCGCATCAATGGGCGACGCAGGACCTACGCGACGTCGTCGGCCGCGGGCGCCGGGAAGAGTTCTTTAACCGACGGCCGGTGGCTTGTAAAATCCGTCCGCCGCCCGCATCGCGCGAGAACCCGCCGGGCATCACCGCAGGACCCATGCGTCATGTCCGAATTTCTCGCCCCCGGCGTATTCGTCCGCCACCCGACCGAGCGCGATTGGGGGCTGGGCCAGGTGCAATCGGTTGACGGGCACCGGGTCACCGTAAACTTCGAAAACGCCGGCAAACAGCTGATCAATTCGGCCGTGATCGTGCTGCTCGAGGTTGAGCCGGACGGCGACAACGCGTAAGCAACACCGGAACCGAGCAAAACCAGACAAGCCCTCACAATCCAGGCCCGCCCAATCCGGCGAGCGGAACGACCATGGCAAACGCGGATCAGACCAAAAGCGGCGAATCGGGCTACCGGCACCCGGGTGCGGGACAAAAGCGCGCGCGCACGCACCCCAAAGGTCGCCAGCTCGATCAGGCGGCCATGGCCGAGGTTGCCGCTCTGCTCGGCGAGCGGCCCCGGCGGCGCGACTTGCTGGTCGAATTCCTGCACCTGATCCAGGACGCTCACGGCTGCCTTTCCGCCGCGCATATCACCGCACTCGCCAACGAGATGCGCCTTGCCCAGACCGAGGTATTCGAGGTCGCGACCTTTTATGCCCATTTCGACGTGGTGAGAGATGGAGAGACGCCGCCGCCGCCGCTCACGGTACGCGTTTGCGACAGCTTGAGCTGCGAGATGGCTGGCGCCCAGGCGCTGCTGAAGGCGCTGCCCGGCGCCCTCGGCCCCGATGTACGCGTTGTGCGGGCGCCCTGCATGGGCCGCTGCGAGCGTGCGCCCGTCGCCGAGGTTGGCCACCGCCATGTCGAAGAAGCGAGCGTGGAGGCGATCGTCGAGGCCGTGGCGGCCAAGGACGTGAAGCCGGTCATCCCTGATTACATCGATCTTGCGGCCTACCGGAGCGGCGGCGGCTACGCTTTGTTGAAGAGCTGTCTTTCCGGCGATCACAGCGTCGAGACGATCATCGCCACGCTTGGCGACGCCGAACTGCGCGGGCTCGGCGGTGCAGGGTTCCCGACGGGCCGCAAATGGGAGTTTGTCCGCGCCGGACCCAAGCCGCGGCTCTTCGCGGTGAACGCCGACGAGGGCGAGCCCGGCACGTTCAAGGATCGTTACTATCTGGAGACCGATCCGCACCGCGTGCTGGAAGGCATGGCGATCGCCGCCTGGGCGGTCGAGGCCGAAGCGGTCTATTTCTATCTGCGCGATGAGTACCCCCATATTCGCGAGATCCTGCTGACCGAGATCGCCGCGCTCAAGAAGGCGGGGCTTTCGCGCCACACCGAGATCCATCTCCGGCGCGGTGCGGGCGCCTATATCTGCGGCGAAGAATCGGCCATGATTGAATCGATCGAGGGCAAGCGCGGCCTGCCCCGGCATCGCCCGCCTTACGTCGCCCAGAATGGCATCTTCGGACGGCCGACACTGGTCAACAATGTCGAGACGCTGTTCTGGATCCGCGACATCGTCGAGAAGGGCCCCGAATGGTTCGCCGGCCACGGCCGCAATGGCGGCAAGGGGCTGCGTAGTTACTCGGTCTCGGGACGGGTGAAAGAACCCGGCGTCAAACTGGCCCCGGCCGGCATAACGGCGGCCGAGCTGATCGAGGAGTTTTGCGGCGGCATGGCCCAGGGCCACGCGTTCATGGGCTACCTGCCCGGCGGCGCCTCGGGCGGTATCCTGCCGGCGAGCATGGCCGACCTGCCGCTCGAATTCGGCGTGCTGGAGAAGCATGGCAGCTTCGTCGGCAGTCACGCGGTGGTCGTTCTGTCCGACAAGGACGACGTGCGCGCCGCCGCCCTCAACCTCGTGCGCTTCTTCGAGGATGAGAGCTGCGGGCAATGCACGCCCTGCCGCGTCGGCTGCGAGAAGGCCGCCAAGATCATGGCGAAGGGCGACTGGGACGTGGGATTGCTGGAGGAACTCAGCCAAGCCATGGCGGACGCCTCGATCTGCGGTCTGGGCCAAGCGGCGCCCAACCCGATCTTGAGCGTGCTGAAATTCTTCCCGAATTCGTAATGCAGCGCCGCCGCCGGCCACGGCCAGAAAGGCAAGGCGGCGGGCCGCGGGCACGATCGCGTCACAGTGAACTGGTATGATGCGTCAATCGTGCACTAAATATATGAGATAGAACAAGATTAATGTCTCAGATCGCAGCGATCTGAGACGATCTCGATCTAGATTCCCATGGACGGCGGACCGGCGCATCGCTTAAGGATGCGGACAGGTCTCCAGCGTATAAGGCTCGGGCAAGGCGCGATGGCGGAAAAGATCACCTTCACCCTCGACGGTAAGACGGTCGAGGCGGCCGCTGGCGAGACCATCTGGCAGGTCGCGCAGCGCCTGGGCGTCGAGATCCCGCATCTCTGCTACGCGCCCGAGCCCGGCTACCGGCCCGACGGCAACTGCCGCGCCTGCATGGTCGAGATCGAGGGCGAACGCGTGCTGGCGGCCTCCTGCCTCCGCGAGCCCGGCGACGGCATGGTAGTGAGCGTCGCCAGCGCGCGCGCCAAGGCGGCGCGCAAGGCCGTTTTCGAGCTCCTGCTCGCCGACCAGCCGGCGCGCGCGGATGCCCACGATCCGGGCTCGAAACTCTGGCGCTGGGCCGACAAGGTCGGGGTCGCGGAAAGCCGATATGCGCCCCGCGAAACACCCGCTGCCGATCCCAGCCACCCGGCGATGGCGGTCAACCTGGATGCGTGCATTCACTGCAATCTGTGCGTCCGGGCCTGCCGCGAGGTTCAGGTCAACGATGTCATCGGCATGGCCTACCGGGGACATGGCGCCAAGATCGTATTCGACCAGGACGATCCGATGGGCGCCAGCACTTGCGTTGCCTGCGGCGAGTGCGTGCAGGCCTGCCCGACCGGCGCGCTGATGGAAGCGAACCTGCTGGATGCGGCCGGCAGGCTGGCCAAGACGCCTGACAGCCAGGTTCACAGCGTCTGCCCCTATTGCGGCGTCGGCTGCCAGATCACCTACAACCTGAAGGACGGCGCGCTGATCTCGGTCGACGGACGGGCCGGGCCGGCGAATGAGAACCGGCTCTGCGTCAAGGGCCGCTTCGGCTTCGACTACGTCGACCACCCCCATCGTCTCACCAGGCCGCTGATCCGCAAAGACGGCGTCGGCAAGCGCAAGGACGACTGGGTCGATCCGGCCGATCCGTCTACGCATTTCCGCGAGGCGAGCTGGGAGGAAGCGCTGGAGCGCGCGGCCTCAGGCATCAAGCGTATCCGCGATGACAAAGGCGGCGGCGCGCTGGCCGGCTTCGGCTCGGCCAAGGGCTCGAACGAGGAGGCTTATCTTTTCCAGAAGCTCGTGCGCACGGGCTTCGGCACCAACAATGTCGATCACTGCACCCGGCTTTGCCACGCCTCCTCGGTGGCCGCGCTGATGGAGACGATCGGCTCGGGCGCAGTGACCGCGCCCTTCACGGCGGTCGGCGACAGCGACCTCATCATCGTGATCGGCGCCAACCCGACGGAAAACCATCCCGTCGCCGCGACCTATTTCAAGCAGGCGAGGAAACGCGGCGCCGAGCTCATCGTCATCGACCCGCGCGGCCAGGCGCTCAAGCGCCATGCCAGCCACATGCTGCAGTTCAAACCCGGCACCGACGTCGCGCTGTTGAACGCGCTGCTGCATGTGATCGTCGCCGAGGACCTGCATGACGAGCAGTACGTGCAAGGGCGCACCGAAGGTTTCGAAGCGCTGAAGGAAAGCCTCAAGGCCTTCCCGCCGGAGGAGATGGCCAAGGTCTGCGGCATCGATGCGGAGACGCTGCGTATCGTTGCCCGCAAATACGCCCGGGCCGAGCGCGCCATCATCTTCTGGGGCATGGGCATCTCGCAGCACGTTCACGGCACCGACAATGCCCGTTGCCTGATCGACCTCGCGCTGATCACGGGCCAGGTCGGCCGGCCCGGCACCGGCCTCCACCCGCTGCGCGGCCAGAACAACGTGCAGGGCGCCTCCGATGCCGGCCTCATCCCGATGGTCTACCCCGACTATCAGTCGGTTGTCGATCCGGCCGTACGGGCGCGTTTTGAGGAATTCTGGGACACCGAGCTCGATCCCAATGCCGGCCTCACTGTCGTGGAGATCGTGCGTGCGATCCTGCGCGGCGAGATCAACGCCATGTACATCATGGGCGAGAACCCCGCCATGTCGGACCCCGATACCGACCATGCTCGCGAGGCGCTGGCTACGCTCGATCACCTGGTCGTCCAGGACATCTTCCTCACCGAAACAGCATTTCATGCCGACGTCATCCTTCCAGCCTCGGCCTGGCCGGAGAAGGACGGCACCGTCACCAACACCAACCGCCAGGTCCAGCGCGGCCGGGCGGCGCTCGCCCTGCCCGGCGAGGCGCGCCAGGATTGGGTGCTGATCCAGGAGCTGGCGCAGCGCCTGGGGCTTGACTGGAGCTATGAGGGACCGGGCGAGGTTTTCGCCGAGATGGCGGAGATCATGCCCTCGCTCGCCAATATCACCTGGGAGCGGGTCGACCGTGAGAGCGCCGTCACCTATCCGTGCGATGCGCCCGACAAGCCCGGCAACGAGATCGTCTTCGCCGAGAGTTTCCCGACGGCGAACGGCCGCGGCAAGCTGGTCGCGACCGAGGTGCTGCCGCCCGACGAGTTACCCGATGCGGAGTACCCGATGGTGCTGACGACCGGCCGCCAGCTCGAGCACTGGCATACCGGGGCGATCACGCGCCGGGCCAGCATCCTCGACGCGCTCGAGCCCGAGGCGGTCGCGGCGTTCAACCGCCGGGACCTGGCGGCGCTCGGCATGGCCTCGGGCGACCGGGTGCGTGTCTCCACCCGGCGCGGCACGGTCGAGCTGGTGGCGCGCGCCGATCCGGCGATTGCCGAGGGTATGGTGTTCATACCGTTCTGCTATGCCGAGGCGCCCGCCAACCGGCTCACCAACCCGCAGCTCGATCCCATCGGCAAGATCCCGGAGTTCAAATTCTGCGCTGCGAAGGCGGAGAAGGTCGGCAAAACGGCTGCCGCCGAATAGGCGACACCGGTCCCAATACATCTTCCTGCAGATTTCGCGCGTCAACTCGACCGCGGGAGCCCTTGCGACGGAGCGGAGAAATCTAGCCCGACACCGTGCCCGCGCCTGTCCAGATTTCTCCCTTGCTAACGCGCGCTCGAAATGACGCCTTGAACAGTTGGTTGACCGGGTCGACTCAGCCGGCAGCGTCGGCCAGCAGGCGTTCGGCCTCGGCGAGATCTTCGGGACGGTTGGCGTTGAAGAAGGGATCAACCGGATCGGCGGGGAATTCCACCGTCGCCATGCGGTAGCGCGCGGTCCAGACGTCGATCTTGCGGATGTCCTCTTCGAGCAGGGCGCCGCGCAGCTCACCCGCCAGGCGCACCGGCCAGAGGCCGACGACCGGATGGCTGCGACCGTCAGACATGGCGCAGGCCATATCGGCGCCAAGCTCGTCCACCGCTTCCTTGAGGCTTTCCACCAGATCGCCGGGCAGGAACGGCGCATCGGTGGGCGCGCTCACCACCCAGGGGCAGCGCGGCGCATTCTCTCGCGCCCATTCAAGGCCGGTCAGGATGCCGGCGAGCGGCCCCGCGAAACCCTCCACCACATCGGCGACGACAGGCAGGCCGTACTCGGCGAAACGCGCGGGATCGCCGTTCGCATTGAGCACCAGCGTGCCGACCTGAGGCCGCACGCGCGCAACTGCCCGCGCCAGCAGCGTCTTGCCGCCCAGCTCGCGCAGGCATTTGTCGCCGCCGCCCATACGGCGCGCCTGCCCGCCGGCAAGAAGAAGTCCGGCAACGGCCATCATGGGTAAGTCAGGCCGGGAAAGGCCTCCTCACCCTCCCACGACCTGGCGGCCGCGGGCCCCTCCCTCTCCCTCGAGGGGCGAGGGATAAAGAAGCAGTACGCGCTGCAGTTCCCTCTCCCCTTGGGGGAGAGGGCTAGGGTGAGGGGGAATTGTTTGCCTGAGAAACGCATTCGACCGCCGGGACCGCCCTATGCCGCCCCCTCCTCCACGCTCGCCTTGCGCCGGAGGTGCTTGGGCTCTTCGGCGATTGCGCCCGCATCGGCGTCATACTCGATGCGGTGCACGCCAGCGAGGGCGACGAAGCGCTTGCCGCGGGCGCGGCCGATCAGCGTGAGGTCGGCCTGGCGGGCGAGTTCCACCCCCCAGGCAGTGAAGCCCGAGCGCGAAATCAGAATGGGAATGCGCATCTGCACCGCCTTGATCACCATTTCGCTGGTGAGCCGCCCGGTGGTGTAGAAGATCTTGCCCTCGGGCCCGACGCCTTCCATGAACATCCAGCCGGCGATCTTGTCGATGGCGTTGTGCCGGCCGACATCCTCCATATAGACGAGCGGCCGGTCGGCCTCGCAAAGCACGCAGCCATGGATTGCGCCGGCTTCAAGATAGAGGCTCGGTGCGGTATTGATCTTCTTTGTAAGCTCGTAGAGCCAAGATGTTTTCAGAACGGCATCTTTTGGCAATTTTATGCCTTCAAAACTCTCCATCACATCGCCGAAGACGGTGCCCTGCGCGCAGCCGCTGGTGCGCACCTTTTTCTTCAGCTTTTCCTCGTAGTCGGTCGCGCGCTCGGTCCGCACCACCACCACGTCGAGGTCGTCGTCATAGTCGATGCCGGTGATCTTATCGTCGGCGCTCAGCATGTTCTGGTTGAGCAGAAAGCCCACGGCCAGGT
Source organism: Alphaproteobacteria bacterium (assembly GCA_035527975.1). Classification (GTDB taxonomy): domain Bacteria; phylum Pseudomonadota; class Alphaproteobacteria; order JAPULJ01; family JAPULJ01; genus DATKZM01. The sequence continues at coordinate 37,189 of DATKZM010000085.1, read as the reverse complement.
AGTCCGGATAGTCGGAGATCGTCATCATGGTGACGATCTCCTGCCCGTTCAGAAACAGCGTCAGCGGCCGCTCGACCACCACGGCGGTCTCAACCGGCTTGCCCTCGTGATCGACGCCGACAACCCTTTCGGTGAGCCGCGGATTGGCCGGATCGGGGCGAAGGTGGAATTCGTCCATGGATTCAATATGATCTCGGACAGGGCCCCGGGCAAGCGTAGCGGACCCCGACGGCGCCTTGCGATGCCGCCGGCACGGGGGCACCTCGCACTACCCACCATTTCATGTGTTTTCTTTTGCATATTCCTGCATAATTCTGCATTATTTTCAATACTTGGATCAGACAGGACTGACGCCATGACTGTGGTCGCCAATGCCTTTGGCGAAGCGTTGCGTTTGTTGATCAGCTTCGATGCCGAGTTGATGAGCATCGTGGCGCTGTCGTTGCAGGTGAGCCTCGGCGCATTGCTCATCGCCGCGGTGATCGGCCTGCCCTTTGGGGCGGCGTTGGCACTTTACGAGTTTCCGGGGCGGCGCTCGATCACGGTCTTTTTGAACGCGTTGATGGGACTGCCCCCGGTCGTGGTCGGCCTGTTCGTCTATCTGGCGCTGTCGCGTGCCGGGCCGTTCGGCTTCCTGGAACTCCTGTTCACCCCGACCGCGATGGTGATTGCGCAGACCATCCTCATCACGCCCATTATCGCGGCACTGACCCGCCAGCTCGTCGAAGACCTGTGGCGCGAATATGGCGAGCAACTGCGCTCGCTCGGCAGCGGCGCCGGCCGCGCCATTCCAACGCTGCTGTGGGATGCCCGCTATGCGCTGGTCACGGTGTTGCTGGCGGGGCTCGGCCGCGCCATGGCCGAAGTTGGCGCGGTGATGATCGTCGGCGGCAATATCGCAGGCTTCACCCGCGTCATGACCACATCGATCGCGTTGGAGACCTCCAAGGGAAATCTGAGTTTGGCGCTGGGGCTTGGCATCGTGCTGATGCTGCTCGCGCTCATCGTCAACGCCGCCGCCCATCTCGTGCGCGAGACGGCGACGCGGCAGCTCGGCTAGCGCATGGGATCCGGGTGATGTCGACGCTGAACAGCATCCTGCCGCTCCGCCTCGAGCATGTATCCTACGCCGTCCGGGGCCGCACGCTGATCGATGCGATCGGTACGACATTCCAGGCCGGCGCGCGCACGATCATCCTGGGACCCAACGGCGCCGGCAAAAGCCTGTTGCTGCGGCTTTGCCACGGATTGCTCACGCCGACCGACGGGCGTGTCGTCTGGGGCGGGCCGTTCGCCAAGGAAGCGCGCAAGCGCCAGGCGATGGTGTTCCAGCGCCCGGTCATGCTGCGGCGCACGGCGGCTGCGAATATCGACTATGCGCTGGCGCTGCGCGGGTTCTCGGGCAATGACCGCAAGACCCGTCTCTCCGAGGCGCTGCGCAACACCGGGCTCTCAGAGCTTGCCAACCAGCCGGCGCGTGTGCTGTCGGGCGGCGAACAGCAGCGCCTGGCGCTTGCCCGCGCCTGGTCGCTGGAACCGGAGGTGCTGTTTCTCGACGAGCCGACGGCCAATCTCGATCCGGCCGCAAGCCGCGCCGTGGAGCGCATCATCGGCGCCATCCATGCCTCGGGCACCAAGATCATCATGACCACCCACGATCTCGGCCAGGCGCGGCGCCTGGCTGACGAGGTGCTGTTTCTGCATGGCGGCCGCTTGGTTGAACGATCGCCCGCCGAGACGTTCTTCGAGAAGCCGCGCACCGATACCGCCGACGCCTTCATGCGCGGTGAGCTTTACTGGTAGCCCGCCGGGGGGAACAACCGATGAAGACCATTTTGCGCACGCTTGCGGTACTGGCGCTGTTTGCCGGCGCAAACCCCGCCACTGCGGCGGATCGTACGATCCGGCTCGCGTCGACAACCTCCACGGAAAATTCCGGGCTCTTCAGCCATCTGCTGCCGGCATTCGAGGCCCGCACCGGTATCCGCATCCACGTCATAGCGGTCGGCACCGGCCAGGCGATCCGGCTTGCCAAGCGCGGAGACGCCGATGTGCTGCTGGTGCACCACAAACCCTCGGAGGAGCGTTTCGTGCGCGAAGGCTTCGGGGTCAGGCGCCACGACGTCATGTACAACGACTTTGTGTTGATCGGACCGGCGGGCGATCCGGCCGGTATCCGCGGCGGCAAGGACGTGACGGCTGCATTCAGAAAGATCGCCAATGCCAAAGCAACTTTCGTCTCCCGCGGCGACGACAGCGGCACGCACAAGAAAGAGCGCGGGCTGTGGCGCGCAGCTCAGGTGGACATCAAAGCGGTGGGCAGTCGCTGGTACCGCGAGACCGGCTCCGGCATGGGTGCGGCGCTCAATACCGCAAGCGGCCTCAGCGCTTACGTGCTGAGCGACCGCGCCACCTGGATCGCCTTCCGCAACAAGGGCGCGCTCGACCTGCTGGTCGAGGGCGACAAGCGCCTTTTCAACCAGTACGGCGTGATCCTCGTCAATCCGCGCAAACACCCGCACGTCAAGGCGAAGGACGGCAATGCCTTTATTGCCTGGCTGACCTCGGCGGACGGTCAGAAAACCATCGCCGCGTTCAAGGTGAAGGGCCTTCAGCTCTTTTTCCCCAACGCGAAATGACCGGGCATCGCCGCAAGTGACGTCAGGGATATCAAAATGAAATGACTTCTTGCGAATCGCTCGCAACACGAATAAGAATGACTCGCAATTGAGAATTTGAACGCCGACTTGCTGTTACTGCAATCGGCGTTCAAGCGATCTGGGCTCGCCGGCCGGGTGGCCCCAACAACAAGAGCAAAAAGTTGTCTCGCGAACTGCAAATTCCCCAGACCGGGCCCTGGACTCCCACACATCCGTCCAACCGGGGTCCGGTCAACTTTTTCCACAGTTTGCCGGGGAAGCATCGGCGCGCGCGGCATCGTTCACGGAGTGCGTTTCCGCGCGGGCAACATCACCTCCGCACCGTTTATTTTTCAGGTGCAACCTCGATGATTTCAGGCGCTGCCCAAATCCTTCTGCTGTGTCCGAAATGGCACAGCTTCCGAGGCGTTTTGCGCAAAACCCAACTGTACCAATCAGGTCGTCAAATCGTAACAAACAGCCCGTAGAACCGGTCACACGATAAGTCTCTTAGGGGGACGAACTTAAGTTCGGAGAGGAGATCTCGATGGGGATCAAAACGACAAGGACAGCGCTGCTTGGCATGACCGCGGCCGGCCTCGTCGCAATAGCCGCTATGCCGGGGTTTGCAGCCGACAGCCTGGATGCACGCCGCAGCGCGATGCAGCAGGAAATCGAAAAGCTCGAGGCGCGACTTGCTGCGCTGGAAGCCAAACGCACGCGTGAACGTCGCCGCGTCGCGGCCGCTGCCGCTGTTGAAGCGGGTTCGCGCAAGCGGAGCTGGAAACTTCCGGGCACCAATACGTCGATGCAGATCGGCGGTTTTGCGCAGTTGAGCTTGATCTATGATTTCAACCACGCCAGTGGCGACGCCGTTTCCTCGGACGGTGCGTCGGGCAGCTCCTTCCCGTCCAGGGGATCTGCTGGCGCCAACCGCCAGCAGCATGTCCGCCTGCACGCGCGGCGATCGCGCTTTTTCATCAAGACCTGGACGCCGACCGATTACGGTTTGCTGCACACCTACATCGAGGGTGATTTCATGGGCGCCGGCGGAAACCAGATCGTTTCCAATTCCGACACTTTTCGTGCGCGCCATGCCTGGGGTTCGCTCGGTCCGGTGATGGCCGGCCAGAACTATTCGACCATCCGCTTCACCAGTTTCGAGATGTGGACGTTCCAGGACCGCGGCCTTGCGGCCAGCGGCAACGGACGCCAGGGCCAGATCCGCTACTCTCATAAATTCGGTGGCGGCACATCCCTATTGCTCGCGGTCGAGAACCCGGAAACCAGCGGCGCGATCACCAGCGCGACCTATGTCGATCCGGTGGTGATCTCCGGCGGCGGCGCGCCGGATACGATGCCCGATATCGTCGTCGCCTTGCAGCATGTGTGGTCGAGCGGCCGCCTTAAGTTCGGCGCCGTGTTCGGTCGGGCCGGCATCGACGACGGCGTGGGCTCAAACGACCAGGCCTTCACGTGGGCGGTACAAGGCGCTTTCAGGTACAAATTCAACAACAAACGGACCGAATTCGCGGTCCTCGGCTTCTTCGGTCAGGGCATGGGCAAGTATTGGCGTGGGCCGCTGACGCAAAGCATCGCCGTCACCGGTGTCAATGGCGCCAATGTCGACGTCAAGCCAATCCGGCATTACGGCGGCTATGGCTGGATTTCCCACAAATGGACCGACACGATCTCGACGAATGTCGGTTTCGGCCGGGTTGACACCGATGTCGAGCAGCACATTGCCAAGGGCAACATTCCGGGTCGGACGCTCGATGTGCATTGGTCGTTCCTGGCCAATATCGTATGGCAGCCGGTTCGCGATGTGCGCATGGGCATCGAGTACCACTGGCTGCGGTCCAACTTTCACAATGCAAATGAGTCTGTGGTCCACCGCCTGCAGTTCTCGGCCCGGTACTCCTTCTAAAGCACCGACACGCCAGCCTGGTACGCGTCAGATCAAGCGAACGGCGTCAACGAAGGAAGGCATCGCTTTATTTGAGGTCTTCCACTCCACTCCGGAGCTCTTCTCGGACCGGATCCCGGACCGCCCAACAGCGGCCGGGGCCGGTCCGGATTTTTTCCTGTCGGGCCTCCGGCATCGTCAGGTAATGCGGCCAATCGCAACTTGCGGTGCGGCAGGGCGTCGATCATCCTCGCCGCATGGCGGTATCGTCCAAATCGGCAAAGGCAAATGCGCGGCGGCGGATCGCCGGTCTGGTCGCATGCACGCTGATTGCGGGCATCGTCGCGCCAGAACGCCAAGCCTTCGCCGAACGCTCTCCCGTTCTCCGCCTGGGCGTCACCACGACTGTTGAGAACTCCGGCCTGCTCGCCCACCTGCTGCCGCGCTTCACGGCGGCGACCGGGATCCAGGTGCGCGCTATCGTGCGCGGCACGGGCGAGGTTCTGCGCGTCGCGCGGGCCGGCGATGTCGACGTCATCATTGCCCATGATCCGGCAGGCGAGCGCGCCTTTCTGCACGCCGGGCACGGCACGGCACGCCGGGATCTGATGCGCAGCTATTTCGTGATCGTCGGGCCGAAATCCGATCCGGCGGGGATCGCCGGGTTGAAAAGCGCTCCTGACGCGCTGCGAAAGATCGCCCATCACAAGGCTCGCTTCATCTCACGCGGGGACGACAGCGGCACCCACCGCAGCGAACGCCGCCAATGGCGGGCTGCCGGCATCGATCCCCACAAACCGGCGCGGCGCTGGTACATGGAAGCCGGCGCGGGCATGGGGGCAACCCTCAACGTCGCCTCGGGGCGCGGCGCTTACACGTTCACCGATATCGGCACTTGGCTTGCCTTCCGGAACAGGGGCGCACTAGTCGCCTTGGTGACCGCGGATGGGTCGCTGATCAACGTCTATGGCGTGACGCTTGTCGCACCCACGCGAATTGGCCCCAGGCGTGCCCGCGCCGCCCGCAGGTTTTTCCGCTGGATTTCAGGCCCCGCCGGGCAACGGGCGATCGGCCGCTATCGGATCGACGGGCGTACGCCATTCACGCCAGCCACCTTCCCGCGTCCTTAGTTTTCCCGATAAATCGCCGCCGCCGGGCCGATGCGTCATCGACGCGGAGGCACCCGATCAGCTATCGTGATCCATCAAACCGGGGCTGAAGGAACCCTCATATGCCTGCCTCGCCGCGGTGGTCGCCGCTCCGCATTTGCCTGCACGGCCTTTTTTTCGCATTGGTATTTGCAGGTCTTGCCGGTCCGTATGCCGGGTCCGCGCAGGCACAGAGCGCCGCGCGTAAGCTGCGTCTGGTGGTCCCATCGGCGCTGTCGCGCTCCGGGCTGCTGGATCGTTTGCTGCCCCAGTTCGAGCGCCAAACGAAGATCGCGGTCAGGGTCCTGGTCCTCGAGCCGCCAGATGCCCTCACCCTCGCCGGCCAGGGCCAGGCCGACGTCCTGTGGCTATCCGACGAGGAACGCGAGCGCGCGGCGCTCAAAGCCGGCGTGGTGGTCGAGCGAAGCGACATCATGTATGGCGAGTTGATCATGCTGGGCCCGCGTGCCGACCCCGCCGGGTTGCGCGGCATGACCAGCGTCGTCGAGGCAGTCAAACTGATCGCCTCGGCCGAAGCCAAATTTGCCTCGCGCGCCGACGGCAGCGCGGTGCATCGGATCGAAAGCGGCATCTGGGAGGAAGCCAGTATCGAGGTCGACACGCCGGACGCAAAGAGCTGGTATTTCGGCGTGAAGGGCGGCATGCGCGCGACCATACAGGAGGCGCTGCGCCGCAACGCCTATACGATCGCCGACCGCGGGACCTGGCTCGGCATGCAACGGCCGCGAAGCTACGTGCCACTGGTCGCCGACGACCCCCGCATGGTGATCCAATACGGCGCCATGCTGGTGAGCCCAAAGCTCCACAAGGAAGTGCAGGCTGCCCGTGCCCGCCTTTTCATCAAATGGCTCGCCAGCAAGCCGGTCCAGAACGCCATCAATCAGTTCACGATCGCAGGCCAGTACCCTTACACGGCCAACCACGGACAGCGCAAAAGCGAGTAGCGCTGCCCTGCCCGCTTCGTTCGCGGCCCTCAAGGCGCGTTGTAAATGACTTGGCCAAGCTCGCCGATCTCATAGCCGCCCAGCTCGCGTGCGCGCGCCTTGAAGGCCTCCGATCGGGCGAAGGACAGCAACGCTTGCACCGGCGCCTCGAAATAGTCGCGCCGCATCACCGCCAGATCGTATCGCTCGCGATGCAGGGGCACAAAATCGAGACCATGCGCGCGCGCCGCTGCCTCGATGGCGAGCCCGGCATCGGCCCGCGCCTCGACCACCGCACGGGCGACATCGGTTTCGCTGCGCGCGGGTCCCTCGATCGCCGTCAGCGCACCGGGATCCAGCTCCGCCTTGGCCAACAGATGGAGCAAAAGCAACTGGGAACCCGCCGCCTCTTGCCGCAACACCACGCGGACGCCGCGACGCGCCAGATCGGCGATTGTCTCGAGGCCGTGGGGATTGCCTTGGGCGACCACCAATCCCTGGCGGCGCCAGGCCCAGGCAAGCACCACGACCGGCTGACTGGCAAGTGCGTGCGCGGCGACCCGCCCGCGATAACCGCCGTCGGCATCGGGCGCATGGCTGCCCGCGACAACCGCCTCGCCCGCGGCCAGCCGGCGCAGCCCGTCGAGGCTGCCGCCGGGATGAAGCGCCAGCTCGGAGCCCGATTCGCGGAGCGCCCATTCCAGGAGCGGGTCGTGGCTGCCGGCGACCACCGGGGCGGGCGCTGCCCCCGCCGCCGCGCTGGCCGGCAAGCCATCCGGCAACTCGGTCGAGCGCGCCACCCAAAGATCGATCAGCGCTGTTGGAAACAACCACTTGCCGGTGACCCGCGAGCACGGAATTTCTCCGGTGCGCACCAGGTCGTAGACCTTGCGCTCCTTGATCCGTAGGTACTCCGCGACCTCCTTTGTGGTCATCAGCTCCGGCATTCGCGGCCCCTCCAAGCTCCGGCGACACCCTATCGCGAAGCCCCCGCACGCGCACCTGGTTAGGGCGGTACGAATGGCTATCCCTTGTTCCCGCCGCTTTTCGACCCCATGACTTGTAGTGCGCGCCTATTGATGCGCGGTCGGCGAAGGAACGGGCCATATCATGGCGTACATCGTCCTGTTGCTCGCGCTCGCGGCCTTGGTCTTCGGCCCCAACCTCTGGGTCCAGCGGGTGCTGGCGAAACATGCCGCGCCACGCGACGATTTTCCCGGTACCGGCGGCGAGTTCGCCCAGCATCTGGTCGACCATTACAAACTCGACGGCGTCACAGTCGAGGAGACGCACGAGGGCGATCACTATGATCCTGTCTCGAAGACCGTACGTCTCGGCCCTGAGGCCAGAGACGGTAAATCCCTCACCGCCATCGTCACCGCCGCCCATGAAGTCGGGCATGCGATCCAGGACCACACCGGCTTCGGACCACTGGCCGCACGCACCAAGGCGATCGGATCGGTGATGCGGGTCGAGAAGGTCGGCTCCTACGCCCTTTTCGCGGCCCCGATTATCGGCGCTTTGACCGCCTCTCCGGCGGCCGCGATCCTCACGGTCGTGGGCGCGGTCGCGGTCATGGGCTCTGCCATCGTGGTCCATTTGACGACCCTGCCCGTCGAATACGATGCCAGTTTCAACAAGGCGCTGCCGATCCTGCGCGAGGGCGGCTATCTGCCCGAGCGCGACATGCCCGCGGCAGAACAAATTCTGCGCGCCTGCGCCATGACCTACGTCGCGGGCTCGCTGGCGAGCTTGCTCAACGTCGCCCGCTGGATCTCCATCCTCCGGCGCTGAGTACATGGTAAACGGCCGAACCGCTGCGGCTGTACCAATCGGGTCTGGAGACCTATATTGGGAACCGACAGGGCTCATACGTGCTCGAGCCTGCCGGAGACTGTAGCGAGCTTGCCCGCATGACCACCGCCCCGCTGATCGACCCGTTCGAACGCGCCATCACCTATCTGCGGGTATCGGTGACGGACCGCTGCGATTTCCGCTGCGTGTATTGCATGTCGGAGCACATGACCTTCCTGCCGAAGGCCGACATCCTGACGCTGGAGGAGCTCGAGCGGCTGTGCGGGGCCTTCGTCAAGCTGGGCGTCCGCAAGCTGCGCATGACGGGCGGCGAGCCGCTGGTACGCCGGAACATCACGTCGCTGTTCAAGGGGCTTGGTCGGCATATCGAAACCGGCGCGCTCGACGAGCTCACTGTGACCACCAATGGGAGCCAGCTCGACAAGCACGCGCAAGCGCTCTACGCGGCCGGTGTGCGCCGGATCAACGTTTCGATCGATACGCTCGACGCCCGCAAGTTCACCGAGCTCACGCGCTGGGGCCGCCTGGAACAGGTGCTGACCGGCATCGAGGCCGCCAAGGCCGCTGGCCTCAAGATCAAGCTCAACATGGTGGCGCTCAAAGGCGTGAACGACGATGAGTTCGATCGCATGATCGCCTGGTGCGGCGATGAGGGCTTCGATCTCACCATCATCGAGGTCATGCCGATGGGCGAGATCGGCGAAGGTGCGCGGCTCGACCAGTACCTGCCGCTCTCCATGGTGCGCGCGGCAATCCAGAAGAACTGGACGTTGGAGGACAGCGACTATCAGACCGGCGGACCAGCCCGGTATGCCACCGTCAAAGAAACCGGCGGGCGGCTCGGCTTCATCACACCGCTTACCCACAATTTCTGCGAATCCTGCAACCGGGTACGCCTCACCTGCACCGGCACGCTTTATATGTGTCTCGGCCAGTCCGATGCCGCCGATCTGCGCGCGCCGCTGCGGGCCAGTGCCGACGACGATCTTCTGATCGAGGCGATCCGCGAGGCGATCACCCGCAAGCCGATGGGCCACGACTTCGTCCACGACCGCCGCAGGGCGCGGCGTCCTGCCGTCGAGCGCCATATGAGCGTTACCGGCGGCTGAAATCCCGCGGCCGGATTGTCGCGGCTGCCTTGGATCAAGAGTCACGCGTCACACCAGATCACTGTGACGCGATCGTGCCCTAAGGTCCTGTTGTAAGTCCCTACTGAAAGCGGACCTGATGCGAGTAGCTTTTGCCGTCAGTGATGGTAAGGCGCTCGAAGCCCTGCAGTTTCAGGAAATCGAAGAAGGTGAATACGTCCTCGACCTGATGCTTGCGGAAGACCGGCGTCAGGCGCGCCCGCGCGGTCAATATGGCAAGCAGGCCGCGGGCGCGGTAAAGCGTGTTGTACGCCCCCTCATAGAGCCCAACGATGATCAGCTTTTCGGCATTGTCGCCCTTGGCGAAGATCGCGAAGGGCGGCGGATAGGCATTCTTCATCATCTGGTTCGTGAGCGCGGTCACGAAGGCGATACGCCGGCCCCGGCTCGCCTCCACCAGCGTCACTGCGCGGGCCTTGTAAATCTCCGGAGCGTCCTTGAGCGGCGGGTAGTAATACCCCTCGTGGCGGTCGTACTTGCCCTTTCGGGCGTTTTCCGCTTTGCCCTTGCCCGCGGCGCCTCCGCTTTTTTGTGCTGCGATGCTATTCGCACCGCCCATCGCCAGCGCGGCGAGCCCGATCAATACGATTGCCCATCGACCCATAATTCGCCCCCTCCTTTTTTGCATATTCTTGTCCGCTTGTCCCTTGGTTCCAGCTTAGCAGCAGCGTAGCCAGCCCGCATCACCCTTGGCTTCACCGGCAACGCGGCGCCGTGTGTCAGCATTCGCACCGCTGGCCCATGCCGCCATAAGAGCTATACTTCCGACCATCTGGCCAACCGACATGCCGGCCGACCGATATGAGAGAACGCCGCCTTGAACGAAACCCGACCGAAATCCGGCAAGCTCGGCAAAATCGCGATCGTTGCAGGCGAAGCGGATGCCGCTCAAGCCGCGCTGAAGACGTTGAGCGCGCGCCACGCGACCGTCCCGCTCGAGGAGGCCGGCGTCATCGTGGCGCTGGGCGGCGATGGTTTCATGCTGGAGACGCTGCACAAGACCCTGGCCGATGATGCCGCAGTCTACGGCATGAATTTCGGCAGCGTCGGGTTCCTGATGAACGAGTACACCGACGATGAGCTGGAGCATCGCCTCGCGCGCGCCGAGCGGGTCGAGTTGATGCCCTTGCGTATGCGCGCGACCGGGGTCGATGGCACGATCCACGAAGCGTTGGCGATCAATGAAGTCTCGGTGCTGCGCGAGACCCGCCAGACCGCCAAGATCCGCATCAGCATCGACGGCAAGGTCCGCATGGACGAGCTGATCTGCGACGGCGTGATGGTGGCGACATCGGCCGGCAGCACGGCCTACAACCTTTCCGCTCACGGGCCGATCATCCCGATCGGCGCCGGCCTGCTGGCGCTCACCGCGATCAGCGCGTTCCGCCCGCGGCGCTGGCGCGGTGCGTTGCTGCCCGAAGCGGTTACTGTCCTCTTTGAGGTGATCGAGGCCGACAAGCGGCCGGTCAGCGCGGTTGCCGATTTCACCGAGGTCCGCGACGTTGCCGCCGTGGAGATCATCGAGGATCGCGAGCACACTCTCACATTGTTGTTCGACCCCGAACACAACCTCGAGGAACGCATCGTCGCGGAGCAGTTCCTGCCGTGAACGACGATACCGGGGCCGGCAAGTCAGGGCAGAGTAACGTAGAGCCGAGCGGGTCGGACGAGAGCAGTTCCGAGCCAGCCAGGCCGGCAGAACGCGAGCAGCGCCCGGAACTCCGCACGATTGCTCTGGCGCTCGTAATCGGCACGGTTGGCGGTGCTGCCGCGAACTGGGTCGGCTTGCCGCTTGCCTGGATGATCGGCGCGATGGTCTTCACGACGATCGCCTCGATCGTCGGCGCGCCGGTCGCCATGGCGCCGACGGCTCGCAGTATGATGGTCACCGTGTTGGGCGTGATGCTAGGCAGCGCCTTCGCGCCGGGTATGGCCGGCCGTATCCTCGACTGGTGGCCGACGATCGCCATTCTGACGATCTACTGCGCGACCATCACCGGCGTGCTGATGGTCTATTTCCATAAGGTCGCCGGGCATAGCTGGACGACATCCTATTTCGCCGGGGCACCTGGCGGGCTCAACGAGATGATCATCGTCGGCGGCGAGATGGGCGGTGACGTGCGCACGATCGCGCTGGTCCATGGCGCGCGGGTCCTTCTGGTGGTGCTGGTGGTGCCGTTCGGCTTCATGCTGATCGGGGATTACGACCAAGCGGCGCGGCCGCCGAGCGGCGATGCGTTCACCAGTCTCGGCGCCCGCGACATCGCGCTGCTGACGGCGTGCGGGGTGATCGGCGCGCTTGGCGGACGCGCCATCAGGCTGCCGGCCGCCTTCGTGACCGGGCCGATGATCCTGAGCGCCGTCGTCCATCTAACCGGGCTGACCTCGAGCAGACCGCCGACCGAGCTGATCGCGGCGGCCCAGGTCGTGATGGGTACGGCGGTCGGCTGCCGGTTCGCCGGTGTGCCTTTGCGCATAATCGGGCGTACGCTTGCCGAAGCGGCGGGCTCGACCACCATCATGCTGGGATTGACGTTGCTCTTCGCGCTGTTGCTGCAACCGCTCGCCGAAACCTCGTTTCAGGCAATCGTCCTCAGCTTTGCGCCCGGCGGGCTCGCCGAGATGAGCCTGATCGCCCTGGCGCTGGGCATCGACGCCGCCTTCGTCTCGACCCACCACATTATCCGCATCATCATCGTGGTGATCGCGGCGCCCATCATCTTCCGCCTTTTGAAACGGCGCCAGGCCACGAAGACCTGACGCCGTTTGATTCGAATACGGGATCTAGCGGCGGCGGCCGCGGGCGATCCTGGCCGTGGTCACACGCAACGCGTCGGCGCCGCGGTTTCGCACCGTGCGGCGGATCAAAATGTCGACGGCACTGACGGGTCGCCCATAGTATGCGTTGTTGGCCGAACGGTAGATCGTGATCGCCGAGCCTTCAATATTGATGCCGCCATAGGCGCCCTTGGTGCGCGCGAAAGCGATGATGTCCGCCGTCTGCGCCTTGGCGCCTGCGCCGACCGGCCCGACCGCGACGCTGATATCACCGCCGATCTTGAACTCGGTCGACAGAAACGCGTTGATGCCCCGCTGAGTCATCACCATTAGCACCATCTCCGAAACCTCGCCGCCGATCTGCAGGCCGAATGTGATCGAGCCCATGCGGTAGAAGCCCGGGTAGCTCCAATGACCGCTGCGTGGGCTGCGTGCCAGCAAAACACCGCCGCCGCCCGAGCCGCCGAGGATGAAGCCGGCTTTGACACTGCGCGGCACGATCAACACGCCGCGCGCGCGACCGATATTGTCGCGGAACCAGGTCATGTCCGGATCCGCCGCGAAGTTGCGGATCGTTCGGAGCGCCCTGTCGACCGTCTCCTGCTGCTCACCGCGCGAAGCGGCGGCGGCCGGCGCGGCACTTAATCCAACGACCAAGGCGAGTGCGACAAATCCTGCACGTTTGGCGAACATACTTGCTGATCCTCCATTGATCCCGGCGTCCTGCGCCGAGCAAATTTTTGCCGAGGGAAAATGTTAACACAAGCGTATTCGCCGCGCGACGGTTGAGCAGTTTTTCCGAGGCTCGCGCGGCCGAATTTTTCGAAAAATTTCGACAGCCTCAGCCTGATAGGCCCCTGCCCCATGTTCGCGCTATACTGCGGGGCATGGGCGCGGCGTGTCGAACGACGCCGCGACGTGATCCCAGATGCGACCGGGGCGCGCAGCCTGGCTCAGGAGGGCCGTGGAATGGAAGTCTTTTCGGTATTCGTGATCGTCGTCGTGGTGCTGGCGATCGTGCTGGTCGCGGCCGGCGTCAAATCGGTATCGCAGGGCGAGGAGTATACGGTCGAGCGCTTCGGCCGCTACACCCGCACGCTCAAGCCCGGCCTGCATGTGATCGTGCCACTCGTCGACCGCATCGGTTCCAAGATGAACATGATGGAAAACGTCATCGACGTGCCCTCCCAGGAGATCATCACCAAGGATAACGCCATGGTGCAGGTCGACGGGGTTATGTTCTTCCAGGTCCTCGACGCGGCCCAGGCGGCCTACGAGGTCAGAGACTTGGAGCGCGCGATCATCAACCTGACCATGACCAACATCCGCACCGTGATGGGCTCGATGGATCTCGACGAGTTGCTCTCCCAGCGCGACGCGATCAACGCGCGGCTGCTCTCCGTGGTCGACGAGGCAACCGAGCCGTGGGGCCTCAAAGTGACGCGCATCGAAATCAAGGACATCAACCCACCAAAGGATCTGGTCGACTCGATGGCGCGCCAGATGAAGGCCGAGCGTGAGCGCCGCGCGGTGATCCTGGAAGCCGAAGGCGTGCGGCAAGCCGCGATCCTGCGCGCCGAGGGCGAGAAACAAGCTGCGATCCTGGAAGCCGAGGGCCGTCGCGAGGCCGCCTTCCGCGACGCCGAGGCGCGCGAACGCGAGGCCGAGGCCGAAGGCAAGGCGACCACCGTGGTCAGCGAGGCTATTTCGCGCGGCAATGTCCAGGCGATCAACTACTTCGTGGCCCAGAAATACATCGAGGCGCTGGGCAGCTTCGCGCGCTCGCCGAACCAGAAGATCCTGATGCTGCCGGTCGAGGCCGCAAGCGTCATTGGCGCCATCGGCGGTATTGCCGAGATCGCCAAGGAAACGTTCGGTGATAACAACAGCGGCGGCGGTGGCATAGACCGCCCCAAGCCGACGGGCGGCGGGCGGCGGCGCGGCTCGGTGCCGACCGGCGGCAACACGGAAAATCCGTGACCATGTTCGCGACCATAGCTGCAACAGTGGCCGGCGCCGCCCAAACGATAGCTGAGGGACCAGAGCGATGAGCCTCGCCGCTATTTTGGCCTTGGCGAAGTTCTGGCACTGGTGGATCGCCGGCGCCGTGCTGCTGATCGTCGAGATGGCGGCCCCCGGCGCCTTCTTTCTCTGGATGGGGGTCGCCGCCGGCATAACCGGACTGGTCCTGCTGGTCCTCCCGTCGATGGGCTGGGAGTACCAGTTCCTGGTCTTCGCGCTTTTCTCGGTGGTTTCGATCCTGGTCTGGCGGCGCTATTTGAAATCGCGGCCGATCACAACTGACAAACCCACGCTCAACCGCCGCGGCGAGCAGTATGTCGGCCGCGCGCTGACGCTGGCCGAGCCGATCGTCAACGGCATCGGCAAGGTCAAGCTCGCCGACACGATCTGGAAGATCGAGGGCGACGATATGCCCGAGGGAACGAAGGTCACGGTGACCGGAGTGGACGGCACCGTGCTCATGGTCGAGAAGGCCGGCTGACACGTTTGATTGCCTGCCAATATGTGGAGCCCACTCCCCCGCCCGGCGTCGATCGGCGCCAAGCGTGAATTGACGTCATTGTCCGGGCGCGATACTCGGGTCCACTTGAACCAAGGGAGCCCGGGGCATGGATTTCACACTGAGCGACGACCAGCAGGCAATTGTCGAGGCGGTGCGCAGGATCGTCGACGGATACGACGACGCCTATTGGCTTGATCGCGATCGCACCGGCGAATTTCCCCACGATTTCCACGCCGCGATGGCCGAAGGCGGCTGGCTCGGCATCGCCATGCCCGAGGAATTCGGCGGCGCCGGGCTTGGTGTCGCCGAGGCGGCGCTGATGATGCACGAGGTCGCCAACTCGCCCGGCGCGATGGCGGCGTGTTCATCCATCCACATGAACATCTTCGGCCCGCATGCCATGGTCGTCTACGGCACCGACGAGCAACGCGCGCGCTGGATACCCGAGTTGATCGAGGGCAAGGTCAAGGCCTGTTTCGCCGTGACCGAACCCAATGTCGGCCTCGACACGACAAACATAAAGACGCGCGCCGAGCCCGACGGCAACGGCTATGTCGTGAACGGCCACAAAGTCTGGACCTCAACCGCGCAGGTCGCCGACAAGATCGTGCTGCTCGCCCGCACCACACCGCGCGAGGACTGCAAGAAGCCGACCGACGGGCTCACGCTGTTCTATACCGACCTCGACCGCACCGCCGTGGACGTGCGTGAGATCGAGAAGATGGGCCGCAAGGCCGTCGACTCGAACGAGCTCTTCATCGACGGGCTCAAAGTGCCGGGCGAGGACCGCATCGGCGAAGAGGGCAAGGGCTTCCACTACATCCTCCATTCGCTCAATCCCGAACGTGTTCTGGTGGGCGCGGAGGCGGTGGGCATCGGCCGGCAGGCGCTTGCCCGCGCCACCCAGTACGCCAAGGACCGTGTCGTCTTCGGCCGGCCGATCGGCCAGTACCAGGCTATCCAGCATCCCCTCGCCGATAGCTGGTGCGAGCTCGAGGCGGCCTGGCTAGCCGTGCTCCGCGCCGCGCATCTCTACGATGCGGGCGCGCCCTGCGGACCCGAATGCAACATGGCGAAATACTATGCCGCCGAGGTCGCCTTCCGCGCCTGCGACCGCGCGGTAATGACCCATGGCGGCATGGGCTATGCCAAGGAGTTCCATGTCGAGCGGCTGCTGCGCGAGGTATATATCACCCGCATTGCCCCGGTCAGCCGCGAGCTTATCCTCAGTCACATCGCCGAGCGCGCGCTGGGGCTGCCGAAATCGTACTGAGGTGCAGGGAAACAGGCGACAGGAAATTCACATGGCAAGCACTGGCCTCACCCTCTGGGGCGTTGGAACGCTTCGCTCGATGCGGGCGCATTGGATGCTCGCCGAGTTCGGCCTCGACTACGTCCGCCGGCCGATCCAATCGCGCACCGGCGAGACCTACACGGACGCGTATCTGGCGCTCAATCCGCGCCACAAGATCCCGACGCTGGTCCATGGCCAGGTGGTGCTGGCCGAGAGTGCGGCCATCGTCAACTATCTTTCCCGGACGTTTGCGGCGCCGGAGGGCTTCTTCGTGCCCGACGATCCGGGCCGCCGCGGCAAGCTCGACGAATGGTGCTTCTTCATCATGACCGAGCTCGACGCGCATTGCCTTTACGTGATCCGCCGCCACGGTGACTTGAGCAATCTCTATGGCGAGGCGCCTGTCGCGGTGGATGCTGCCAAGATCTATTTCGCCGAGCAGATCGCAGCCGGGGTCTCGCCGTTCGACGGCGCGATCGACACCCTGATGCCCGAGGGCATGAGTGTCGCCGACATATTGATGGTGACGACGATGGACTACGCGCTCAAATGCGATATCGCGATGCCCGAGCGCCTACTCGACTACCGCGCGCGCCTCATTGAGCGTCCCGCCTACTTGCAGGCGCTGGAGCAAAACCGACCGGTCGCCGGTTAATCGGCTAGCTCGCCGATCGCGGCCTCGAGCGTGTCGTGGAAGAACTTCACGCCGTGCTCGAATGTCCCGAGGGTCATCACCTCGTTCGCCCCGGAATTGATCACCGATTGCGCCTGTTCGGCCACCCAGACGTCCTCTCCATTGAACACACCGGAATCCATGAAGTCGAAGGCACGCTCAAAATGCTCGCGTTCGTCGTCGTTTCGCGGCCCCTGGGGGATCAGCATGATGTGGTCGATCTCGGTTTCGTCGACCGCGACCGGCACAAAATTCAAAAGCGTTTGAAAATCGGGCTGCACCACCAGCACGGTGCAGGGAAAGATGAAATAGGCGAAGGTCATGTGGTCGCCGATGCGCCATTCCTCGACCGGCCGGTCAATCACCTCATCGGTCGCTTTGCGGGCGATCGCCGAGCGCACATGGCGGCCGAGCCGATCGCTGCAAACCTCATTGTCGGTGAAGAAAGCGGCGACCGTGTCGCGATGCAGGCGCTGCACGTGATAGGCCTCCAGAAAAGCGTCGGCGACCAGTTTCCAGTTAGTCTTGCGGCGGTGGCGGTCGCGCCGGAAGAGCACGTGATCGCCGAATCCAAAGGCATCGAGGTCGGCGCCGATCCCTGCCAGATGCGTGTCGAGATCCATCGGCGTCTTGGGATCGGCGATCAGCCAGATCAGGCCGTAGCGCTCGGCAACCGGCACCGGCACCAGACCCATCTTGTCGCGGTCGAGGCCCGGGAAGCCGAAGGCCTGAGGCACGGCCTTGAGCGCGCCGTCGAGCCCATAGACCCAGTTGTGATAGGGGCATTTGAAGGCGCGCAGGCACTGGACGCCCTCGGCGCTCACGATGCGGGTATTGCGGTGGCGGCAGACATTGAGGAAGCCGCGCACCACCCCGTCCTCGCCGCGCACCAGCACCACCGGCGCGCCGAGCACGTCATGGGTGACGCAGTCTCCGGGCGCCTTCAGCTCATCGGATGCGGCGGCAATGATCGGCAGCTTGCGGAAGACCGTCGCGCGCTCGGCGGCGAAGCGTTCGGGCGAGCGGTATTCCTCCAGAGAAACCGTACTGATCGCCTCGCCCATTTCGGTGGCGCCCGACTTCAATGTCGCCACCAGGCGGGTGATGTGATCGAGGTGGGCGGGAACATTCATTGACGGTATCCTTGCGCGCCGCAGCGTAGTTCCTGGTTACTCTCTTCTCTTTATAGGCGAATACACCACTGTGCAGGAAGCCCCCGTCAGAGGAATTGGACAAGGTGCCGCGAGCGGCGCCAAGCAGGGATGGCGCATCGTGGAGCGCCTCGCCGTCGCAATTCTTCTGTTGTTATCGCCCGTTTCGGCCGGCCGCGCCGGAGAGCTCGTCACCATCGTGCCCGATGCCCACTATCCCGAAGGCCCGCTTTGGCACGGCGGCAAGCTCTACTATGCGGAGATGACGCGCCACCGCATCGCCGAATGGAACGGCACCACCCGCACCTTCTGGGCCCAGCGCGGCTGCGGCATGACCTCGATCGCTCCGGCCCCGGGCGGGCTTTTCCTGGTGACCTGCCATCTTGGGCGCGCGGTGGTCTGGGTGCGCGGCATCGGCCGCATGGCGGCGCTCCATACCGTTGGCGCCGGCGGCGAGCCGATCGGCAATCCGAACGATTCCGTCGCCGATGGCCGCGGCGGCGTCTACTTCTCCGCCTCGGGCCGCTTTGCGCCCGCAGCCGCGGCAACCGGAGCGATCTACCGCATCGTGCCGGGCGGCAGGCCAAGGCGCGTGGCCTCCAAGATCCACTACGCCAACGGCGTCGTGCTCGGCCCTGACGGGAAGTATCTTTACGTCTCCGCACATCTCGCCCGGCAGGTGCTGCGGTTTCGCATCGCGCGCGACGGGTCGCTCAAGGCACGCGAAACCTGGCTGCGGCTCGCCAACGTCGTAAAGCCCGCACCCGGCGCCGGCCCACTGGCCGGGCCCGATGGTCTTACATTCGATGCCGCGGGCAACTTGTTCATTGCCGAATATGGTGCCGGCCGCGTCCTCGTCGTGGGACCCGACCGGCGCCTCCAGAAGATCATCGCGCTGCCCAACCGCTTCGTTACCAGCGTCGAGTTCGGCCCCGGCAAACACACGCTCTACATCACCGCCCGGGCGGACAATGAGCGCTGGCCCTACAAGGGCGCTGTATACAAGCTTGCGAAACCGCTTGAGTGACCACATCTCCCGGGCACGCGCTTTTATGCGCAATGCTGCAATCATCAGAGTTCCGCTGCCATGCCATCTTTCGATATTGTCTCCCAAACCGATCTTTCCGAGGTCGACAACGCGCTCAACAATCTGGGCCGCGAGATCACCCAGCGCTTCGACTTCAAGGGCTCCAAGTCGAAGATCGAGCGCAAAGACGCCGAGCTCACCATCAACGCCGATGACGACATGAAGCTCCGCCAGCTGCACGAGCTGCTCAAGGGCCATTTGACCCGACGCAAGATCGAGGCCGGCGTGCTCGACTTCAAGGAACCGGAGAAGGCCGCAGGGGCCGCGGTGCGTCAGTCGGTACGGATCCGCCAGGGCATCGAGCAGGATATCGCCCGCAAAATCGTCAAAGCGATCAAAGAGAAGAAGCTGAAGGTTCAGGTCGCGATCCAGGGCGACGAGCTGCGCGTCACCGGCAAGAAGCGCGACGATTTGCAAACGGCTATCGAGTTCGTCAAAGGCCTCGATCTTGGCCTGCCGCTGCAATACGTGAACTTCCGCGACTGACGAACGGCCACGATTTTGACATGAAATGAGACAATGATGACGCTCGGCTCACCGGCTGGCCAAAGGCGATCCTGGCAGGTGGCCCCCGAGGACGTCGTTGGGGATTGCGAACCCCAACGCGCCGAAGAACGAGCCGCCTCTGGCCGTTAATCCCCGAACAACCGACAGGACGACCATGCTGTCTCGCCTGCTACACCTGATTGGATCGACCCCACAGCGCGGACTTGCCGCCATCATGCTTGCCGGTGCGCTGGCACTCGGTGGCTGCGCCGGCACCCAAACCGCCGGCAAAACATCCGGTGGCGTCGCCGGCAATCCCGAAAAGCGCGAGCAGAGCTTCGATGAGTTCCTCGACGAGTTTCGCCGGCGGGCCGTTACGGCGGGCATTCGCAAGGCCACGGTCGACCGGGCCTTTGAAGGCCTGGTGCCCAACGACCGCGTCCTTGCGCTGATGGAAAGCCAGCCGGAATTCGTGCGTCCGATCTGGGACTATCTCGCCCGCACCGTTTCCGACCGGCGGATCGCTCAAGGCCGCACGCGGCTTGCCGAACA
Organism: Alphaproteobacteria bacterium; assembly: GCA_035527975.1. Taxonomy (GTDB): domain Bacteria; phylum Pseudomonadota; class Alphaproteobacteria; order JAPULJ01; family JAPULJ01; genus DATKZM01. The sequence goes on along the minus strand of DATKZM010000085.1, from coordinate 17,044 downwards.
CCGCCCCAAGCTCACCGTGGCCGAAAAAGAAACCGGCGTACCGGCAAAGGTGATCGTCGCGATTTGGGGCCTTGAGACCAATTACGGTAGCAACACCGGATCCTTTTCCATCATCCAGGCGCTGGCGACCCAGGCCTGGAAGGGGCGGCGCGCCGAATGGGCGCGGGGCGAGCTGATGAATGCGCTGCGCATCGTCGACCGCGGCGATGTCCCGCTGGCGCGCCTTAAAGGCTCGTGGGCCGGTGCCTTCGGTCAGACCCAGTTCATGCCCTCGGTCTATCTCAGCCACGCCGTCGACGCCGATGGCGACGGCAAGCGCGATCTTTTGGGCAGCACGGCCGACGCCCTCCATTCCACCGGCAATCTGCTGCGGCACTACCAGTGGAAGCGCGGCGAGCCGTGGGGCTTCGAGGTCAAACTGCCGCGCGGCTTTCCCTGGGCCGAGGCCGAGTACAAGGTCAGCAAAAGCCTCGCCGAGTGGCGCAATTTGGGCGTGCGCCGGATCGGCGGCGGCACGCTCGCGAAAGGCGCGCTCTCGCCCGAGCACCAAGCTTCGATCATCATACCAGCGGGCCACAAGGGTCCGGCCTTTCTTGTCATGGGCAATTTCCGCTCGCTGCTGCGCTACAACCGCGCCACTTCCTACGCGCTCTCGGTTGCTCATCTCTCCGACCGCATCGCCGGCGGCCAGCCCTTTATCGCCGCCTGGCCGACCGGCGAGACACCGCTGAAGGTCAGCGAGATGAAGGAGCTGCAACAGCGCCTCACCGCGACCGGCTGCGACGCCGGCAAACCCGATGGGGTAATCGGTCGCATGACCCGGGCGGCGGTGAGATGCTATCAACGCCAAACCGGGCAACCTGCGGACGGCTATCCGACGCAAAAATTGCTTGCCCGCCTGCGCGGGGGCGGCACAAGCTGAGGCGACACGCGCCAAATCGGCATGGCGACGGGAACACAACGCGAGACGGGGGATTGCAAATGAGCAAAGTAGCAACCAGCACCAAACTGCCGGTTTCCGCCGACGTGGTTTGGAACACGATTGGCGGTTTCAGTTCGATCGCCGGCTGGCATCCCGGGATAGAAAAATCGGTGGAGACCAAGGAAGCCGGGAAAACCGAGCGCACGCTGTCACTTGCGGGCGGCGTCGGCACGGTGGTCGAGCGCCTGGAGACGCATGACGACGCGGCGCGCACCTATAGCTATTCGGTGGTCAGCGGCCCGCTGCCGGTCGCCGACTACACGGCGATGATCAAGGTGATCCCCGATGGGGCGATGAGCTGCACGGTGGAATGGACCAGCGACTTCGAACCCAAGGGCATTCCCGAGCCCGACGCCGTTGCGGCGATCCGCCAGGTTTACGAAGCCGGTTTTGAAAACCTGCGCAAGGTGTTCGGCGGCTGATGCCCGCGCCGTGACGCGGCGATGAGGCGACCCTTTGCATCAGTATCGTTGCGGGTCCTGGTCTCAGCGGTTCTGCTGGCCGGCGCCGACCGTGCCGCCGTCGCGGCGGATCCCGATGCAGCCTGCCGGGCGCAGCCGGTGGGTAGCGCCAAGCTTATGAAGTCGCACAACTCCGGCCTCGGTCGCTGCCGGGAAACCGATCTCGGCAATGACCCCCATCGCTACGGACGCACGCAATATCGCAAGCAAGCGATCGGATGGCGCGACCGAGCCATCACGCTTGATAACGGCGGTGCCGGCATTGAAGAGTATTTTTGCCGGCTGCCGATTGGCATTCTGATGCAGATTTATCTCTGCCCGTGCGGGATCGAAACCTCGATTGCCGGACGCGGCGTTTGCCGGTCGAGCAAGCCCAGCCGGCGCAGCGGGCAGCAATAACGCCCGCCAAGACCGGGTAAGCGCCCGGGCCCCCACTGACGGACAACACGCGGTGTTTCAGATAAGGACCGACCCGCAGGGCGCAGCTCAGCGACCGAAGGTGCGGCCAAGGCTGCGCAAGCCACCACCAACGGAGCGGCTGTAATCGCGCACAGCGGCGGCGCCGCTTCTTGCCGCATCGCCAGCCTCGCTGCCGCCGCCGCCACCGAGAGCGGCACGGGTCCGGCGACCGGGCTGCGCCCGCAGCGATCGGCGATAGGCTTCACGTTCGCCATAGCTCAACTGATGACGCGCTGCCTTGAGACGGCGGTTGAGGACCGTAAGCTCGAGCGGGGTGATCTTGCCATCGGCAATCGCCTGCTCGCGCAGGCCGTGGATCCGCTGGTGCGTACGCCATAACGCGCGGGCCTCACGACGCGAGAAACTGCCATTGCGCACCGCGCGCTCCAGCGTTTCCTTGAACCTGCTCTGGCCGAGGGTCCGCGCAACCGGGCCGTAGCGGCGCGTGTGGTTGAGAAGGCTCGACAGTTTGTATTGGGCGGCCATGTAGCGCGCCTTTTCCTTGGGGCTCAGCGTGCCGTCTTCGTCCGCTTCGTTTCGGTAGACGAGGATGCGGCGCTGGATCGAGCGAAGGTTCTCGGCCTGCTGTTCGGTTAGGGTGCCGTCCTGGAGGCCGCGCTGGATGCGCATCTCCACATGCCTGGGCTCGACGCTCATTTCGCCGTCGAGCCGCTGGCGCCGCACGATGTCCCGCAGAATCGTGTTGGCAGTTTCCAGATAACGGCGCTCCCAATCGGTGAAGCTCTCATCGTTTCGGGACATGCGGTCCATGATCACGACCCGCTCCTTGAGCGAAGCCAGGCGGGCAATCTCACCCTTGGTCAGCGAGCCATCGGCCTCACCGGCCTGCATGTGCTCGTCGATCGAACGCGCGAGCTTCGCCAGTTTGGTCATGGACTGGGCGCTGAGGGCGGTCTGGGTCTGGCCGGCCTTGGGCTTGGCCATCTGGGGCTTTGCCATCTGGGGCTTGGCCATTTGGGGCTTGGCCATTTGGGGCTTTTTGGCCGCCTCAAGCCTTTTAGACTTTACCTTGGCCTCCGCGGCCTTGGCGGCTTTGGCGGCCTTGGCGGCCCTCTTGGCTTTAGCGTTGGCCGCCTTGGCTTTCGCAGCTTTGGCTTTCGCGGCTTTGGCCTTCGCAGCCCTCGCCTTGATCCTTGCCGCGGCTTTCGACTTCTGTGAATTGGCGGCCGGCGCCTTCTTCTCGGCAGCCGACGGCGCCGCCGTCAGGGCGATCGGTCCGGCGACAATCACGGCAATCGCGAGCGCCGAAAGTGTCTGGCTCAGCCTGGTCGGAAGCATGCTTGTTCTCCATTCGGATTCTGGCTGCGATCCTCGCCCTTGCACGCTTAAGGGCACGTTAAATCCAGCTAAAGGTTTATGGATACCGGTCAATTTTGATGGCCATCGCGGCTGCATGGCGGTCTGGAATGGACGGCTGCTTCGCCCAGGCCTAGGATCGGCGGAAACGACGCAAGAGCGAGGCCAAGCATATGGTTAACTTCACGCCTGTATCAGCCCTGATCGGCGGCGCCATGATTGGCGTCGCGGCAGCGATATTGTTGCTCATGAACGGCCGGATTGCCGGGATCAGCGGCATCGTTGGCGGATCTCTGGAGCTTCCAAGGGGCGATTTCGCCTGGCGCCTCGCCTTCATCATCGGGCTCATCGTGGGGCCCCTTCTGGTCCAGTTTGCCAGAGGCGCACCGATCTCGGTGCAGATCGAAGCTGGCCTGCCGCTGCTGATCGCCGCCGGATTTATCGTCGGCCTCAGCACCCGGCTCGGCTCCGGCTGCACCAGCGGACACGGCGTATGCGGGCTCGGCCGGCTCTCCGGCCGTTCGATCGTGGCCACCGCTACCTTCCTTATGACCGCGGGGTTGACGGTCTTCGCCGCCCGCCACCTGATCGGAGGCTGAGCCGATGCGCACAATCCTTGCCGCTTTGGTCTCCGGTCTCCTCTTCGGTGCGGGGCTCACGGTCTCCCAGATGGTCAATCCGGCCAAGGTTCTGGGCTTCCTCGACATTGCCGGTGCCTGGGATCCGAGCCTTGCCTTCGTTCTCGGCGGCGCGGTCGCGGTCTGGGGTGCGGCCTTTGCCGTGACGAAACGCATGCGTGCGCCGGTCTTCGCCGCGAGCTTCGCCATTCCAAACCGGCGCGACATCGACGCAAAGCTGGTTGGCGGTGCGGCACTGTTCGGCATTGGCTGGGGTCTGGTGGGCTACTGTCCCGGCCCGGCGATCTCCTCGCTCGCGCTCGGCCGCTGGGAGCCGGCGGTGTTCCTGGCCGCCATGCTCGCCGGCATGTTCGCCTATCGCCTGATCCCGCAAGCGCCGTCGGACCAAATCCGGGCCGACGCCTGAGGCCGGGCTACTCGGCGGCTTTGCTTTTTGGCGCGGGTCGGCCGCCGAACAACGACCGCGCGATCACCACATTCTGAATGCCCGTGGTCCCGTCCATGTATTCGGCGAGCTTGACCGCCGCCAGGTGACGCGCCAGCGGATAGTCGGCGCGCGCGCCTACCGCACCCATCGCCTGCATGCAGGCATGAATGCCCTTGAAGGCGACACGGGTGGCGAACTTTTTGGCGTGCGCGGCGGCGATCGCACTGTCCGCGCCGGCATCGAACTTGGCCACCGCCTGCCCTGCCAATAGGCGCGCGGCTTCCAGATCGGTGGCGACGTCCGCAAGCTCCCACTGCAGGCCCTGAAACTCTGACGTCGCCTGTCCGAAAGCGCGCCGCCGAGCCATGTAATCGAGCGCGGTTTCCAGCGCGGTCCTCAGCATGCCGCAGCTCGCCATCGCGACATTGGCGCGGGCGATGTCGATACCCGCCATGGCCGCCTTGAAGGCCATGCCCGCGGGGATGAAGAGCGCCTCTTCGCCGACGTTGCATGCCCGGAACGCAATATCGCTCGCGCCGATGGCGTGACCGCCGATAAGCGCATAGGGCTCGCCGCGCACGACGCCTGCCGTTTCCGCCTCGACAAGGAAACAGGCGATACCGCGCCAGCCCGCCGCCGCATCGGTCTGCGCATAGACGCTGAGAATGTCGGCAGTGACGCCGCTGGTGACCCAGGCCTTTTCGCCCTCGATGCGCCACGCGCCGTTCGCCCGGCTCGCCGTCGTCGTGATGCTTGCGGCGTCGGAGCCGGCCCCCGGCTCGGTCAAAAGGAAGGCGCCGATCCGGCGGCCCGCGATCATGTCGGGAAGATAGCGCGCCTTTTGTTCGTCGTTGCCGTTGCGCGCTATGCTGCCGGCGAGGTTGTTGTGAACGATGAGCGGAAAGGTGAAGCCGAAATCGGCCGCCGCGAGCACCTCGACGATGCGCGCGGTCGCGGCAAAACCGGCGCCCTGCCCGCCCAGATCCTTCGGCACCAGGAGCCCGCCCAGCCCCGCCTCGCAGGCCGCAGTGAGCGCCTCGCGCGGCAGCCGCCGCTCGGCCTCCCATTGGGCCGCGTTGGGCGCGACGACCTCTGATGCGAATGCTCGCGCGGTTTCTATAAGCGCCATTTCATCGCTGCTCAGGGCCTGGCTCATACCGTTTCTCCCGCATTTTCTCCTGTCAGTCGCACCGGACAAAAGGTCACACGACCTTCGCTGTCAGCCCGCCATCGACCACCAGCGTGGTGCCGGTGATGTACTTGGCCTCGTCGGAGGCGAGAAACAGCGCCGCATGCGCGACGTCCCAGGCATCGCCCATATGGCCCAGCGGGCATTGCGCGTCGCGTACGCGCATCATCTCGTCGACATCGCCGTCTCCGTACGCGTCGGCCAGCGGCTCCACGATCATCGGCGTGTTCATCAGCCCGGGCAATATAGCGTTCGCGCGGATGCCGCGCCCTGCATATTCAAGCGCCACCGAGCGCGTGAACGGCAGGATAGCACCCTTGGTTGTCGCGTACGACACGTACGGTACACCTGTATAGCGGATGCCCGAGATCGAGGAGATGTTGACGATCGACCCGCGCTGCCCGGCGGCGCCCGGCTCCTGTGCGGCCATCACCGGCAGCGCATATTTGTGGGTGAGGAACATGCTCTTCAGGTTGACATCGCTGACCCGGTCCCAGGCCTCCTCGCTCAACTCGACCGGACCGCCGACTTCGACGATGCCGACATTGTTGTGGAGGATGTCGATGCGCCCGAAGGCGTCGACACAAGCGCCGACCATCGCCTCGACATCGCCAGCGCTGGAGACATCGGCGCGCGCGACCGCAGCCGTGCCCCCCTCGTCTTGAATGATCAAGGCCGTTTCCGCCGCCGCCGCTTCGTTGACATCAACCGCGAAGACCTTGGCGCCCTCGCGCGCATAGAGCACGGCGGCCGCCTTGCCATTGCCCCAGCCGGGCCCGACCGATCCCGCGCCGACCACCAGCGCCACCTTGCCCTCGACCCGTCCCGCCATCCTGAGGTGCCTTTCCGCGATCAGCCTTGTTTTCCACAGCCTAACGGAGCGGCCGGCCAAGGCGAAGCGCTGTCGTCGTCAGCTGGTGTAAGACGCCCCGTGCGCACCGCGCTTGACAAGAAATGAACGCCGGTTCATTAAACAATGAACTGAGGTTCATTCTATGGCGTATCGCCGCACAGCCAAGGTCGAGACCAGGCTAGCCGATAATCGGGCGCGCATTCTGGGCGCCGCGCGGACGCTGGTCGCCGATGGCGGCTTCCGCGGGGCCCAGGTCGCCGCGGTCGCCGCGGCTGCCGGGCTCGCGACCGGCAGCGTCTACCGCTACTTCCCCTCCAAGGCGCATTTGATGGTCGAGTTGCTGCGCGCCATCTGTGCGCGTGAAGCCGAGGTCGCGCGGGCCATTGCGGCCGGCGGCGGGCCGGCGCGAGAGCGTCTTGGCGGCGCGATACGGGCTTTCGTGGAACGCGCGCTGCGCGGCGACCGCCTAGCTTATGCGGTCATCGCCGAGCCGGCCGCGCAGGAGATCGAGGATGCACGCCAAGAGATCAAGCGCGAGTTGGCGCTCATCTTCGGCGGCCTGATCGGCGAGGCCGCGACCGAAGGCAGCGTGCCGATACAAGAACCCGATCTTGCCGGCGCCTGCATCGTCGGCGCCATGCTGGAAGGACTGACGGGGCCGCTCGCCCACCTGCGGGAGGCCGCGGACGACGAAGCCGTCGCCGCGGGCATCGTCGCCTTTTGCCTGCGCGCGGTCGGCCCAGGGGGGCAAGACAGAAATGCCGGGAGAGGAACACCGCATGTACACGCCATACGCTGAGACCCAGCTCGATACGCATGAGGTCACCAACCAGCCGCCGCCGTTCCAGGGCATCAATGCCTTTGCCGGCGACGCGCCGCTGCGAGAATGCGTCGAGCGCGAGGGTGGCGGCTGGGCGGCCGCGCGGCTGGCCGCGCTGGGCGAATGCGTGGGCGACCCGCATGTCCAGGAACTCGCCCGCCAAGCCAACCGCCACACGCCCGAGCTTCGCAATTTCGACCGCTTCGGCCAGCGCATCGACCAGGTCGACTACCATCCGGCCTGGCACGAGCTGATGACCCTGGCCTACGGCCACGAGGTCCATAGCCTGGCCTGGACGGCCGGGCGCGGCGGCGCCCATGTGGCGCGCGGAGCGCTTTCGTATCTGTGGAACCAGATCGAAAACGGCGTGGGCTGCCCGACCGGCATGTCGTTCGCAGCCGTTCCCGCCCTGCGCCTCGATCCCGATTGCGCCGCCGTATGGGAAGGCCCCGCTGTCGCGCGAGAATATGATCCAAGGCCCCTGCCGGTGACGCAAAAGACCGCCGCCACGGTCAGCATGACATTGACCGAGAAACAGGGCGGCTCGGACCTGCGCGCCAACCTCACCCGCGCCGAACCCGACGGCAATGGCGGCTATCTGCTGACCGGGCATAAATGGTTCTGCTCCGCGCCCATGAGCGACGTCTTCTTCACGCTTGCCTATACCGGCGGCGCGGACGAGGCGAGCCCCACCTGTTTCCTCGTGCCCCGCTCGCTGCCCGACGGCAGCCGCAACCGCTTTTTCATTCAGCGGCTGAAAGACAAATGCGGCAACCGCTCGAATGCCTCCAGCGAGGTCGAGTTCGACCGGACCTGGGCGCAGAAGCTGGGAGAGGACGGCGCGGGCATCAAGGCCGCGATCGTGATGGCGCATTACACGCGCATGGATTTCATCCTCGGCTCGGCCGGGTTGATGCGTCTTGCGCTCAGCCACGCGATCCATCACGCAGCCCATCGCCGCGCCTTCCAGCGCACGCTGATCGACCAGCCGTTGATGGCGGCGGTGCTCGCCGACTTGGCGCTGGAATCGGAGGCCGCGCTTGTGGCCGGCCTGCGTATTGCACGAGCCATAGACGAGGCCGAAAACGACGAGAGCGCGCAGCTTTTCCAGCGGCTTGCCACCTCGGTCACCAAATACTGGGTCTGTAAACGGGCGCCAAGCTTCGTCGTCGAGGCGCTCGAATGCCATGGCGGCAACGGCTTCATCGAGGAAGGCCCGCTGGCCCGTCTCTATCGCGAGGCGCCGCTTAACGGCATCTGGGAGGGCTCGGGCAATGTGATGTGCCTCGATGTCGTGCGCGCCCTGACCCGCGAGCCGACTTCGCGCGATGCGTTTTTCGACGAGGTCGAACTGGCGGCCGGCGCCGATCAACGCCTCGATGCCTATGTCGCAGCGCTCAAGACCGATTTCGACGAAATGATCGCAACGCCGGCGCGGGGCCGCGAACTTACCGAGCGCATGGCGATCGCGCTGCAGGCCTCGCTGTTGCGCCGATGTGCCCCCGACATCGTGGCCGATACCTTCGCCGCGACGCGGCTGACGGGCGGATCGGGCCGGCAGTTCGGTGTTCTGCCAACCGGCACGCCGGTTTCAGCGCTCGTCGACCGTGCCCGGATCGCCGATTGACGCGGCGACGGAGATCTTCCGCCGGGTCGCTGCGGAAGATAAGGTAGAACCAACCACGCGTGTGCTCGGACGCGGCATGCTTTGAAATTCGAGCCGAAGCGCAAGAATATGCAGCGGTCAAAAAGGGAGACCAGAAAATGGCGGTGACCAGGGGTATCAAGCAACTTTGCGCCGATGCGGAAGCCGAGATCGAGACGTTAAGCGTCGCACAGGCCATGGAGCGCCTGGACGACGCGGATACGGTCTTCGTGGATATCCGCGACGTGCGCGAGCTATGGCGCGAAGGCGCGGTTCCGGGCGCGCTGCACGCGCCCCGCGGCATGCTCGAGTTCTGGGTCGACCCCGATAGCCCCTACCACAAGGACATCTTCGCGAGCGGGAAGTCGTTCGTGTTCTTTTGCGCCGGCGGCCTGCGCTCGGCACTGGCCACCAAGGCCGTTCAGGATATGGGGCTCAGTCCGGTGGCGCATATCGCCGGCGGCTTCGGCAAATGGAAGGAAGCCGGCGGCCCGGTCGAGGCAAAGGAGCCGCCGCCACCGAAGCCAAAGGCTTGAGACCGGCACACGACTACTATCGCAATATTTCGCCCGCGGTTACACAGACTATGAACAAGACCGGCCAAGCCTTGGAATCACTACCCTTTTTGGGTCTTTTTTAGGTGACATTCTTTATGGGCGTGGCTATTAATACTTCGCGTTAACCATCCACGACATCCGGCACAGATCGCCAAAAGGCGCATCGGGGAATGACCTGAATGGCGAGCGAATCGAAGGCGCAGCTAGCAAGCTTGGTCGAGCTCGCCCGACAACATACGTCCGATGGCCGGCGTGTAATCTTCGAGAATATCACTGATCTCTTCCTCTCGCCCGAGGGCCGCCTGAGCGAGCGCGAAACCGCGCTGATGACGGACATCCTGCACAAGCTGATCCACGATGTGGAAATGGAGGTCCGCCGCGATCTCTCAGAGCGCCTGGCCGAGAATAGCGATGCGCCGCACAATCTGGTGGTTATGCTTGCCAATGACGAGATCGAGGTGGCGCGCCCGATCCTGCTCCGGTGCGGCGTGCTGCGTGATACCGATCTGATTGAGGTCATCAAGGAGCGGACCCAGGAGCATATCCTGCAGGTCGCGCGCCGCGACACGCTGAGCGAGGCAGTGACCGATGCCATCGTCTCGCGCGGCGAGGACGACGTTATCGAAACATTGATCAACAATGACGACGCCGTAATGTCGCGCCGGGCACTTCAATTTCTGGTCGAGCGCTCCAAGCGCGTCGACCGCTTCCAGCGCCCGTTGATCCTGCGCCGCGATTTGCCGCCGGCTCTGGCGCATCGTATGTTCTGGTGGGTCTCCGCCGCACTACGCCAGCATATCCTGACGAGCTTTGCCGTTGATGACACGCTGGTCGAGGACTTCCTGCGCGACTCGGCGGAAATAGCGATCGAGCGCACCAAAATTCATCACGGCGCCGAGACCGCAGCCGAAGCGCTGGTCAACGGCCTGGCAGATCGCGGCGAGCTGACTTTGGATTTCATCCTGCGCGCGCTGCATAACGGCGAGATCCAGCTTTTCATCACGGCGCTCGCCAACCGGGCCCGCGTTGAGATCCCCACCGCGCGCCGCATCGTGCTCGATGCCGGCGGCGAGCCGCTCGCCGTTCTCTGCCGCGCGGTGGGAATGGAGCAGGGCCAGTTTGCGACAACGTATCTGTTGACACGTAGTCCGCATGGAAATGCACTCGGGACCATGGTAACACCGAAAGTCGCGGAGCTCTTCGGCTCGCTGACCCGCGAAGCCGCCATGGCCGCGCTCCGCTATTGGAAGCAAGATGATGAGTTTCTGCGCGCTCAATCCAGCATCGCCCGTGTCTCCTCCCGGACCGGCGCATGAGCGCATCCGATCGGATCAAGCGCCAATCCGCCGGGCACACGGGCAATGACCCGGCAGACGGGACGCAAAGCGTGAGCGACGGGCCCGCCAAACCACCGGCAGATACCGCCTCGACGTCGGGCGGCGCCACGATCCGCCGCAAGGGCCCGGGCGCGGTCGTCGTGCCGGTACGCCCGCAGAGCGGCGGCGAGGCGCCGACGCAGGCGGCCTCGCAGCCCGACTGGCCGCCCCTGACGCAGGTGTCCGAGACGTCGGAAGCCGACGCGCCGCTCGCCGAAGCGATCGCATTCGCCGCCGAGCATCCGGCCGTAAGTCCGACGGCGGCCGGCCGAGCCGCACCCGGCGAGCCGCGGGTCCAGCCCAAGGCTTCCTTCAACCAGCCGAATATCGGCGGCGATACCCGGCCACAACTGGTGAGCAAGCCGACGACCAGCGATGCCGCCGCGGGCGTGTCGGGACAATCATCGAGCACCGGTGCGACTTACAACACTGGCCTACAAAGCGATCCGATCGACCCCATGCTGGGCTCAGCGCCATCCGCCGACGCCGCGCATCTGGCACAGTCATTGCGCGCCGCCCAGCGTCTTTACAATGAAAGCCGTCGACGCTTTCACGATTTCGTTCTGGCTGCGTCCGACTGGGTCTGGGAAACCGACGAGCACGGCGCGATCACTTTCATTTCCGACCGCATTACCGAGATAATCGGTCGGCCGTCGCGCGTATTGATGGGCACCTATCTCGTCGAGCTCGGCAACGACGTGGTGATCGGCCGCACGTTGCGCGATGCCCTCGCCGCGCGGCGACCGTTTCGCAACCTTGCGATCGAGATCGTCGATGCCGACGGCGGGCACCGCTTCTGCCGGATCTCGGGCATTCCAGCATTCGATCAGGACAGCGGCCGCTTCATAGGCTTTCGCGGCGCTGGCAGCGACTGCACGGCGCAGTTCGAGGCGGAAGCGATGGTCAAGCGCAGCCAGACCAAGCTCGAGCGGCTGGTTGACGAGGTGCGCACCAACAACGACCGCCTGCAGGAGGCGCTGAGCGACGCCAATGCGGCGATCCGCGCCAAGTCGGAGTTCCTCGCCAATGTGAGCCACGAGCTGCGCACGCCGCTCAACGCCATCATCGGCTTCACCGAGATCATGGACGGCGAGATGTACGGCCCATTGGGGCATGAACGCTACAGCGAATATACCGAGAGTGTGCTGCAGAGCGGCCGCCACCTGCTCACGATCATCAACGATTTGCTCGATATGGCCAAGGTCGAGTCGGGCCGGCTGCAATTGAAGGAGCGCATGATCGACGTGGCCGAGGTCGCCGATGCGTGCCTGTCGATGATGCGCGACACCATCAAGCAGCAGGGCCTCGACCTCAATGTCCGCTTCCCGTCCGATGCCCCGCCCTTGTGGGCCGACCAGCGATTGGTCAAGCAGATGCTGATCAATCTTCTCGGGAATGCAGTCAAGTTCACGCCCGAAGGCGGCTCGCTCACGATCGAGGGCGGACTGAACAGCGAAGGCGGCTATACGCTCAGCGTCACCGATACCGGCATCGGCATCGCCCCGGAGCACCTGCAGACCGTGCTGGAGCCCTTCGGCCAGGTCGAAAGCGCGATGAACCGCAGCCATGCCGGCACGGGACTTGGCCTGCCGCTGGTCAACGCCATGATCGAGCTGCATGGCGGGACGCTGACGATCGACAGCGCGCCTGGCGTGGGCACCGCCGCCACCTTGCGCTTCCCGCCCGAACGCGTGCTCGAGGCGCCGGCCAAGGCTTAGTATGGCGTCACAAATCCGGGCAACCGGCGGCGACATTCATCTGCAAACCATCCCAATTCACTTCGGCCGCCGATTGATGGTTTAATGCCACCCGCCAAGCAATGGGGGAGCAGGCATGACACTTGAGTTTCTCGTTCAATCGGCCCTGGCGGGGTTCATCGCGACATACCTGTTGATGGTGTTCGCGCAAACCGCGGACCGCTTCGGATTGCCTCGTGTCGATTTCGCCCATGAGCAGGCGGAGCTGGTCCTTCGCGATGTGGTGAAGGGACCGAGCGCCTATTTCATCGGGCTGATGATCCTTCACATGAACGGGATCATCTTCGCCCTGCTCTACAGCACGGTCGCGCAGAAATACCTTCCCGGCATTCCCGGCTACCCGATCGTCAAAGGCATCCTATACGGCGAGATCCTGTTCGTGCTGGCCGGGTTGATCTATGTGCCGATCTTCTTCCGGCTGGGTTTCTTCGCGATCAAGGCGCATCCGTTTGCCTGGACCACCTCGGCGCTGGTGCACGGGATATTCGGCATGATCGTGGGATGGCTGGCGCCAGTGGCCTGACGGGGCAACCCCTCAGTCGTCGGCGCGATAACGCGCTCGAGCGCCCTCGGCCCAAGCCAATCCATGGCCAGGCGCGTCGGTGGCAGTCATCGTGCCGTCGGCGGCCATCGCGACGTCGTAGGTGAACAAAGGTTCGAGTAACGGAAAATCCTCGAGCCAGGTCAGGTTCGGCGCGACGCCGGCAAGATGCACGAAAAGCGCCGGCAGGAAATGCGGCGCTATACCGATCCCGAAATGCTCGGCAAGACGCGCGGCGCGCAGACATTCGGTCATCCCTCCCATCATCGCAAGGTCGGGCTGGAAAACCGCGCAGGCACGCGCATCAAACAGACCACCTGCCTCGACGGTTCCCTGGAGATGCTCGCCGGTCGCAATGGGGACCGGCGCCGCGCGCGCAAGTGCCTCATAGCCGGCCAGATCGTAAGCGGGCAAAGGCTCCTCCAGCCAAAGCAGACCGAACTCCCCGCACAGGCCGGCGAGCCATTGCGCGCGCGCAAGATCACACTTCTCGTTCGCGTCGCCCATGAGGTCGACCGCCTCCGGTAACGCCGCGCGCACGGCGGCAAGCCGGGGGCCGTCGCTTCGGTCGCCGGCCAGCCGCGGCTTGACCCCGAGAAAGCCGGCCTCGGCATGGGCCAGAGCGACTTCGGCGGCGGCCGACGGCTCCATATCCGGACGCAACCCGCCCGACCCATAAACAGGCACCGGACGCGGACGCCCGCCAAGTGCCACGGTCAGCGAGACACCGCGTGCCTTCGCGTGCAGATCCCACACCGCCAGGTCGATTGCAGCCATGGCCAAATACGCCGGGCCCCGCCCGAGGCGGTTAAGCGCCGCTGTCATGTCCCGATAAAGCGCTTCCGGCGCCGCCGCGCTGGCGCCTTCGATGACGCCGTCCAGCAAATCCCGCGCCGCCGCAACCATGGTCCGGCCGCCGCCGCGCAGCCCATAGCTGAACCCCACGCCAATAGCACCGTCGGCATCGACCAGATCCACCGCGAGCACATCGATCGCACTGACGCCCGAGCCGCCCACGGGCTTGTCGAGCGTGAAGCGAAGCAGGTCGGCGCGCGCGCCCGCGATCATGGGATTCATGATTTCATTTCCGATTGTCTGTCGATTGGTGCCCGCCGGTCGTACTGCCAGTCGGCCGATGGTCGGTTGGCGCGCACCTCACCGCCGCGGCGCGGCGCCGGAAATAGCGAAGATCATTGAACGAGACCAACGCGCAGGCTCAGCCGTCGGCCGCGTTCCAGGTGACCAGATGCGCCTTGGACGCCTTGCGCAGGGCTTCGGGCAGCGACACGGACTTCTGTGTTTTCAAGCTCGCCAGTACCGCCGTGCAATCGCTGGTCGCGACCATGTCGCCGGTCACCGAATTGAACATGCGGTGGACAAAGCGGATGTACTTCTTGCCGACGGCGACGAACCCGCTGCGGATCTCGACCAACTCGCCGCCCCGGATTTCGCGCAGATACTGGAAGGTCTGGCGCACGATCGCGACGCGTTGCTTCTTTTCCTTCATTGCGGCTGGCGTGACGCCGACCGTCGCAAGGATGAACCAGGTGGCCTGGTCGAACCGGTTCACATATGTCTGCGAGTTCATATGCGCCTCGGGATCGTATTCCGAAGCGAGGATCGCCCCTTTGAAGGTTTCCACCCAGTCCGCCATTCGAACGCTGCTCCTACTTTGTGTAACCTGTGGCTTTGTGCGACCTGGACCTTTACGCGACTTGTGGCCGGGCCCGATCATAGGGCGATTCGCCGCGCCCTTGGAAGCTTTGCGGGCCGGCCCGTGCGGGGTCTAATATCGCAAATTCCCGCTGGAAACGAGGATTGACCGCCATGCCGGCCGATTTGACGGTTGACGCGCCGCCCGCCCAGCCGGTCGAGGCCGGCAGCCTGACGATCATCGACGCCGATGGCGCCGAGCGGCGCTTCGAGGGCGCGGCCGACGGCCCCCGCTCGCGCATCCGCCTCCACGATGCAACGCTTCTGCGCAAGCTTCTGATGAAGCCCGATTTATATCTGGGCGAAGGCTACATGGAGGGCACGCTCACCATTGAGGACGGCTCGCTCTACGATTTCCTGGAGTTTTGCGGCATCAACCTGACAAGCCGCGCCATCGACCCCAAGCTTGCCGCCGTCTTCCGCAAGTCCCAGCAGCAGAACGTCATCGGCAAGGCGCAGGCCAACGTGGCGCATCACTACGATTTGAGCGGCGCGCTCTACGATCTCTTCCTCGACGAGGATCGGCAATATTCCTGCGCCTATTTCGAAACGCCCGGCGACACGCTGGAGACCGCGCAGGCCAACAAAAAGCGCCATATCGCCGCCAAGCTGCTGCTGGAGCCGGGCATGCGTGTGCTCGATATCGGCTCGGGCTGGGGCGGGCTCGCGCTCTATCTGGCCGAAACTGCCGATGTCGAGGTGGTGGGGGTCACGCTCTCGAAGGAGCAGCACACAATATCCGAGGCGCGCGCCAAGGCGGCCGGTCTCGACGGCAAGGTCAGCTTCAAGCTGCTCGACTACCGCGAGGACAACGCCCACTACGACCGTGTCGTCTCGGTCGGCATGTTCGAGCATGTCGGCATGGGCCATTACGACGAGTTCTTCGGGAAGACCCGCGCGCTGTTGAACGAGCGCGGCGTGGCGCTGATCCACTCGATCGGGCGCAAGGACCCGCCCGGGATGACGAACGCCTTCCTCACCAAGTACATCTTTCCAGGCGGCTATTCACCGTCGCTGTCGGAGACCATCGCCGCGGTCGAGCGTACCGGGCTCTGGATCACCGACATCGAGATCCTGCGCCTCCACTACGCCGAGACGCTGAAGGAATGGAACCGGCGCTTTCAGGCCAACCGCGACAAAGCGGCCAAGCTCTATGACGAGCGCTTTTGCCGTATGTGGGAGTTCTACCTTCAATCCTGCGAAGTCGGCTTCCGGCGCATGGGCTGGATGAACTTCCAGATGCAACTCGCCCGCGATGTCGAAGCCGTGCCGCTGAGCCGCGGCTATATCGCCGCCTTCGAGGCCGAGCACAGGTAGCGCGCGGCCAGATTGGTGCGGGCGGCAGGACTTGAACCTGCACTCCCCGAAGGGAAACGGATTTTAAGTCTCTTTCCACATATAACTCCCAATTACGCCTCCGCACTCGTAATAGCCTTATCCGTTTGATATTTATCAGTTATATATACCATCTTGTTCGCAAGCGATCCATGTAGTACGTTTTGACGTGGTACCTACGTGGTACCGATTTCCGAAGGAAGCGAGATATGCCGACCGTCAAGTTGACAAAGCGCAGCGTAGAAGGCTGTCCGCCCGACAAAAATAGAGATGTCATTCTGTGGGATACAGAGGTCAAAGGCTTCGGCTGCAAGATTACGCCCACTGGGCGCCGCGTCTATCTGGTCAAATACCGGGTCGGGGGTGGACGACAGGGCCGGGCCCGAAAGCCCTCGATTGGCCTACATGGCGAGATCACCGTCGATCAGGCGCGCAGGACAGCCAGGGAATGGCTGGGCGAGGCGCGCAAAGGAAACGATCCGAGCGGCAATCGGCAAGCAGCACGCGCTGCGCCCACCGTTACGGCGCTCTGTGAACGCTATATCCTGGAGTACGCCGAACAGCACAAAAAGCCATCTTCCATCAAATCCGACCGCCAGCTGATCGATGCCAATATCAAGCCTCGGCTTGGGCGGACCAAGGTGGGGGGGGTCCAACGATCCGACATAGCTAGCCTACACCACGCGATGCGATCCACGCCCTACGCGGCCAATCGGACGCTTGCCCTGCTAAGCAAGATGTTCTCACTTTCGGAGCCTTGGGGCTTACGCCCCGACGGCTCCAATCCCTGCCGCCACGTCAAGCACTTCCCCGAAAAGAAGCGCGAGCGCTTCTTCACTGCGGACGAGCTTGAGAAGATCGGTAAGGCGCTCGCCGAGGCGGACCGCACTGGAACAGAGCTTCCGGGCGCCGTCGCGGCGATCCACCTGCTCGCCCTGACCGGCTGCCGCCTCGGAGAGGTGATTTCGCTTCGA
>DATKZM010000084.1:0-2367 GCA_035527975.1 Alphaproteobacteria bacterium | reverse complement strand
CTCTCCATAATTCGGCTTCCATTGCTGGTGCTGTCATGGTCGAGCCCGTGGCGCTGAAATACCGCGCCTTTATTTCCTACAGCCATGCCGACACCGGTTGGGCCAAATGGCTGCATCGCGGGCTGGAATCCTTCCCCATCGACAAGGACCTGGTGGGCCGGGAGACGGCGACCGGGGCAATCCCAGCGACGCTCCGGCCGATCTTCCGCGACCGCGAGGACTTCACCGCTGGGCATACGCTGACCGACCAGACGCTCACCGCGCTCGATGCCTCACACGCGCTGATCGTGATTTGCTCGCCGGCGGCCGCGAAGAGCCACTACGTCACCGAAGAGATCCGCCTGTTCCGATCGCGCCACCCCGGCCGCCCGGTGATCCCGCTCATCGTCGCCGGCAAGCCGGGCGACCCCGCGCTTGAATGCATGCCGGCTTCGCTGCGGTTCAAACTCGGCGCCGAAGGGCAGATCACCGACGAACCTAGCCACCTGCTCGCGGCGGACGCGCGCGAGGAGGGCGATGGCAAAGATCTGGCGCTGGCCAAGGTTCTGGCCGGGCTGCTCGGCGTGTCCTCCGACGACATCTTCCGCCGCGCCGAACGCGAGAGGCGCCGCCAGGCGCGCGTCAGGCGCCGCATCCAGACGCTGGTCGGCACGTTGATTGTGCTCGTGGCCGCGGGCGGAGTCGCCTGGCTCAATCAGGCCTATTTGAAGGAGCAGCACTATCGGATCACGCAGGTGGAACCCTATCTCCTCACCGCCGAAGCCGAGAACGCGCTGAAAGCGAAGGACAGCTTTCGGGAATGTGAAGACTGTCCCGAGATGGTGGTCGTGCCGGCCGGGCGCTTCATGATGGGCTCGCCTCCGGGCCAAGGCTGGGACAACGAGCACCCGCAGCACGAGGTGACCATCGCCAAGCCGTTCGCCGTGTCGAAGTTCGAGGTGACGTTCGATCAGTGGGATGCGTGCGTCGCGCATGGCGGGTGCACGGCGAAGGCGCCCGATGCCGGCTTTGGGCGCGGCACGAGGCCGGTGATCAATGTGAGCTTCGACGATTTCCAGGACTATCTGGCGTGGCTGTCGGAACTCACCGGCAGGCCGTACCGATTGCTGTCGGAGGCCGAATGGGAATATGCGGCGCGCGCGGGGTCGAGCTCGGTCTACTCCTTCGGCGACGATGCGGCGGCGCTCGGCGACTATGCCTGGTACATCAACAACGCGTCGCTGGAGACGCACCCGGTCGGCGAGAAGACGCCGAATGCGTTCGGCCTTTACGACATGGAAGGCAATGTCCGCGAATGGGTCGAGGATTGCCACCATGAGACCTACACGGGCGCGCCCGCCGACGGCACCCCCTGGCTCAGCGAGGACTGCCCGGCGCGGATCGTTCGCAACGGCGCTTGGCCCAGCCTTGCCGACGAGCTTCCCGTGGCGCACCGCTACGGGGAAGCGACCGACTATCGGCCGCAAGGCTACGTGCTCGGCTTCCGGGTGGCGGCGCCGCTGACCCGCTGACGGCCGCAAGTCCCGTTCAGCTGCGCGCGGGGCTCAGCACGCAGTCGACGGCACGCCCCTGAGGACGCCCGACAGCGTGTCGCAGCCGGTCGAGATCTCGTCGACGACCCAGCCGTTCTCGTCCTTGAGAAGGTTGTAGGAGATGGTTTCGCGGCGGCCGAAATTGTCGAACCGCACGAGGATGGCCGCCTTGCCGCCGTCGGCCGCGATCTGCTCGACCTCGAGGTTCTCGATCTCCCAATCCTGCGCGTTGACCCAGATGTCGAAATCCATGCAGGGGTCGCCGCTCTGCTTCTCCTTGTCGAGGCAGGCGGCCCAGAGCTTATCGATGCGGGGCGAATAGCGCGCCTTGGCGCCGGGCTCGGGCGCATCGGCGTAGCGATCTTGGATGTAGGCGATTGCGGTCTGCTCGGCCGCGATGGCCGGGCCGGCAACGAGCAACAGGGATGCGGCAGCGACGAGCAGAACCCGGCCTGGCATGTCATGTCTCCATCGATGTGGGAGCGGCGATCCTAGCTCTTTTCGATGGGATTGGCCTGGAGATCGTTCCGGCGTTGCCGCCGCGTCGGCAATTGCGATGGATGTTGCCGATCGTCCGGTCGCTAAGCTAACGTCCCGCCGCTGCGGTCTAATTGGCCGCGCCTTGGGGGGCATCAAATGAAGCGGTTCTCTGCGTTCGCGTTTTTGCTTTGCCTGGCTGTTCCCGTCTCAGTGGCGTGGGCGGGCGATTACCAGCTTCCGCCGAACCTGATCCCCCTGGTCAGCCCCGAAGGGCGGGCCTTG
This sequence comes from Alphaproteobacteria bacterium, assembly GCA_035527975.1. GTDB lineage: Bacteria > Pseudomonadota > Alphaproteobacteria > JAPULJ01 > JAPULJ01 > DATKZM01. Next base: position 73 of record DATKZM010000084.1, on the reverse strand, counting down.
CTGCTGGAGGCCGAGGGCCAGCGGGCCTTCCTGCCGCTCGTGTCCCAGTTCACCACCCAGCAGACGCAAGAGT
>DATKZM010000083.1:0-2905 GCA_035527975.1 Alphaproteobacteria bacterium | reverse complement strand
GCGACCTTCCTCGGCTGGCTCGCACTCGGCGCGCCATGGCAGACGGCGCTCACCTATGCCATCGCCGTCCTGATCATCACCTGCCCTTGCGCGCTGGCGCTTGCGGTGCCGGCGGTGCAGATCGCCGCGGCGAGCCGCTTGTTCCGACGCGGTGTCATGGTCAAGGCGCCGGACGGGCTGGAGCGCATCGCCGAGATCGACATGGTGGTGTTCGACAAGACCGGAACGCTCACTCTTGGCAAGCCACAACTTATTGAAGATGAAGACATTTCAGACGACACGTTGGCCGCTGCGGCTGCGCTTGCCGCGGCCAGCCGGCATCCCTACGCGCGGGCCATTGTCGCGGCGGCCGAGGGGCGGCTTGGGGCCGTCGCTCCGGCGGCAGGTGTCGAGGAAACCCCCGGCGAGGGCATGGCGCGAAACACGGCGGGTGGAGAGGAGCGGCTCGGTTCCGCCGCATGGTGCGGTGCGGACGGCGGCGGCGGGAGCGCCGAAGGAGCCGAAGTCTGGTACCGGCGCGGCACGGAGGCGCCAGTGCGGTTCGGCTTGGCCGATGCGCTGCGCCCCGATGCGGCGGAGACAGTCGCAGAACTGAAACGGCGTGGCTACGACGTGGCGCTGCTGTCGGGCGACCGGATCGGCGTTGTGGAAAGGACCGCGCGCGCTGCCGGCATCGAGACATGGCTCGGCGCATTGAAGCCCGCCGACAAGATCGCCTGGCTGGAGGCGCGGGCCAAGGAGGGGCGGAAAATTCTGATGGCGGGCGATGGTCTCAACGACGCGCCGGCGCTGGCCGCGGCGCATGCCTCCATCTCGCCGGCGAGCGCCGCCGATATCAGCCAGCGTGCCGCCGATTTCGTGTTCCAGGGCGCCAAGCTCGCTCCTGTGATCGAGGCGATCAGCACCGGGCGCCGGGCGCGCGCCATGGCCCTGCAGAATTTCGGCGTGGCGGCGGTCTACAACATCATCTGCGTGCCGCTCGCCATGGCAGGCTTTGTCACGCCGCTGATCGCCGCCATCGTCATGTCGAGTTCTTCGATCGCGGTGACGCTCAATGCGGCGCGGCTGGCGGGCGGAGGGCGGTCATGACCGCTCTCGCCTGGTTGATCCCCGCGGCGCTGGTGCTCGGCGCGCTCGGCCTCGGCGCCTTTCTGTGGGCGCTGCGCTCGGGCCAGTTCGAGGACATGGAAGGCGCGGCCTATCGCGCGCTCGAGGACGATCCGCCTGACGACGAGATTGGTTGATGCGCGGGCTCAAGGACATCGACACTGTCCTTCGGAAGGTCGCATGGATGCGCGCCGAGCGGATTTGGCCGAACGGGTTGCGCTATCTCTGGACCGACGCCTTTGGCGTCGTCCTTCTCGCCTCTCTCTACGAGGCGCTGAAGGAGCAGAAATATCTCGACGAGGCTTTGTGGGTCGTGTCTGAGGTCAAGCGCGTGCTGGGGCGCGAACGCGGCATCCGCATCGGCGAGGAGCCGGACCGCGACGGCCAGTATTTCCATTACCTTTCGATGTGGCTTTACGCGCTGCATGTGCTTTCGCGGTACGACCCCAAGTTCAAGGACGAGGGCGTAGCGCTGGCGCGCGCCATTCACGAACCCTTCGTGGTCCCGGGCCGTGGCGTCATCTGGAAGATGCAAGAAGACTTGAGCGGGCCTTATCCCGGCTATGGGTTCGGCGCGCTCGATGCCTTCGACGGCTACGTGTCCTACCGGCTGCTCGACGCGGTGGCGCTGGCGCCGGAGATCGCCGAGATGAAGGCGCTCATCGATGCCACGGCCGGCGTGCTCGTCATCAGCCAGGATCTCGGGCTCGGCATGATGCTGTGGATGACGCAGTTCTTTCCCGATGAAGATTGGGCGGTGATCCAGCGCCAGCGCTCGCTGGCCATGCTCGACCGCATGTGGATGGCGGAAGGCTATTTCGCCCGCGAGCCCTATCTACCGCAGGTCCGCATCGCCTTCGCCAATTACGGCGTCTCGGTGGGCTTGCAGGCTGTGGAGGCCATGAGCGAGCGCGTGACGCGGCTCAATGCTTATTTCGATGCCTATCGCTCGGGCGACGAATATGACCGCGCCGCGATCACCCATGTGATGGCCTGCAACTCCCATTTTCCGGGGCTGTTGTTGCGCTAAACTTGCGCCCCGGGCGCGACCGGCGCCGGACCTAGTTGAAATGATAAAACTGGTCGTTCAAGTATTTGATGAGGTTGTCCGTTTCGCTCGCGGAGAACTCTTTTCTTGCCATATGAGTGCAGCCGCCCACCTGCTCTTTCAGCCCCTCCAACGACTGAACGCTTCGATCCTTGCGGGTGTAGATGTCGGTCTGGTGGCATTCCATGCAGTTCGCGTCGAGCAATCGCTTCCCCTCGGCGCTGTCGCCCGGCAATGAGGCGGCATAAGCGCTTGGCATCAGCAGGATCAATAGCGATGCGCATAAAATGCTTTTCATGGTTTGCCTCCGAGGTTTGGCATGGGTCGTTTCGGGGAGGACTATGATCCTCTTTTGCACGCCCCTCAAATTCCGATGTCCGCTGTCGCCGCCATCACCCATTGATGGCCTGCAACTGCCATTTTCCGGGGCTGTTGTTGGGGTGAACCGGCGCTAGAGGAATTCGCGCAGGAGCGGGAGCGCGCGCTCGACGCAGGCGCGGCCTTCGGCGATCGCCTCCTTGGCGCGGTTGAAGTCCAACAGGCCGATCTTGCCCATGCGCGGCACCAGCAGCACATGGGGCGGCTCGCCGGCCAGGCGGGTGCGCGTGATGTGGTCCTGCATGATGTTGATTGCCGTCGCGATCACCTGGAAGTAGCCCGGCGCCCGCGCCTCCGGCTGCAAGAGCTTCGGGGCGAGAAGTGCGATCTGCTGCTTCACCCCATCCGGCATTTGGGCGACGAGCTGGCTGA
>DATKZM010000082.1:0-13471 GCA_035527975.1 Alphaproteobacteria bacterium | reverse complement strand
CCGCCGCTGTGGTACAAGAGCCGGGAATACCGCTCGCGTGCCGTGCGCGAGCCGCGCGCCGTGCTTGCGGAATTCGGCACCACGATCCCGGCCGAGGTCGAGATCCGCGTCCACGATTCGACGGCCGATATGCGCTATCTGGTCCTGCCGATGCGCCCCGAAGGCAGCGACGGCCTGAGCGAGGTCGAGCTTGCCGAGCTCGTCACCCGGGATGCCATGGTCGGCGTCACGGTGCCGCGCGGGCCCGCGAGGGCGGCCGCAGAATAGACGCACGCACGGAGATCGGTTGCCTTTTTGCCGTATGTCAGCTTGCCTTAACTGCGGCCAAACCGACCGATTGCCGCAATTCTCTCGACACGCTTGGCGATCACCTGAAGGCACGTAGGAGCGATAATGGACTGCTCCATAAAACGGCCTCCGACCAAACCGGCGTCGACGAACCAACATTCGCTGGATGAGAGCGTGATCTGAGCAAGCCGGCCTCGGACCAATGGAAACGGATTGTTCAGTTGATCAGCAATGTCCGCTCTTAGGGTATGAGCGCAAACAATTCGAGCACCCGCAGGATGTACCCTTCTGACCGATGATGTACCCTTCTGACCGATTGTGTTGAAAAACTCCACTGGCCACATTGGCTGGTAACTTTCGAATCAGACGGAAGACTTCCGCGTAACGATCGTCCGCGAACGCCCCTCTCAGCGAATCATCGTTGCGCCAGATACGCTTCGAAGTATTCGCAACCGAGTTTTTCAACAGAACCGACCCAAAGGAGACATCAGGCCGAGATGAACATGCTCGTGTGCCGACCATAAGCTTCGGGCACAAACGCGATCCGAGCGTCTCCGCTTCGTCCGCCTCCATCAGACGCGACTAACCGACGATGTCCGCCGAGGGGAAACTCTTCCTTTGACCAAGAGGTAGCGGTCGCACATGTTTCCGGGAAGCAGGAAAGATCGACAACGTCATGACTAAACCCGACGACGAGGGGACGATGGGTGACGGCTTCAAGCCGGCGCCGGTTCCCGACAACGAGGCAGAGCGCCTGCGCGAAGTCAGCGTGCTCGGACTGACCGGGTTCAACCGCAAGGACCCGCACCTCAACGACATCATCCAGATCGCCTGCGCCGTCGCCGACACCCCGATCGCGATGGTCAACATCCTAGACCGGCCGGATCAGCACACCCTGCAATCGTGCGGCGTGCCGGAGGCGGCTGCAACGGAGAGACCGATCGAAGGCGCCCTCTGCCAGTTCGTCCTCGCGCAAGGCGATGTCCTGATCATTGAGGACTTGCGCACAGACGAAAGGACCAGGGAACATCCGTTCATCAACCCGCCGATGTCCCTGCGCTTCTACGCCGGCGCGCCGCTGGTCAGCGCCGGCGGCTACATTGTGGGCACGCTTTGCGTCATGGCGCCGGAGCCGAAGACCCTGGATGCGCGCGCTATCGACGCGCTGCGCCGGCTGGCCGACCAGGTTGTTCGCCTGCTGCAGGGCGGACCCGCGCGCGACGGCGGCGATGTGGTGGCGCGGGCAAAGGAGAAGACACCCGTGCGCGGTCAGTTCTATTCGCAAGCCAGTATCCTGTTCACTGACTTTGTCGGCTTCACGCGCCACACCGAAGCGCTGGAACCCGCCGTGCTGTTAGAAACCCTCGCCCGCTACTTCGGCGCCTTCGACAAGATATGTGAGCGCTTAGACCTCACACGGATCAAAACCATCGGCGATTCCTATATGGCGGCCGCGGGCATCCCGGCGGCCAGCGCCGACCATGCACGCGACGCCGTCGCCGCCGGCCTGGCGATCCGCGATTACATTACAGCGGAGAACAGCGCCCGCGTCGCCTTGGGGGAGCCGGCCTGGGAAGTCCGCATCGGCGTACATTCCGGCCCTGCCATCGCCGGCAGCCTGGGCGAACATGGCATCGACATCTGGGGCGACACCGTCAATGTCGCTTCCCGCCTGGAAGCCGCGAGCGACGCAGGCCGCGTCAATATTTCCGAGGCAACCTTGACCCTGCTCGGGAACGCCACGACCGAAGAGCGCGGCACCCTGCCGGTGAAGAACAAGGTGCCCCTGCGGATGTTCTTCGTCGATCAGCTAAATTGACCCTACGAGCACCTTGCTCCGGCGAGCGCTTCTTTCAAGGAAATCCGGGAGTCCGCTTCTGGCTGAGGGTGTTGAAGAAGTCGGGACCATCAAATTTTGTGCAACTATTGTTTGTGTGAGCCGCGCTTGCAGCATTGTTGATTCGAAAAAGTCCCGAATCTTGAATCATTGTTTCAAAAATCCTGACCTCCGCGACTTCTTCAACAGCCTCGGCTATAAGCCGACATTCCGTTTGCGATTTTCCGGGTCCGCTTTTGGGCCAGAACCAGACATCCGAACCGACCGGTAACATTCCAATTCTTCGCAGTGGGGGACGTGCAGAGATGCGCCTCTTGCATCCAGGTCGATGAACCCCGATCCTCCCAAGCGATGACGACAGGCAGCTTCCAGCCGCGCGTGCTCGCGGTGCTCGGGCCCACCAACACCGGCAAGACCCATTACGCGATCGAGCGGATGCTTGGCCATGCCAGCGGCATGATCGGGTTTCCCTTGCGTCTGCTCGCGCGCGAGAACTACGACCGGGTCGTCAAGCTCAAGGGCAAGGCCGCGGTGGCGCTGGTCACCGGCGAGGAGAAGATCGTGCCGCCGCGCGCGCGTTATTTCCTCTGTACGGTCGAATCGATGCCGCTCGACCGGCCGGTCGAGTTCCTCGGCGTCGACGAGATCCAGATGGCGGCCGATCCCGAACGCGGGCACGTCTTCACCGACCGGCTGTTGCGCGCGCGGGGATTGAGCGAGACCATCCTGATCGGCGCGGAGACCATCGGCCCGCTGATCCGCCGCCTGGTGCCGGGGGCCGAGTTCATGACCCGGCCGCGCCTGTCCAAGCTCACCTACGCCGGCCACAAGAAGCTGACCCGCCTGCCCCGCCGCAGCGCCGTCGTCGGCTTTTCGGCGGCCAGCGTCTACGAGCTCGCCGAGCTGCTGCGCCGGCGCCGGGGCGGTACCGCGGTGGTGCTCGGCGCGCTCTCGCCCCGCACCCGAAACGCCCAGGTCGAAATGTACCAGGCCGGCGAGGTCGACTATCTGGTCGCGACCGACGCCATCGGCATGGGCCTCAACATGGATGTCGACCACGTCGCCTTTTCCGCCGTCGTCAAGTTCGACGGCCGCCACCACCGCCGCCTGGCCACCACCGAGCTTGCCCAGATCGCCGGGCGCGCCGGCCGCCACATGAACGATGGCAGCTTCGGGTCGACCGCCATGCTCGAGACGCTCGACCCGGAGGTCGTCGATGCCATCGAGAATCACCGCTTTCCGGCCGCCGAGGCGATCTTCTGGCGCAATCCCGATCTTGACTTCAAGTCGCCCGCCCTTCTGCTCCGCAGCCTGGAGCGACCGCCGCGGGATCGCGCGCTGATCCGCGCGCGCACCGCCGAGGACCAGCGCGTGCTGGCCGAGCTCGCTCGCGACGAGGAGGTGAGCGAACGCGCGAAAAGCCCCGCGAACGTGCGCCTGCTGTGGGACGTCTGCCAGATCCCCGATTTCCGCAAGATCATGCCGGAGAACCATGCCCGGCTGATCAAGCGGCTTTTTCTGTTTTTGACCAGTGCCGAGGAAACCCTGCCGCCCGACTGGATCGCCAAGCAGATCGCCCGGGCCGACCAGACGCAGGGCGATATCGAAACGCTGACCGGGCGGATCGCCGACATTCGGACATGGACCTATGTGTCGCACCGGGCCGACTGGCTGACCGATGCCGCCCATTGGCAGGAGCGCGCCCGGGCGATCGAGGACAAGCTCTCCGATGCGCTTCACGACCGCCTCACCCAGCGCTTCGTCGACCGCCGCGCGGCCGTCCTGGTACGCGGCCTTGCCGACGGCGCCGAACTGGTCGGATCGGTGAACGCCAAGAGCGAGGTGTTGGTCGAGGGCCAGTTTGTCGGCCGCCTGCGCGGCTTTCGTTTCGAGCCCGACGTGACGGCCGGACGCGAGGATGCCAAGGCGCTTGTCGCCGCCGCCAACCGGGCGCTGCGCGCGGCGATCGAAGGACGCGTGGCGGCGCTGGAGTCCGCGGCCGACACGGATTTCAACTTCAACGACGATGGCCAGATCGTCTGGGACGGCGATGTCATCGGCCGCCTGCGAGCCGCCTCGCGCGCCATCGCGCCGGCGGTCGAGCCGCTGGCAAGCGACCTTCTGGAAGGCGGTTTGCGCGGCCGCGTCAGTGCGCGGATCGGACGCTGGGTGGCCGGGCTGATCGCCCAACGCCTCTCGGCGCTTACAACGGCAGAGGCCGATCCGCCGGACGGGCCGGCGCGCGGGCTGGTATTCCAGCTCGTGGAAGCGCTGGGCGCCCTGCCGCGGCGCAAGGTGAGCGACCTAATCGCCAGCCTGCAACCCGCGCAGCGCAAGGCGCTCGCGGCACTCGGCATTCGCATCGGCCAGGAAACCGTCTACTTCCCGGCGCTTCAACGGCCGGCCGCCATCCGCCTGCGCCGTCTCTTGTGGGCTGCGCATGCGGGACGACCGGCGCCGCGCTTCGATCCCAGAGCGTCCTCGCTGCGAGCCCAACCTGACGTGCCGGAGGCGTTCTATCTCGCTTGCGGTTACCGCACGATCAATGGAATTGCGGTCAAAGCCGATCGTCTGGAAAAGCTTGCCGATACGGCCCGCAGAGGCACGGGTGGCGCGGGTCAGGGCGCCTTCGCGGCGACCCCCGAATTTCGCGCAATCGTCGGCTGCGAGGAGGCGGAAATGGAAGCGGTGCTGGGCTTCCTTGGCTACAGCGCCAGCAAGGCCGATGGCGGCGTGACGTATGATCGTGCGCGCCCTAACGTAAAGCGACCCCCCAATCAAGCCCGGCCTCGCAGGAAAAAACCGCGGCAAGGCGACAATCCGGACTCGCCCTTCGCGGGCTTGCGCGATCTGGTGCGCCCGAAGTGACCATGCCGAAGGACCAGTCTGATGAGCCGGGCACCGAGACGCTGCGTATAGACAAATGGCTTTGGTACGCCCGCTTCTTCAAGAGCCGCACCACGGCCTCCAAGCTTTGCGCCGCCGGGCGCGTGCGGGTCAACCGCGAGGTCATCGCTAAGGCCCACCATCCGGTCCGGGTCGGCGATATTCTGACCTTTCCGCAAAGCCGTTTAATCCGCGTCGTGGAAGTGAAGGCTATGGGCGGGCACCGCGGCCCCGCCGCCGAAGCGCGCGGGCTTTATGAGGATCTCACGCCGCCCGCACCGCCACGCGAGACAACACCCCGCCAGGCGGCACGCGAGCGCGGTGCGGGACGGCCGACCAAGGCCGACCGCCGCGCGCTCGATCGGCTGATGGAGAACGAGTGAACCAAACGAGCTGGGCGCGGCGGCTCAACGCGGTCCGACCCGAGCACACCGATCTGTCGAATGGCCACAACAAATGGGCGGAGCGTTAGCGATGGACTGGATCACCAACCCCGACATCTGGTTGAGCCTCGTCACTCTGACGGCGCTCGAGATCGTGCTTGGCATCGACAATCTCGTTTTCATCGCCATTCTCGCCGACCGGCTGCCGGAGGCGCGCCGCCCGGCCGCGCGCAAGGCCGGGCTGATGCTGGCGCTGGTGACGCGGATCGCACTTTTGCTGGTGATTACCTGGATCATCGGGCTGACCAAACCGCTCTTCAGTTTGTTCAGCCAAGTGTTTTCATGGCGCGATCTGATCTTGATCGCCGGCGGCCTCTTTCTGATCGCCAAGGGCACCAGCGAGATGCACGCGAATATCGAGGGCGAGGACCACAACGGGGCAAGCCGCAAGCCGCCGAAGGCGGCGGTATTCGGACTGGTCGTGACGCAAATCGCGGTGATGGACATCGTCTTCTCGATCGACTCTGTGGTCACCGCCGTCGGCATGGCCCGCCATGTCGAGGTGATGGCGGCGGCGATCGTGCTCGCCGTGCTGGTGATGCTGGTCGCGGCAAATCCGGTCAGCGATTTCGTCAACCGCCACCCGACGGTCAAGATGCTGGCGCTCAGTTTCCTGCTGCTCGTCGGCGTCACCCTGGTTGCCGACGGGCTCGGGTTTCACATCCCCAAGGGCTACATCTATTTTGCGATCGGCTATGCGATCTTAGTTGAGGTGCTGAATATGCTGATGCGCCGCCGCAAGCAGCCCGCCGGCGCAAGCACCGCAGAATGAGATCGGCCGCCCGGCGCGTTTAAGCCCGCTTGCGCAAGACCACGATCAGGTTGTTGGCCGGCATCTCAACGATCTCGTCCAGCGCAAGACCTTGCGCGCTACCCAGCGCCTCGACAGCTTCCAGATCGCGGATGCCCCAATCGGGATTCTGCCAGCGCAGACTGGCATCGAACGCCTCGTTCGTGGGCGCCGTGTGCGCCCCGTTCCGCTTGAAGGGGCCGTAGAGCGCCAGCGGCCCCTGCGCGGGCAACAGGCGGGCGGCGCCTTCGACCAGCCCTTCCGCGCAATCCCAAGGCGCGATGTGGATCATATTGCAGCAAATAGCCGCGTCGGCATGGTCCGCCGCCCAGCCGGGCGCGCGCGCATCGATGTCGAGGGGCGGCAGCACATTGGCCAAACCGGCCTCGGCGATCCAGGCGGCGATACTGGCGCGGCAACCGGGGTCGGAATCGCTCGGCTGGAACGTCAGATGCGGCAATGCTTCCGCAAAATGGGCAACGTGCTGACCGCTGCCGCTGGCGATCTCGAGCACCGTGCCGGCCGCCGGCAGGACACGGCGAAGCACCGCCAGGATCGGCGCCTTGTTGCGATCCGCCGAGGGGTGCCGGCGCAGCATTTTCATCCGGTCGAGTTCGGGCATGACGCATCCTAACAGCCCCCGTCTGCATACCGAAACACGCGCACCCACCTAGGCTTGCCTGACCTTGGGGCGCGTGATAGGGGATGGCGATGTTGGAGCGCATACGCGCGTTTCTCCGCGATGGCGGCGAGGCCGGTTCCGGGGGCACCGGGCCGGACGACCTTTCGCTTGCCGTTGCAGGACTGCTGGTCGAGGCGGCCCACCAGGACGGTGTCTTCGACGAGGCGGAACGGGCCACCATCGGCCGGCTCCTGGAGGACCGGCTGGCGCTTAAATCGGAGGAGGCAGCGGCCCTGATCGCCGACGCCGACGCCAAGGTTCAAGGGGCGAGCGATCTGTGGTCGTTCGCCCAGGTGATCAAGAACCGGTTCGACCATGACGAACGGGTTCGCATGATCGAGATGCTGTGGGAGGTGGTCTACGCCGACGGCGAATTGCACGACTACGAGGCCAATCTTATGCGGCGCGTTGCCGGCCTCGTCTATGTCAGTGACGCCGAGAGCGGGAGTGCCCGAAAACGTGTTTTGGGCCGGTTGGGTATCAACGGTTGAGGCCTCAGGCTTAGCCTTGAAGCGGGCTGCTTGAGGGCTAGGTCAACGGAGCAAGCCGGGCCGACGGTCTATGGTAAGGGGATTTGGAGAAAGCGGATGACCTACGTCGTTATCGAAAACTGCATCAAATGCAAATATCAGGACTGCGTCGAAGTTTGCCCGGTCGATTGCTTTTACGAAGGCGACAATATGCTGGTGATCCAGCCGGACGAATGCATCGACTGCGGCGTCTGCGAACCTGAATGCCCGGCCGAAGCGATCGTCCCCGACACCGAGCCGGATGTTGAAAAATGGGTCGAGATCAACCGCGATTACGCCGCCAAATGGCCCAACATCACCCGCAAGGGCGACACGCCGGCCGATGCCGACGAATGGAAAGACGTTCCCAACAAATTCAAAGAGCAGTTTAGCGACAAGCCGGGCGGCGGCTGAGCCAATTTCAGCTTGTTAATTGTCCGTTGTCACCCATCCTGGACAATAGGGCGGATTTTTCGCGTCCAGCCTCTGGGAATCGGCACATTTTTGTGATATATATGTGACAAGAGCGAGGCGGGCTGCGCGCCGGCCCCTTCATGGCGGGCCGGCGGGGAAGTGCCCAATCCGTCAGGCTGGACTGGCATCCGCAGGAGGTCCACTGGGCTTTCCGCGTGCGGTATTCCGTTACCGGCAGGTTTTGGCCGGATGCGGCGGGACCGCAGGCCTCACGGTTCGCGTAACAAGTTGGGAATGAGCATGAGCAAGTCGACTGCGAGCAAGAAGACAACCGCGAAAAAAGCCACAACCAAGAAGCCGCCGACCAGGAAACCCGCAAAAAGAGCCGCTCCGGCCAGGAAGGCCCCGGCAGCAAAGACACCAGCCGCCAAAGCCAAGGCAAGGAAAGCTCCGGCCAAAAAGACCCAGCCCCCGAAAGCCAGGGCAAGGAAAGCTCCGGCCAAAAAGACCCAGCCCGCAAAGAGGCGGGCCGCAAAGGCCCCCACGGCAAAGACGCCCGCCGCAAAAGCAACGACGACGAAAAAGCCGGCGGCAAAGACGCAGGTCAAGAAGTCGCCGGTCAAGAAGCCGCAGGCCAAGAAGCCGCAGGCCAAGAAGCCGCCGGCCAGGACATCACCAGTAAAGACCATGCCGGCGGTGCAGACACTGGCCGCAAATCGGCAGCCTGCGAAGGCGCAAGTCACCAACACCCAAGCCCCGAAACCCCCAGTACAAAGACAAAAGGGAAATAGCGGAATGGCATCTGATTTGCCGTACAGCACCGGTGATTTCGTCGTTTACCCCACGCATGGCGTAGGCAAGGTGACCGGCATCGAATCCCGCGAGATCGCCGGCGAGAGCCTGAAGTTGTTCGTCATCGAATTCGACAAGGAGAAGATGACGCTGCGAGTGCCGGTCCAAAAGGCGGCCGATTCGGGACTTCGCAAACTGTCCAGCCACAAGATCATGGACAACGCCATGAGGACCCTGCGTGGCCGCTCGCGCGTCAAACGCACCATGTGGAGCCGGCGTGCCCAGGAATACGAGGCCAAAATCAATTCCGGCGATCCGGTGTCGATCGCAGAAGTCGTGCGCGACCTGCATCGCAACGCCGGCCAGCCGGACCAATCGTATTCCGAACGCCAGATCTACCAGGCTGCGCTCGACCGCCTGGTCCGTGAACTGGCCGCGGTTGAAAAGATCAACGAGGACGACGCGACGACCAAGTTGGAAAGCGAATTGAGCGAGGCCTGAGCCAACCGCAATCTGGATCGGGTCACCGGGCCGTGCTTCCGAAACGGGGGCGCGGCCCTGACGCTTTTGCATTACCGATGACGCCTGGCCGCTATACTCGGCGCAATGCTGAAAATAATCGTCTCCGGCGGACAGACCGGCGTCGACCGCGGCGGCCTTGATGCGGCCCTCGCTGCCGGCCTTGACGTCGGGGGCTGGTGCCCATGTGGGCGGCGCGCCGAGGACGGCACCATCCCCGGGGTCTATCCCCTCACCGAAACGCCGCATCAGGCCTATCGCCAGCGCACCGAGTGGAACGTGCGCGACAGCGATGGCACGCTGATACTCGTGCACGGCGCGATTTCGGGCGGCACCGCGCTCACCGTGCAGTTCGCCCACGCCCAAGGTCGTCCGCACCGCGTTGTCCGGCTTGACCGGCCCGGTACGCTGGCGGACGAACCGGCCGAAACGGCGCACTGGATTGCCGAGAACAAGATTGCCGCGCTCAATGTTGCAGGACCGCGCGAGAGCCAGCGCCCAGGCATCCAAGCCGCGGCCGGCGCTTTCATGGCGAGCCTCATCGCGGCCATGACGGCGCGACCGACCTGATCAGCGCTCAAGAACCTCGATTTGCTCGGGATGCGTGACCGCCATCATCGGCCCGTTGCGGCGTTTCAGCCAGCCGCGCACGCGCACCCGCTTGCCAGCCAGCTTGACCAGAACGCGGCCGCGATCCTTGAAATGCCTGAGGTTGCGGCGTGCGATGACGATGGTGAAATCAGTGCGCCAGTTTTGGCCGAAATTGAGGAAGGTGCGCGAACGCGTCGGCGCCACGACAAGGATACGCCCTTCCACGAGCTGGAACGAATTGAGCCGCCTGCCCGCCGCACCGTGATCGAGGATGCCATAATATGCGTGTCCCCAGATGCCGCGCTTTGCCGCGCGCGCCGCGCGTTCGCGCGCCAGCATTTCCGCAATGGCGGCCCGGTTGTCGGCGAAGCTGTAGACCCGGGCCAAGCCCCGGCTCAACAACTGCCCCTGCACCCAATGCCCGGCGCCGGCCGCGATCTCTTTGCCTTTGCTGCCGGCGCTTCCATCCAGGTGGAGATGGGCCAGCCAGCGACGGTAGCGGTCGCGCCGCCGCCCGCCAAAAGAGAGCGTCACCCGTTTGCCCTTGACCATCGCTTCCAGCGCCGCCTTGGCCTCGCGCGCCAGCGGCCATTCGCGGAAGTTCGGCCGGCCAAGCGGCAGTTTCGGCGCCTGTATCCCGACCAGGCGGATCTCGCGCCCGTCCTCCAGGATGACCGTGTCGCCATCGACCACCTCGCGGACAACGCCCGACCCGGCTCGGACAAGCTCGGCTGCGGCCGGCGCGGCCATGAGCACGGCGAAAAAGCCCAGCCACACACCGTGCCTAACCGCTGTATTCATCCCGCCCGCCCCCTTATAAGGGTCTCCGCCCAACGATAAATCCAACGCCATCGCCCACCCGTCGGGCGCCCATGTCAATCCAGAGAGCTCCCGGATTATGCGCACCGACCTCTACCCCGAGATCACGCCTTACGAAAGCGGCTTTCTCGATCTCGATGGCGGCCATCGGATGTATTGGGAGCAGAGCGGCAACCCAGAGGGCGCGGCGGTGCTGTTCTTTCATGGCGGGCCGGGGGCCGGCTCGACCGCGGCGCATCGCCGCTTTTTCGATCCCGCGCATTACCGCATCGTGGTGTTCGACCAACGCGGCGCCGGCCGCTCGACCCCCTTGGGCGAGATCGATGCCAACACCACGCTGCACCTGATCGGCGATACCGAGCGGCTGCGCGTGTATCTCGGCATCGACAAATGGCTGATCTTCGGCGGCTCGTGGGGCTCCACCCTGGCACTGGCCTATGGCATCGCCCATCCCGAACGCTGCTCCGGCTTCGTGCTGCGCGGGATATTTCTCTGCCGCACCCCGGAGATCGACTGGTTCCTCTACGGCATGCGCTCGGTGTTTCCCGAGGCCTGGTCGCGTTTCGCGGAATTTCTGCCGGACCCGGAACGCTCCGATCTGCTTGAGCACTACTACCGGCGCCTGACCGACCCCGAACCGGAGGTCCACCTGCCGGCGGCCCGCGCGTGGTCGAGCTATGAGGGCGCCTGCTCGACATTGCTGCCGAGCCCGGAAACCATCGCCGCCTTCGCCGACGACCGTGTCGCCTTAGGTCTGGCGCGGATCGAAGCGCATTACTTCCGCCATGCGATCTTCCTGCCCGAGAACCACCTGCTCTCCAATGTCGGCGCGGTGCGCAAGATCCCCTGCACGATCATCCAGGGCCGCTACGACATGGTCTGCCCGATCGTCACTGCCGACGAGCTGCACCATGCCTGGCCCGAGGCCGAATACCTGGTGATCCCCGATGCCGGCCATTCGGCGATGGAACCGGGCATCCGCGCCGCGCTGATCCGCTCGACCGAGGGGTTCAAGACGCGGGCGGTCTAGAGCCGGCGGCCGGCGTTGAAACCCCGCTTGCACCGCACGATATCAGCCGGACGATTTTAGCGGTCGCCGCACGGTCTATGCGGGGCCTGCGTCTGGCCGTATTATCGCGCTTGGCCCACGCAAAGGCACGCGCCCGTAGCTCAGTTGGATAGAGCGCAGGATTCCTAATCCTGAGGTCGCAGGTTCGAATCCTGCCGGGCGCGCCAATCTTTTCAATAACTTAGATCAACATACGTGGCGTTAATAGAGCGGCATGGTGCAATCCTGGTGCATTTTTCTTTAGTACTCCGCCTTTTTCAGGTTACGCTCCGCCCAAGGTCATCGGCAAAGGAGTGCCGGACGTGGCTACATCGAGAAGCGAGTGACCAAAAGCGGCTTGGTACGCTATCGCGCTTTAGTGCGCCTCCGAGGGTGCTGTCACATAAACGTCGTGACCATGGTATCGCTGGCACGATAATGTCGTGCAATGCAGAAAGTCTCCTACCGACGGCATCGTTTTCCGGCTGCCATCATCCAACAAGCGGTGTGGCTGTATTTCCGGTTTCCGCTCAGCTACCGCGATGTGGAGGATCTGCTTGCCGAACGGGGCATAGAGATTTCTTACGAGACAGCTCGGCGCTGGGCTCTGAAGTTCGGACAGACCTATGCCCGTAAGCTAAGGCGCCTTCGACCCCGGCCCGATGGTCGCTGGCACCTGGACGAGGTGTTCGTCTCCATCAACGGCAAACGGATGTACCTCTGGCGTGCCGTCGACAGCGAGGGCGAGGTGCTGGATATCCTGGTCCAATCCCGTCGAAACAAGAAAGCCGCGCTCAATCTGATGCGAAAGCTGCTCAAGAAACAGGGATATGCACCCAACTACGTGGTGACCGACAAACTCCCGTCATACGGGGCTGCATTGCGTGATCTCAGCATGACGGAGAAACACGTTACCGGCGGGCGGAGCAACAATCGGGCGGAGAATTCGCATCTGCCGGTTCGGCAACGAGAACGCAGGATGCAAGGTTTCAAATCGCCAGGATCGGCGCAAAGGTTTCTCTCTATTCACGCCGCTATCTACAACACCTTCAATATCCAGCGTCATCTGATCACGCGCACGACGTTGCGCCAGTTTCGCGGTGAAGCAATGAACACGTGGCAGACCGTGACCGCTGCTGCCTGAACCGCTCAGCTCAAACGTTCAACTGCGACCTGCCTTCGTTAAGTTGACAGCGCCTTCCTCGGCACTGTCAAACTAAAAATCTAGCTTAATGATCTTCTCAATCATCGCATCTTCAAATTGAAACGCTGTGCGTTGCTGATCCACATTCTGATCGAGGAAATCGCCACTAAGTAGAGTCTGTTCTGGTTTTGGCCTGTGTGGGCTGTGAGATCATCGAACCGGGGCGCGGAGTGAAATTAATTTCACTGGAGGCGGCAACGCGATCCGCCAGTGCGAAGACATTCTCCGAGCCTTCTTCCCCGATCATTTATGGCCACCACCGTGGCTGGTCGGACAAACCGTTTCAAGTCAGCGGCTGAGATCAGATGGGTGCCCATGGTGCACTCATGGTGCACTTGGCGGCGAATAATGACGACATTCGGTGATCGACCACGACACGTCGGTGAAGCTAACGCCCTGATTCCATTCACGTAGCTGATCGTCTGTTGTCGCCGATTGTCATTTCCCCGTTACTATAACTCCCGCGCCTACATCCTGCCGAATCTCGGGACGGTTCCGGTTGACGAGCTTATACCAAGTCCCGCTGATTATGACCGATGGGCCCATTGTCTGTGACCGATGGAGATGATTTTCCATGGCTGATCGATGAGCTTGTTCCAGGCGTCGCAGCAATGGTCGAGGATATCGTCGTGTGAGCTGAAGACGCGGT
>DATKZM010000081.1:0-61156 GCA_035527975.1 Alphaproteobacteria bacterium | reverse complement strand
CTGATCGCCGCCAACCCGCCCGACGGCTACAAGATCCACACGGTCGGCCCGCCGGTCAAAGGCGTCGAGGTCGAGATCGAGAAGGACGGCGAGATCTGCGTGCGCGGCGAGCTGGTGATGAAGGGCTACTGGAACGACGAGGCCTCGACCAGGGCCGCCATTCAGGACGGCTGGCTGCACACCGGCGATATCGGATTCCTCGACGACAACGGCCACATCCAGATCACCGACCGGAAGAAGGACATCATCGTCAATTCCGGCGGCGACAACATCGCCCCCCAGCGCGTCGAGGGTTTCCTCACCCTGCAGCCGGAGATCGGCCAGGCGATGGTCTATGGCGACAAGAAGCCCCATCTGGTGGCGCTGCTCGTTCCCGAGCAGGATTTCGTCAAGGACTGGGCGCGGGCAAACAACAAGGAAAAGCGCGGGCTCGGCGATGCCGCCGGCGATAGCGACTTCCACGCGCTGGTCGGCGAGGCAGTGGCGCGGGTCAACAAGGACCTGGCGCAGGCCGAGCGGGTGCGCCGGTTCATCGTGCTGGGTGAGGCCTTCTCGGTCGAGAACGGCATGATGACGCCCTCGCTGAAGATCCGGCGCCACATCATCAGGGACACTTTCGGCCAGGACCTGGAGGCGCTCTACGCCAAGGGTGCGACGGTCTCGTAGCGCGAACTATGCCGACCGGCGCCGACCTCTCAGACCGGATCGCCCAACTGGCCCATGCAGGTGAGGATGGCGATCAGCGCATCGGCGCGCAGGATCGTGTCCTGCCAGTGCCGCCGCGCCGCGCCGACCGCACCTTCCGCCAGCTTGCGGCGGGCATGGGCACGGGTGGCCCGGGCAATCGCATTCGCGCGCTTGGGCCCGCCCATGCGTTTCAGGATTTCGGCGATCGGGATCTTGATCGCCTCGCGCTGGACCGCGTAGTACTCGCCGTCCTCGGGCCGGGTCTTGAGGTGCGGCTCCAGGAAGGTGCGCGACTGCGGACAATCGCCGGCAGCCCGGGCGGGCATCGGTCCGGCCAAGGCAGCCGCAAGGCAGACAGCGATCATCAGCGCGCGCATGGGGCGAGCCTCCGGTGCATGAGAGGGTTGATCGGAGGATAGCGCGCCGGGAACGGCCGGCTCAGTCAAATATGCGCGAAGCGCGCGTGAGGCGCCTGGCTGCCACTTTAGGCCCCGTGATATTCCCGAAACCAGGCAACGAACTTCGGCACGCCGTTGGCGATCGTGGTGCTGGGCGCGAAGCCGAGGTCGCGGCGGCTGGCTTCGATATCGGCGTAAGTCTCCGGCACGTCGCCCGGCTGCATGGCCTCGAACACGATCTCCGCCTTGCGTCCGCAGGCATCCTCGATCGCGGCGATGAAGTCCATCAACGCCTCCGACCGGTTGTTGCCGAGATTATAGAGCTTGTGCGGCAGCGCCCCTTCTTGGCCTTCGCCAACTGAAGGCGGCCGGTCCAACGCCGCGAGCACCCCGGCCACGATGTCATCGATATAGGTGAAGTCGCGCCGCATCTCGCCGTGGTTGAAAACACGGATCGGCTCGCCGGCCAGGATCGCCCGGGTGAATATATAGGCCGACATGTCGGGCCGCCCCCAGGGCCCGTAGACGGTGAAGAAGCGCAGGCCCGTCTGCGGCAGCTTATAGAGATGGGCGTAGGTCCGGCTCATCAGCTCGCCGGCGCGCTTGGTGGCGGCGTAGAGCGAGACCGGCTTGTCGACCCGGTCTTCGACAGCGAAGGGCAGCTTGTCGTTGCCACCGTAGACCGAGGACGAGCTGGCATAGACCAAGTGCTGAAAGCCGGGCGCGCGGCGGCAGGCCTCCAGCACGTGCAGGTGGCCCACGACGTTGGTTTGAACATAGGGCTCGGGGTGATCGATCGAGTAGCGCACGCCCGCTTGAGCGGCGAGGTTGACGACACGGTCGATGCCGCCGCCGGCGCTATGGTGCTTCTGAAAGAGGGCGGTCATGACACCCGGCTCGGCGATGTCGCCCTTTTCGAACCCGAAATTTTTATGCCCGATGAGAGCGTCGCGGCGCGATTCTTTCAGCGCCACGTCATAATAATTATTAAGGTCGTCAATGCCGATCACGCGCTCGCCTCGGTCGAGGAGGGCGCGACAGACATGGAAGCCGATGAAGCCGGCGGCGCCGGTGACCAGGACCGTCATGACGAAGGCAGTGCCCGCAAGGTCGTTGTCGATGGACGCTTCCTATACCCCGCAAACGCGCGGAAATCACCCGTTACGACGCAATGACGCTTACGCGGTCCAGCGTTCGATCCATGTAATTTGAATGATTGTTTGAACGGACGACAGTGATCGCAGTGTCTGCATTGGTGTACGAATACAACGCTTGCAACACGTCTAGAATTTGAAATGAGCGTGTTAAGAAGTTTTCGCTCGTTTGGAATAAATTTCTCATGCTTACTTTTTGTTAACTGACGCACGGTACTCGTAGGTACCTTTCTGCCACCCGAAGTTTCGTTGGGGGCATTACGTTGAACTACATGAGGAGCCAGACAATGGCTGCTAAGACTGCATCCAAGACCAAGCGGACTTCGGCCGCAAAGCCGAAACGCAAGACTGTGTCGTCGCGTCGCCCGGCCGCCAAGAAGACGGCTGCCAAGCGTCGCCCGGCGGCTCGCAAGATCGTGCGGAAGCCCGCTGCTCGCAAGACAGCAGCGAAGAAGGCTCCTGCCCGTAAGACGGCTGCCAAGCGCAAGCCCGTTCGTAAGACCGCCGCGAAGCGGAAGCCCGCGGTTCGTAAGACGGCTGCCAAGCGCAAGCCCGTTCGTAAGACCGCCGCGAAGCGGAAGCCGGTCCGTAAGACGGCTGCCAAGCGCAAGCCCGTCCGCAAGACCGCCGCGAAGCGGAAGCCGGTCCGTAAGACGGCTGCCAAGCGCAAGCCCGTCCGTAAGACCGCCGCGAAGCGGAAGCCGGTTCGTAAGACGGCTGCCAAGCGTCGTCCGGCGGCCCGCAAGACTGCCGCGAAG
Source organism: Alphaproteobacteria bacterium (assembly GCA_035527975.1). Lineage (GTDB taxonomy): Bacteria > Pseudomonadota > Alphaproteobacteria > JAPULJ01 > JAPULJ01 > DATKZM01. The sequence continues at coordinate 58,159 of DATKZM010000081.1, read as the reverse complement.
CGTCGTCCTGCCCGCAAGACGGCTGCCAAGCGTCGTCCGGCGGCTCGCAAGTCCGCTTCTTCGAACCCCGTGCATAAGCAGCTCGCCACGCTTCGCAAGAACGTGCGCAAGATGCCCAAGTCCAAGGCCCGTAAGTCGGCCAGCGTCCGCCGTACAGTTCGGCGGCCGGTGCGTCGTCGCGCGGCCTAGCGCCTATCGACGATCGGCTCCTGGAGCCGATGCTAGGAGAACGGCGGTCTTCGGGCCGCCGTTTTCTTTTGCGCGCGCCCATGACTGGAATGGCTGTTTGGGGATCTTCGGCAGGCCGGTCAGCCAACCAGTCCAAAAATCGCCGCGCCGGTCAGGAACACGTAAGCGATGCGGCGGTAGAGCTGATCGGCCGCTTTTCCGGCGAGCCGGCTGCCGATCCACGAGCCCAGCAGGATAACCGGCAGCAGGACGATCGCATCAACCACCGCCGCCACCGCCGTGGGTGAGGCGGCGAGCACCAAGGCAAGCAGGAATATCGTGGTGAGAAAGAAGTATCCCACAATATTCGCGCGGATCTTCTGGGTGGGGTGCTCGGCGGCGAGCATGTAAAGCAGCACCGGCGGTCCGCCGACCGAGGAGGTCGCCATCATCGCCCCGGAAACCGCACCGATGCCGAGGGTCAGCGGCAAGGGCCGCGGGCCGCGATAGCGCCAGCCCAGCGCCAGTACACCGACGAATGCCAGGACGATCGTCGAGATGGCCTTGGTCATAAAATCTGTGTCTGCGCTGACCAACAGCCAAATTCCCAGCGGCATTGCCAGGACCGCGATCGCCGCAAGCGGCGCCACGAAACTCCATTCGACGTCCTTGCGCGAGCCAACGAAGAGCATTGCGCCCATCGGCAGTTCCAGGCTGACCACGATCGGGACCATGTGGGCCGGGCTCATCAACACCGAGAAGATCGGCGCCATCAGCATGGCCGAGCCGAACCCGGCAAAGCCGCGCATGAGCCCGGCCGCGAACGCCGTCAGCACCGCCCAGATCAGGATGCCGCCGGGATCGGCGAGAAGTTGAGAGCCGTGCATTTCCGGTTCCGTTGTTGGCGTGGACCCTAATAGCTGCCAGGGTTCGCCGCCCTGCAATTCCCGGCTCGGCCCCTACGGCAAGCCGCCCGGCTGCCGGTAATGCCCGGGCCCGATTGCGGTGACCAGCGGCCTGCTCGGGAGATAAATCGGGACCTTCGCCATTCGTTGCAATAGTGCGGATTATTTGGGTGCGGTTTGTCGGTATGCCTGCGGCCGGCAGGCTTACGCCGAAATGTTGCCGTGCCATTAATGCAACGTAAGACCTCGCGCGCTTATCCTGTTCTGCAAGGCTTTGTATTTTCGGCGTTTCCGCCGCCAATCGAACCCGGTTGAATGACGATCGACCGCTTGTTGCGGTAATGACACAGTGGCGCGGCGATGTCCTTGCACTGTTCCAATCGCGCTTGACCCTGGAAGGTATCAAATCCGATAAAGGACGCAGCCCGGGGTAATCAATAACCGGGTGTAACCCTAGCTACTCCTTGACCTTGCCGGTTTCTGGAGAGGAGGTTCCATGAAAATGACGCGTACGCGTTCCGCCCTGTTGGGCTCGGGGGCAGCAATCGCCTTACTTGCGGCTCAGGTCCCAGCCGCGGCGGACGAAATGGAGGAGCTGCGCACGCAGATCCAAAGCTTGCAGAATAAGATGGGCAAGCTGGAAGCTACGCAGCGAAGGAAGCGCCAGGTTGCGCCTGCGGCAGCGGTCGAGGCGGGGGCCAAGCCGCGGTCGTGGAAACTGCCTGGTACCAATACGTCGATGCAAATCGGCGGTTACGCCAAGCTGGACCTGATCTACGACGTCAACGCCCAAGGCGGTGATTCAATTGGTACCACCGCGGCTGGCATTGTTGCGGTAGACGGTACGGCTGCTGGCAATAGGCAGGGCCACTTCCGCCTGCATGCCAGGCAGTCACGGTTCTGGATCCGCACCTGGACGCCCACCGATTGGGGCGAACTGGAAACGCATATCCAGGGTGACTTCTTCGGCGCTGGTGGCAACCAGATCGTGTCGAACTCGGATACCTTCCGGGCGCGGCATCTGTATGGACGTTTGGGTCCGGTCCTCGCGGGCCAGACCTGGTCGACCTTCATGATCCTGGAAGCGTTGCCGGACGTGCTCGACTTCTCGGGCCCGGCTGGCGTGCCCTTCGTTCGCCAGGCTCAGCTGCGTTACACGCACAGCTTCGGTGGCGGCACCACGTTCGTGTTCTCGATCGAGAACCCGGATACGTCGCCGACTACAGCCTTCAACAATACCGGGCCATCAGTGGCGCCTCTCACCGTCGGTAACGACACCATGCCGGAAATCGTCGTCGGCCTGAGCCATACTTGGGGCTCGGGGCGTGCGTCGATCCGGGCCATCTTCCGTCGGCTTAACTACGATGACGGCATCGCAGCGAGCGATAGTGCGTTTGGTTGGGGTATCCATGGTGGTTTCGGCTGGCGCTTCAACAATCGCCGGACGGCGATCGGCATGTCCGCTTACTTCGGGCGCGGCCTTGGTCGGCACACACTCGCCTCCGGCAACGCGATTGGCGTGGTGGCCAATGGCACAGACCCGTCCAGGTTCAACCTCCGGACTGTCGCCCAGTATGGCGGCCAGGTCTGGATCCAGCACCGTTGGACCGACACGTTGCGGTCGAGCCTGGTCTATGGTCGTATTCGTAACGACTACGTCCAGCAGGTTACTGGCGGCAAGAATGCTGGTGGTAGCGCGGTCCAGGACTATTGGACAGTCCATGCCAACTTGATCTGGCGTCCGGTTCCGCGGGTCGACATCGGTGTTGAATACATCTACGGCTTCGCTGGCTGGGTGAACAGCGCCAATGGCGAGCTCCACCGTATCCAGGTGAGCTTCAAGTACAACTTCTAGCCTGAACAACAGGGCGGTCCGGCACTTCGGTGTCGGTTCGCGGACAACTCGACGGGCCGGTTCCTGAAAATGGAACCGGCTCTTTTCTTTCCGCCTCCCTGCTTGCCGCTACTTCCGCCACGTCGGTCTACCAAGCCTGTGTCTGTCCCGCGGTCATGCTCGTCGAGCCTGACCATCAGAGCCCAACCATCGAGCTTGACCGGCATCGGCGCGGGCGGTCCGGTGTCGCCGAACCGCCTTACTTGACGGGTTGTTCCAATGGCGAGGGATCCGAACGGCCTCTTGTCCCGGCCGTCTCGCTATTCAGGCGGCCGGAGACGAAACGATGCCTTGCGTTGACGTTTGAGACCGCCGCTCGCGCCGGTCGGCAAATCGCGCTATTTGCCCTCGCGGCGCCAGGCCAGCATGATCGCGCTCAAGCCCAGGAGAAGCACCAGGATGGCCGGCAACAGCGGCACGTCCCGGATGCCGGTGACCACGTAGTCACGGTTGGTGCGGAAGCCGAGCCACGGTGCGTTCGTCAAGCCCGAGCGGCCGGTGGCGGTTCGGTCGGCACGCACCGTCCGCAGTTCCGGCAGGGCTTGTTCGGCCATCCAGACCACGCCGCCGCCGCTGGCCGCCACGATCGGCTTCAGCTTCTCGTCGGTGGCCCGCACATCGGCCATCTCCAGGGCGTTGAGCGCGCCGGCGGCGGCGATGGCCGTGCGCGTGCCGTCCCCAACCCGGTATAGGCCGGCGCGGTCGACCGGCAGGATCGCGCGCGCCCGCCCGTCGCCCAGCTCCTTGAGCTTGAGCGATTTCGTCTTGCCCGACGGCATGGTCACCGTGACCGGGCGGTCGTCTTTTTCGAGGCTGCGCCGGATCACCTCAAGGCGGCCGTCGCGAATGGTGGCGCGCAGATCGTTTTCTTCCAGCTCCGGCTCCTTCATCAGCCAGTGCGCCAGGCGCCGCATCAGCTCGGCCTGCGGTCCGCCGCCGTCATAGCCGCGGCCCCAAAGCCATATCTGGTCGGAGAGAAGCTGGGCCACGCGGCCCTTGCCGACACGATTGAGCACCAGCAGCGGCCGCCCCTCGATGCCGCTCATCAATGAGTGGCCAGGGCCGGTCGCGACCTCCACCTGACGGAACCAGCGGCCCCACGGTTTGGCGTTCTTCGGCGGCTTCAAGCCCGCCGAAACCGGATGGCGGCCGCCGATCGCCGAGACCTCGGGGCGAAAGCCGCGGGTGAGCACCTGGCCGGTCGGCTTGCCCGGCAGCACGGCGCCGAGCGGCGTGTTGTAAAGCGTGAGCGGCGAGGCGAACTGCGGGCCCACCGCCACGAGCAGCGCACCGCCCTCGTCGACATATTTGGCGATGTTGCGCAGATAGGTCGACAACAGCACGCCCCGCCGCCGGTAGCGGTCGAAGATGATGAGATCGAATTCCTTGAGCTTCAGATCGAAGAGCTCGCGCACCGGAAAGCTGATCAAGGACAACTCGTGCACCGGGGTCAGATCCTGTTTTTCCGGCGGGCGCAGGATGGTGAAGTGGACGAGGTCGACCGCGGGATCGGACTTCAGCAAATTCCGCCAGCTGCGTTCGCCCGGATGCGGCTCGCCGGAGACCAGCAGCACACGCAGACGGTCGCGCACTCCGCTCACCGAGACGACCACGCGGTTATTCTGCATGGTCAGCTCGCGCGGCGCGGCTTCGACTTCAAGCTCGAAATAGGTCGGGCCGGCATGCTCCAGCCGAAACTCGAGTTTGGTCGGCCGCCCCACTGGCACGGTGACCGTCTGCCACGGCTTGCCGTCGCGTTTGATGGCGATGCGCGCTTCGCCGGCGTTCATGTTGGGCAGGTCCTCGACCTTCACGGTCATCGAAAGCGGCTTGCCGACCAGCCCATAGCTCGGCGCCTTGACCAGCGCCAGGCGCCGGTCGCCGGCCCGCCGGTCGCCACTGATCATGACATGCAGCGGTGCGCGGCCGAAAAGGAGGGGCGGGGCCGCCGCCGTGTTCGCTTTCGGGCTTTTGGCCAGCGCGGGCACGTCGTGGATCTGGCCGTCGCTGATCATCAGCACGCCGGCAAGCCGCCGCCGTGAAATATCGCCCAGCGCCTTTTCCAACGCACTGAACAGCCGCGTGCCCTCGCCTTCGCGGATCGAGCCGCCGCGCACCCGCACCACCCGCGTTTCGATATTCGGGAAACGGGCAAGCGCCTTGCGGGCATGGGCAAGCGCCGCTTTGGTACGCTCGCCGCGCTTGCCGATCGACTGGCTCTGGGTTTCGTCGACCACGATGACCGCGACGTCCTTGAGCGGCTCGCGCTCTTCGACCACGAAGGACGGGTTGAGGAGGGCCAGCATCAGCACGGCGATCGCCAGCAGCCGCCAGACGGCGCCCCGGGCGCGGCGCAGCGTCGCCAGCAGGACGACCAGCGCACCGGCGGCGCCCAGGATGCCGATGAGCGTCCAGGGCAGCAGCGGCGCCAGCGCGATCGAGGTCTCGCCGATCATTGGACTTGTCTCATTGTCGCGGCCTCATTGGCCAAGCCTGCGCATGATTGTCGGCAGATGCACCTGGTCGGCCTTGTAGTTGCCGGTCAGCGCGAACATCACGATGTTGATGCCGGTTCGGAATGCCTGCTCGCGCTGGACGCTGCCGCCCGGCACGACCGGGAACATCGGCCGCAGCGAGGCGTCGACGGCCCAGGCGCCGGCCCAGTCGTTGGAGCCGACGATCACCTGGCTTACGCCATCGTTGATTTTTTGGTTTCCGCTCTGAACCCAGACGGTGCCGCCGGCCCAGCGGCCGGGAAATTGTTGAAGCAAATAGAAGGACTTGGTCAGCACATGGCCGCGTGGCAGCGGTGCCAGCGCCGGGATGCGGACCCCGCCAAGCGCCCGCCGCAGCGCGATCGTATCGAAACTGCCCTGGCCCGCCGGATCGCGCAGATCGATCAGCAGGATGCCGCCGCCGCGCATGAAGCGGTTGAGCCGTGCCGCGGCCTGTTCGGAGGGCGGCGTCTGACCGGGTACAATCGGCCAGTAGAGCATCGGGAAGAGCGCCAGCTCGTCGCTCTCCGGGTCGACCGCCATCGGGTCGCCGGGCTCCACCGAAGTACGTCGGTGCAAGATCGCGCCCAGCCCGCGCATTGCCGCCAGGCTGACCTGATCGGTCTCGGCATTTCCGGTGCGTATGTAGGCCAGCCGCGTCTTTGAGGTGGCCTTGATCGCGAACTGATCGTCGAGCGAGCCGTCCTGTGCCTTCGCATCGGGCGCCGCGACCAGCAACGGCACGGCGAGCGCCGCGGCGAGCACTGCCACGCCGACGGTTGTCGCGGCGCGGCCGGGCAGCGGAAGCAGGCCCCGCATGAGCAGTCCGATGATCGTGTCGAGGATCAGCAGCAGCAGAGCGGCGGCCAGCAGCCAGGGTTTGAAGTCGGTCTGCCGGGCGTCCTTGTAGAAACTCTGGGTCGCCCCTTGCGGCACGCTCGCAAAGGCCCGAAGCCGGGCAATCGATGGCGACAGGTTGAGGCTGCGCCGGATCGTCTCGGTGCCGTAGAGGCCGGGCGGATGGCGCGGGCCGGGCACGGTCTTGGCAAAGGCGGCGGCGGCGATCGGGGCGGCCGTTGCCGGTGGGCGCACCGGCCGGCCGAAACCATCGAGCGTTCGCCGGGGCGGCAGGTTGACCCGCGCATCGGCGCCGGCAATGCCCTGGCTCAACGCCACCATGCGGCGAAGCATTTCGACGAACAGCCCGGAGAGGGCGAGGTTGGACCATTCGGGATTGGCCGAGGTATGGATCAGCGTAAGCCATCCCTTGCCGCGCCGCTCGGCAGTGACGAGGGGTGTGCCGTCGGCAAGCCGCGCCCAGGTCTTGGCCGCCAGTTCGGCCGACGGCTCGGCCAGCACCTGGCGGTTGACCCGCACATCGGTTGGCACGGCGAGCCCCGAAAACGGACTGCCGGTAGCGAAATCGGCGAGACCGAGCGGTTTTGCCCAGGTCATGGCGCCGCCCACCGACCGGTCGCCGCGCCGCAGCTTGACCGGAACCAGGGCGTCATCGCCCTCTGCCAGGTTGGCGCCCGCGAACCGCAGCAGCAGCCCGCCGGCCTGCACCCATTTTTCCAGTCGCAACCGGTCGCCGGCCGAGATCGTGGCCCCGTCGGGCAGGATCAACACGGCGATCGGGCGGTCGAGAAGCTCTCGTGTCGGCCCGCGCCTGAGCTCCGTGTAGGGGCCGAGGGCGCGTTCGAGATAATAGAGCTCGCTTAGGAGCGGCTGCCCGCTGGCGATTGTACGTTGGGCCACGATGCCGACGGGACGCCGCCGCCAGCGCTCGTCGACCAGCACCACGCTGGCGGCGGTTCGTTGGCCCGCCAGATCGAGCCGCACGACACGGTTGCGCAACTCCGCCGGCAACTCGATCACGGCATCGGCGAAGCGTTTGCCGTTGGGGATCTGCGCCGGCACGTTTGCCAGCACCGCGCCCTTGTCATCCAGCGCACGGATACGCACCAGGCGCACCCCACTGCTGCCCACCCGTTCGATGCGCGCCACGAGGTTCCCGCCTTGCGGCCGGGGCGGGCGCAAGACCAGGGGCAGGGCGCCGGCTTGATCGATTACCAGCGTGACGGGGCCGACCTTGGCGAGGGCGGCGGCAAGCGTCTTGATGTCAGCGCTCTCCAGGCCGTCGTTCAGCCATACTACCGAGGCGTCCTTGAGGCTCAGCGCGCCGATCGCGGCCGCGGCCGCTTTTGGCGCGGATTTCCAGGGCGCGGGACGGATCGCCCGCACGATCTGGCGCGCCTGGGTGGCCCGAAGCAGCTTGGTCGGCGCCGGCGCCTCGCCGGAAACCGCGGGTGCCGTGGCCAGCACGACAATGCTGCGGCGCTCGCGCTCGGCGCGGTCGAGCAGATCAGCCAGATAGCCGATGCGGGACTGCCAGTTCTGCGCCGCGGCCCAGCCATTGTCGATCACCAGCAGGATCGGCCCGCTGCGCGTGGCCCCGGCGGTCGGATTGTGCAGCGGATGGGCCAGCGCGACGATCACCAAAGCCGCAACCAGCAGCCGCAGCAGCAGCAGCCAGAGCGGCGTGTGGACCGGCGTGTCCTCCTTCTGGGGCAGGCGGAAAAGCAGGCGGATGGCCGGAAAGCGGACCAGTTTGGGCGCTGGCGGTGTGATGCGCAGAAGCCACCAGATCACCGGCAGCGATAGCAGCCCCCAGAGGATCCAGGGCGAAGCGAAGGCAAAGGCGCCGAGGCTCAGCATGGTGGCATCGCCATCATCGCGCCAGCAGGGCTGAGAGCGCCATATAGGCGGTCAGCAGCGCTGATTCGGGCGAATGGTCGGTGCGGTGCAACCCGTAGCTCCAGCCGATGCGCCGGCAGAGCCCGCGCAGCCCATCGATATGGTTGTTGATACGGCCATGATAGTCCTCCCGGACCGTCTCGACACGCTTCACCAGGACCCGCCCTTCGTCCTCGAGCCCCTCGAACCGCGTGCGGCCGCGGAAGGGCAGGGTCTCCTCGGCGGGATCGAGCACCTGCATCACATAAGCCTTGACGCCCTGGGCGGCAAACCTGCGGAAGCGCGCCTCGATGTCCTCGAGCGGCGAAAGGAAATCGCCGAACAGCACAAGCTGGCCATGCCGGGGCAGCGCCATGAAGGGTGGCAGGCTGTCGGCCAGCGGGTTGTTTGTGCCGACATCGATGGTCAGTTTGAGTGCGAGGTTCTCCAGCGCCGCCCGCCCACTCGCCGGGCGGGAGCCATCGAGCAGGGTAACGCGCTCGCCGCCGCGCACCAGCAGCGAGGCCATGGCGAGCAGCAGGATATCGCTGCGCTCGGATTTTTCGGGGAGATTGCGGTCCGAGCGGTAGCGCATCGAGCCGGAACCATCGCGCCACAGCCACACCGACTGCGCAGCTTCCCACTCGGTTTCGCGCACGAACAGATGCTCGGTCTTTGCGGACTGGCGCCAGTCGATGCTTTGGATCGCATCGCCGGGCTCGTAGCGGCGGAACTGCCAGAACGTCTCGCCCTGGCCGACCCGGCGACGGCCGTGCACGCCCTGGGCGACCGTTGCGGCAATGCGTTCGGCGTGAACCATCAGTGGCGGCAGGCGTGCCGCCGCCTGCTCGGCGCGATGGCGGACATGGAGCGCCTTCGCAACCGTGTCCATCAGCTCAAGCTTTCCAATATTTTCAATGAGTTCACCGTGCGATCACCGCCCTATCAACGTAAAGGCTCGCAGACATGGTCGATCACCTGATCGATCGACACACCTTCGGCGCGGGCCGCGAAGTTGAGTGCCATGCGGTGGCGCAGCACGGGATGGGCCAGCGCCAGCACGTCGTCGATGCTCGGCGCCAGGCGTCCGTCGAGCACGGCGCGCGCGCGGCTCGCCAGCATCAGCGCCTGGCTTGCCCGCGGCCCCGGCGCCCAGGCGACATGCGCCTTGACCTCGTCATGGGGCGTGGTCTCCGGCCGGCAATTGCGGACGATGGTGAGGATCGCCTCGACCAGGCTTTCGCCCGCCGGAACGCGCCGGATCGTCTGCTGGGCCTTGAGGAGTTCCTTGGCCTCCATGACCCGGACCGGTTCGGCCTCTTTCACGCCTGTGGTGGCGATCAGCACCTGGCGCTCGGAGTCCAGGTCGGGATAGTCGACATCGACCTGCAGCAGGAAACGGTCGAGCTGCGCTTCGGGCAACGGATAGGTGCCTTCCTGCTCCAGCGGGTTCTGGGTGGCGAGCACGTGGAAAGGCTGGGGCAGGGGATGATACTGCCCGGCGATCGAGACGCGGTGCTCCTGCATCGCCTGCAGCAGGGCCGATTGGGTGCGGGGACTGGCGCGGTTGATCTCGTCGGCCATCAAAAGCTGGGCGAAGACCGGGCCCTTCACGAAACGGAACGAGCGCCGTCCCTTGGTGGTCTCCTCCAGCACCTCGGAGCCCAGAATATCCGCCGGCATCAGATCGGGCGTGCACTGGATGCGCTTGTCTTCCAGGCCCAGCACGATTCCGAGGGTCTCGACCAGCCGCGTCTTGGCCAGTCCAGGCACGCCTATCAGCAGCGCGTGACCGCCCGCGAGCAGCGTGATAAGGGTCTCGTCGACCACTTCCTGCTGGCCGAAGATGACCCGTCCGACGCTCTGGCGAACCTCATTGAGGGTGCCGCCAAGCCGCTCGATTTCGGCGACCAGCTTTGTGTCTGAACTTGCATTGGGCATGGCGTCCGTCCGAGTCTCAGGCTGGGAGGTTGCAGCGGCGCTGCTTTCGGTTACGCTCAAGGGCTCACTCCGCTCGTTTCATCGAATTATTTCGACACACAGATCGAAACACGGGGCCGCACGATGGTTGAAGTAACGCCCAACCCCGATCAACTTGCAAAGCAAATTTCTGCGATGGGGTCTGCACGCAAGCGCGGAAGCGGTCCGCACCGGGAGTTGGTCTGCGGGGACATCGACATACGCATCGCCCGGGACGGTACCTGGTTTTATCACGGCTCGCCGATCGGCCGCAAACGCCTGGTCAAACTGTTCGCCACGGTGCTCAAGCGCGAGCCGGACGGCAGCTATGTGCTCGAGACACCGGTGGAGAAAGGTCGTATCCAGGTCGATGATGTCCCGTTCGTTGCCGTTGAGCTTACCGTCGAGGGCGAGGGCGAAAGCCAGTGTCTGACGTTACGCACCAATATTGACGAATCTGTGACCGTCGATGGGGACCACCCGATCCGCGTGCGCGACGATCCGGAAACCGGACATCCGGTGCCCTATGTGCTGGTGCGCGATGCGTTGGAGGCGCGCATCGCGCGACCGGTTTATTACGAGTTGGTCGCGCTGGGACTGGAACGCGACGTGGGCAGCGACCATCTCTATGGCGTATGGAGCAGCGGCATATTCTTTTCCCTCGGGCAGTTGCCGGCGGAGCCGGCGGGGCAAACGGTGGCACGGTCGACGCCGGAGCCGGCGTGAACCCTGCGCAAGTCATCGCGCGTCTGGAGGGCAGTCTTGAGCGGCCTGGCGTCCGTCCGCGCATGGGCGGGGCTCCTCGTGAGCGCGGCGACTACGATCTCAATTCCGACTATCGGCCCGAAGGTCGCCTGACACCCGCCGCGGTCCTGGTGCCGCTGATCCGGCATCCGGCCGGCATGTCGGTGCTGCTGACCCTGCGCACCGACCATCTGAACGACCATGCGGGACAGGTCAGCTTTCCCGGCGGCAAGATCGACCCGGCCGATACCGACGCCATCGACGCGGCGCTGCGCGAGACCCATGAGGAGGTCGGCATCGAGCCCGAGCTCGTCGAGGTGGTCGGGCGCCTCGACGATTACATCACGGGCACCGGCTTCACGATCACGCCCGTGGTCGGGTTGCTCACACCGGGCTTCACGGTGACCCCCGACCCGTTCGAGGTCGCCGATGTCTTCGAGGTGCCGCTCGACTTCTTCCTCGACACCGCCAACCACCATCGCGAGAGCCGCTTCTGGAAGGGCCGCGAGCGGCATTTCTACGTGATGCCCTACGAAGACCGGTATATCTGGGGGGCGACGGCGGGCATGCTGGTCAACCTCTACGACGCCCTCAAGGACTGAGCGGCAGAACAGGCGATTGGGTACGCATATCCCATGATACGGATCGTCATATGATACGCATCGTCATCCAGCATCTGCTGCTTTTCCTGCTGCCGCTGGCCGCCTACGTGGTCTATCTCTCGATCATGCGGCGACGTGCCCAGTCGCGCGGCACGCAGCAGCCGCAGTGGGAAGACGGCCCCTGGTTCTGGCTGGCGATGGCCGGGCTGGTGATCTCGATCGGCGTCTTCGCGCTGCTCGGCTTGACCGGCGGCTATGAGCCCGACACCGATTATCAGCCCAGCCGCATCGAAAACGGAAAAGTAATCCCCGGCAAGCGACAATAACAACTGTCCGACAAGCTGGATGAGCGACAAGCGACCGCCTCCCATGAAACCCGCCGGCAGGATCGAAGCCCAGCCCTGGATGACCTCCGCGCCGACCCGCGCGGTGATCGCCGCCCTGACGGCCGATGGCGGGGTCGCGCGCTTCGTCGGCGGCTGCGTGCGCGACGCTTATCTGGAGCGCAGCGTCGAGGATGTCGATATCGCCACCTCCGAGCCACCGGACCGCGTGGTGAAGCTGCTCAAATCCGCCGGCATCAAGGCCGTGCCCACCGGCATCGCCCATGGCACCGTCACCGCCGTCGTGCCGCCGGAGCACTACGAGATTACGACCCTGCGCGAGGACGTCGAGACCCATGGCCGCCATGCCACCGTCGCCTATACCGACGACTGGCGGGCGGACGCCGCGCGGCGCGACCTCACGATGAATGCGCTCTTCCTCGATCCCGACGGCACGCTTTACGATCCGTTCGACGGGCTGAAGGATCTGCGTGCCGGCCGGGTGCGCTTCGTCGGCGAGGCGCGGACGCGGATCGAGGAGGACTATCTCAGGCTTCTGCGTTTCTTCCGCTTCCACGCATATTATGGCCGCAGCGAACCCGATGCCGACGGGCTGGCGGCCTGCCGCGAGCTTGCGCCGCATCTGGAGAAGCTGTCCGCCGAGCGTGTCTGGGCCGAAACGCGCAAGCTCCTGTTGGCGCCGTCGCCGGAGGCGGTCTTCGCGCTGATGGCCGAAACCGGCGTGCTTGCGCATGTGCTGCCGCATGCCGGGGAGGTTGCGCGGCTCGGCCTGCTGGCGGCGCGCGAGGCGGCGCATGACGAGCCCGATGCGATCCGCCGCCTTGCGGCCGTCCTCGATCTCACGACCGCGCATGCCGAAACCACCGCCATCGTTCTCAAGCTTTCCAACGCCGAGCGCGACCAGTTGGAGGCGATCGCCCGCGAATGGCCGCGCTTTGCAATCGAGAGCGGCGCGCCGGCCCGGCGTAGCCTCTACCGGCTCGGCGCGGCGCGGGTCTACGACCTCATCCTGCTGCGCTGGGCCGAGGCCGAACGCCTGGCGGGCGCAAGCATCGACGATGCGCCGTTCCGCGAAGCGCTCGACGAGGCGGCGGCGTGGATGCCCAAGGCGCTGCCGGTACAAGGCGTCGACGTGCTGACGCTTGGCGTGCCCGCGGGGCCGGCGGTGGGCGAGATCCTGCGCCAGGCCGAGGCCTGGTGGATCGACCGCGACTTCAAGCCCGACCGCGCGGCGCTGCTCAAGCAATTGAAAACGCTGGCCAATCCGCAAATCGCGTGAGTGCGGGGCGTGACGGCGGCACGGGCGGGCTGGAAACCCGCCCGCACCCGTGTCCGATTATCGCCCTATTCGGCCGCCTCCTGCTCCGGCGCCGGCGGCATGGTGGCGCCGAAGCTCGGCCGCGCCATCATCCGCTCCAGCCAGGCCGCAACGCCTTTGTACTTTGGCAGCATCGCCTGGCCTTCGGGCGTCATCGAAAGATAGAAGACGCACGGCACCAGCATCAGATCGGCGAGGCTGAGCGTGCCGCCAACGAGAAAATCGCTCTTGGTGAGCGCCGCGTCAGCCACGCCGAGGAAGCGCTCAACCTTCGGCAACGCCGCCTTGATCGCATCTTCGTCCGGCGTTTCGCCGCGCATCGGCTGGACGACGCGCGGGATCACCAATTCGCAGATCAGCGCCTGATAGCCATAGTCGCCGGTTGCCGAGAGCCACTGAACCATTAGGGCCCGTTCGACCGCGCCCTGCGGCCGCAGCGCCGGCCCGTCGAATATCTCGTCGACATAGACGCCGATCGCCGCCGTCTCGTAGATCGTCACATCGCCGTGGCGAAAGCCGGGTATCTTGCCGAAGGGATGGACCGCCAGATGCGCTTCGGAGCCGAATTTGACCGGCTCCAGATCGTACGACACGCCCTTCTCCTCGCAAATCATCCGCGCCGTGCGGACATAGGTGCTTTGCGGGGCACCATAAATCTTTACATCAGCCATGCTGCCTTACTCCCCTCCCAGATAGGTGTCCAAACATTCGAACGAGCTGTTCCAGCCGAAACCGTGCTGCTCGCACGAGTCCTTGGTCTCGAATTCGCGTTGCGTCAGCGTGAGCTCGGTGCGCCCGCCGACCTCGCGCAGGTCGATAGTCACTTCCGTCTCGTGGCCGCGTTCGCCATCGGTTTCCCAGGCCCAGCTGAAGACCAGGCGATCGGGTGGGCTTATCTCGTGATAGACGCCGCTGACGATATGGTCGCTATCCGGCCCGCGCATCACCGTGCGCCAGGCCCCGCCCGCACGCGCATCGATCCGGTATTCGGGCACATGGCAGCCCTCCGGCCCCCACCATTGCACGATCTGCTCGGGCACGGTCCAGGCGTCGAATACCATCGCGATAGGCGCATCGAAGGCGCGCACAAGCCGGAGCGTGGTCTCCCCGGTCAACGCGTCCGCCTCAGTCGCGGCGGCGCGTGCCCCTGTCTCGCTGCTTGCCATCCTTGCTCCCTTTGGTTTCTTGATTTGTCGCCTGCTTTTTTGTTTCCAGAAAATCCGCAAGCGCATCAAGGCGCTCTTCCCAGAACTTGCGGTACTGCTCGACCCAGTCGGCCGCGGCCTTCAGGCCCTCCGGCTCGATGCGGCAGCGGCGCCATTGGGCGTCACGCTCGCGCGCGATCAGCCGCGCTTTTTCAAGCACCTTGAGGTGCCGCGAGATCGCCGGCAACGAGATATCGAAGGGTTCGGCCAGCTCGCCGACCGACGCTTCGCCCAGGGCCAGCCGGGCAAGGATCGCTCTGCGGGTCGGATCGGCGAGGGCCGAGAAGGCGGCGCTGAGTTGATCGGTCATGCTTTCATTTAACGGAAATGTTAAATATAGGCAAGCCCCGGTTCGGCCGATGCGACGCCCGACCGCTTCCTGAAGCGCGCAGTCCTCACGATCACGGGTCAGAATTGGAAGACCGGCGATGCCCGGCAAGAACTCGCCGTCGATGCGCCGATTGGCGTTCAGGCCGTCGCCAGCGCCTGATCGAGATCGGCGATGATGTCCTCGACATCCTCGATGCCGACCGACAGCCGCACCAGCCCGTCGGTAAGCCCGCGCGCCGCGCGGTCTTCGGGCGGGACTTCGGCATGGGTCATGGTGGCGGGATGGGTGATCATGGTCTCCACCGCGCCGAGGCTTTCGGCAAGACCGCAGAGCTTGACGTTGTTCATCACCGCCGTGCCGGCCGGGATGCCGCCGGTGAGCTCGAAGGAGATCATGCCCGAAAAGCCGTCCATCTGGGCGGCCGCGATATCGTGCTGGGGGTGCGAGGCAAGGCCGGGATAGGCGACCCGGGCGACCTTGGGATGGGCTTCCAGATACTCGGCGACTTTCTGGGCGTTCTCCGCGTGCCGCGCCATGCGCAGGCTCAGCGTCTTGATGCCCGTCAATGCCAGCCAGCAGTCGATCGGCGAGGGCACCGCGCCGATGGTCTTCTGGATGAACTTCATCTCGGCCTGGATGTCGTCGCGGTTGGTGATGACGATGCCGCCGATGATCTGGTTGTGCCCCGAGAGGTACTTGGTGGTCGAATGCATGACGATGTCGGCGCCGTGTTCCAGCGGGCGCAGGAAGACCGGCGTGGCGAAGGTCGAATCGACGCCGAAATAGAGCCCGTGTTCCTTGGCGATCGTCGACATGGCGTCGAGATCGGTGATCTTGAGCAAGGGGTTGGTGGGCGTCTCGATCCACAGCATCTTGGTCTCGGGCCGCACCGCCTGGCGCACGGTCTCGGGCTGCGAGCTGTCGACATAGGTGAAGGAAAGCCCGTAGCGCGCCAGCACCTTGTTGAAGTGGCGCGAGACGCCGCCATAGACGTCGTCGGAGCAGACCACATGATCGCCGGCCGACAACAGTTTGAGGCAGCTATCCACCGCCGCCATGCCGCTGGAAAAGGCGGTCGCGTGCTTGCCGCCCTCGATCGCGGCCAGGTTCGCCTCCAGCACCGCGCGCGTCGGGTTGGACGAGCGCGTGTAGTCATAGCCCAAATCGCGGCCCACCTCGGGCAGCACATATGTCGCGGTCGCGTAGATCGGGGGCACGATCGAGCCGGTCGTGGGATCGGGCTCGATACCGGCGCGCACGACCTTGGTGTCGAACTTCATCGCTTGGTCACTCCTGGATTTGGCCTGAGTTTGGCCAGAATGTAGCGGCCCGCCGCAGCGGTCCCTTAACCCGTCAGATGGGCCATGCGCCGGGCCTTGTCCAGCGCGACGGCTGGCGGGCGTTAGCGGTTGCGGACCAGTTTGCCGCGCACGATGCGCGCCGGCTCGCCGTCGCGGATCGCGGTGAACTCAAGGTCCATTCCGGTGCCCGACAATGTGCGCGCGTAACGCGAGATCGAATAGTCGCCGCCTTCGTTGATCGCCATCACGTAAAGGGTCAAGGTCCGGCCCTTGATGCGCGCCCAGCCGTAAGGATTGCCTGACAACATGTCGCCCGAATTCACCAGTTTCCAGACACCCTTGCGTCCGGTATTCACAAAGCGCATCTCCACGCTCTTCTTGCGCAGCTTGGGCTTGTTTGGCGTGCCGCCGCGGCGGATCACCGTGGTCCAGCCGATCTGGAAGCCTTCGGCGTTGGGCGTGATGGTCACGTCAAGGTCACGAATGGTGACGCCGAAATAAAGGCTGTCGCGATTATTGGCGACGGCGCTGCCGCCCCAGGTGCCCTTGAAGGCGCGGATCGAGATATCCTGTGCGGCCGCGAACCCGCTGGCGGCCAGCCAAAGTCCGGCCGCGATGCCGATCGCCGGGACCATCGCCAAGAAGCGCTTCATTCATTTCTCCTCCCGCCCGTCGGCGGTGTTTTGTTGCGGGACGCGAAACGTCGCGCCGCCGAATCCGGTTCATAGTTCAGTGGATTCGCTACACGTATTCTCCGCGGGGTTCAAGACCGTGCGATTTGGCAGGGTTAATCTCAGCGGCCGGCGGGCTTCATTGGCGGCCCTCCCGGGGCGCTCCCGGTCGAATTGACCCTGTGCTGGAGCACGATCGCGACACGGTGATCTAGTATGACGCGTGAATCGTGGTCTATACAAGAGCACGATCAAGTGGGACGAAATGGTGAACTCGCCGGGTGTGCCCGGCCTGTCGCCAGCACAATTACAACTGGGAGGCAGCAGCGATGACTTCGAGACATTTCGTCGTGGCCGCGGTGGCGGCGTCAATGCTTGCGCTTTTTCCGGCATCCGCCCAGGCGGCGGGGCTGGAGCGGCTCACCATCCTCGATTGCGGGCGCAACGTGGTGAAGGATCAATCGCAATGGTCGCCCGGCCACAATGTCGGCAAGGCGAAGGTGTTCTCCAACAACTGCTATCTGATCCAGCACGAAAAGGGATTGCTGCTGTGGGAGACCGGGGTGCCCGATGCGATCGCAATGCGCCCCGATGGTGTCATTGTGGCGGGCGGCCGGATCACGCTCTACCGCGCCAAGACGCTGGCGGCCCAGCTTGCCGCCCTCAAGGCCACGCCCGACCGCATAACTTATGTCGGGACGTCGCATACCCATGGCGACCATGTCGGAAACCTCAAGGCCTTTGCAACGTCGAAGATCCTGATGCAGCGTGCCGAGTACGACTTCGCCGCCAAATCGAAGAGCCCGCCTTTTACGAAGGCGCAGACGATCGTCAAGCTGTCCGGCGACCACGATGTCTTCGGCGATGCCAGCGTGGTGATCTTCTCAACGCCCGGCCACACGCCGGGCCACCAATCGCTGCTGGTCAAGCTGCCCAAGACCGGTGCGGTGATCCTCTCCGGCGACGCCGTCCACTTCCGATGGAACTGGGACAACAAGGGCGTGCCGGCCGGCAACTTCGACAAGGCGCAGACGCTGGCCTCGATGGAGCGCATCAGGGGCTTCATGGCCAAGCACAAGGCCAGGCTGTGGATCAACCACGATCAGCCGCAAACTGCGACGCTGAAACGCGCACCGGGCTATTACGAGTGAAAACGGCCAGATAAGGCAAATCTTCCTCCCAAGAAGGGAGGAAAACAGGCTCACGGCCAAGCGGCCAGCGGTGGCAGGGACATCAGGATCGCTTCGGTGTTGCCGCCGGTCATCAGCCCGAACTTGGTGCCGCGGTCGTGGATCAGGTTGAATTCGACGTAACGGCCGCGCCGAGTGAGTTGGTGGGTGCGATCGGCCTCGGTCCAGGGCTCACCGATATTACGCGCGACGATATTCGGATAGACACGTAGAAAAGCCCGACCGACATCCTGGGTGAAAGCGAAATCGGCGTCCCAGTCCCCGTCGAGTTGGTCGAAGAAGATGCCGCCGACACCGCGCGGTTCGTTGCGGTGGGGAAGGTAGAAATATTCGTCGCACCATTTCTTGAAGCGCGCGTAATAGTCCGAGCCATAGGCGTCGCAGGTCTCTTTGAGGGTGGCATGAAAGGTCGTGGTGTCGTCGTCGTCGGGAACCATCGGCGTCAGATCGGCGCCGCCGCCGAACCAAGCCTTGGTGGTGACGATGTGGCGCGTGTTCATGTGGACGGCCGGCACCTTGGGCGAGCGCATATGGGCCACCAGAGAAATGCCGCTGGCCCAGAAACGGGGATCGTCCGCGGCGCCCGGCATGTCTTTTCTAAATTCCTCGCTGAATTCTCCGTAAACGGTGGAGACGTTGACGCCGACTTTTTCGAAGACACGTCCCCGCATCACCGACATGACGCCGCCGCCGCCGCCGGAGCGTTGCCATTCGCTGCGCTCGAACCGACCGGGCTCAGGATTACACAGTGTCTCGGCGATCGTCGCGGGCAATTGGTCCTCCAACGCCTCGAAGGCGGCGCAGATTTCGTCGCGCAGGGTCTCGAACCATGCGCGCGCTTGGCTTTTGCGCGCCTCGGTCTGCTCAGTCATGCACTCTCTCCAGGCAACAGTCCGGGCAACTGTCCAGTTTGGCGCAACGCCTCGCCAAGCACGATGGCGGCCGCCATTGCGACATTGAGCGAGCGTGCGCCATGCGCCATCGGCACCTTGATCCGCGCATCGGCGGCGTCATGTATCTCGGCCGGCACGCCGGCGCTTTCGCGGCCGCAGAGCAAAACATCATCGCGCGCGAAGCGAAAGTCCTGATAGGCGGTTTCGGCCGCCGTGGTCAGCAGTACCAGTCGTCCGACGCTTCTGCCCCCATCACCGATATGCGCGCGCGCCTCGACAAAGCGAGCCCACGACGCGTGGCGCGTGAGATCGACCGCCTTGAGGTAGTCCATACCGACGCGCTTCAAACGCTTGTTGTCGAGAACGAAGCCGCATGGCTCGATGATATCGACATCGACGCCGAGGCAGGCGGCAAGACGCAGCACCGCGCCCGTGTTCTGAGGAATGTCGGGCTCAAAAAGAGCAATGCGCATGGCGGGGACAAGTTCGACAAGGGCGCAACGGTCGTCCCGGCACACCCAACGGCGTATGCAATGCGCGTTTGGCGGTGCGGGGGCCTTTGCTTTGGACCTGATTTCCAGTATACCCCTTGCCGCGCGTGTGTCCGAATTCGCATTGCCACGGGGGGTCGTGCGGCATGGTGTCACATTTGCCCGCGGAGGGGCGGACAATAGGTTGAAACACACAGCCGGACGACGCGCCCGCGGGGTTTGTCCTGCCGCGGGTAGGGGCCTTAAGAGGTTGACATAATGGCGAATTCGACGACCGCCCCGGATGGTGGCGGTGAGACGCGCCGCGATTTCCTGATGCTGGCGACCACTGCCGCGGCGGGCTTCGGTGTCGCCGCGGTGGCATGGCCGTTCATCGACCAGATGAACCCTGCGGCCGATACGCTGGCGCTCGGTTCGATCAAGGTCGATATCTCAAAGATCGCGGTCGGCCAGGCAATCACGGTGAAGTGGCGTGGCAAGCCGGTATTCATTCGCCACCGCACCGCGGCCGAGATCGCACAGGCGGCCAAAGACGACAAAGCCAAGCTGATCGACCCGCAGCCGGACGGCAAGCGTGTGCAAAAGCCGCAATGGTTGGTGCTCGAAGGCGTGTGCACCCATCTCGGCTGCATTCCCAAGGGTCAGAAATCGGGCGAACGCAAGGGCGAGTTCGGCGGCTGGTTCTGTCCCTGTCACGGCTCGCACTACGACACGTCGGGTCGTATCCGCAAGGGCCCCGCGCCGAGCAACCTGCCGGTGCCGGCCTACAAGTTCCTCACCGACACCCAAATCCAGATCGGCTAGGGGAGGCCGCACGCCATGGCCAACGGGGGCACCGGGACGAAGATCGTCAAGTGGGTCGACGCGCGCCTACCGATCTTCTCCTTCATGGATCACTCGCTGCGCGACTATCCGACGCCGAGGAACCTGAACTACTGGTGGAATTTCGGCTCGCTCGCCGGGGTCGTGCTGGTCGTCATGATCGCCACCGGCATCGTTCTGGCGATGCACTACACGCCCCACGCCGCGATGGCGTTCGATTCGGTCGAGCGCATCATGCGCGACGTCAATTACGGCTGGCTGATCCGTTACATCCACATGAACGGGGGGTCGATGTTCTTCATCGTCGTCTACATCCACATCTTCCGTGGCATGTATTACGGCTCGTACAAGAACCCGCGCGAGCTCTTGTGGTGGCTCGGCGTGATCATCTACCTGCTGATGATGGCGACGGCGTTCATGGGTTATGTGCTGCCCTGGGGCCAGATGAGCTTCTGGGGCGCCACCGTCATCACCAAGCTGTTCTCGGCGCTGCCGCTGGTCGGCGAGGCGGTGACCGAATGGCTGTGGGGCGGTTTCTCGGTCGACAGCCCGACCCTCAACCGCTTCTTCAGCCTGCATTACCTGTTCCCGTTCCTGATCGTCGGCGTGGTGGTCTTCCATCTGGTGGCGCTGCATACGTCGAAGTCGAGCAATCCGCTCGGCATCGACCCGCGGGGGCCCCAGGACACCATCCCCTTCCACCCCTATTACACGGTGAAGGACAATTTCGGGCTCGGCGTCTTCTTCATCGTCTATGCCGTCTTCGTTTTCTTCGCGCCCGATTTCTTCGGAGAACCGGACAACTATATTCCGGCCAATCCGCTTTCGACGCCCGCGCATATCGTGCCCGAATGGTACTACCTGCCGTTCTATGCGGTCCTGCGCGCCGTGCCCGACAACTTCGTCGGCCAGTGGGCGGGGCTCGGCTATATCATCATCAATGCCAAGCTCGCCGGTGTGTTGACCATGGCGGCCTCGATTCTGGTGCTGTTCGCGCTGCCATGGCTCGATACGTCCAAGGTGCGCAGCGGGCGCTTCCGGCCGGTCTTCAAATGGTTCTTCTGGATCTTCCTGCTCGACGTGGCGATCCTCGGCGTTTGCGGCGCCCATGCGCCGGACGAGCCGGTCTTCGCCTGGTTCAAGGGCTTCGACTACCTGACGCTGGCCCAGATCACGACCGCATACTACTTCGCGCATTTCCTGATCCTTCTGCCGATCCTCGGCAAGATCGAGAAGCCGCTGCCGTTGCCGACCAGTATCTCCGAACCCGTACTGAAGGGCGGTGGTTCGGCCGGCGCCTCGGCCGCGGCTCAGCCGATGGAGAAGGCCTGATGCGCAAGCTCGCGGTTTCTCTGATCGCGCTCTCCGGCCTGATCGCCGGCTCGCTTGCGCCCGTGATCGTCATGGCGGCCGGCGATGCGGCGCATCCCAAGAGCCAGCACTGGTCCTTCGGCGGCATCTTTGGAACTTACGAAAAGCCCCAGCTGAAGCGCGGCTTCCAGGTTTACCAGGAGGTCTGCGCGGCCTGCCATTCGCTGCGCCTTGTCGCCTACCGCAACCTGTCGGCAATCGGGCTCGACGAAAAGGCGATCGAGGCGATTGCCGCGGAAAAGGAACTGCCCGGCGCGCCCAACGAAGAGGGCGAGGCGACCACGCGAAAGGCGCTGCCGTCGGACAAGTTCGTGCCGCCATTCGCCAACGAGAATGCCGCGCGCGCGGCCAATAACGGCGCGCTGCCGCCGGATCTCTCGTTGATGACAAAGGCGCGGGTCGGCGGCCCCGACTACCTCTACGCCCTCCTCACGGGCTACAAGGAAGAGGCGCCCAAGGACGTCAAGGTTCCCGAGGGCATGCACTACAACACTTATTTTCCGGGCCACAACATCGCCATGGCGCCGCCGCTCTCCGACGAAGGCGTGGAGTACGCGGACAAGACCAAGGCGACAGTGCCCCAGCAGGCCAAGGACGTAACCGCCTTCCTGCAATGGGCTGCCGATCCCTACCTCGAGGATCGCAAGCGCATGGGGATCAAGGTGGTCCTCTTCCTGATCTTCCTCACCGGGCTGCTCTACGCCTACAAGCGCAAGGTCTGGGCCAAGCTGCATTGAGCCGGGCGGGGGCTTCTTTCCGCCAATCATAAATCGTCACCCCGGCCGCAGCGGTAGCGGAGAGCCGGGGTCAATCCGATGATTGCCTCAAGACCAGAAGCGGTGAGCGGCGGCACGGCCCGCTGGACCCCCGATCAAGTCCGGGGCGACGCGGTGCGGGGCATATCGCGACGTTGATCCCCGCGCCCGATCCTGAAAAACTCCGCCGCAGTCAGCGGGAGCCGAACATTTGAGCAAGCCAAGCATGCCCTCCGCCGTTCCGCCCGTCACCCCACCGGTTGTGGGCGTCATCGGCGGCAGCGGCATCTACGAGATCGAGGGGCTTGAAGACACCCAGTGGATCGCCGTCACCTCGCCGTTCGGCGAGCCGTCGGATGCGCTGCTGGTCGGCCGCCTGGGCGAGCAGAAAGTCGTCTTCCTACCGCGCCACGGCCGCGGCCACCGGCTGGCACCAGGCGATATCAACTACCGCGCCAATATCGATGCGCTGAAGCGCGCCGGCGTCACCGAGGTGATATCGATCAGCGCGGTCGGCTCGTTGAAGGAAGACCTCGCCCCCGGCGCCTTTGTCATCGCCGACCAGTTCATCGACCGCACATTTGCGCGGGACAAGTCCTTCTTCGGCAAGGGCCTGGTGGCGCATGTTTCGATGGCGCATCCGGTCTGCGCGCGGCTTGGCGACGCGCTGGAAGCGGCCGCGCGGTCGCTCGATATCGAGATCCACCGCGGCGGCAGCTATCTTGCCATGGAGGGCCCGCAATTCTCCTCGATCGCCGAGTCGGAGCTTTACCGTTCCTGGGGTTGCTCGGTGATCGGCATGACCAACATGCCCGAGGCCAAGCTCGCCCGCGAGGCCGAGCTTTGCTACGCGACCGTCGCCATGGTGACCGACTACGACTGCTGGCATCCGGGCCACGACAACGTCACGGTCGAGACAATCCTGAAGGTGCTCACCGCGAACGCGGTTCACGGCCGCGCCCTGGTGGGCGAGGTGCTGCCGCAGCTTGCCGGCCGCAGCGATCCGTGCGCGCATGGCTGCCACAGCGCGCTCGACTTTGCCGTCGTCACCGCACCCGGCGTGCGCGACCCGGCAATGCTCGCCAAGCTCGATGCGGTGGCGGGGAGGGTGCTGGGATGATGGCCGATT
The DNA here is from genome assembly GCA_035527975.1 of Alphaproteobacteria bacterium. Lineage (GTDB taxonomy): Bacteria > Pseudomonadota > Alphaproteobacteria > JAPULJ01 > JAPULJ01 > DATKZM01. The sequence goes on along the minus strand of DATKZM010000081.1, from coordinate 34,835 downwards.
TGTTTCGCGGAGAGTTACCTCCCAGCCCGACCCTCCCCCTCAAGGGGGGAGGGGGCGAATCTGCAAGGGCGCGGACCGTATTCCCTTCCCCCTTGAGGGGGAGGGTTAGGGAGGGGGGTGTGTTGCCACACGCACCATTCCTGCTGGGGGTCCATTCATGAAATCCCGCTGGTCCGACGAAGACGCGAAATCCTATATCGCCCGCTATGCCCGCAAGGGCGTGAACGTCGACAGGGCGCTGCGCGTCTACACCACGCGCCTCCTGGGCCAGGACCCGCGTCTGGTGCTGCATGGCGGGGGCAATACCTCGGTCAAGACGCGCATGCGCGATACGACGGGCGAGCAGATCGACGTGCTCTGCGTCAAGGGCAGCGGCTGGGACATGGGCGATATCGAACCCGCCGGCCTGCCCGCGGTGCGGCTGGAACCGTTGAAAGCGTTGATCGGTCTGAAGCGCCTGTCGGACGAGGACATGGTCAATCTGCAGCGCTGCAACCTGCTCGATGCGAGCGCGCCCAATCCCTCGGTCGAGACCCTGCTGCACGCCTTCCTGCCGCATAAGTTCGTCGATCACAGTCACGCCAATGCGGTGCTGGCACTGACCGATCAGCCCGACGGCGAGAAAATCTGCGCCGAGGTTTTCGGCGACCGCGCGGCGCTGGTGCCCTATGTCATGCCGGGCTTCGATCTCGCCAAGGCCTGCTGGAAGGTTCATGCCGCGCATCCCGATGCGGAGGGTCTGATCCTCCTGAAGCACGGCATCTTCAGCTTCGGGGCGACCGCGCGCGAGGCCTACGAGCGCATGATCCGGCTGGTTACGCTTGCCGAACGCCGCCTCAGGCTAGGCAAGAAGAGCGGCCCGGCATTCGTGCGCCTGCCCAAGACCCTCGCCGAGCCGGCGGAGATCGCGCCGATCCTGCGCGGGCTTCTGGCCATGCCGGCCGACCGCCGGGATGCAAGCTGGCGCCGCCTCGTGCTGACCCACCGCACCAGCCCGGCCATCCTGGCTTACGTGAACGGCCGCGCGCTCGCCAGCTACAGCCAGTCGGGCACGGTGACGCCCGATCACGCGATCCGCACCAAGCCGCTGCCCGTCATCCTACCGGCGCCGAAAGCCGGCGCCCTCGATGAATTCGCCAAACAAGCGAAAGCGGCGATCGGCGACTACAAGGCGCGCTACCGCGCCTACTTCAAGCGCAACAATCCCAAGGGCAAGGCCGCCAAGATCGCGCTTGATCCAATGCCGCGCGTGCTTCTGGTGCCAGGTCTCGGCCTGTTCGCGGCCGGCAACTCGGCCGCGGCGGCGGCGATCGCCGGTGACCTGGCGGAGACCACGGTTGATGTCGTGACCGCGGCCGAGCGTATTGGCCGCTTCGTCAGCATTTCCGAGGCCGACCTCTTCGATATCGAATACTGGTCGCTCGAACAGGCAAAGCTCGGCAAGGCGGCCGAGCCGCCGCTCGCCCGCCACATCGTCGCGATCACCGGCGGGGCGGGCACCATCGGCCGTGCCACGGCGGCTGCCTTCAAGGCCGAAGGAGCGCAGGTTGCGCTGCTCGATCTGCAGGGCCCCGCGCTCGATGAAGCGGCACAAAGCCTCGGCGCGCTGGCCGCGTCCTGCGATGTCACCGACGATGCCTCGGTCGCGGGCGCCTTCGCGCGCGTCGCCCAAGCGTTCGGCGGGCTCGACATCCTGGTCTCCAATGCGGGCGCGGCCTGGCAGGGCCGCATCGGCGAGCTTGACGATGCCGTGTTGCGCCAATCCTTCGAGCTTAATTTTTTCGGCCATCAGCGCGTCGCCAAGGCTGCCGTTGCGATCATGCAGACCCAGGGCACGGGCGGCGTGCTGCTCTTCAACACCTCCAAGCAGGCGGTCAATCCGGGCGCCGATTTCGGCCCCTACGGGTTGCCAAAGGCGGCGACGCTTTTCCTGTCGCGGCAATACGCCGTCGATCACGGGCGCGACGGCATCCGCTCCAACGCCGTTAATGCCGACCGCATTCGCGGCGGTTTGCTGACCGATCAGATGGTCGCCAAGCGCGCCAAGGCGCGCGGGGTCAGCGAGGGAGACTACATGGCCGGCAACCTGCTGGGCCGCGAGGTGACCGCGGCCGACGTCGCCGATGCTTTCGTGCGCCTGGCGCTGTCGCGCAAGACCACCGGCGCCGTGCTCACGGTCGATGGCGGCAACATCGCCGCGGCGCTGCGGTAAGCGTGCACAAGGTTAGGGTAGGGGCGTAAAGCCCAGCACCAGCCCGAAGGCGTCGGCCGCCGGCACGAAAGGCTGGCCGTCCGCGCCCTGGCCGACCGCAACGCCGCTTGTGATCAGGGCTCGGCGCAACATGTCCATGTCAGCCACACTTACGATGGCGGCGGCGAAGACCGGGCCGTCGCTATTGATCGGCGGCGCTTCGCCTGGAAAGCGCGCGGCGAAACCCGCATCGTTCATAACCGTCACCTGCCCGCGATTGGTCTGCACGGTGAGCGCGCCCGCCGCTTCGCCGACGCTGCCCGCGCCTTGCAGGCCCTCGAACAAGCCGCGCCAATCGGCGGGCCGGTCGGCGATCATGACGATCTCGGCGATGGCCTGGGCGCCGTTGGCGTGGGTCTGGTATTCGGGCTTCCAGAAATGCTCCGGCGCGTGCTGCTGGCAGGTGAAGAAGGCGCTTTGCGGCATCTCATCATGCGTCACGAAGGCGAGCGAGAAGGCGACCTCGGCTTCCGTCCCGTCGGGCAGCGTCGCCTTGCGGGCAAAGTCGAAGACCGGATAAGTCGTGAGGCCCGCCTCCATAAAATCGCCGTGGTCGATCTGGGCGTTGCGGCTTTCGAAGACGAGCATCGACATGCCCTCGCGGCGGTCGAGGAAGTCGCGGCAGAAAGCGCCGAAGCTGAAACCGCCGGCCGCGGCGCCGGCGATCTTCTCCGGTTCGACGATCGCCAGCAGCTCGATGAAGTTGCCCTGAAGCTGGACCAGCGCATTGCCGGTCCCGAAGGGATGCAGCGCGCGCGGCGTCAGCGTGAAACCGAAGGCTTCCAGGCGCGCGATTGCGGCGTCGAGGTCGCGCACGCAATGGACGATATGATCGATGCCGCGCGTTTCGGGCATGGGGCTTGGATCCTTCGTCTATCGGTGGGTCAGGCGGTCGTGATCCTACCATCGGCAATCCTCAGCCGCGTTCCATTCGCGGGCAACGCGGCGATGGCGTCGTCAGTGAGCGCCAGGACCGGGATCGACCCATAGCCCATCTCGCTGGCCACGATCACGCCCAAGGTGAGGATCGCATCGACCGTGCCCAACAGTAGTGCGGCCGGGGCCTTGCCGCCACGCAGCAGCTCCAGCATCACCGCGCTCGACGAGCTCGAGCCGATGGTGCCAGGGATTGCCAGAACGGTGCCGGCGATCGACTGCCCATGGTCCGGGTGGCGGGGGTCGGCGATCGTTCCGGTTTTCGGATTGACCCCGCCCCAGAAGCTGATCGGCGCGGCAAGGCGCAGAAGTGGCCCTTCGGCCTCCCCCGCGATCAAAACGCGTGCTCGTGTTTCAATTGCGCCGGTCATGACCGCGCGGTTTACCTGCGTGTCGGGCTGCCTGCAAGGTTGACGCACCCATCTTGCAGCCGCGAGCGACAATCACCACATATCAACCAATCGACAATTTGTTTATCGATATCAATCGTTTAAAGGCCCGCAATGGGTGCGGCGCCCGATGGAGCGGGGTGCGAGTCATGGCCGAAGCTGCTAGTGAGAGCGTCAATCAAGGTCCCGGCAACGATAGCGTCAAGGCGCATGTGAAATCGCGTGGCACCTGGCTGCGCGGCGTCTTTATGGTGCTGTTCGTGGTGATCTTCAACATCGCCGAGTTCGTGCTGATGATGACGGCGCTATTCCAATTCCTGGCGACGTTGTTCACCGGCGAGCCCAACCAGCGGGCCGTTCGCTTCGGCGCCAACCTGTCGGAATTCATCCGCCAGATCGGCCGCTATCTCACCTTCGGTAGCGACGAGCGGCCCTTCCCCTTCGCCGACTGGCCCAAGGGCGCGCGCGTTAGCCGCAAGCAGGCGACCACCACAAGCTAAAGCGCTGCGGCAGGTTCGTGTCGTAGGTCACGACGCGTAGACTTAGCCCCAGATTGTCTCGTCGCGGGCCACGGCGCCGGTGAGCGCTGAGGCCACGCAATCCTCCAGGCTGCCATAGAGCACCTCGTAGCCGGTATTGGCCGGCGTGTAATGCGCGAACTTGCCCGAATTGGTCATCAGCACGCGCGTGCCGGCGGGGGCGTCGGGCAGGATCGGCGCCACGACGGCGCAGGTATCGGCGACGATGGTCACACCGGCGGCGCGCAACGCCTCGGCACGGCCCGCGCGCTCCAGCACGTCGAGCGCATGACGGCCGGTGCAGACAAAGAAGGGGATCTGAAACCGATCGCCGGCCGCGAGGCGCTCCAGCGCGGCGAACTCATCAAGTGAGAAATGCGGGCTGCCCAGCGCCACCGCGTCGATGCGGTCCGCCCCCACGGTCGAGAGTGCGTCACGCGCCGTGCGCAGCATCGCCGGCGTCAACGCGATCGTCATCTCGGGCGGCGCGCCGCCGAGCGCGGCATCCAGGGTCGGCGCCTCGGGCGTGACCCCGACGACATGGAAAAGGCCCACCGCGCCGCTCGACGCCGCCGCGGCACCCAGCGCCTTCAAACGATCTTCGGACACCGCGCCCAAGCCTTCGATGGCCGCGACGGCGGAGCCGACTTTGGCGCCAAGCCAGGCGCCCAGCACCGGATAGAAAACGTCGCGGTCCTTGAGCGCGCCCGAAATCGCATTTGTATCGATTACGACAGTGGCGCGGCGGTTCGCGCTCAGATGGAGCCCGGTCTCCGGCGCGCGCCCGGCGATGGCGGCGCTGATGTCGAGCAGGTCGCCGTAGCGCTCGCTGCGCGCGCCGAGCACCGAATTCAGGAAAGCGACGGCGTTGCTCTCGCCCCAGGCGACGTGCTGGCCGAGCGTCGGGCGGTGGCCGGCCTGGTAGGGCGCGCAGGTCCAGCTTGGCGCGCAGCCGAGGCGCAGATACGCGTCCATCTGCCGGCGTGCCATCGCCCGGTCGTGCGCCGGCCCGCGCACGATCTCCGGATGCACGAGATCGAGCGCGCCGACATTGAGCGTGGCGGGCACGGCAACCTTGCCGCCTTGCGCGACCAGCCGCTCGGCGAACTCAACGCCCGAATCGCCATGATAGAGACAGCCATCGATATGCGCCGAGGCAATCGGCACCAGCCGCGCGGCCCCCATGATCCGTCCGGTCTCCGCGACGATACGCATCGCCATCGCCGCCGCCTCGCCGGCGGCGCCGTCGGCCATGGCGCGTTCTTCTTCGGTGAGGTGCATGGGCGGTTGCCTCTGTCAGACGCCGTGAGTTGATTGAAGCATTCCGCGTCCCTAGCCGTCACCCCGCTTTGCGCCCGGCATTATTGCCGGAGCTGTTGCCGTCATTCCCGCGAAAGCGGGAATCCAGAATTTCCGGATCGGTCGCTGACCTGTGATCCCTGGATCCCCGCTTTCACGGGGATGACATTGAAGGTGGAGTGGGAATGAGTAAGCATACCCGTGCCTTTCCGCCGCTCAGTCCTCGATCCGCCTGAATTCGCGGATCACCGCCGTCGCGGTGGCCGTCGCGCAGAGCTTGTCGTCGGCGTCGAGGAGGCGGCCTTCCAGGAACGCGATGCTGCGGCCGGCATGGACCAGCCAGCCTTCGGCGAACACCTCACTGGTCATCGCCGGGCGCACGAAGCTCACCTTCATTTCCAGGGTCGGCACGATGTAGCCGCCGCCGATCTTGAACAGCCCGCCGATCGCCATGGTGTCGTCGAGCATGGCGGCGACGAAGCCGCCCTGGAGCGCGCCCATCGGGTTGCGGAATTCGGGCTTGTTGTCGAAACCGGCGCGGCAAAAGCCGCGCTCGGGATCGGCTTCCAACGGCCGGCAGCCGAGCAGCTTCGCCGAAGGCGGGATCGCCTTGGGGTTTTCCATCCAGAACTTGGCGAAGGCCGCGCCCGACGGCCCTTTGCGACGGAACTTCGAGTGCTCGCGGGTCTCGGGCGGCTCGGGGCTTTGCGGCGGGCCGTCAGCCGACATGGGCGCCGAAAAATTCCAAAGTGCGCTCCAGGGCCAGCTTGGCCGACGGTTCGTGATAGCTGCCGCGCTGGTCGCAATTGAAGCCGTGGCCGGCGCCCTCGTAGATATGCACCGGCACGTCGGGGTGCTTTGCCTTGACCTTTTCAACGCCGTCGAGAGGGATGCCCGCATCGAGTTCGCCGAAATGGAGCATCACGGGCGCCTTGGGCGCCTCGTCGGCGAAGCCAGGAATCCCGCCGCCATAATAGCCGACCGATGGCAGGCCCAGCCGGGTCGCGGCCAGCCAGGCGACCGAGCCGCCCCAGCAATAGCCGACCAGGCCGGTCTTGCCGGCGCCGGCGACCGCGTCGGCCGCGGCGCGGACATCCATCAACGCCTTATCAAAATCCATCCGGCCCATGAGCTCGCGGCCCTGCGCGACGCCGGCCTCGTCATAGCCGAGCTCGACGCCCTTCTCCAGCCGGTCGAAGACGGCCGGCGCAATGGCGAAGTAGCCGGCCCGGGCGAACTTGTCGGTATCGCCGCGGATGTGGCTGTTGACGCCGAAGATCTCCTGCACCACGACGATACCGCCCTTGGGCGGGCCCTCGGGTGCGGCCTTGTAAGCGTCGAGCGTGAAACCGTCCTCGGCCGTCAATGTGATCATCTCTCCCATTGTGGTCCCCCGTTGTTTTCGTGCTGTCGGACCCCGAACTTAGCGCGCCCGGGGTGTGGCTCAAACGGTGAAGCTTCCGCGCCTGACCGGCCGCTATGGGCGTGCCATGGGCGTTCGCCGATTTCGGCGGCGGCGGGCGCGGGCTCGTGAATTTCCCAGCCAGCCGCGGCGGCGAAAGTAGTAAAGCAGCCCGCCGGCCACCGCGACCATCAAGAAAAGTGCGAAGGGATAGCCGTAGCGCCAGCCGAGTTCGGGCATGTTCCAGGGAGAGGCCTTGGGATCGAAATTCATGCCGTAGACGCTGGCGATAAAGCTGAGCGGGATGAAGATCGTTGCGATGATCGTCAACACCTTCATGACCTCGTTGAGCCGCGCGCTGATGCTGGAAAGATAGACGTCAACCAGCGCGGAGGCGATCTCGCGATAGGTCTCGACCACATCCATCAGCTGGACCGCATGGTCGTAACAGTCGCGGAGATAGATCCGGGTGGTCTCAGAGATCAGCTCGCCCTCATCGCGCAGCAGCGAGTTGATCATCTCACGCTGTGGCCAGATGGCGCGCCGCAGCATCAGCAGATCGTGCTTGAGGTGGTGAACGTCGGTGATGGCGCCCCGGCTGGGCGCGGCGATGATCTCATCCTCCAGCGTCGCCAGCCGCTCGCCGCATTCCTCGAGCACCGGGTAGAATCCGTCGATCACGGCGTCGAGCAGGGCGTAGGCGAGATAGTCGGCGCCGGCGTCGCGGATGCGGCCGCGTTTACGTCGCAGGCGCTTGCGCACCGGCTCGAAACAATCGCCTGCGCGCTCTTGGAAGGTGAGGACGAAGTTCTCGCCAAGCACCATGGTGATCTGTTCGGTCTCGGTGCCATTCCCGCCGCGCGGCATTCGCGTCACGATGAAGAGGTAGCCTTCGTAGATCTCCGCCTTGGGCCGCTGATGTATGTTGACGACATCGGCCAGCGACAGCCTGTGAAGGCCGAAGGCTTTGCCAATGCTGCGCAGAAGATCGAGGTCTCCATGGCCAGAGACATTGATCCACGTGACCGGCAGCGCGCCGATCCCGGCCCGGAGCTCATCGGCAGGTCCTGCCGTAGGCTCGTCGAGCTGGTCCGGACCATAGCGAATCACGTCGATCTTCGGTGCCACCGCTTCCGGATGGGCGACCAGCGTGCCGGGCGGGCTGCCTGGCGGTGCTGCCCGGGTCATCCGGTAACCGCTTTTGCGCGGGCCGGTGGGCGCGGTTTCGGTCACGGTGGTGGCCTGGCTTGGTAAGAAATGCAGGCGCATTACCTCACCAACGCAGGGCGGGCGTCAAGGCGGTGGCGGGCGATTGGGCGAGTCCGTTGGCGGGCACGCATTTTTTTCTTGAATTTCGGACAGGGCGGATGCATGTGCGCAGTGCCTTCATGGCGTCGAGGCGGGTTGCGCCCAGAGCGGGCCGACCCCTCGCGGAACTAGAACCCGCGAATCGCAGCAAGCCTGCCCGCCAAGCGATGGAGACCGCTCCGTCGCCGCATTTTCACGTGGCGCCCGGCGCGCGTAATGGCTGTGTGGCCTGAGCCCGGAAGGGCGCGGTCAACCGACGAGGGGTACTATGGCTCGCAACCCATCCATGCCGGCTGGCGCCACGCGCACGCTCGGCCCGGTCTCCGATCTCGAGCGCCATCTGCCCGCCGATTGGTGGCGCTCGCTGTTCAATGCCGTCTATCTGAAAACGGATGGTGACGTCGTCGAGAACGATGCCAACACCGCGCGCGAGATCGATCTTTTGATCGCCAGCGTCGGCCTGCAGCCTGGCGACCGGGTGCTCGATCTTTGCTGCGGCCAGGGCCGGCATACCCTGGAGCTCGCCCGGCGCGGCTTTGCTCACGTCACCGGCATCGACCGTTCACGCTATCTGGTCCGGCTGGCCCGCCGGCGCGCCAAGGCCGAAGGGCTGGGCGCGCAGTTCCACGAAGGCGATGCGCGGCGCTTCCGGGTTCGCGAGGGCGCCTTCGACTGCGTTGTGCTGATGGGCAATTCGTTCGGCTATTTCGAGCGCGAGGAGGACGATGCCGCAGTGCTGGCGGCGGTCAAGCGGGCGCTGCGCTCGCAGGGCACGCTGGCGCTCGACCTCGCCGACGGAGATTGGATGCGCGAGAACTTCGAGCGCCGCAGCTGGGAGTGGATCGACCAGGACCACTTCGTTTGCCGCGAGCGCTCGCTGAGCAGCGACAAGGGCCGTCTGGTAACCCGCGAGGTCGTGGTGCATGCCGAGCGCGGCGTAATCGCGGACCAGTTCTATGCTGAGCGGCTTTACGCACAGGAGCGGATCACCGAGCTTTTGGGCGCGGCGGGCTTCTCCAACGTGCGTGTGCATGGCGCGTTGCAGGCCGAATCGGAGCGCAACCAGGACCTCGGGATGATGGCGCGGCGGCTTTTCCTGACCGCCGTGGGCCCGACGCGGGCGGCAATCCGCAAGCGCGGCATCGCCTTCCCAAACGTCACTGTGATCCTCGGCGATCCACGTTTGCCGGATGACGTCAAGAAAGGCGGCGTGTTCAACACTGAGGATATCGAGACAATCGACCGGCTGAAATCGGCGCTCGCGGGGCTTGCCGGCTATAGATTTTCCTATGTCGACAACCATGCGGCGCTGGCCTCCGAGCTGCGCGCTCAGCCGCCGCAATTCGCGCTCAATTTGTGCGATGAAGGCTACAACAACGACGCCTTCATGGAGTTGCACGTGCCCGCCCTCCTGGAGATGGCGGGCGTTCCGTATTCGGGGGGCGGGCCAGCCTGCCTTGGGCTTTGCTACAACAAGTCGCTGGTGCGCAGTATCGCCATGGCGCTCGAGGTGCCGGTGCCGGCGGAGACTTTCTTCGATCTCGATGACCAGGCCGCGACGATCCCGGCGATCCTGCCGGCGTTGATCAAACCGGCGACCGGCGACAGCAGTATCGGCATCACGCGCCACGCCGTCGTATATAGCGCAACCGAGGCCGTCGACTATGTCAACCATCTGCGCGAGACGCTGCCGGGCCGCCCGATCCTGGTGCAGGAATATTTGACCGGCGCCGAGTACAGCGTCGGGCTTATCGGCAATCCCGGTGTCGGCCTCATTCCGCTGCCGGTGCTTGAAGTCGATTATTCCAAGCTCGACCCCTCCCTGCCACCGATCCTGTCCTACGAATCGAAGTGGGAGCCGGACTCGCCCTACTGGAACCAGATCGGGTACCGCGAGGCTGAGATCGACGACAACCTGAAGCGGCGGCTTACCGACCACTCGGCGACCCTCTTCGAGCGTCTGGAATGCCGCGACTATGCCCGTTTCGATTTCCGCTGCGATGCCGCAGGAAAGCCAAAGTTGCTGGAGGTCAATCCCAATCCGGGCTGGTGCTGGGACGGCAAGCTCAACCTGATGGCGGGATACGCGGGCATGAACTACGCCGCATTGCTCGGTGCCATCATCGAGGCCGCACAGGCGCGGGTTACCGCCTCGCGTCGCGCGGTGGCCCGGCCGCAGGCGGCGTGAGTGCTCACACGTTGAAGCGGAACAGGATCACGTCGCCGTCCTTGATGATGTAGTCCCGGCCTTCCGAACGCATCTTGCCGGCATCGCGCGCGCCCTGCTCGCCGCCGCAGGCCACGAAGTCGTCATAGGCGATCGTCTCGGCGCGGATAAAGCCGCGCTCGAAATCGGTGTGGATCTTGCCGGCGGCCTGGGCCGCCTTGATCCCGCGCGGCACCGTCCAGGCGCGGCTTTCATTGGGACCCGATGTAAAGAATGTGATGAGCCCGAGAAGGTCGTAGCCGGCTTGCTTGACGCGGTCGAGCCCGGGCTCCTCCAGCCCGAGGGAGGCGAGGAACTCCTGCGCTTCCTCGGGATCGCTGAGCCCCGCGATCTCGGCCTCGATCGCGGCGGAGATGACCACGCATTCGCTGCCGTCGCCCGCGGCCTTTTCGGCCAGCCGCGCTGAGAGCTCGTTGCCGGTCGCGGCCGAGGCCTCGTCGACATTGGCGATATACATGACCGGCTTGCTGGTGAGCAGTTGCAGCGCTTCCAAATCGTCCTCGCGGCCTTCGGGAATGGCGGCGTCGCGAGCCGGGCGGCCTTCGCGCAAGGCGTCGAGGACCGGCTGCATCACTGTCATCATCTCCTTGGCGGCCTTGTCGTTGATCGCGGCCTTCTTGGCGATCGGCTCGATCCGCCGCTCCATCGCTTCAAGGTCGGCGATCATCAGCTCGGTTTCGATGATCTCGGCATCGCGGATCGGATCGACGCTCGCCTCGACATGGGTGACCTCGTCGCTCTCGTAGCAGCGCACGACATGGGCGATGGCGTCGACCTCGCGGATATGGCCGAGGAACTTGTTGCCCAGGCCCTCGCCCTTGCTGGCGCCCTTGACCAGCCCGGCGATGTCGACGAAGCCGACCTGGGCCGGGATCACCGTCTTCGACTTGGCGATGCGGTGAATTTCGTAGAGCCGTTTGTGATGCACCGCGACCCGGCCGATATTGGGCTCGATGGTGCAGAAGGGGAAGTTCGAGGCTTCCGCCGCCTGGGTCGCCGTGAGTGCGTTGAAGAGGGTCGATTTGCCCACATTGGGCAATCCGACGATGCCGCAGTTAAACCCCATCGCCGCCCGGCTTCTTGGTCTCGAATTTCGCCCGCGCAGCATCCAGTGCCGACTTGATGTCGCCGGCCGAAGCGCCGGAACCGGCAGCGGGCGCGGGGTCTGTCTCGGGCGTTTGGCCTGACGTCTTCGCCTCGGGGTCGGCCTTCGGCTCTATATCTTGCGCCTTCGGCCTTGGCGGATTGACCCTATGCGCGACCTTGCTCATGAAGGCGCCGTCATCGCCGTCGACCAGCAGCGGCAGCTCGTCGGCCACCGCATCGATCACCCGCTCGATCAGCGGCCATTCGGCCTTGGCAAAATCCTGCAGCACGTAGCCCTCGACGCGGTCCTTGTCGCCGGGATGGCCGACGCCGACCCGCACCCGCCAAAAGTCCGGTCCCATGTGGCGGGCCACGTCGCGTATGCCATTGTGCCCGCCGTGGCCGCCGCCTTTCTTCACGCGGACCTTGCCGGGGGCAAGGTCGATTTCGTCATAGATGACGATGATTTCCTCCGGTTCCAGCTTGTAGAACGCGGCCGCCGATTTGATCGGCAGACCCGAGCGGTTCATGTATTGCAGCGGCTTCAGCGCGAGCAGTTTCTCGCCGCCCACGTGGCCTTCGGAAATGTCGGACTGAAAGCGCCGGCGATACGGCCCGAAGCCATGGCGGCGGACAATCTCGTCCACCGCCATGAACCCCAGATTGTGCCGGTTCTTGGCGTATCCAGGCCCCGGATTGCCGAGGCCGACCAGGAGCAGCATCGCTCGCTCCGCGGGGCAGGAAAGAGGCTAGTCTTCCTTGCCCTCGCCCTCCTTGCCGCCGCCAGCATCGTCGTCGCCGGCCTCGGCGTCCTCGGCCTCGGCGCCTTCGGCGCCCTCGACACCTTCCTCGCCCTCGGCCTGTTCGGCGGCGGCGTCCTCGGCCACCACGGTCGGCGCGGCGACGGTCGCAACGGTAAAGTCGCGTTCGGTGATGGTCGGCGTCACGCCGGCGGGCAGGTTCATATTGGAAATGTGGACCGAATCGCCGATATCGAGACCGGCCAGATCGGCGATGAATATCTCCGGGATATCACCGGCGGCGCAGAGCACCTCGATCTCATAGCGCACCACGTTGAGGACGCCGCCGCGCTTGAGGCCTGGCGATTCCTCCTCGTTGATGAACTGCACCGGAACCTCGACATGGACCTTGGTCCGGTCGTTGATGCGCAGGAAATCGACATGCAGCGGCTTGTCGTCCAGCGGGTCGTACTGGACATCGCGCGGCAGCACGCGCTGGGTCTCGCCGTTTACCTTGATCTCGAACTGGCGAATGAAAAAGCCCGGCTCGCGAAGCTGCATGAACAGCATCTGCGGGTCGATCGAGATCATCACGGGGTCTTTCATGTCGCCGTAAATCACGCACGGCACGCGCCCGGCGCGTCGCGCGGCACGGGCGGCCCCCTTGCCGGCCCGGTCGCGCGGTTGCGCGTCGATGGGTACGAGTTGAGCCATTGGATACTCCTTCTTTGGCGCGAACCCCCGCCGCTTCTGGCGACGGGCATAACGCCGGCCTCCAGGGGTGCCGGCCGGGATCTGGTCTTTGGCGTTGCCGCCGCGGCGCCCGCTGCCCACGACTTGAACTGCGGGCCGAGCCGCTCGGCGCGGCGATTACATAGACGAAAAACGCCTAGTCGAAAAGGCTGGAGACCGAGGCCTCCTCACTGATCCGCTTGATCGCCTCACCCAGCAGCGGGGCGATCGAGAGCTGGCGCACCGACTTGGAGACGCGCACGGCCTCGGTTGCGAGGATCGAGTCGGTGATGACCAGCTCCTGCAGCGGCGAGGCCGAGACGCGCCCCACGGCGCCGCCCGACAGCACCCCATGGGTGACGTAGGCGGCGACCTCGCTGGCGCCCTCCTTAATTAGGGCCTCGGCTGCGTTGCACAAGGTCCCGGCGCTGTCGACGATATCGTCGACCAACACGCATTTCCGGCCGTCGACCTCGCCGATGATGTTCATGACTTCCGAGACGCCGGCGCGCTCGCGGCGCTTGTCGATGATGGCGAGATCGGCGTCGAGTCGCTTGGCGATGGCCCGCGCCCGCACCACGCCGCCGACATCGGGCGAGACGATCACCAGATCGCCGCCGTTCAGGTTCTCGTGGATGTCCGAGGTAAAGACCGGCGCCGACATCAAATTGTCCACGGGAATATCGAAAAACCCCTGGATCTGCCCGGCATGGAGGTCGAGCGTCAGCACCCGCTGGGCGCCCGCCGTGGTCAGCACATTGGCGACCAGCTTGGCCGAAATCGGCGTGCGCGGCCCGGTTTTCCGGTCCTGCCGCGCATAGCCATAGTAGGGAAGGACCGCCGTGATGCGCTTGGCCGAGGCGCGCTTCAGCGCGTCGATCAGGATCAGCAGCTCCATCAGATTGTCGTTGGCGGGGTAGGAGGTCGCTTGCAGGACGAAGACGTCCTGGCCGCGCATGTTCTCCAGGATCTCGACGAAGATCTCCATGTCGGAGAACCGCCGGATCGCAGCCTGGGTCAGTGCGATGCCCAGATAGGCCGAAATCGCCTCGGCGAGCGGCCGGTTCGAATTACCCGCGATCAGCTTCATGCGGGGTGCCCCTCGATGCCCGCGCCCGGCCCCCGAACGGCGTGCGACGCCCGCCGGTCCGGCCTGCCCCAAAAGCAAGCGGCGGGACAACCCCCGAAGCCCCGCCTCTGGCGCGGTTTGTAACAGTCCGGCCATGGGGTGTAAACGGGCAAGCCGGCCATCGAGGGCATTCCCTGCCGGTGGGACCGGCCCTATCATCGGCCTGATCATGGACCCGCTCTCGGGACGGGCAGGGCTGACGGGATCGGATGCGCCGGTGAAACTGCGGATTGCCACCTTCAACCTGGAGAATCTCGGCGCAAAGCCGCACCATTCGGGCGAGGCCGCGCCGCTGGAGGCGCGTATCGCCGTGCTGCGGCCCCAGCTTTTGCGGCTCGACGCCGACGTGCTGTGCCTGCAGGAGATCAACGGCGAGAAGGCCGCCTCCGGCTATACGCTGACGGCGCTCGACGCGCTGCTTGCGGGCACCCCCTATGCCGACTACGCGCGCCTCGCCACCGAGCGGGCGCCGGGCAAGGGGCCGCTCGACGTCCACAACCTGGCGATCCTCTCGCGCTTCCCGGTGACAAGCCAGCGCCAGCTCCGCCACGAGATCGTGCCGCCGCCCGCCTATCGCAGCGTGACCGCCGAGCCGCCGGCGCGCGAGGCCGAAGCGGTCACCTGGGAGCGGCCGCTCCTGCAGGCGACGCTGGGCCTACCCGAAGACCGCGCGCTCCACGTCCTCAATTTGCACCTTCGCGCGCCGTTGGCCGCCTATGTGCCGGGCCAAAAAGTAAGCGCCTTCGCCTGGAAATCGGTCGCCGGCTGGGCGGAGGGCTTCTTCCTTGCCGCCGTCAAGCGGGCCGGCCAGGCGCTGGAGGCGCGGCTCGCGGTGGATGCGCTGCTCGACGCCGACGAGGAGGCGATGATCGCCGTCTGCGGCGACTGCAACGCCGAGGCGCGCGAGACGGCGATGCGCCTGCTTGCGGGCGCAGAGGAAGATACCGGCTCCGGGGCGCTGGCCGGCCGGGTGCTGATCGCGGCGGAAAACAGTATCCCCGAAGATCTGCGGTTCACGGTCCTGCATAACGGCCGCAAGGTGATGCTCGACCACCTGCTGGCCAGCCGGGCGCTGATGGCCTGGTATCGCGGCGCGGAGATCCACAACGAGGCGCTCGGCGACGAGCTCGTCGCCTATGCCAATATCGGCCTCTCGCCGGAATCCTATCACGCCCCAGTCGTTGCCAGCTTCGAGCTGCCGGATTAGGCGACCGGCTCTAGCCTGCCGACTCGCCGAAGGTGGCCGCCAGCCCAGCGAGCCAGCGCCGCACGGCGCGTTCCTCGACAGCGGACAGGCCCACCAGCATGCGTTTCTCGATCTCGTTCACCCGGCCGCGGCAACGCTTCAGCAGCGGCCGCGCCGCCTCGCTCAAGGCCAGGCGCAGGATGCGGCCATGCACCGGGTCGGGGCTGCGCTCGATCAGCCCGCCACGTTCCAGATTGTGCACGATCACATTCACCGTTTGCGGCGTCAGCAAGGAGAGCCGCGCGACATCGGCGGCGGAGAGATCGTCGTAGGCATTGACGAGCGTCAGCACCGAGAATTGCGGATGGGTGACGCCGAGATCGGCCAGCGCGCGCTCGATGCGGTTGCGCACCGTCACCTGCGCCTGGCGCAAGAGGTAGCCGATATGCCCGTCGGCGCCGCTCCCGCGCGCGGCGGGATTTGGCTTTGGCGCGGTGCTTTGTTTTCCGCCGTATCGCCGATCTGCGAGCGTTGCCCTGCGCTTGACCATGTTATCAAAGCTCTGATAATATATTCGAGCTCTGATAATAGGCCCCCAAGCGAGGATCGCCAAGCATGCTGTCACCGGAGAACCAGAAAATCCTGATCGCCCATGTCGAGGCCGAGACCGCGCATCGTATGGACGAGACCCTGGCGACGCTGACGCAAGATTGCGTCTTCGATGACCGCGCGCTGGGGCGCATCTGGCACGGCCGCGCCGGCGCGCGCGACTACTACCGCATGTGGTGGGAAGGCTTCGCCATCAAGCCCGAAGGCTCGTCGCGTTTCACGCCGAGCCCAGGCCAGCTGATCGTCGAGACGCGTTTCGTCGGCAGCCATATCGGACCGTTTCTCGGCGTCGCGCCGACCGGCCGGCCGGTCGATGTGCCGATGGCGATCTTCGTCTCCTTCGCGAACGGGCTCATGTCTGGCGAGCGGTTCTATTGGAACCCCGCCGATCTGATGGCGCAGGTTGGCGTCGAGATCCCGTTCGCGCTGGCGGCCTGAACCGAGGGCAGGGGAGATGAAGATCGCCGTGATAGGCGCCACCGGTGTGCTCGGCCGCCACCTCATCCCGCGCCTGGTCGAGCGCGGCCATGATGTGCGCGGCAGCGCGCGCAACGCCGACGGCGAGGGGCTTCTCGCCGGGCTGGGCGCGACGCCGATGCGCGCCGACATCCTCGATCGCGCAAGCCTCGATCCGCTCGTTGCCGGTTGTGACGCTGCGCTCCATGTCGCGACCGCCATTCCCACGGCGCGGGGCACCGGCGACTGGGCGGTCAACGATCGTATCCGCCGCGAGGGCACGGCGCAGCTTTTGGATGCCTGCGCGCAGGCCGGGGTGACACGCTATCTCCAGCAGAGCGTCACCATGATCCTCACCGCCGCCGACGATCGCCCGCAGACCGAAGACGACGAGACGGTGGGCGCGGGCCGACTTGCTTCATCGGTGGACGCCGAAACGCAGGTCCGCGCCAGCGATCTGGACTGGCGCATCCTGCGCGGCGGCTCGTTCTATGGGCCGGGCACCGGGCATGGCGCGGAATGGCTGGAGGCCGCGCGCAAGCCCGGCTATGCCATGCCCGGCGATGGCAGCGGCTTTGTCTCGCTGATCCACATTGCCGACATGGCCGAAGCGGTTGCCGCCGCGATCGAGACCGGCCAAGGCCGCACGGTCTGGAACGCGGTCGACGACGAGCCTGTGCGGATGCGCGATCTCACGGCATATGTGGCGCACCTGGCAGGCGGGCCGGCCCCCGCGACCGGAGGGCCGGGGCAGCTTGCGTCCTTTCGGGTTTCCAACGCCAGGCTGAAGGCCGAGCTGGGCTGGCGCCCGCGCTATGCGAGTTACCGCTCGGGGCTTGCCGGCTGACCCCGTAACCGGTCGGCTATTTTGCCATGCCTGTCGTCCAGGCTAGCGCGCGGCGCGCCTCGCAGAGCGTTCACCCGGTCGTCAGCACGAATTCAACTTGGCATCCCTTGCGGCGGTGCCCGCGTGCTACGACGTGATGCGGCATCGGCTGGCAAGCCATCGGAATTCATGGGAGCGGCGACATGTGGCGCAAATTCGTGATCTTCATCGTGGGCGGCACGCTGGGTGCGGCGGTCGGCTTCGCCGGCGGCATCTTCGTCTATCCCTACATCTTCCTTGCCGATCAGGTGGCTATGGATGCGGCGCTGACCGGCAAGGTGCAGGCGCAGGGGCTTTTCATCCACGCCGACAAGAACGACCCGGTGCATTACGGCAAGGGCAAGGTCACCGTCTTCGGGAGCGCGGTTCGCTTGGAGGCCGATTTCGAGGTCGGGCCAGGACCCAAATTTCACGTCTATCTCGTGCCCAAAAGCACGATCCGCGCCTCGGGCGAAGTGAAGGGCACGATGTTCGTCGATCTCGGCCGTTTGCGCGCTTTCAAGGGCGCGCAGAATTACCGCATTCCCGCCGGCGTCGACCTCACGAAATTCCAGAGCGTGGTGATCTGGTGCGAGGCCTTCGGTGTGTTGATCTCGCCGGCCGATCTCAAATTCACGAACTGACGCCGCCTTCGCGTCCCTCGTCTCAAACGCCGCCGAAGGCAAAGGCGCTCATCGCCAAGATGGCCAGGCAATAGCTCTGGTGGAGCAGGCGGCCTTGCGGCGCCGTCCCGTTCGATGCCGCCGCGCCCATGGCGACGAAAAGCGGCAGCAGATGATCCTCGGTGGGATGCTGATGCGCTGCCGCAGGCGCGCGGGCACGGTAGTCGAGGAGATCGTCGCAGCGGCCTTCCGCCACCGCGGCGACCAGCCAGTCGTCGAAGGCGCGCACATCGTCGGGTGGAGCGACATGCGTGGCCGCACGGCGCGGATCGCCCAGATTATGGGTGGTGTTGCCGCTGCCGATGACCAGCACGCCCTCATTGCGCAGCGACGCCAGCGCACGGCCCAGCGCCAGGTGATGCGCGGGCCCTTGCGCGGTCTGGATCGAGAGCTGGACCACGGGAATGTCTGCCTCGGGATAGGCCAGCATCAACGGATTCCAGGCGCCGTGATCAAGGCCGCGGCGTGGATGGATCCGTGCCTCGAACCCCGCCGTCTCCAGCAGCGCCGCGGTGCGCGCCGCCAGCTCAGGCGCCCCCGGTGCTGGATACGCCAGCTCATAAAGCGCGTCCGGAAAGCCGTAGAAGTCGTGGATGGTCTTGGGATTGGTGTCGCCGCCGAGCGTCGGCCTCGGGGTTTCCCAATGCGCCGAGACCATCAAGATCGCGCGCGGCCGCGGCAACGTGTCTGCCAGCCCCCTCAGAAAATGAGTGACCGGGATGTCTTCCAGCGGCAGGGTCGGCGCGCCGTGCGAAATGAAAAGCGAGGGCAGGGGCGGGGTCATCGCTTGGGCGCCGCTCACGGCAGGTCGATCAGGATGATCTCACTGTCGGCGCGTGCGGTGATGGCGAGGCTCGCTTCGTCCTCGATCGCCGCCCCGTCGCGCACATTCATCGCCACTCCGTTCACCTCGATCGCGCCCGCGGCGACCACCAAATATGCGCGCCGGCCTGGGGCGATATCGTGGGTTGCGCTCTGCCCGGCATTGAGCGTGGCGGCCAGCATGCTCGCATCCTGATTGATCGGCAACGCCTCGTCGCCATCGGAGCTTGGTGCGCTTGGGGCGTTTGAGGCGCCCGGCCGTCCCGAGGCCAGCGTCACCAGCGCGCCGGACCGATCGGCCTTGGGGAATTCCCGCGCGGCCCATCCCGGCGCGCCGCCCTCGCTCGCCGGCAGGATCCAGATCTGGAAGATCTCGGCCGGTTCGGCCTCGTGGTTGTATTCCGAATGCTGGATCCCAGTGCCGGCATGCATTACCTGGACATCGCCCGCCTCGGTGCGGCCCTTGTTGCCCAGATGATCCTCATGGGTGATGGCGCCGCGCCGCACATAGGTGATGATCTCCATGTCGCGATGGCTGTGCATGGCAAAGCCGCCGCCGGGCACGATGATGTCGTCGTTCCAGACCCGCAAGGGTCCGTGCGCCATCCGCTCGGGGTCGGTGTACTCGGCGAAGCTGAAATGGAAGCGCGATTTCAGCCAGTCATTCTCGAAGCGGCCGAGGTCCTTAAAGGCGCGAAGCTCGATCATGCTTTATCTCCGTCCGGTCTATGCAGCCTTCAGCCGCGCGCGGTCATGCGGCGTTGTGAAGTCGATCTCGGGGCCGAGCGGAACGATCCGCGTCGGGTTCACCGTCTCGTGGCTGGAATAGTAATGCCGCTTGATATGGTCGAGGTCGACCGTCGCCGCGATGCCCGGCACCTGGTAGAGCTCCTTGGTGTAGTTCCATAAGTTCGGGTAGTCGTAGATGCGCCGCTTGTTGCACTTGAAGTGCCCGAAATAGACCGGATCGAAGCGCACCAGCGTGGCGAAGAGCCGCCAGTCGGCCTCGGTGATGCGGTCGCCGACGAGGTAGCGATTGGTGGCGAGGCGCGCCTCCAGCCCCTCTAACTCGCCGAAGAGCGCATGGAAGGCCACCTCGTAGGCTTCCTGCGAGGTGGAGAAGCCGCATTTGTACACGCCGTTATTGAGGTTGTGGTAGATGCCCTCGTTGACCGCGTCGATATCCGCGCGCAGGGGCTCGGGATAGAGGTCGACCGACGGGTCGCCCCATTCGTCGAATTCGGAATTGAACATCCGGATGATTTCGGACGACTCGTTGGACGCCACCGTGCCGCGCGCCTTGTCCCACAGCACCGGCACCGAGGCGCGGCCGGTGTAGTTGGCCAGACCGCGAATGTAGATCTCGTGGATGTATTTGGCGCCGAAAAGGGGATCGCCCTGGGCGTCGCCGTCCTTGTCGAAGCTCCAGCCCATCTTGCCCATGAAGGGATGGACGATCGAAACGTCGATGGCGTCGGTCAGGCCCTTCAGCTCGCGGACCATAAGCGTGCGGTGCGCCCACGGGCAGGCATAGGCGACGTAGAGGTGGTAGCGCCCCGGCTCGGCCTTGAAGCCGCCGTCGCCGGTGGGGCCGGGGCTGCCGTCCCTGGTCACCCAGTTGCGAAAGGCGGCCTCGGTGCGTTTGAACTTGCCGTCCGTCTTGCGCGTATCGGCCCCGTCCGCCTGCCACTTGCCGTCCACCAGCTGGCCCATCCTGCGCTCCTTTCGTCCTTGTGATTCTGATTGCCGACTAACCTAGTCCTGCCGGCGGGAATGGAAATCCTTCGACGCGCGAACCAGGCCTGATCGCCGTGCATATGCCCGCAGATCTAGATGACGTGCGGTTCCTTGAAGATCTCGGGCTCGATTGGCGTGCCGTCAATCTCGGTTGCGTGCCGGCGGTAGGTGTCGATGCCGGGCGGTATGATCGTGCCCCGGCGGGCCGATTCGAGAAAGATATGCTTTGAGTTATCGGCCAGCTGCTCGAACCAGACTGGATCATCGAAAGTGCCGGCATAGACGCCGACCACATCAGGGAAGCGCTCGAAACCCAGGAACAGCTTGGTTCCGCAGGATCCGCAGAAATTCACGAACACCGTCTTGCCGCTGCCTTCCGAGCGATGAAGATACACCTTGGGAGCACCGGCCACGATTCTGAAATCCTCGCGTCCGAAGATGGGCTCGACGAAGTATGCGGAACCGGTCGCGCGCTGACAGAAGCGGCAATGGCAAATCGTGATCCGAACGGGCTCGACACCGGTCCGATATCGGATATCGCCGCAAAGGCAGCCACCCTCGTGTTCCCGCGCGCGGTCGGTCATTGATAGCTCCCTCCAGGACGATGCACAGACGCCAACAGCCAGACCGGCGTTCGATTAGTCTCGGCTGCTTGGACCACTCGATCAAGCTGCGGGAATGATCCTTGACATAATCGAACGTTCGTACTATTTATGGCTCATGCGAAAAGGCGACCGAACCCGCGAAGCCATTGTCAATCAGGCCCTTGATCTTGCCACAGTCAGGGGCCTGGAGGCGTTGTCGATTGGCGCGTTGGCGGCCGAGACGGGCATGTCGAAATCGGGGCTGTTCGCCCATTTCGGCTCCAAGGAGGCGCTGCAGCTTGCCGTGCTCGAGGCTGCCTCGGCGTTGTTTTCCGCCCAGGTCATCAAGCCCTCGCACGCCGAAAGGCGGGGTCTGCGCCGGCTCATCGCGCTGGTCGAAAACTGGCTCCACTGGGCCAATTCCGAGACGCTGTCCGGCGGCTGCCCCTTCGTCGCCGCCCAGGTTGAATGGGACGACCGTGAGGGACCGGTGCGCGACTATCTGGTCTGGGCCCAGCAAAGCTGGCTTGGCGTGCTCGCCGCCGCGGCAGAGAAGGCCGTCGCCCAGAGCGATTTCCGCGATGATCTCAACCCCCGCGCCTTCGCCCACGACGTCTATGCGATCGCACTCGGCTACCATAATGCCCAGCGGCTGCTGCGCGACCCCAAGGCCGGATCCTACGCGCGCGACGCCTTCCGCCGCCTGCTGAAGGACGCCCGCGAGGGCGCCCCTCGCGCCGTTGCGTCGGCCGCGTCCGTGGCGACGCACTGATCCTCCGCCGGCAACACCAGGCCTTCAATCGCCATGGCATCCCGTAGCCGCAAGCCTCTGAAAATCCAAATGATCAAAACGAACGTTCGTTTATCAGAGCATGCGTCGCTGACCCATCTGCGCGATCGCTTGCGATGCCCGTGGGCCCATCGTCTCGGCGCGCGATACGCTGGAGCGGACAGCGCCGACGTCGAGGCGGCTGTGCCGGCACTAGCCCAGCCCGTCATCCGCCCGCTGCTCTCGTTCGAGGCCGGGGCCTATCTCGCCCATTTGATCCGCCTCGATCCGGAAAGCCGCCGCCTGCGCTTTGCGCGTCCGATCGACAACCGGTCGCTGAGAAATTTCGTCGCTGCGATCGACTGGTCGCGGGCGCTGGTGCTCGCCCATATCGAGGACGGCGCCGTGCGGGGTGCGGCCCATCTGGCCTGGCCGGACATCGAATGGCTTGGCGGCGACGGTGAGCTTGCGGCGGCGGTCGAGCAATCCTGGTGCCGCCGCGGCATCGGCCGGAGGCTTCTGGATCGCGCGACCGGCGAGGCCCGGGCGCGGGGGCTCGCCGGCATCATGTTCTTCACCCAGGCCGACAACCAAGCGATGCTGGCCTTGGCCGGCGGGTTCAACGCGCCGCTCAGTTACTTCGGCGGCGACGTCGAGGGCCGCGTCGCGCTGGATGTTCCGCCCGCCGCCCGGCCGCTCTTCTTTGCCGGTATGTCGGTTTAGGGACAGCATCGTGCAGCCTTCGAGGGAGGTTTTTGAGTAGTAGCAAATAGGGTCGTCACCCCCGCGAAAGCGGGGGTCCATGGATGCTGCCGGGCTTGGTTGCATGGAAGATGGATTCCCGCTTTCGCGGGAATGACGATATTGGAGCAACAACAGGCCTCATCCTGAGGTGCGAGCGCATGCGAGCCTCGAAGGATGGAAGGCGCACTCAATGTCTCCAAGCCCCGCGCGAACCGCCAATCGGACCGCCCCCGATTGCCGCCCGGCCACATCGGTATTACTTTCCTTCCAGGCGACGGTAGGAACCTGACGGGACGGGACGCATGATGGCCGCAATGGCAGCCACGCTTAAGGAAGCCAAGCTCGACGACCGCTATACCGCGAAGGAAGGGCGGGTGTTTCTCACCGGCATCCAGGCGCTGGTGCGCCTGCCGATGATGCAGCGCCAGCTCGATCTTGCGGCCGGGCTCAATACCGCAGGGTTCATTTCAGGTTATCGCGGCTCGCCGCTCGGCGGGTTCGACCTCACCTTGTGGCGCACCCGCCAGCATCTGAAAGACAACCACATCCATTTCGAGCCGGGGCTGAACGAGGATCTCGCGATGACCGCGGTCCTCGGCAGCCAACAGCTCAACCTCTTCCCGCACGCCAACTACGACGGCGTCTTCGGCCTCTGGTACGGCAAGGGGCCGGGCCTCGACCGCTCGGGTGATGCGCTGCGTCACGGCAACAATCACGGCACCAGCCCGTATGGCGGCGTGCTGGTCTGTGTCGGCGACGACCACACGGCGAGTTCCTCGACGGTGGTCCACCAGACCGATCACATCTTCACCTCGGTGATGTCGCCGCTGCTGTTCCCGGCCAATGTCCAGGACATGATCGATTTCGGCCTGATGGGCTGGGCGATGTCGCGGTTCTCGGGTTGCTGGGTCGGCCTGAAGGTGGTGGCCGAGATCGCCGAGAGCGCCAGCACGGTGGCGGTCGACCCGGCGCGCTTCGCGCTCACGGCGCCCGACGATTTCACGATCCCCGAGGGCGGGCTCAACATCGACATCCGCGACGACCGTTTCGGCGCCGAGATCAAGCTGCACCATCACAAGGTTTACGCCGCGCTGGCCTTCGCGCGCGCCAACGGCATCGACAAGACCATCCTCGACAGCAAGAAGCCGCGCCTCGGCATCGTCGCCTCGGGCAAGGCTTATGCCGATGTGCGCGAGGCGCTCGGCGATCTGGGGATTTCCGACGCGCAAGCCGCCGATATCGGCATCAAGCTCTACAAGGTCGGCATGCCCTGGCCGCTCGAGCCCCAGGGCATCCGCGAATTCGCGCGCGGGCTTGAGGAAATCATCGTCGTTGAGGAAAAGCGCGCCTTTGTCGAGAACCAGTTGAAAGAGCAGCTCTACAATTGGGACGCGGCCGTGCGGCCGCGCGTGGTCGGCAAATTCGACGAAAACGGCGAATGGCTGCTGCCGTCGACGGGCGGCCTCACGCCGGGCATGGTGGCCAAGGCGATCGCCGCGCGCCTCGCGCGCTTTCACAAGTCGGAGGCGATCGACGAGCGGCTCAAATTCCTCGAGGCAAAGAACGCCTCGCTCGCCAAGCGCCAGACCGACTTCCAGCGCATTCCGTATTTCTGCTCCGGCTGCCCGCACAACACCTCGACCCGCGTGCCCGAGGGCAGCCGCGCCACCGCCGGCATCGGCTGTCACACCATGGCGCTGTGGATGGACCGCTCGACCGCGACCTTCACCCATATGGGCGCGGAGGGCACGCCGTGGATCGGCCAGGCGCCGTTCTCGGACGAGAAGCACATCTTCGCTAATCTGGGCGACGGCACCTACTACCACTCCGGCATCCTGGCGATCCGCGCCACCGTCGCCGCCGGCGTCAACATCACCTACAAGCTCCTCTACAACGACGCTGTCGCCATGACCGGCGGCCAGCCCGTCGAGGGCCAGCCCACAGTGCCCCAGATCACGCACCAAGTCTGGGCCGAGGGCGTGAAACGCATCGCCGTCGTCACCGACGAGCCGGACAAGTATCCGGTCAATGCCGGCTTTGCGCCCGGCGTCACCATCCATCACCGCGACGACCTCGACGCCGTGCAGCGCGAGTTGCGCGACTGGCCCGGCGTCTCGGTGCTGGTTTACGACCAGACCTGTGCGGCGGAAAAGCGCCGCCGGCGCAAACGCAAGGCCTTCCCCGATCCGCCCAAGCGCATCTTCATCAATGAGCGGGTCTGCGAGGGCTGCGGCGATTGCGGCGAGAAATCGAACTGCGTTTCGGTCACGCCGCTGGAAACCGAGTTTGGGCGCAAGCGCGCCATCGACCAGTCGAACTGCAATAAGGACTATTCCTGCGTGAAGGGCTTCTGCCCGTCTTTCGTCTCGGTGCTTGGCGGGCGCCCGCGCAGGCGCGAAGCCGCCCAAGTGACGGAGGCGCCGCCGCCGGTCGGGGATCCCGAGCTTCCGTCCTGCAAGGCGCCCTACGGCATCGTCATCACCGGCATCGGCGGCACCGGCGTCATCACGGTCGGACAGATCATCGGCATGGCGGCGCATCTGGAGGGCAAGGGCGCGACGATCCTCGATATGACGGGGCTGGCGCAGAAGAACGGCGCCGTGCTCTCGCATATCCGTATTGCCGACGATCCCGAAAAGATCCACACCGTGCGCATCCCGGCCGGCGAGGCCGATGCGGTGATCGGCTGCGACATGGTGACGGCGGGCGGCACCGATGCGCTCACCCGCATGGCAAAGTCGCGTACGCGGGCGGTCATCAACAGTTATCAGGCGACCACCGCCGACTTCACCCGCCAGCCCGATCTCCAGTTCCCGGCAGCCGCGCTCGAAGGCCAGATCCGCGATGCCGTTGGCCACAACTCGGTTGACTTCCTCGATGCGACGCGGATCGCCACGGCGCTGATGGGCGATGCCATCGCCGCCAATATGTTCATGCTCGGCCATGCCTGGCAGCGCGGAATGCTGCCGCTCGCCGAAGCCGCGATCATGCGCGCGATCGAGCTGAACGCCGTCGCCGTCGATGCCAACAAGGAGGCCTTCCTGTGGGGCCGCCGCGCCGCGGTCGATCTGGAAACCGTCGCGCGTATCGCGGCGCCCCAGAGCGAGCGCCCGGCCGACCGCGTGCTCTCGGCCGATCTCGACGAGATGGTGGCGCGCCGCATCGCCGACCTCACCGCTTATCAGGACGCAAAATACGCGGCGCGCTACGAGGCGCTGGTGGGCCGCGTCCGCACGGCCGAAGAAAAGCTCGCCAAGGGCGTGACCGATCTCACGCAGGCGGTCGCGCGCTACGCCTACAAGCTGATGGCCTACAAGGATGAGTACGAGGTGGCGCGGCTTTACACCGATGGCGATTTCCGCAAGGCGCTCGGCCAGGCCTTCGAGGGCAACTACAAGCTCCAGTTCCACCTCGCGCCGCCGCTCCTGGCCTCGCGCGATCCCAGAACTGGCGAGCTGCAAAAGCGCGCCTACGGGCGCTGGGTCTTCACCGCCTTCAAGCTACTTGCTAAGTTGAAGCGCCTGCGCGGCTCCCGCTTCGACGTTTTCGGCTACACCGCCGAGCGCAAGGCCGAGCGCGCGCTGGTCACGCAGTACGAGGCGACGATCGAGGAGATCATCGCGGGATTGAAGAAAGAGAACCACGGCATCGCCGTCGAGATCGCCCGCACGCCGGAGGTCATCCGCGGCTACGGCCACATCAAGGAGCGGGCGATGGAGGCGGCGGCGGTCCACCAGGCGCATCTCTTGGAACTCTTCCGCGATCCGGAGAAGGCCAAAAAGGCGCAGGCAGCAGAGTAGGGGATACCCCCGCGATTAAGGGAGACACCATGACCACAAACGAGACCGCCGGCCCGGGCCCGGGTTTCATCAAGCATCCCGAGCACACGGTAACGCTGTCACATGACGGCAAGCGCGTGCGCGTCGTCTTCAACGGCGAGACCATCGCCGAATCGACGGCCGCGATCACGCTCCACGAGGCCAAGTATCCGCCCGCCTACTATCTGCCGCGCGGCGACGTTCGCGCGGAAGTCCTCAACCGCACCGATCACAGCACCCATTGCCCGTTCAAGGGCGATGCCTCCTATTGGACGATCGCGGTCGGCGACAAGTCGTCGGAGAATGCCGTCTGGTCTTACGAGCGCCCCTTCGACGAGGTCGCCGAGATCAAGGACTATGTGGCGTTCTACCCCAACCGCATGGACGAGATCGCGGTTACCGACGCCTGAAGCTGAACGCGAGGGATATCGATCATCATGGCCTCCAAGGAAACCGCTCTCATTGTCGGCGTCGGCCCGGCGCTCGGCTCGGCGCTGGCGCGGGCGTTCGCCGCCGGCGGCATGGCCGTGGCGCTGGCCGCGCGTAAGACCGACACGGTCCGGCCGCTGGCCGATGAAATCGGCGGCAAAGCTTATGCTTGCGACGCCACGGACGAAGATCAGGTCGAAACGCTGTTCGCGGCGGTCGCCAAGGATCTCGGCGTGCCCGACGTCGTGGTCTTCAACGCCGGCACGTTTTCGATCATGAGCGTGCTGGAGACCGAGGCCGACCATTTCGAGGACTCATGGAAGATCAACTGCCTGGCCGGCTTCTTCGTCGGCCGCGCGGCGGCGGCGGCGATGAAGGCGCGCGGCTCGGGCACGATCATTTTCACCGGTGCGACGGCCTCCCTGCGCGGCGGCGCCAAGTTCCACAATCTTGCAGTCGGCAAGTTCGGCCTGCGCGCGCTTGCCCAGTCGATGGCGCGCGAGCTGGGGCCGGAAAACATCCATGTCGCCCATATCGTCCTCGACGGGGTGATCGACACCGAGCGCGGCCGGGCGATGATGAAGGATGCTGGCCCCGACGGATTGCTGGCCCCCGACGCCATGGCGGGCAATTATCTCCACCTGCACCGCCAGGCGCGGTCGGCCTGGACCCACGAGCTCGATCTGCGCCCCTGGGCGGAGCGCTTCTGAGGCGGTTCTACGTCATCAGCTGGGTCTGCGTGACCAACCCCACCAGTTTGCCCTCCTGGGTCTCGATGCGGGTTTGCCAGACATGGGTGCGCCGGCCCTTGTGAAGCGGCGTGCAGCGGCCGATCACCGTGGTGCCGGCCGGGGCGGCGGCGATGAAGTTGGTCTTGCTCTCGATCGTGGCGGTGCCCTTGTTGTCGGGCCCCATATTGGCGAAGGCGCCGATGCCGCCGAGCGTGTCGGCAAAGGCCATCAGCGCGCCGCCATGCAGGATCGCCGGCAGGGTACACATATCGTCGCGCACCTCCATTTCGGCCTCGAAGAGATCGGGCTCGGCGCGCGTGAGCCGGATGCCGAGGAGCTTGGCGAACGGCATCATCATCTCGTTCAGCTCATCGAGGTTCTTCGCTGCCATGGGCGTTTTCTCATCCAACGCATCGAGACCGCAAAACTAGCCGCTATCCATGCCGATGCAAATCAAGCCGCCCTCAATAGGGCGTCTTGTCGCTTTTGGTCTTCCACATCTGATAGACCGCGCGCGCTTCGTCATAGAGCGCCGGCATCGCGATTGCCGGGAAGTCGCGGTCCTCGACCGGCTTGGCAAGCTCGTCGAAGAAGTATTTGTCGTCAAAGCCGATCTCTTCGGCCTCTTCGGGCGGCAAAACATAATACAGCCGGTCGATCCGCGCCCAGTAGATGCTTGCCATGCACATCGGGCAGGACAGCCCGATGCAGTACATCACGCAGCCCTCCAGCGAGAACCGGCCGAGCGCGGCGGCGGCATTGCGGATCGCGACGACCTCGGCATGGGCGGTCGGATCGTTGGTCTCCAACACCCGGTTGTAGCCTTCGCCGATAATCTCGCCGTCCTTCACAACCACCGCACCGAAGGGCCCGCCGCTGCCCTTGTCCATGCCCTCGCGCGACAGCGCGATCGCCCGGCGCATGAAATCATTCTGGGACATAATTGTTTCCGCTCGCTTTCGCTGTGCTTCAAAGGCCCGAGACGAAGCGCGCCATGATCACGATCATCACGACCTGCAGCACGCCTTGCGAAGCGATCACGTAGATGTAGGCGCGCATCAGCCTGGCGATCCGCGCCGCGTCGGGCTGGTCTTTCCTGAGCTCCAGATAAACGCGGACATTGGTCGGCAGAAGGAAGCCAAGGCCCTGGACGGTGAGGATGACCAGGATTGCGACCGCGGCGATCACCCAATAGAGCGCCGGGGCCGCGAGATCGAAATATCCCAGCTGCTCGGCCAGAAACCAGCCCGAGGTGCCGCCAGAAATCGAGAGCGTCGGCATCAGAAACAGCATGCGGGGCACCAGCCGCGTGGTCAGTGCGGTGCGCGAGGCGGGGTCCATCCGGCGCATGATGGGCCCCACCACGAAGCCCATGAAGAGGTCGATCCCGGTCCACAGCACGCCGGTCATGACATGGACGAAGTTGAGCAGCCAGCGGTCGTGGGCAAGGATCCCGCCGACCATCACCGCGAGCGCCGCGGCCACCCAGATAAGGTTCGCGAAATTGATCGGCGGCGGCATATCCCGGTGGGCCGCGCCGGCCTGCCCGTGCTCGCTCGTCTGCGCCATCGCTCCCCCCGCTTCAAGGCTGACCGGACACAAGACCTAGAGCATGGTCGCTCGCAGCGGAAGCCGCTGGGCGGCTTTTCGCGCCGGTGTCCCGGGTGCCGG
The DNA here is from genome assembly GCA_035527975.1 of Alphaproteobacteria bacterium. GTDB lineage: Bacteria > Pseudomonadota > Alphaproteobacteria > JAPULJ01 > JAPULJ01 > DATKZM01. The sequence goes on along the minus strand of DATKZM010000081.1, from coordinate 5,714 downwards.
TTCCGCCCGCTCAGCCATCGCTGAGGACGGCGATCGCGTTGATCTCGATGAGATAGTCCGGCGAGGTGAACTTCGTCACCTCCACCATCGTCGAGGCCGGCGGCGGCGCCGTGAAGTATTGGCGGCGGATTTTGTGGATCTGGTCGAAGTGCTCCATGTTCCGGATATAGACGTCGACCCGGCAGATGTCGTCGAGCGACCCGCCGGCCGCTTCGACCGCCGCTTTCAGATTTTCACAGACCTGCCGCGTCTGTTCCTCGATATCGCCGATGCCTGCGATCGAGCCGTCGGGTTTGCGGGCGGTCATCCCCGACAGGAAAACCAGCGTGCCCGACGCCTTGATCGCGATGCCTTGCGAGAAGTGGCCGCTCGGCTCGCTGACCTTCTGGGTGTTGATCTGCTGCTTGGTCATGGGTTCTCCCTTTTTGCGTTTCCCCCGGGTCACGCGGGGGCGCGCATCCTCGACATCCAGCCTATCGCCAATCCCGATCTCGTGAAGCGAATTCTTGATGCTACGATTGGGCAGCGATGGGCTTGCAGCATGCAGGCGGTCTGGCCGCTGTTGAAGACGCTTGGGCTTGGTTACACTGACAAGGGCAAGCTGGCTCGCACCATCGGTCTGATCGCCAAGCCGGCACGGGCGGAGAAAAACGATGCGACAGGATCTGGAACTCATGTATGGCGGCGTGGATATCCATGTCCATCAGGGACCCGATTTGTATGAACGTATCCAGGATCACAACGAGGTCGCACGCGCCGCGCGAACTGCCGGCATGCGGGCGATCTGCCTAAAATGCCACAACTTTCCGACCGCGCAGATGGCGCTGACGACCGCCAAGGAGGTGTCGGGCATCGATGTCTTTGGCAGCATCGTCTGCAACCTGCAGGTCGGCGGCGTGAACCCGAACGCGGTGGAGGCGGCAATCAAGTACGGGGTTCGGCAGATCTATCTGCCCACCATCGACTCCACGAACCACCAAAAGCTTACCGGCGTCGTCGGCCAGCACGGCACCGGCCTGACGATCAAGGGCGGTCTCTCCGACTACACCTTAAAGCAACCGCGCATCGACCTGCTCGATGCGGACGGCACGCTCATGCCGGAGGTGGGGGTGATCCTCGACCTGGTCGGCCAGGCCAACGTGATCTTCAATTTCGGTCATGTCGCCTTCGAGGAGATGGAGGCGGTCATCGCCGAGGCCAAGAAGCACAAGGTCAAGAAGCTGGTCGTCGATCACCCATTCTTTTCCAAGCTCGACGTGCAGCAGCAGCAGACGCTTGCCGACCACGGCGTCTACGTGAACTACACCGCCGGCGAGCTACTGCCACGCTGGTGGCGCGTTTCGATCAAGGATTTCGCGGGCGCGATCCGCCAGATCGGCCCAGAGCGCATGGTCCTGTCGAGCGATTGTGGCCAACTCCATAACCCGCCGGAGGTGGAAGGCCTGCGGATCGTCTGCCAACTGCTCCTGGAGGAGGGCCTCGACGAGGCGGCGATCAAGCGCATGTTCCACACCAACCCAGCGGATCTGCTCTACGAATGATCGGTCGGGCGACTGATCCAGCGGCCGACTGATCCAGCGAAGGGGGATCGCCGGCGACCTGGCGCTTCGCCACTGGTTAACCATGCCGGGGTAAAATGATCCGATCGCTGGCGCTTTGTCCGTCTGGATAGACACGCGTCACCGCAAGACCGAGGACACCCCCATGCTCAGATCAGCCCGGATTATCGTCGTATTCGCCGCGTTCTTCGCCACCGCCTGCGTGCCCGAGACCGAGACTTTTCTCTCCGATCGCCTCGCCCAGCCGCTCGACAAACGCCTTGTCGGCACCTGGTACATGCTGGAGCGCGACGCCCGGGAAGTGGTCGTCCTCTCCGTGCGCCGCACCAAGGACGGGCGGTTCAGCGTGATCTGGACCGAATTGAAGCCACACCGGCTGGACGACAATGATAGTCCGCCGGTACAGTTCGTGCGCTACTTCGGCCACACGACGCGTCTCGGCAAGGCCAATTTCATCAATCTAACGTTGGTCGACCGCACGGCCTGGAAGACCGGAACGCCCAAGCGCTTTATCATGCGCTACTGGCTGAGAAAAAACGGCCTTCGCATCGCCTTCATGAAGAACGATGTCTTCAAGGACGCGGTCAAGGAAGGCCGCCTTGCCGGCCGCCTCGTCGACAATAACGGCGTCATCATCACCGCCAAGCGCAAGGCGCTGCTCGCCTTCATCCGCAAGACCGGCCCCGACAAGGCCTTCGCCAAGCCGACCAAGCCGCTGCGCCGGATGCGGGCGACCGAGTAGGGGCGTCCCGGGCTATGGCTGGCCCTGGTGAAAGAAGGCTTTGGCGCCATTCTTGGCGCGCAGGAGTGACCATATCCCCAGCGTCACCGGAACGACGAGGACCAGGCCGGTTGCCGAACCGAAGGGCCTGGTGAAATACAGGAGCACCCCGACAACTGTCAGCGCGATTGCGCAGAACTGCAAAATTGTCGTGGTCTTGAGGTAGCCGATTTGCGAATCCAGCCAAGCGTCGCCCGATGCACTTAACGCGAAAACCTTGAGCGAGCCGCCGAACGAGCGGCGCTTTTTCGGGCCGATCCCAAGCTGGCCGTAAAGCTCCTCGAGCTGGGTGTATTCCGGGCGTTGGCGCGTGGCGTCGTCGGGCTCCATGGTTGATCCTCTGTTTGTGTGCAGTTGGTCTTGCCACTGCCTGCGCAGATAGCTCGGAGCGGCCTCAGACCGGCTTGACCTTGTGCGCGCTTGTGCGCGCGCCTTTCGAGGCGGGCGATTCGTGGGGCGGCTCCGGTTCCTCTTCGTCCCGCGTCATATCCGGCTTCTTGGCTTGATCCCTGGCCACATCCTCCGCCCGCACCGGCGCCTTGCGCGGCCGACCGGGACCCAGGCAGGTTTCGATCTCGCCGCGCTCGAGCGTCTCTTTGTCCTCCAGTGCCGCGATCAGCGTGTCGAGGCCGGCGCGGTGCTTGCCGATCAGCGCGACACCGCGCGTCTCGGCCTCGCGCAGCAACTCGGCGACTTCGCGGTCGACCTCGTGCGCCGTCTGGTCGGAAAAATGGCGGGGCTGGGCGATCTCGCGGCCGAGGAAGGGGTGCTCCTCGCTCTCGCGCAGGTCGATCGGGCCGATTTCCTCGCTCATGCCCCAGCGCGTGACCATGGCGCGGGCCAGCACGGTGGCCTGGCGGATATCGTCGTCGGCGCCGGACGAGACCGAGCCAAGCAACACCCTCTCCGAGCTGCGTCCGGCGAGCAGCATCGCTAAACGGTCCTTCAGATACTCTTCCGGCAGCGTGTGCCGCTCCTCCTCGGGCATCAACTGGGTGGCGCCCAAGGCCATGCCGCGCGGGATGATCGTGACTTTGTGCAGCGGGTCGGCATGGGGCAGGAAATGCGCCGCCAGTGTGTGGCCGGCCTCGTGGACGGCAAGGCGGTGGCGCTCCTCGGGCTGGATCGCCAGCGCGCGCACCGCACCCATCATCACCTTGTCGCGCATTTCGTCGAAGTGGCGGGCGGTGACCTTTGCGGCGCTTTCACGCGCCGCGAACATGGCGGCCTCGTTGACCAAATTCTTCAGGTCCGCGCCGGAAAAGCCGGGCGTACCCGCCGCGATCACCGCAAGATCGACATCGCCGGCGAGCGGCACGTCGCGTATGTGGACCTTGAGGATGGCGGCGCGCGCCGCCTTGTCGGGCAGCTCGAGCGTGACATGGCGGTCGAAGCGGCCGGGGCGCATCAAGGCCGGGTCGAGCACGTCGGGGCGGTTGGTGGCGGCCAGCACGATCACCGCCTCGTGGCCTTCGAAGCCGTCCATCTCGGCGAGGATCTGGTTGAGCGTCTGCTCGCGCTCGTCGTGGCCGCCGCCGATGCCGGTGCCGCGGATGCGGCCGATCGCGTCGAGCTCGTCGATGAAGATGATGGCGGGGGCGTTTTTCTTGGCGCCGTCGAACATCTTGCGTACGCGCGAGGCGCCGACGCCGACGAAGACCTCGATGAAGGCCGAGGCCGAGATCGAGAAGAACGGCACTTCGGCCTCGCCGGCCAGCGCCCGGGCAAGGAGCGTCTTGCCGGTGCCGGGCGGGCCGACCAGCAGCACGCCGTGCGGGATATCCGCGCCCAGCTCGAGATATTTTCCGGGGTCGCGCAGATAATCGAGCAGCTCGGAGACGTCGCGCTTGGCGTTTTCCTGGCCGGCGACATCGTCGAAGGTGACTTTCGACCCCTTCTTGCGCTCCCGCAGGGCCGGGCGGTCGAGGAACTTGTCGATCCCGCCGCCGCCGCCGCCGCCAAGCCCGCCGGTCATGTTGCGAAAGACCCCGCGCCAGAGCCAGACATAGACCGCGATGATCAAAATGATTGGCAGCAGGCCGATCAGGATCTGCGAAAGCCCGGAGCCTTCGGCCGGGCTCACGCCGATCTCGACGCCGGCCTTCTCCATTGCCGGCAACAGGCTATCGTCGCCGATTGACGGAACCGTGGTGCGCAGGCCGCTGACGGCCGGTTTGCCGGGCAGCAGCGCCAGCGGCCGCTTCAGGGCGGCGGTGATCTGGCGCTCGCGCATGGTCACCTTGGCGACCTCGCCCTGCGCGACAATGGACTTGAACTGCGAATAGGCGATCCGCGGCTGTTGGTTCGGCCCGGCGCCATCGGGCAGCAGATACCGCCAGCCCAGGAGCAACGCCACTATCAGCAACGCCGGGACAATCCATTTCGAGATTTTGCGCATGTCGCCCCTCCCGGGCGTGCCCAGACCCGCACATGTCCGCCAACGGCGGACCGCCGTTTGGCGTCAGTCTACCCTTCAGTCTACGCTAATGCGGGGCCGATGGGGCCGAATACAGGGGCGGAAGCCGGGCTGCGCCTTCAATGCCCGGGATGGGTTTCCTTGAGCTTGGCCTTCTGCTCGTCGCTTGCGTCGGTCTGGTGCTTGGCCTTCCATTCCGCGTAGGGCATGCCGTAGACGGTCTCGCGCGCGGCGGCCTTTTCCATCGCGATGCCTTTTTCCTCGGCTGCGTCCTGGTACCAGTTCGACAGGCAGTTGCGGCAGAAGCCGGCGAGGTTCATGAGGTCGATATTCTGCACGTCGGTGCGTTCGCGCAGGTGCTGGACGAGGCGCCGGAAGGCGGCCGCTTCCAGTTCGGTCTGGGTCTTGTCATCCATAGGTGCATCCATTGGCTCGATCCATCCGCTGGCCGGTTGGTGGCTAACCCTAATGTGGCATCGCCCACGGCCCCGGAAAACCCCCACCGATGTCCGGCCCTTCCCACAAGCAAACGGCGGCCCGTCGTATGACGGACCGCCGCTATTTAGCGTCGTACTCGCTGGTAGGGCTTAGTAGTTGTACTTGTAGCGGCAGTGGCGGAGATACTCGATCTGGGCCCGGCGGGAATCCAGCACCCAGCCCTTGTAGTAGAGGTGCTTGCAGTATTGGTAGTGGTAGCCGTAGTTGCCATAGAAGCGATTGTGGTAGTAGCCGACTTCCTGGGTCGAGACGCCGGTCTTGACGGTGATGTCGAGGCTGGCGGCCGACGTGGCCGTAGAAGCGGCGGAAGCAACGCCATTGGCGCCAAGCGAGACGGTGGCGGCGGCGGCGAGAGCGATCAGGGTCTTCTTCATCGGTTCGGTCCTTTCGGAATGTGAATGAGGGGGCTCGGTGCGTCCCCCGTTGTTGACCCCACTATGCCCAAGACCCGCCCGGCCCT
>DATKZM010000080.1:0-3685 GCA_035527975.1 Alphaproteobacteria bacterium | reverse complement strand
AGCTTCTCCTCCAGCATCACCGTGGTGATGGGCGGATTGACGAACCGGAACAGCACGATGCTGCCGAGAAGCGCGCAAACCAGAATGAGAAACGCCAGCGCGATACGCCGCAGCCAGGGATGCCGCCAATGGCTTCCCGCGTGCCGCTTCTTACGCTTTTGCTGACCCGTCGCCGCTCGAACCGCCATGGAATCGGGTTCTACAGGGCGAACGCCGTTCGATCAATTTGCGACGATGCGCGGCCTCCGCTATCCCTTCGCCCAAGATGACCTTCCTCGCAGAGCTCGAACACACAGCCTCGACCGTGGAGCAGCGGCTCGGCGCCTTGCTGGCCGAGAGGCCCACGACGCCCCCGGGCGGCGGGCGCCTCGGCGAGGCGATGCGTTATGCGGCCCTTGGCGGCGGCAAGCGCCTGCGCCCGTTTCTTCTTATCAAGGCCGCCGGCCTGTTCGATGTCCCAGAAGCCGAGGCGCTCGACGCGGCCTGCGCGCTCGAATGCGTTCATTGCTACTCTCTGGTGCATGACGACCTCCCAGCCATGGACGACGACGCGGTGCGGCGTGGCCGCGCCACCCTTCATGTCGCCTTCGACGAGGCAACGGCCATCCTCGCCGGTGACTCGCTCCTGACCTTGGCCTTCGAGATCATCAGCGCGCCGGAAACCCACGCGGATCCGGCGATCCGCGCGGAACTTCTCTCGCTACTGGCCAAGGCCAGCGGCTGGCAGGGCATGGCGCTCGGCCAGGCGCTCGATCTCTCCGCCGAGCAGCGCCCCTTCTCGCCGGAAGAGACCGTGACCATGCAAACACTGAAAACCGGCGCGCTGTTCCGTTTCGCCTGCGACGCGGGCGCCGTGCTCGGGCGGGCGGATGACCGCAGCCGCGAGGCGCTCAAGCACTATGCGGACGCTTTCGGTCAGGCCTTCCAGCTCGCCGACGATCTGCTCGATGCGCAAGGCGACGCCGGCGCCATGGGCAAGGCCGCATCGAAGGACGCCGGCCGCGGCAAGGCAACGCTCGTGGCCTTGCTCGGCATCGAGGGCGCCAAGGCCCGTCTCGACGGCCTGGTCGCGCAAGCCGAAGATGCGCTCGAGCCGTTTGGTGCGAAAGCCGACACGCTGCTGGAGGCCGCGCGCTTCGTCGCCGAACGGCGCGCTTGAGGCGGCGTCCCACCCTGTGGAAAACCAGTCGTTGAGCGGACCCGCGAATCCGGCTCGAATGGCCCATGACCACGACAGCGCCTACCCCACGGCGTCGTTTTCGGGATACGCGCGCGGCGCGCTTTCTTCAGGCGCGCTGGCGCTTTGTCTTCGCGGCTCTGGTGTGCGCCGCGGCTGTGGTGTTCCTGCCGGACGACTATCACCTCACTTCGCGGTTCTTGATCGGTTTCGACGCCGGTGTGGCGCTCTATCTCCTGCTCGTGTTTCTCATGGTCCAGCGGTCTGACGCCAATCGCGTGCGGCACGAATCGCCACTCCAGGACGAAGGGCGCATCGCCATTCCCATCCTCACCGTGACGGCGGGCATGGCGAGCCTCGGCGCCATCATCTTCTGGCTGCGCACGGCCTCGGAGAGCGAGACCATTCAGCCTGGCCTTCTCGCGCTGCTGTTTGTCACCACGCTGCTGTCGTGGCTGTTCATTCACACGATGTTCGCGCTGCATTACGCGCATGAATATTACGCGGAGCATCGCGGCAAAGGCGGGGGCATGCGCTTTCCCGGCGGCGGGAACCCCAACTATTGGGACTTCATCTATTTCGCCTTCGTCATCGGCACCTCGACCGCGGTGTCCGACGTGGCCGTCACCTCGGACATCATCCGCAAGACGGTGACCGCGCACGGCCTGGTCGCCTTCGTGTTCAATGTGACGATGATCGCGCTGACGGTGTCGATCGCGGGCGACGCCATCTCGATCAAGTAGGGAAAGCTATTCTGCGGCGGTGCGGCCCATGGCGCCGGTGCCGTAGCGGCGTTCGATATAGTCGAGCACCATCTGCTTGAACTCAGCCGAAGCCCCCGGCCCGCGCAAGGTCGTGACCTTCTTGCCGTCGACGAACACGGGCGCGGCGGGCGACTCGCCCGTGCCGGGAAGCGAGATGCCGATATCGGCATGCTTGGATTCGCCCGGCCCGTTCACGATGCAGCCCATCACCGCGACATTGAGATTTTCGACACCCGGATAGCGGCGCTTCCACTCCGGCATCTGGTCACGGATGAAGTCCTGGATGTCGCGGGCAAGCTCCTGGAAGGTCGTGGACGTCGTCCGCCCGCAGCCGGGACACGCGGCGACCAGCGGCACGAAGGCACGAAAGCCCATACTTTGCAGCAGCTCCTGCGCGACTTTCACTTCGAGCGTGCGGTCGCCATTGGGCTCGGGCGTCAGCGAGATGCGGATCGTGTCGCCGATGCCTTGCTGGAGCAGCACCGACAGCGCCGCGGACGACGCCACGATGCCCTTCGAGCCCATGCCGGCTTCCGTGAGGCCGAGATGCAGCGCCAGATCCGAGCGCGCGGCCAGCATGGCATAGACGGCGATGAGATCCTGCACCGCGGAGACCTTGGCCGAGAGCACGATCTTGTCGGCACCCAGCCCAAGTTCCTGCGCGCGCGCTGCGCTGATCAGCGCCGACTGCACGATCGCTTCATGCATCACCGCGCGCGCGTCTTTCGGTGACGCGCTCGCGGCGTTCTCGTCCATCAGATGCGTGAGGAGCTCCTGGTCGAGGCTGCCCCAATTGACGCCGATGCGCACCGGCTTGTCATGTTTCAGCGCGATCTCGATGATCTGCGAGAACTGCTTGTCGCGCTTGTCCTTGAAGCCGACATTGCCGGGATTGATGCGGTATTTGCCGAGCGCCGCCGCACAGTCCGGATAATCGGCCAGCAGGGTGTGGCCGTTATAGTGAAAGTCGCCGATCAGCGGCACGTCGACCCCGAGCGCCGCCAGCTTCTCGGCGATCTCCGGCACCGCGGCGGCGGCTTCCGCCCGGTCCACGGTGATGCGCACCAGCTCCGAGCCGGCGCGCGCCAGCGCCGCCACTTGCGTGACCGTCGCGCCCACATCTGCGGTGTCGGTATTGGTCATGCACTGCACGACGATCGGGGCGCCGGCACCCATCGTCACGCCGCCGATCCTGACCGGAACGGTGTGTTTGCGCGCTTTGATCTCCATGCGCCTAGGATACATCACATTTGTTTCAGCCGCGCCAGGGGACGGAAGGAGGGGCGGAAGGAGGCGCGGATCGAGGCTCGAAACTCACCCTTTTCCGCGAGTTTTGCGCCAAGCCAAGACCCGGTCCACCAGCAGCGCCGCGCACGCCACGGCGGCGGCGGCGATGAGCGCCGTAGCGAGATCCGCTGTCCGGTCAGGCGTTAGCGCCTGCGCCGCTTCGAGCCCGACCGCCGCGGGCAAGAGCACGGCTGCCACAGCCATGGGCCGGGGCCAGATCAGACACGCCAGCACCGTCAGCGTGAAGAACACGATGAAGTGCTCGATCAGCCAATGCAGCCCCGAGCGAAACTGCCAGCCTTCGGGGCCCAGCGTCGCGAACACGATGGCGCCCGCGAGCGCAGCCAAGAGCAGAAGCTGCCATTTCTTGTGACTGAGCACGCCTCAAGACTCCGTCATGGCCGGACTTGTCCCGATCCTTGTGCGCGTCAGCTCGACAGCGCCGCGGTGAGCGCCC
>DATKZM010000079.1:0-30995 GCA_035527975.1 Alphaproteobacteria bacterium | reverse complement strand
GCCGACGCCTCGCAAAGGACTTCGAAAAATATCCCTCAACCGAACAGGCATGGATCTACATCGCCGCCGTCCAGCTCCTCATACGACAACTGGCAAGAGCCTGATAACATGCAATTAGTTTCGGGCCAGACTCTGAGGTGCGAGCGTCCTTCGAGACGCCGCCTCGCGGCGGCTCCTCAGGGTGAAGGCGAGCCTCGAAGGATGGAGGACGGTAACGTTCACGCGGCCGCTGGATCCCCGCTGGCGCGGGAATGGCGAGACGGGTATCCGCGTCACACCGCCCGGAAAGCGGTAAGGCCGTAATAGCCCTTATCGTCGGTCCAGGTACGCGCCGCCTTGAAGCCCGCCCTTTCGAAGCGCCCAATCAGCACCGGCAGATCGAACTTGCGGCTGATCTCGGTACGCACGGTCTCGCCGGAGCCGAAATCGACCGTGAGATCGAGATCGTCGAGGGTGACGCGCTGGGCGCGGTGGCTGACCAGATGCATTTCGATGCGGCGCTCGGGCGCGTTGTAGTAGGCGTGATGCGAGAAGGCGTCGAGGTCGAAATCGCCGCCGAAGCGGGCATTCAGATGCCGCAGCATGTTGAGGTTGAAGGCGGCGGTGACGCCGTCGGCGTCATTGTAGGCAGCCTCGAGCACACCCGCCGGCTTGTGCAGATCGGTGCCGACGAGGAAGCATTCGCCGGGCGCGAGCGCGGCGCGGACGCGGTCGAGAAAACGATCGGCTTCCTCGTCGGAGAGATTGCCCATCGTGCTGCCGAGGAACATCGCCATGCGCCAGGGCAGCTCACGCCGGGGCAGATGCGCGAGCGCGCTCTCATAGGTTCCGACCAGGCCCCAGAGCTCGAGCGACGGGAAGTCGGCCAGCAATGCTTCGGCGCTGGCGCGCAATATGCCGTCGCTCACATCGATCGGCAGATAACGCAGGCGGTAGCCGCCGTCGATGAAGGCGCGCAGCAGCGCCCGCGTCTTGGCCGAGCTGCCGCTGCCAAGCTCGATCAGGTCGCAGTCGCCGGTGAGCGCCGCGATTTCGCCCGCCCGCTCGCGCAGGATCGCCTCCTCGGTGCGGGTCAGGTAGTACTCCGGCAAGGCGGTGATGTCCTCGAACAGATCCGAGCCGTGGTCGTCGTAGAAGTAGCGCGCCGGCAGGGTTTTGGGCGTGCCCGTGAGACTGGCAATGACGTCAGCGCCATCGTCGCCCTCCGGCTGATCCGAGGCGATCTCGGTAATGCGGAACCGGGTGCCGAGATCGGGATGCTCAAGGACCGTGATGTCGGACATGACGCATTACCTCTGCTGACTTGGGTGGGATCGGCGGAAAGCCGAGCTCATGGGGCGTTCCATGGATGTCAGCCGGCAAGCCCGTCACGGACAAGCCGGAAGCCGGCCAGGATCTGGCGGATCTGGGGCTGGTACCAGTTGCGAAAGCTGGCGCGCATCGCCCAGGGCCGGGTCGCCCAACTGCCGCCGCGCAGAACCCTGTGGGCGCCGTCGAAATAGATCTTCGAATAGCCCTCGTACGGCCAGGACTCAAAGCCGTCATAGCCGCGAAAGGTCGAGGCGGTCCATTCCCAGACATTGCCGATCATGTCTTCGGCCCCGTAAGCGCTGCGGCCGCCGGGATAGCGGTCGACGGCGGTCGTGCCGCGATGGGCGCGGTCGCAGTTGGCGCTCCCAGGTCCCGGCAGCGCCTCGCCCCAGGGGAAGGCCGAGGCGACCTGCGTATCGGGGTTCCAGGCCGCGGCCTTCTCCCATTCCGCCTCGCACGGCAGGCGGGCACCCGAGAAGCGCGCGAAGGCATCGGCCTCGTAGGCGTTCACGCCCATGACCGGCACGTTGGCCAAGCCCTCGCGCCAGTAGAGCGGGGCGGAGACCTTGGCGTCGGTCAGCCACGACCAGCCGGCTTCGTCCCACCAGCGGCGGTCGGTGTAGCCGCCGGCCTCGATGAAAAGGGCGAATTGGGCTTGCGTGACTGGATGCTTGGCCAGACTGAAATCACCGAGCGTGACCGTGTGCGCCGGTCGTTCGTTGTCGATTGCCTGCAGGCCGTCGCAGCCGATCGAAGCGGGGCCGGCCGGAACCGGGACCCATTCAAGCGGCAGGATGGGATCATCCTCGTTCAGCGCGGGACGATCGCCCATCAGGTGACGCAGAAAGGTGATCGTCTCGCCGTGCTGGCTTTCGTGCTGGAGTACGAACTGCCAGACCCGCCCGTGCCGGGCAATGGCCTCCTCGTCGAGCTGGGCAATGATGCGCTCGCGAATATCTTGGGCGTAGTCGACCACTTCGTCCTTGGGCGGCAGCTTGGCCGCGCGCTCGGGCTTCGCCAGCCCGTCGACGTCGAATGCCGTGCGGTATTCGGGATGCGGCAGCGGCTCGCCCGCGCAATGGCAGAGCAGCCATTGGGCCTCGGTATAGGCGACATGGCCGAGATGCCAGCCGGGCGGGCTGAACGCGGGATGCGGCTGGCTCCGGAAATCGTCCTCCGCCAGATCGTCGAACAGGGCATAGGTACCGGCCCGGCACACCTCGTAGGCCTCGCGCAAAGCGAGGCTTTCTTCACGCGGCGAGGGCGTCGACGGTGATGGTGCGTGTGCGGTCAATGGAAATCAGGCTCCCTTCGGGGATCGGCGTCCAGGCAGGGTCGTCGAACAGCGGTTCCGAAGCGATCAAAACGGCGCCCGGAAATTGTCGGGGATCGGCAAGGCTGTAGAGCGAGGGTGTGGCGACATTGTGGGCCAGGCGCGAGGCGACGAGCTGCTCACCGTCGCTGACGATGAAGTTGAGCGTCATCTCGGCCCGCGGGGCGAGCGCCATCAGCGAGGCAAGCCCCGCGCCCAAGCCGGCGCGCAGATCGGCGGCGCCGCGCAGGTGCTGCAGCAGCCAAGCAAAAAGATGTTCGGAATCGGTGGTGCCGGAAATGGCGGCATAGCTTTCGTCGTCGAGCGCCTTGCGGATCGGGCGCTGGAGAGTTGCCTTGAAGTCGGTGACGAAGCCGTTGTGCAGCACCGAGAGAGCGCCCGAGACGAAGGGCTGGGTGTTGGCGGCGGCGAGAAGCTGGCCCGGCGTGGCGCTGCGAACATTCGCCATCACGCAGTCGGCGCGCACGAAGGCGCAGAGGTCGGCGAGGTTGTCGTCGTTCCAGATCGGCAGCACGCTGCGATAAACGTAAGGCTCGGCGCGTTCGGTGCGGTCATACCAGCCAAAGCCGAACCCGTCGGCGTTCACGTGGCCGGAGGTCATCTCGCGCGGCTTATACGATTGCACGACGAGCGAATGCGCTGGCTCGGTGATCAGACGATCAAGCCGCACAGGCGGGCCCAGATAGGCAAGAAGGCGGCACATAAAGTACGCGCGCCTGTATTAAAGGCGCGCCATTCCGTGGTTCATCGACCGCGACGATTGTTCCACACCCGCGAATGATAATCAAATCCGGGTTGGCTGACCGCATGAGGAAGACCTGGAGCGGCGGCTTCCCGATACGCTACGCTGGCAGCCCATGACTGCCATCATCCCATGACTGCCATCATCAACGTCGTCCTGCCGATTTTCGCGATCATGCTGGCCGGCTATCTCGCCGGCCGCTTCCGCCTGCTGGGCGATGCCAGCAGTGAAGCGCTCAACCGCTTCGTCTATTATGGCGCCCTGCCGGCGCTCTTCTTTGTCTCGCTATCGCGAGTCGGAACCGGCGAGGCCCTGAACTGGTCATTCATCGCCGCCCTGGGCGGCGGCATGCTGGTGACCTTCGCGCTCTCCATCGCGGTCGCCTATTTCGTCTTCCCCAACCGGCTCGCCGCGCTCGGCCTGCATGGCATGAGCGCGATCTTCTCGAACACCGGTTACATGGGCATCCCGCTGCTCATCACCGCGTTCGGCGATGCGGCAAGCTGCCGGCGATCATCGGCGCGATGATAACGGGCGCCGTCATCATGCCGATCACCGTCGTGATCATCGAACTTGATCTGGGCCGCGGCGCCGGGCCGCTGGCCATCGCCCGCCACGTCATTCTCGCGGTGGCCCGCAATCCGCTGGTGCTGTCCGCCGGCGCCGGCCTGCTGGTATCGGTCCTTGGGATACCGCTACCGCAGCCGATCGCCACGTTCTGCGACATTATGGGCGCCGCCGCAGGCCCCTGCGCGCTCTTTGCCATCGGCCTCTTCATAGTCGGCCGCTCATTGCGCGCCGGCCCGGTCGAGGTTGGCTGGCTGGTGCTCCTGAAGCTCGTGGTGCAGCCGGCCATCACTTGGTGGCTCGCCTACAAGCTGCTTGCGATGCCACCAGTCTGGGCAGCCTCGGCGGTGATCCTGGCGTCGCTGCCGACCGGCGCGTTGGTCTTCGTGCTGGCGCAGCAATACGACATCTACCTGCAACGCTCGACCGCGGCGATCGTCATTTCGACCGTCGTTTCCGTACTCACTCTATCGGCGCTTTTTGTTTTGCTGGGTGTGGGCTAGCGACGAAACGTCGAGCTTCGCCAAAATGCCCCCCAAAATGCTCCTAATGTCACCCCGGACTTGATCCGGGGTCCAGCGATCGTGCGTCGCGGGCATGGACGGTTCCGACCCTTGATACCGAATGGACTTCGGCTCTTCGGCCGGGGTGACAATCGGATAAGTGGCTGGTAAATCGGGCTAAACGTCTAAATTCGCCACTTCCAGCGCGTGGGTCTGGATGAATTCGCGGCGCGATTCGACGTCGTCGCCCATCAGCGTGGCGAAGATATCGGTCGCCTGGTGGACATCGAACGGCGTGACCTGCAGCAGCGTTCGCGAGCCCGGGTCCATCGTCGTCTCCCAAAGCTGCACGGCATTCATCTCGCCCAGCCCCTTGTAGCGCTGGATCGAGATCCCCTTGCGGCCGATCGCCATGATCGCATCGACCAGATCGGTCGGCCCAGCGATGGTGGTCTCGTCCTCCTTGTGGACCAGCGTGCCGTGACCGGCATAGGCGATCTGGAGGTCGGCTGCCTTTTCGGTGAGGCGGCGCGCGGCCGAGCTGTTGATGACCTTGGCGTCGATCCGGTGGGTTTCGGCGACGCCGCGAAGCGTGCGCCGGAACAGCAGCCCGCCATCGGCAAGTGTCTCTCCAACCCAGCCGCGCTCGTCCTTATGCGCCAGCGCGTCAAGGCGCCGGGCAATATAGTGCGCGACCTCAACGGCCTGGCTCTTGTCGGAAAGGTATTCCGGCGCCAGCGCGCCCAATATGGCGGCCTGCTCGACGACCGGCCGATGGCCGACATGGGCGACCAGCGGCTCCATCAACTCGCGCGCCTCGATCGCCTGGCCGATGAATACGGCAAGATCGCGCCCGGCGATCTGGCTGCCGTCGTGAAGCGCCAGGATGCTGTCGTCGATCGCGGTATCGATAAGATACTTCTCAAGCGCGGCATCGTCCTTGAGGTAGACCTCCGACTTGCCGCGCTTGACCTTGTAGAGCGGCGGCTGGGCGATATAGAGGTGACGGAAGACCTGCGCCACAGCTTCACTGCCAGGCTCGCCGGCCTCCTCGACTTCTTCGACTTCTTCGACTTCTTCGACTTCTTCGACTTCGCTAACCTCGGTGGTTGCGTCAGCGTCGCTCGCCGCACTCTTCCCTGCGCCGTTGCCGGCACTATTCGCGGCGACGATATCCACGCCGGTTCCGGTGCCGTCATGCTCGATCAGCGCGCCCATATGGCGGTGGAAGAAGGTGAGCAGCAGCGTGCGGATATGGGCGCCGTCGACATCGGCGTCCGTCATGATGATGATCTTGTGGTAGCGCAGCTTGCCGATATTGAAATCGTCGCGGATGCCGGTGCCGAGCGCCGTGATCAAGGTGCCGATTTCCGCCGAGCCCAGCATCTTGTCGAAGCGCGCGCGCTCGACGTTGAGGATCTTGCCGCGCAACGGCAGGATCGCCTGGGTCCGGCGGTCGCGGCCCTGCTTGGCGGTGCCGCCGGCGCTGTCGCCCTCGACGATGAAGAGCTCGGATTTGGCCGGGTCGCGCTCCTGACAGTCGGCGAGCTTGCCGGGCAGCGAGGAGATGTCGAGCGCGCCCTTGCGGCGGGTGAGCTCGCGCGCTCGGCGCGCGGCCTCGCGCGCGGCAGCCGCTTCGGCCACCTTGGCGACGATCTTCCTCGCTTCGCCCGGATGCTCCTCGAACCATTGGCCGAGCTTGTCGTTGACGAAGGCCTCGACCGCGGGCCGGACCTCGGACGAGACGAGCTTGCTCTTGGTCTGCGAGGAAAACTTGGGATCGGGCACCTTGACCGAGAGCACGCAAGTCAGCCCCTCGCGGGCATCGTCGCCCGTTACCGCCACCTTCTCTTTCCGGGCAATGCCGCTCGACTGGGCGTAGTTGTTGACCTGGCGCGTAAGGGCTGCGCGGAAACCCGCCAGATGCGTGCCGCCGTCATCCTGGGGGATGTTGTTCGTGTAGCACAGCATGGTCTCGTGGTAGCTGTCGTTCCACTGCAACGCCACGTTGATGACGATGTCGCCCTGCTGGCCGGTGACGGTGATCGGCTTGCCGTGCAACGGTGCCTTGGACCGGTCGAGATATTCCACGAAGGCCTTGATGCCGCCCTCGTAATGGAGCTCGACGACTTTGTCCTCGACCGCGCGCGTATCGGTGAGCACCAGGGTGACGTCGGAATTGAGGAAGGCAAGTTCACGCAGCCGGTGCTCCAGCGTGCCGAAATCGAATTCTGTATTCGTGAACGTCTTCGTCGAAGGCAGGAAGGTGATTTCGGTGCCGGTGCGATCGCCCGCCTCGCCGGCCTCGGCGAGACTGCTTTCGGCGTCGCCGTGGGCGAATTTCATCACGTATTCCTTGCCGCCGCGCCAGATGCGCAAGGTCAGCGATTCCGAAAGCGCATTCACAACCGAAACGCCGACCCCGTGCAAACCGCCGGAGACCTTGTAGGAGTTCTGGTCGAACTTACCTCCGGCGTGAAGCTGGGTCATGATGACCTCGGCCGCCGAGATACCCTCTTCGGAATGGATGTCGACCGGGATGCCGCGGCCGTTATCGATCACAGTGACCGAACCGTCGGGATTGAGCGTCACCTCGATGCGGTCGCAATGGCCGGCGAGCGATTCGTCGATCGAGTTGTCGACGACTTCGTAGACCATGTGATGCAGTCCCGAGCCGTCATCGGTATCGCCGATATACATGCCCGGGCGCTTGCGCACGGCTTCCAGCCCGCGCAGCACCTTGATCTGCTCGGCGCCATAGGGATCGCCGGACGCCGGACTTTTCTTGGCAGTCGCCGCCGGGCGGGTCGCGGGCCTGGCAGCCTTGGCGGAACTCTTGGCCGGTCTCGCGGCGGGCATTTTCGGTTTGCTCATGATCGATCCAAAGCGGATGCGGCCGGGCGCACCGCGCCGTCGGCGACATCGAGAAACTGGGCGCGGTCTTCAAGGGCGTCGAAGAGCGCGCGGTCGGTGCCGGTGAGCCAGGCCTGGGCGCCCAGCGCCACCAGCTCGTCGAACAACGCCGCCCGCCGCGTCTCGTCGAGATGGGCGACGACTTCGTCGAGCAAAAGAATGGGCGCCGCCCCGTGCTCCAGCGCACGCAAGCGCGCCGCCGCCAGGACGAGCGCGATCAAAAGCGCCTTCTGCTCGCCGGTCGAACACTGCGCCGCAGGCACGCCGCGCACGGCATGGATGACGTGGAGATCGCTGCGGTGCGGGCCCTCGGCCGCACCGCCCGCCTCGGCGTCGCGCCGCCGGCTCGCCGCCAGCGTTTCGCGGAAGCGGTCCTCGGCGGCCAGCGCCGGCCCGTCGCCAAGCCAGCTTTCGACCGCACCCCGCATCGACACTTCGGGCCGGGGAAAGGGCCCGATAGCTGCCGCGCCAGCCTGATTGAGCCGGGCGACGAGATCGCGCCGCGCGGCGGCGATCGCCACCGCCGCCTCGGCCATCTGCGCTTCCAGCGCGGCCAGCCAGGAGGCGTCCGCGCCGCCGTCGCGCAGCAGCCGCGAGCGCTCGCGCATGGCCCGCTCATAGGCGGAAACCCGGCTGGCGTGATCGGGCACGAAGCCATAGACGAGGCGGTCGATGAACCGCCGCCGCCCGCTGCTCGCCTCAACGAAGAGGCGGTCCATTTCAGGCGTCAGCCAGGCGACCGAAAGATACCGCGCAAGGTCGCCTTGCCCTTTGGCAGTCTTGCCGTCGATGCGAACGACGCGGCGCTCGCCTTCGTATTCGCCGGCCGCGTCGCGCACGATCTCGCGGGCGGTGCCCATTTCGACCGGGCCATCCGGCGTGACGATCTGCGCGGCCACGGCCCATATGCCGCTATCACCGCCAGGCTCCTCGCCTGACCCCATCGCCCCGTGTACGAGCTGGCCGAGCCGCGCGCGGCGCAATCCGCGTCCCGGCGCCAGCAAGGACAGCGCCTCCAGCAAATTCGTCTTGCCGGCGCCATTGGGGCCGGTCAGCACCACCGGGCGGGCGTCGACATCGAGACGCAGGCGCGCATAGTTGCGGAAGTCCGTGAGCACGACGCGGCGCACGGCGGGCCCAATATGCACGTCATTCGACGGGGCTGCGTGTTCCCCCCGGCCCGAACCCGGTTCACTCATGGCGATCGTTGGTTGCTCGGCCAGCAGCGCAATCACGCTCAAACCCGCATCGGCATCAGAACGTAGAGCGCGCTGGTATCGGAGGCGTCCTGAATGATCGTCGGCGAGGCCGCGTCGGCGAGGGTCAGCCTGGCGCCGTTGCCTTCGATCTGCTGGGTGATATCGAGCAGATAGCGCGAGTTGAAGCCGATCTCCATCGGATCGTTCGAGTAGCTGACCTCAAGCTCCTCCGTTGCGGTCCCGGCCTCGGGGCTGGAGGCGGACAGCACCAGGCTGCCGCTATCGAGGGCCAGCTTGATGGCGCGCGATTTTTCCGTGGAGATCGTCGAGACGCGGTCGACCGCCTTTGTGAACTCGCTGCAATCGACCTCGAGGACCTTGTCATTCTCCGCCGGAATGACGCGCTGGTAGTCGGGGAACGTGCCGTCGATCAGCTTGGAGTTCAGCACGACACCGCCGAAGGTGAAACGGATGCGCGCATCGGAAAGCGCGACCTCGATCGGGTCGGTCGATTCGTCCACCAGCTTGCGCAATTCGGAGACGGCCTTGCGCGGCACAATCACACCCGGCATGCCGGCGGCGCCCTCGGGCATCGGCATCTGGATGCGCGCCAGGCGATGGCCGTCCGTGGCGACCGCACGCAGCACCTGCACGCCTTCGGTCTCGGCGGTGTGCAGATAGATGCCGTTCAGATAATAGCGCGTCTCCTCGGTGGAAATCGCGAAATGGGTACGGTCGATCAGCGTGCGCAACTCGGAGGCCGGCAGGGTGAAGCTGTGCGGCAGATCCGCTTCCTGGTGGGCCGGGAAATCCTCCTTGGGCAGGCAGGAGATGTTGAAGGTCGAGCGGCCGGCGCGCAGCACCATGCGGCTCGAATCCTCGGTCTCGAGCTCGACCTGCGCCCCATCGGGCAGCTTGCGGACAATGTCGTAGAGCGTGTGGACGGGGGCCGTGGTCGCGCCATCGGCGGTGATGTCAGCCGCAACCTTGTCGGTGATCCCCACATCCATGTCGGTGGTGGAGAGCTCCAGATTGCCGCCATCGGCCTCGATCAGCACGTTTGAGAGGATGGCGATCGCGTTGCGACGCTCGACCACGCTCTGGACGTGGCCCAAGGATTTCATAAGGGCCGACCGCTCGATGACGAGTTTCATGGCTGTTTTCTATCGAAAAGAGGGAATTTGGACTTCAAATCAAACGCTTCCGGCCGACCGAAAAGAGCGCGGGGAAGCGCTCTGGCGCGCAGTCGGCAATCACGCCCGCCTGGGCCTGCGGATTATACCACAAGCCCATTGATTCCAAAGAGTTTTGGGCGGAATCCAAGGGCGCATGGCGGGGGCCGTGGAACGGTTCGAAATTACCCGTAGGGGCGGGATTCAAACCCGCACGTTTGCGGGATGTTTTCCCGGCCTCATTTGCCAGGACGAGCCCCGCGGGCGGGTTTGAAACCCGCCCCGAGAAATAGACGATCAGTGCTCGCCGACCTCGCCGCCTCCGTCAGCCCTCCAGCATCCGCCGCAACAGATCGATGTCCTCGGCGAAGCCGGCATCGGTGGAGCGGAGTTGCTCGATACGCTTGACCGCGTGCATCACCGTGGTGTGATCGCGGCCGCCGAACTTGCGGCCGATCTCCGGCAGCGAGCGGGTGGTGAGCTGCTTGGCCAGATACATCGCGACCTGACGCGGCCGCGCGACGGCGCGGGCGCGGCGGGCCGAATGCATGTCCGATAACCGGATTGCGTAATGCTCGGCGACGCGTTTTTGAATTTCCTCGATGGTGACGTGCCGGTCGGTGGAGCGCAGCAGGTCGTGCAGCAGTTCTTGGGTATTCTCCAAGCTGATCTCGCGGCCGACCAGATCGGCATGGGCGACGATGCGGTTGAGCGCGCCTTCCAGCTCGCGGACATTGGAGGCGATCTTGTGGGCGAGAAACTCCAGCACCTTGGAGGGCACCCTGACGCCGAGCTGGTCGGCCTTCGATTCCAGGATCGACAGGCGCAGCTCGTAGGTGGTCGGATGGATGTCGGCGACGACGCCCCAGCCGAGCCGCGAGCGCAGGCGTTCCTCCATGCGCTCCAGATCGAAGGGCGGTTTGTCGGCCGAGATGACGACCTGGCGGTTCTCGTCGATCAGCGCGTTGAAGGTGTGAAAAAACTCTTCCTGGGTCGAGTCTTTGCCGCTGAAGAACTGGATGTCGTCGACCATCAGGAAATCAACGGAGCGGAACTGCTCCTTGAACGCCATCGTGTCCTTGTAGCGCATGGCCCGGATAAACCGGTACATGAACTTCTCCGCCGACAGATAGATGACGCGCTTGCCGGGCTTGGTCTTGCGGATACGGTGGGCGATGGCGTGCATCAGGTGGGTCTTGCCAAGACCGACGCCGCCGTAAAGGAAGAGCGGATTGAAAGGCACCGTCAGGGCATCGGCGACGCGCTGCGCCGCGGCGTGGGCCATCTCATTCGGCTTGCCGACGACGAAGTTTTCGAACGTCAAGCGCGGGTCGAGCGGCGCCGAGATATCGTCGTCGAGACTGTCCGCCGGCCCACCCGCGCGGTTTCGGCCGCGCATGTCGACGGGCTCGTCCGCCACTGCGGTCCCGGCCTCGACGAGATTGGGATCAACCGAAATCTCGATTGCGCGGATCGATGCATCTTCCTCGCCCCAGAGCTCGCGCAGCCGGTCGCCGTAATGCGCGGCCACCCAATCGCGCATGAACCGCGTGGCCACCATGAGGCGGACGGTACCATCGCGCACTTCGCGCAGGGTGAGCGGCTTGAGCCAGCTCTTGAACGCGGCGTCACCGACCTCGTTGCGCAGCCGCCCGCGCACGCGCGCCCAAATCGCTGTCGTCGGCTCGCCCGCGTCGTCGATATTCATCAACCTCTCCATAAGCTCTTCGCTGTCCCATTGCCCTGTGCAGCTCAGTCTCGAGCGCTATTCCTGGATCCAAGGTAAGCCGGCCGCCTTCCAGCCTCCCACATTGCTGCGATGTCGTTCGCCGTCGGGCGGCCCCTCGAAGCCACCCGCCACGTTGTAGCAGCGGGCAAAACCCTGACCGGTCATCGCGATTGCGGCGGCCTTGGAGCGCTGACCCGAGCGGCAAATAAATAAAACCGCCTTGTCCTCACCAACCCCCGCCACACGCAACTGCGCCGCGAACTCGGCATTGATCTGCATGGTTGGAAAGCTTTGCCATTCGCAAAAAACAGCTTCACGGCCGAGCCCTGCAAGATCTGGAATACCGACGAAAACCCATTCCGGGCGGCTGCGGCAATCGACCAGCACCGCAGTTTCGTCGTCACTCAGAAGCTTCCAGGCTTCCTGGACGGAAAGGTCCCCAGCGTAGGACTCTGCTGACACGCAATACTCCCCGATCGGGCAAATGCCCGAGAAATCGTCACACCCCCGAACCCGCAGCGATTTATATATTCACGCCGTCGGATCGATATTTTTATTAGAGAAATCGCCTGATTACTCGTCTACTTCACTTTTTTATTTGACGAATTCAGGCTTTCTTCCCAGTAAGTTACTCAAATTTGGGCGAATCATACAAACTTGACTTGCCGCTCTTGCCCACAACCCCCTGTAAGCGTCTCAATCGTAGCTATGGTCTGGGGCCCGCGCAAGCGGACCGTAACAAGAACACAGAAAAATATTAACCATTTTTTCCAAGCACCGCCGCGAAATTCGCAAGGGCGAGGATCAGGGTCCAAAATGTCGGCGAGCTGGCCTGGCCCATAATCGTCGCTCGCGGGCTGCATGGAAACTTTATTTCAATCTCCGATTGAGGAAAGCCAACTTGCGCCGCGCGACGACCGCCGCCGCCGAACCCGGCGCAACCTGCAATATCCGCTTCCAATCCGCCCGCGCGCCGAGCAGATCACGGCGAACCAGGCGCAGAATGCCGCGCTCGAGCAGCGCATCGGCGTGATCGGGCTTGCGCTTCAACACCCGTTGCAGATCGTCGCGCGCGCGGTCGAGACGCTTGAGTTTGCGGTAGGTGGCAGCGCGCAGGACAAGGACGGCGTCATCGTCGGGCGCCGCGGCAATCACCGCGTTGAAGTCGTGGATGGCCTCATCCATTCGGTTGGTTTGCGCGCGCAGCAGGCCGCGATCGGCGCGGGCGCGCAGGTTGTGGCCATCGAGGGCGACCGCACGCACCAGTGCGGCATCCGCGCGCGTGACGTCGCGGGCGCTCAACCAGGCAAGACCCGCCTGATGGAAGATCCGCGAGCGCAATTGTCGCGGCGCCCGCTTCATGGTTGAGGCGAGCCCATCCAACATCACCGCGGCCTGACGATAGCGGCCGAGCCGCAAGAGAGCGGTCGCGGCGCAGTGGCGGGCGGGATAGGCCGCCCCTGTCGCATCGAAGGCGAGCGCGTCGCCAAGCGCGCGGCCCGGATCGCGCCGGGCAAGCGCCATGCATGTCTTGTAGAAGACCCGCGATGCCCTGTCGCCGGCGAACCCGCTCGCCGCGGCCCAGACCGGCGCCGCACCGGCCAGCCCGATCCCCGCCGCGAGCGCCATCGCGATCGGGACCGAACGACGCGCACAACAAAGCCGGGCGAGATATGAACGAGCGCGACAAGAACGGGCGCGACAACGACATACGCGGTGATCAATGGCGTGGGGCATGCTGGCCTGGGCGGGTTCTGGGATTGGTTAGCGTGGCCGTTTGACCGCACCGGCGCAAGGCCCTATCTCGGAGGGGCTGGGTCCGTGCGATCATTCGCGATCGACCGCAATCCACACTGCAAATGAGGCGGAAATGGCGGGGCGTCTGTTCGTTTTCGGCCTCGGCTACAGCGCCCGGACGCTGGCGCGGCATCTGCTCGACGCCGATCCGGGCGAGAAGCGCGGCGCCGAAGGCTGGACGGTTGCCGGCACCAGCCGCAGCGAGGCGGGCGTTGCCGCGCTGGCGCGGTCGGGGATCGAGGCTTACCCCTTCAGCAGCGAGCTGCCGCTGAACGCGTCCGGGCTCGGCGCGCTTGCCGCGGCCACGCACATCGTGAGCTCGGTGCCGCCCGGCGAAACCGGCGATCCGGTGTTGGGCGCGCATGGCGATGCGATCGCGAGCGGCGGCGCGGCCTGGATCGGCTATCTCTCGACCACCGGCGTCTATGGCAATACCGGCGGGGAATGGGTCGACGAAGGCGCACCGGTGCGCCCGAGCGGGCCGCGCGGCGAACGACGGGCGGCGGCAGAGCGCGCCTGGCTTGCGCTTGGCGCCAGCTCTCCATCAGGCAAGCTGCCAGTTCACATCTTCCGCATCGCCGGGATCTATGGGCCCGGGCGCAACGCGCTGGCGCAGCTGCGCGCCGGCACCGCCAAACGCACCGAAAAGCCGGGGCATATCTTCTCGCGCATCCATGTCGCGGACATCGCGGGCGTACTCGCCGCTTCGATGGCACAGCCCAATCCCGGGGCGATCTACAATCTTTGCGACGACCGGCCGGCGCCCGGACCCGACGTCGTTACCTTCGCGGCAAGCCTGTTGGGGGTCGAACCGCCACCGCTGGTGCCCATCGAGCAAGCCGAACTCTCGGCGATGGCGGCGAGCTTCTACGCCGACAATCGCCGGGTGCGCAACGAGCGTATCAAGCAGGAACTCGGCGTGCGGCTTGCCTATCCCGACTACGAGGCGGGGCTGCGCGCGCTTTACGAGGCGGGTGAAGGTCGCTAACTCGCCTCGATCTCGTCGAGCAGACCGGCAACCACGCGGCAGAGCCGGTCCAGATCGCGCGGCTCGGAAAGACGGTGCTCGCCCGCCTTCACGTATGTGATCTCGACATCCTCCGAGCCCAGCGCATCGGCGATGCGCTCCGACCATTGCCAGGGCACATCGAAATCCCGCTGGCCGTGAATAAGGCGCACCGGACAGTCAAGCGCGATCGGCCCGCCGAGCACCAGATGCTTGCGGCCGTCCTCGATCATGCGCATGGTGATCGGCGTCGGCTCGGGATCGTAATCTGAAGGCTGATAGATCACGCCCTTGTCGATTAGCTCGGCGCGCAGCTCGGGGTCCATGTTCTTCCACATCAGCGCCTCGGTGAAATCGGGCGCGGCGGCAATGCCAACCAGCCCGGCGATCCGCGGCTTCATCGCCAGCGCGGCGAGCAGCATGATCCAGCCGCCCATGCTCGATCCAACGAGAACCAGCGGGCCTTCGGTGAGCTCTTCCAGCGCGCCGATCGCATCGCGCGACCAGTCGCCGATCGAGCCTTCGATGAACTCACCGGAGGACGCGCCGTGGCCAGTGTAGTCGAACCGCAGGAAGGCCTGGCCGCGCGCATTGCAGAGCGCTTCCAGCGCCAGCGCCTTGCCGCCGGTCATGTCGGAACGGAAGCCCGGCAGAAAGACCACACATGGCCCCTTGCCCTCGCTTCCGTGGTAGGCGATTCTCGCGCCGTCCGGACGATCGAAAAATTCGGGCGGCGCGGCGGATGGCTCGTCGGGCATGAGGCGGGTCGCTCGAAGGCGGTTCGCATGAAAGCGGCATGAACAAATCACCTATCTCCGAGACAGGCAAGGCAGTGGACGACACCTCTGCTGATACATTCCTGGATTCGGCCGGCGCGCCGCCGACCGTGCTGCAGGTCGTCCCCGAACTGGTCACCGGCGGGGTCGAACGCGGCACCATCGACATCGCCCAGGCGCTTGTGGCGGCAGGCGGGCGCGCCTTCGTTGTTTCGGCGGGCGGGCCGATGGAGACCACACTTACACGCGCCGGGGCGGTACACATCACCCTGCCGACGCACAGCAAGAACGTGTTCGTAATGATGCGGAATATTCGGCGGCTGCAGTCGATCATCGAGGAGCACGATATCGACATCGTGCATGCCCGCTCGCGGGCGCCGGCTTGGAGCGCCTATATCGCGGCCAAGCGCACGGGCCGGCCCTTCGTCACCACCTTCCACGGCACTTACGGCGCGCAGAACGCGCTAAAGCGCTGGTATAACCGCGTGATGACAAAGGGCGCGCGGACGATTGCGATCTCCCAGTTCATCGCCGCCCATGTGCGCAATACCTACGGGCTCGACCCCGCCAAGCTGGTGGTGATCCGCCGCGGCGTCGACCTTGAGATCTTCGATCCCAAGGCGGTGGCGCCCGGCCGCTTCATCCCCATGGCGCAGAAGTGGCGCCTGCCCGACGGTGTGCCCGTGGTCATGCTGCCCGGTCGCCTCACGCGCTGGAAGGGCCAGCAGGTCTTCATCGATGCCATCACGCGGCTCGGCCGCAAGGATATCTGCGCGGTGATGCTGGGCTCCGACCAGGGCCGCCTTGCCTATCGCGAAGAGCTGGAAGATCAGATCCGCGACAAGGACCTCGGCGGCGTGCTGCGGCTGGTCGACCAGGCGTCCGACATGCCGGCGGCTCTGATGCTGGCCGATGTCGTGGTCTCCGCCTCGACCGACCCTGAAGCTTTCGGACGGGTCATCGCCGAGGCCGGCGCGATGGGCCGGCCGGTCATCGCGACCGCCCATGGCGGCGCGCAGGAGCAGGTGATCGAGGGCGCAACCGGCTGGCTGGTGCCGCCGGGCGATGCCGACGCGCTGGCCGCGGCGATCGAGCGCGCGGTCACCCTCGACAAGGCCAAGCGCGAGCAAATGAGCGCCGCCGCGATCCGGCAGGTGCGCGGCAATTTCTCCCGCACCGCGATGTGCGAGGCGACGCTCGCGCTTTACCGTGACGTTGCCGCCGAGGCCGGTCGCGGGCGTCGATGAGCCAGGCAGGCCCCGGTGCGGACACGAGCACCGCCGCCAATCCCGATATCGCCAAGCCGGAGACCGAACGCATCCTCGTGATCCGCCTGGGCGCGCTGGGCGATTTCGTGCTTTCGCTGGGACCTTTCGCCGCAATCCGCAAGCATCATGCGGCGGCCCACATAACCCTGCTGACGAGCGCACCTTACGATGATCTGGCGCGGGCCTGCGGCGCCTTCGATGACATCTGGATCGACGAGCGCCCGACGATGTGGCAGCTCGGCGGCTGGCTGGCGCTGCGGGCAAAACTGCGCGGCGGCGGCTTTACCCGCGTCTACGATCTCCAGACCTCCGACCGCAGCAGCTTTTACTTCCGCCTCATGGGACCCGGCCGGCGGCCGCAATGGTCGGGCATCGCGCGCGGCGCCTCGCATCCCGACACCAACCCCGAGCGCGGCAACATCCACACCATCGAGCGCCAGCGCGAGCAGCTTGGTCTCGCCGGGATCGCAGCGGTACCGCTGGCCGAGCTTGCCTGGGCGAAGGCCGACGTCGGCCGGTTCGAGCTCGAGCCGCCCTATGTGCTGATCGTCCCCGGCGGCGCGCCGCATCGGCCGGAAAAGCGCTGGCCGGTCAGCCTCTATATCGATATCGCGAGCCGGCTGGCGGCACGCGGCCTGCAGCCGGTGGTGATCGGTGGCAGGCCGGAAGTGGCGCTGGGCGCGGAGATCGCCGCGGCCTGCGCGCCGGCGTGCGACCTTACCGGACAAACGGACTTCCAGGACATCGCCGTGCTGGCGCGCGGGGCCAAGGTCGCGCTCGGCAACGACACCGGGCCGATGCATCTCATCGCGCTGGCGCGCTGCCCGAGCGTGGTGTTGTTCTCAAGCGCCTCCGACCCAGTCCGCACCGCCCCGCGGGCGCCGGAGCGCGCGGTGCCCGTGGCGGTGCTGCGCGAAGACGAGCTGGCCACGCTCGACGTCAACACGGTGTGGGCCGCGGTGGCGGAAGCGGCGGCTATCGTGTGAGGAAAGCCCACGTTCGCGCCGACTTGCAGAGGTCTATGCACTCAAACACCTCCGGTGTTTGAGTCCCCCTCACCCCAACCCTCTCCCCAGGAGGGGAGAGGGAATTAGGGCGAAGCGCGGCTTAAGCCCCGCTCCCCTCGGGGGAGAGGGAGGGGCCCATCGCGAAAGCGATGGGAGGGTGCGGGGGCTCCTCAACCGTTTCCAACTGTCCCGCACTGGCATTACGGTTAACGCCGTCTTAAATATGGGCATCGCATAAACCGAGCATGCGAGCGGGGGTTCGCCCGCGCAGGCAGCAAGTCTCGAAGACCCGAGTGTTGAGGACCATGGCGAACGCGCAAGCGTCCAAGACGAAGACCGCGGTTGCGATCACACTGCCCGACGGCAGCGTGCGGCGCTTTGACGCCCCGGTTACGGGCGCTGAGCTTGCCGCCGATATCGGCCCCGGGCTCGCCAAGGCGGCGCTGGCGATCAAGCTTGACGGCGCGGTCAAGGATCTGGCGACGCTGATCGACCGTGACGCCACGGTTGCCATCGTCACGATGAAGAACGAAGACGCGCTGGAACTCATCCGCCACGACGCCGCGCATGTGCTCGCCGAGGCGGTGCAGGAGCTGTGGCCGGGCACCCAGATCACCTTCGGTCCCGCGACCGAGGACGGCTTTTACTACGACTTCCATCGCAAGGATGCCTTCACACCCGACGACTTCGAGACGATCGAGGCGAAGATGGCCGAGATCGTCGACCGCAACGAAGCGATCGTCCGCGAGGTCTGGCAGCGCGAGGATGCCGCCGCCCACTTCAAGGACGCCGGCGAGACCTTCAAGGCAGAATGGGTTGGCGAGCTGCCAGCCGACGACGACATCTCGATCTATCGTCAGGGCGAGTGGCTCGATTTGTGCCGGGGCCCGCATTTGCCCTCGACGGGACGGCTCCCCAAGGCCTTCAAGCTCACCAAGGTGGCCGGCGCCTACTGGCGGGGCGATCCGAACAACCCGCAGCTTCAGCGCATCTACGGCACCATCTGGCGCGACAAGAAGGAGCTCGCGGACTATCTCCATCGCCTGGAGGAAGCCGAGAAGCGCGACCACCGCAAGCTCGGCCGCGAGATGAACCTCTTCCATCTCCAGGAAGAGGCGGTGGGCTCGGTCTTCTGGCACCCCAAGGGTTGGACGCTCTACCGGGTCTGCGAGAGCTATATGCGCGCGCGCCTTGAAGGCGCCGGCTACGCCGAGGTGAAGACGCCCCAGCTGATCGACCGCGCGTTGTGGGAGAAGTCCGGGCACTGGGAGAAGTTCCGCGAGCACATGTTCACGGCCGAGGACGAGCACGACAAGATGCTGGCTCTCAAGCCGATGAACTGCCCGGGCCACGTTCAGATCTTCCGCCAGGGCATCAAGTCCTACCGCGACCTGCCGCTGCGCATGGCCGAGTTCGGCTCGTGCCACCGCAACGAGCCCTCGGGCGCCATCCACGGCATCATGCGCGTGCGCGCCTTCACCCAGGACGATGCGCATATCTTCTGCACCGAGGCGCAGATCAATACGGAGTCGAAGGACTTCTGCGATCTGCTGATGAGCATCTACCGCGACTTCGGCTTTGACGATGTGGTCATCAAGTTCGCCGACCGGCCGGACGTGCGCGCCGGCGACGACGCGACCTGGGACCGCGCCGAGGCAGCGCTCAAGGACGCGATCGACCATTCCGGACTGCCCTACGAGATGAACCCCGGCGAAGGTGCTTTCTATGGGCCCAAGCTCGAATTCGTGCTGCGCGATGCCATCGGACGCGAATGGCAGTGCGGCACGCTGCAGGTCGACTTCGTGCTGCCCGAGCGGCTCGATGCGAAATATATCGGCGAGGATGGCGAGGCCCACCGGCCGGTGATGCTGCACCGGGCGATCCTGGGCTCCTTCGAGCGCTTCATCGGCGTGCTGATCGAGCACTATGCCGGGCGCTTCCCGCTGTGGCTGGCGCCGACGCAGATCGTGGTCGCCACCATCACCTCCGACGCCGACGCCTACGCCGGGCAAGTGGTGGCCCGGCTCGAGGCTGCCGGATTGCGGGCGGTCGGCGATCTTCGCAACGAGAAGATTAACTATAAGGTCCGCGAGCACAGCCTTGCCAAAGTCCCGGTCATGCTCGTGCTCGGCAAGCGCGAGGCGCAGGAAAGCGCGGTTACGGTCCGCCGATTGGGTCAGGAACAGCAAGAAGTGCTTGCGCTCGACCAAGCCGTCGATACACTGAAATCTGAAGCGGCGCCCCCGGTGCCGCTTTAATCGCATCCCGCGCGCCGAGGCAGGCGGAGACCGGTCCGCACGCGGGGGAGGTAGGTTCCGGCCGCATATCTGTTCATTGTTTTTGAGTATGATGCGGCCGGATTAGCATGAACGACAAAGGAGTGAATTAGATAGCCAGACTAAGACGCGACATCACGCCGCCGGTCCGTCAGGGCCCGCGCGTTAACGAGCAAATCACCACAGTCAACGTTCGTCTGATCGACGACGAAGGTGAGAACCACGGGGTTGTGCTGACCGAGAGGGCCAGAGAGATGGCCGACGAAGTAGGCCTTGATCTTGTCGAGGTCTCTCCGGGTGCGGATCCGCCGGTCTGCAAGATCAGCGACTACGGCAAGCTCAAATACGAAAACCAGAAAAAGAAAGCCGAGGCGCGCAAGAAGCAGCGCACCATTGAGGTCAAGGAGATCAAGATGCGTCCCGGCATCGACGATCACGACTATGACGTCAAGATGCGCTCCATCAACCGCTTCCTCGGCGATGGCGACAAGGTCAAGGTAACCTTGCGCTTTCGCGGCCGCGAGATGGTCCATCAGGATCTCGGCATGAAGGTGCTCGAACGGGTCAGGGACGACCTGGAAACGACCGCCAAGGTCGAGCAGTTTCCCAAGATGGAAGGCCGCCAGATGACGATGGTCATGGCTCCCAGATGAGCGCGCGGGCGAACGCGCCTTAGCGCGTTCACAGCGCCCGCCAGACCCGAGCCTTCTCGACTACTCTGGAAAACGCCTACCACCGGGCCCAATCCGGCGGGTAGATGCGGTTGTTCGGGGCTTGCGGAAGCGGGCCGATGCCGCCACTTTGCGGCCATGCATCAGTATCTGCCGGGGCATCTGCCGGGACGCGCCCACCGAAAACCACCCCCAGACGGAACCGACACGCCATGTCAGCGAGCAACCCGACGGTCCTGGTGACCCGGCGCCTGCCCGAACGCGTCGAGGAACGCCTCGCCCGCGACTTCGACGCCCGCCTGAACGCCGACGATAAACTCCTTAGCCCCGACGAGCTAATCGCCGCGGCCGATGGGGCGGCGGCAATCCTGCCCTGCCCGACCGAGCTTTTCCCCGCGGAGATCATCGCGCGCCTGCCCGAGCCCGTGAAGATCGTTGCCTGCTATTCGGTCGGCGTCGACCATGTCGATCTTCCGGCCGCCGCGGCACGGGGGCTGGCAATCACCAACACGCCGGGCGTGTTGTCGGACGCCACGGCCGAGATCGCCATGCTGGTGATGCTGGGCGCGGCCCGGCGCGCGGCCGAGGGCGAGACACATGTGCGCAGCGGCGCCTGGGATGCCTTCAGCCCGACCTTCATGCTCGGCACGCAGTTGAACGGCAAGCGCCTCGGCATCCTCGGCATGGGCAGCATTGGACGCGGCGTGGCCAGGCGGGCCCGCGGGTTCGGCATGGAGATCCACTACCACAACCGCGCGCGCCTCGACCCGGCGCTCGAGGCCGGCGCCAGCTATCACGCGACGCTGGGAGACCTGCTGGCGGTTTCCGACGTGCTCTCGATCAACTGCCCGGCAACACCGGAGACGATCCACCTGATCGATGCGGCCGCGATCGAGCGCCTGCCGCAGGGCGCCATCCTGGTGAACACCGCGCGCGGCAACGTCGTGGAAACCGGCGCACTTATATCCGCTCTACGCTCCGGTCGGCTTAGGGCGGCGGGGCTCGACGTCTTCGAGAACGAGCCCGCAATCGACCCCGCTTTTCGCGAGCTCAAGAACACATTCCTGCTGCCCCATATGGGCAGCGCCACGCTGGAAACCCGCGAGGCGATGGGCTTCAAGGCCTGCGACAACCTCGATGCGTTTTTTGCAGGGCGCGACTGCCCGGACCGGGTGGTGTGAGGACGCAACAGGGCATGAATTGCGGGCGCATTTGGAACCGACCGCCAAAAATGGGCGCCCCATCGGGACATCGTAGTAGGGGCGGGTTTCAAACCCGCCCCTACAGACAGCGAAATTGTAGCCGCCGCTGGTACTCACCTCCGCCCCCGTTGATTTCCGGGGCGTCCATCGCTATATCCCTGCCTTCGCCGGGCGGCACGGCTCGAAGGGCATGCCCAGCCGCCTCGAAGCGTCACCAGTTACCCAAAGGAACGCAAAATGCCCAAGATGAAGACGAAGTCGAGTGCCAAGAAGCGCTTCAGCTTCACCGGCACCGGCAAGGTCAAGATGAGCGCCGCCAAGAAACGCCACAACCTGCGCAAGCGCTCCAAGAGCATGAAGCGCAAGACCCGCGGCCTGGAAATCATGTCCAAGTCGGATGCGAAGATGGTCCGCTCTTACATGCCGTATCGCTAGGAGGGCTTGAGCAATGGCACGCGTCAAACGCGGCGTCACCACGCACGCCCGCCACAAGAAGGTTCTGAAGGCCGCCAAGGGCTATCGGGGCCGCAACAACAACGTCTACACGGTTGCGCTGGAGAAGGTCGAAAAGGGGCTGCAATACGCCTATCGCGACCGCCGCAACCGCAAGCGCACCTTCCGCGCCCTGTGGATCCAGCGCATCAATGCCGGCGCCCGCGAGCATGGGCTGACCTATTCGCAATTCATGAACGGGGTGATCAAGGCCGGCATCGAGATCGACCGCAAGGTGCTCGCCGACATGGCCGCCCAGGATCCGGCTGCGTTCAAGGCGGTGGTCGACCAGGCGCAAGCGGCGCTGAAGTAAAGCTGCGCTGGAGTCTGCGGAACCGAGGCCGCCTTACCGCAAACCGGTCCTGACGGTCGGACCGGTTTGGAAGCGGGGCGTGAAGTCCATCTTCACGCAGACATCCTGGCCGGGCTGAACATGCAACTGATAGCCTGTCCGGCAAACCGGCTTGAATGTGGGCCAGCCCTTCTGAATCGTAAACGGCCTTTGACCGCTGCAATAGTCCCAATCCAAGTAGGAATCGACAACGTAGCGCAGCTTGGGATTGTCGGCCCATACGCGGTCGGCCTGGGCCTGAAAGCGTCTACAATCACGCGGTGCGTATTCCAGCCCGGTCGTGTCAGCTGGGCTCACGCATTTAACGCTCCGACGGTCGACCGCCACGCGAAACAGAAATCCGTGCGGACATGAGAAATAGGCGCCCGACCAGTTGCCGGTCCTCGACTCCGACGAATAACCCCGGACCGGCGCTATCGTCCTCGACCAGCTCTTCGAACATTCATCGCGGCCCTTCCGGATTGACCGCTCGAAACCATGCGGACAGTAAGCCGGAGTCGTCTCCGGCGTGCGGCCATCGCTGCCGACACCGACGCACCGGTCCAAGTTCTCATATTCGTTGATGTTGGGCGGGGCGGGATCCAACACCAGCCTGTAGGCGATGTGCTTTCCGTTTCGCACGAATGTCGGGCAGGTAACCGGCACAGTTTGAGAGCCACCAGTGGTGCAGCCGGCGGCGGCGCCGGAAATGTAAAGCCGGTGCTTCGCAGGACATCCGTACCAAACCGATTGATTGTATGGCTCGACCCTCACCGCCTTGTCGCTTGTCGTGC
Source organism: Alphaproteobacteria bacterium (assembly GCA_035527975.1). Classification (GTDB taxonomy): domain Bacteria; phylum Pseudomonadota; class Alphaproteobacteria; order JAPULJ01; family JAPULJ01; genus DATKZM01. The sequence goes on along the minus strand of DATKZM010000079.1, from coordinate 7,906 downwards.
ATGCACCAAGCAACAGCAGCGCGATTGCTAAAAGCATGGCGCCGCGGGCTTCGTTTGCGGATCGTTGTGCCATGGAGGGTCGGGCCTCGCCGGCTGCCACGCGGTTTCAGGCGGCACGTTGATCATAAGACGAAACATGCTAGAAACCGCCGGCCAGCTTAATGACGCACGACTGTGGCAGGAAATGGACGATATCGAAGGCCTGAAATCCGAACTGACCGCGGCGGCCGCTGCCGCGGCCGACCTCGCCGCGCTCGAGGAGGTCCGCGTGCGCGCGCTCGGCAAGAAGGGCGCCATCACTGAGCGCATGAAGGGCCTCGGCGCGATGGAGGCCGAGGCGCGCAAGGCCGCGGGTCAAGCGCTCAATGCTTTGCGCAACGAGGTCAACGCCGCGATCGAGGCGCGCAAGGCCGCGCTCGAAGACGCCGAGCTCGACCAGCGCCTTGCCACCGAGCAGATCGACATCACCCTGCCGGTGCGCCCCGAGCAACAGGGCCGCATCCATCCGATCAGCCAGACCATCGACGAGGTCGTCTCGATCTTCGGCGAGATGGGCTTCACCGTCGCCGAAGGGCCCGACATCGAGAAGGACTGGTACAACTTCACCGCGCTCAACATCCCGCCGGACCATCCCGCGCGCCAGATGCACGATACATTTTATTTAACCGCCACCGACGGCGGCCGCCCCACCAACCCCGCAGTCGGTGGCGGTGCCACCGCCAATGGCGGCGGCGAGCAGGTCGTGGCTTCGAGCGACGATAAAGACGCAGGCGGCTGGCTGCTGCGCACGCATACCTCGCCGGTGCAGATCCGCCATATGGAAAACGTCGAGCCACCGATCCGCATTCTCGTGCCGGGCCGCACATATCGTTGCGACTCGGACATGACGCACACGCCGATGTTCCACCAGTTCGAGGGGCTCGTGGTCGACGAGACGACCCATATGGGCCACCTCAAGGGCTGCCTCATCGAGTTCTGCCGCGCTTACTTCGAGGTTGACGACGTGCCGGTGCGCTTCCGGCCGTCGCATTTTCCGTTCACCGAGCCTTCGGCCGAGGTCGATATCGGCTGCAGCCATACCCGCGAGGGCATCAAGATCGGCGCCGGCGAGGACTGGCTGGAGATCCTCGGCTGCGGCATGGTGCATCCCAAGGTGCTGGCCAATTGCGGCATCGACCCGGAGAAGTACCAGGGCTTTGCCTTCGGCATGGGCACCGAACGGATCGCGATGCTGAAGTACGGTATCCCCGATCTGCGCACCTTCTTCGACGCCGATCTGCGCTGGCTGAAGCATTACGGCTTCGTGCCGCTCGATGTCCCCAGCCTCACCGGCGGGTTGGCGCTTTAGCATCCGCCTACCATTCGGGGCGCGTTTTCGACCCAAACCCTGACCGTCACCCCCGCGAAGGCGGGGATCCAGGGATGTCAGAAAGACTGATGCCCTTCGATCACTGGATTCCCGCTTTCGCGGAAATGACGCCGTTGGAGACGACGGCTTGTGCCAATATCGGAGGCGCATCTTGCGGTTCAAGCCGCGACGGACGCGACGACATTACGCCGCTCCAAACATGAGTCCGGGGTTGCTCCACCGGTCGCGATCTGGGACATAATCGCTCGCTTGAAAGGCAGGCCGCGCCCCCATGAAGTTCACGCTCAACTGGCTGAAGCAGCATCTGGAGACGGACGCGCCCTTGGCGGAGATCGCCGAGCGGCTGACCATGCTCGGCCTCGAGGTCGAGGAGATAGCCGACCGTGCCAAGGGCCTTGAGGCCTTCGTGGTCGGCCATGTCGTGGAGGCAAAGCAGCATCCGAATGCCGACCGGCTCAAGCTCTGCATGGTCGACAACGGCAGCGAGACGGTGCAGGTGGTCTGCGGCGCGCCCAATGCGCGCCAGGGCATGAAGGGCGTCTTCGCCCCCGCCGGCACCTACATCCCCGGCATCGACACGACGCTCAAGGCTGCCATGATCCGCGGCGAGGCGTCCAACGGCATGCTTTGCTCCGAACGCGAGATGGGCCTCTCCGACGAACATCAGGGCATCATCGATTTGCCTGAGGATGCGCCGGTTGGCCAGCCTTTCGCGGCATTGATGGGCCTCGACGATCCGATGATCGAGATCGCCATCACGCCCAACCGCCAGGACTGCCTGGGTGTGCACGGCATCGCCCGCGACCTTGCCGCCGCTAGGGTCGGAAAGCTGATCCCCTTCGATGCGACGCCGGTCAAGGGCGCTTACGAAAGCCCCATTATATGGGCGATCGACCTGCCCGCCGAGCAAGCCGACGCCTGCCCGATGGTGGTCGGCCGGCACTTCCGCGGCCTCAAGAACGGCCCCAGCCCGCAATGGCTGCAGGACCGCCTCATCGCGATCGGTTTGCGGCCCATTTCCGCCCTCGTCGATATCACCAACTTCGTCACCTACGACCTCGGCCGGCCGCTCCATGTTTTCGATGCGGCCAAGCTCGAGCTCGGCGCGGACGGCGCGCTGGCCATGCGGATGGCAAAGGACGGCGAGCGGGTTCTGGCGCTCGACGGCAAGGATTACACGCTCGATGCCGAGATGGTGGTCATCGCCGATCGGTCGGCCGTCCACGGCATCGGCGGGCTCATGGGCGGCGAGCATTCAGGCTGCACCGAGGCGACGGGCGAGATGTTTCTGGAGGCGGCGCTCTTCGACACGGTGCGTACCGCGGCGACCGGGCGCAAGCTCGGTATCGAATCGGACGCGCGCTACAGGTTCGAACGCGGCGTCGATCCATCGTCGGCGCTCTGGGGGGCCGAGGTTGCCGCCCGCCTGGTCTTGGAGCTTTGCGGCGGCGAGGCGAGCGCGCTGGTCGTTGCCGGCGCCATGCCCGACACCGCCCATTCAGTGTCGCTGCGCCCCGAGCGCGTGCGCGGGCTGGGCGGCGTCGCCGTCCCCGACGACGAAATCGTGCGTATCCTGGAGGCGCTCGGCTATGCGCTGCGGCGCAACGGCGAGGCCTTTGCCTGCGAGGTGCCCTCCTACCGCATGGATGTGAGCGGCGAGGCCGATCTGGTCGAGGACGTGCTGCGCGTCCACGGCTATGACGAGATCGTGCCGGTGCCGATGCGCATCGAGACCGCGCTTCCCGGCGCCGCGATCACGCCGGCCCAGCGCCGGGTGCGCCAGACCCGGCGCGCGCTCGCCGCACGCGGTCTCCTGGAGGCGGTGACCTATTCCTTCATGGAGGGCGCCAAGGCCGAACTCTTCGGTGACGCCCTCGCGCTGGCCAATCCGATCAGCGCCGACCTCGACGTGATGCGGCCCTCGATCCTGCCCAACCTGATCCAGGCCGCCGCGCGCAACGCCGATCGCGGTTTGGGCGACGCCGCGCTCTTCGAGCTTGGCCCGCAATACCGCGAGCCGGGGCCGGGCGGCCAGGACACCGTGGCGGCCGGCATCCGCGCCGGGGCGAGCGGACCCCGCCATTACGCGCAAGCGCCGCGCCCGGTCGACGCGATGGACGCCAAGGCCGACGCGCTGGGCGCGCTCGAAGCTGCCGGCGCGCCGGTGGACAACCTGCTCGTGACCCGCGCTGCGCCGGCCTGGTACCACCCCGGCCGCGCCGGCGCGCTCCGCCTCGGCAACCAAATCCTCGCGACCTTCGGTGAGATCCATCCCAAGGTCCTGCGTGCGCTCGACGCCAAGGCGCCGGTGGTCGGCTTCGAGGTCTTCCTCGACCGCCTGCCAGCACGCAAGGCCAAGGGAGGCAAGGCCCGGCCGCTGCTCCAGCCCTCGCCCTTCCAGCCAGTCGAGCGCGACTTCGCCTTCGTCGTCGACGAAGGCGTCGAGGCGGGCGAGATCCTGCGCGCCGCGCGCGGGGCGGAGAAGGGGCTGATCGCGGAGGTCTCGGTCTTCGATGTGTTCCGGGGCGAGGCGATCTACGAGGACAAGAAATCGGTTGCCATCGCGGTGATATTGCAGCCGACCGAGAAAACGCTGACCGACGCCGAGATCGACGCGGTCGGCCAAAAGATCGTCGCTGCGGTGACGAAGGCGACGGGCGGACTGCTCAGGGGCTGAGGCGAATTCCCGAACGGTTTCACTCGTCATTTCGAGCGAGCGCGAGCGACCGAGAAATCTGGCTGCACCCTGCATGGCGTCAGACCGGATTTCTCGCTCGGTCGCTCACGCTCCCTCGGTCGGAATGACGGTTCGCAGCGTTTGGGTTTTACTCCGTTGCCACTACCGGTCGCCGGTCAGCAGCACCAGCGCGCGGTCGATGCGGGCGGTGCGCTCATCCGGCGTTTCGCGGCGCCGGATCATCACCTCGCCCATAAGCAAACCATAGAGCAGCGCGGCGCGGGCCTGGGCCTCGCCCTGGGGCTGGCCGGCCTCAACGAAGCGCTCCTGCAGATAGGCGCTGCGGCGGGTGTCGATCTTGAGGACCGCCTCGGCGGTGCGCTTGTCGCGGCGCGCCCAGTCGCGGATCGCAAGCTCGGGCGCCAGCGCGGCCCGGTCAGCGAGGATCATCCGGAAGAGCCGGCGCAGCCGCGCGCCGGGCTGGCCGCCCTCGGCTTCAACCGCCGCCATGTAGTGATCGGTCTCGCGATCTTTCCAGGCTTCGAGCAAGGCAACGAGCAGGGCGTCGCGGTCTCGGAAATGCCAGTAGAAGCTGCCCTTGGTTACCCCCAGCCGCTTGGCCAGCGGCTCCACCCGGACGGCATTGACACCGGCCTCGCCGAGCTGGGCGAAGGCCGCCTCGACCCAGGCCTCCCGATCGAGCCTTTCTGGGCGCTCCGTGTGCTCTGCTTCCATGACAATCAATCCATACGTTAGCGTATTGTTTATTGCTGTTAATACATTATAAACCATACTCTATCGTATGGTATCCGAAAAATCGGCAGAAACCAATGAGTACCCAGAGGGTGCACCCATGAAATATCTGTTCATTACCGGAGCCGTCCCGTTCGTCTTGCTCGGGGTCCTGCATATCACTTACTCGCTCATCGACGAACGGCGGCCGCGTCGGCTGATGCCACGCGACCGCGATCTGCTCGAAGGCATGCGTACGGGCACGCTCGTCCTGACGAAAGAGACGACGGTTTGGCGTGCCTGGATCGGCTTCAATTTGAGCCACGGATTGGGGGTGGTGCTTTTCAGTGCCGCACTGGTCTATATCGCGGCATTGCATTTCGAGCCGGTGCGAAACGCGGCGCCGGAAGTTCTCGTCGCCGCCCCTGTGATCGCGGCGGTCTATCTTGGACTGTCTTTGCGCTATTGGTTTTCCATTCCCGCGATCGGTTCGGGATTGGGCACTGGGTTGCTGCTGGCCGGGGCGGTCGCCACACTGGCGGGCGCTTGATCGAGATCAGCGCGGACGGACCGTCGGTCCGGCACCAAGAGCGCAAAGGTCCCGCGCGACGCGACGATGAACGAGGCTCGCCATGGCAGGCAAACAGGACGACCAGCCCGACAGACTGACCGGACCGCACCGCGCAGCGGCGGATAACCACGTCATCGATGCGCTGTTGCCTCAGGAGATCGCGCTGAAGGCCGAGACGATCGGCGTCGCCAAGGCCCGGTGCGATACGCTCTCGCTGCTGACGCTGGCGGTGCTCGCGGGCGCCTTCATCGCCTTCGGGGCGATCTTCATGATCACCACGATCGCCGGCGCCGGCACGATGCCCTTCGGCATGGTGCGGCTCATCGGCGGCACGGTGTTCTCGCTCGGGCTGATCCTCGTCGTGATCGGCGGGGCCGAGCTCTTCACCGGCGATAATCTGATGGTGATGGCCTGGGCCGGGCGCCGGATCTCTCTGGCGTCGCTCCTCCGCACCTGGGCGATCGTCTATGTCGGCAACTTCATCGGTGCGGTCGGCACGGCCGCCCTGGTGTTCCTCTCCGGCTGGCCGGGACTGGGTCAGGCGCAAGTCGGCCGAACGGCGCTGGCGATCGCGGCGGCCAAGGCGGACATCCCGTTCCTTGAAGCCTTGGTGCTGGGCATCCTCTGCAACGTGCTCGTCTGCCTTGCCGTGTGGCTCAGCTTCAGCGCCCGCACCGTGGTCGGCAAGGTGGTGGCGATCGTGCCGCCGATCGCAGCCTTCGTCGCCGCCGGTTTCGAGCACTCGGTCGCCAACATGTTCTTCTTCCCCGTGGCGCTGGCGATCAAGTGGGGGGCGCCCGCGGGCTTCTGGGCTGCCGCTCAGACAAGCGCCGCCGATTTCCAGTCGCTCACCGTCGCCGCGGCCGTCGGCAACCTGGTGCCGGTGACGATCGGCAACATCATCGGCGGCGGCGTGCTGGTGGGCGCGGTCTACTGGTTCGTCTATCTGCGCCAGCGCTGACCCTTACATACATATATACATACGCGCATATATACGCGCGCCCTGTGTGATGGCGTTTCGGCCGGCCGATTGACGCAAGTCAAAGGATTGTCGCCGCGCCGGGTTCAGACTGCGCGTCATGCACAAGTTGGCGGACATTGGTTGGCGGGCGGAGGCTGGCCGGAATTTTCCTCCGCCGGCGGCGTTCGACGGGAGGATATCCATGAGCGAACAGCTGGGCACGATCGACGAGCTGCCGACCGAATATCTCGACGCGCTGACGGGCCAGGACGCCATGCCCCTGTGGCCGAGCCTGCGCGGCATCCTGCCCTACGACAAGCCGATCCACCGCACCGTGCCGCATGTCTGGCGCTACGAGGCGCTGCGCCCGCTGCTGCTGCGCGCGGGCGATCTCACGCCGATGGAAAAGGCCGAGCGGCGCGTGCTCATGCTGGCCAATCCGGGGCTCGACGGCGAGCCCTTTGCGACCGCCAGTATCTTCTTCGGCCTGCAGCTGATCCTGCCCGGCGAGACCGCGCCGAATCACCGCCACAGTCCGAGCGCTGTCCGTTTGATCATCGAGGGCGAGGGCGGCTTCACGACGGTGGAGGGCGAGCGCTGTCCGATGACGCGCGGCGACGTGATCCTGACCCCCGCCCGGCTGTGGCACGAGCACGAGCATCGCGGCGACGGCCCGATGGTCTGGCTCGACGCGCTCGACGCGCCGCTGGTGGTCAAGATGGAGGCTGCCTATTGCATCGAGGGCGAGCCGCAAAACGCCGGCAACCGGCCCGATGCCTCGCAGACGCGGTTCCGGCGCGCGGGTCTGCTGCCGTATGATGCGCTCGACCGTGCCGCCGAGGACTATCCCCAGTTCCGCTATCCCTGGGTCGATGTGCGCCAGGCTTTGCTCGACATGGCCTCCGGGGCGGGGCCGGGCGAGCCCGTGCAACTCGCTTACGTCAATCCCGAGACCGGCCGCGAATGCATGCCGGTGCTGGGCTTTTCCGCCCTCATGCTGCGGCCCGGCGAGGAGCGCGCCCTGCCGCGGCGCTCGGCAAGCTGCGGCTACCTGGTGATCGAGGGCACGGGCGAAAGCCATATCGACGCCAAGACGCTGAGCTGGAGCGCCAACGACGTGCTCGCCGCACCGACACACGCCGCGATCAGTCACCGCAACGTCTCGTCGAAGACCCCCGCCTTCCTGATCCAGATCGACGACGCGCCGATGCAGAGGAAGCTTGGCTTCTACGAGGTGTTCCACAACGGGGGATAACGTCGGCGCTGGACGCCGCCAGGGTCATCCGGCACTCTCCCGACGGTCGACCTCGACCGTGAGACTGGATGTGAGCACGCGTGGCCGATCCCGACACTCCGCCCGACGACGCCCCAGCTGCGGCAAGTGACTTCGCCGACCTTGCCCGCACCGGCGCGCCTGGCTGGTGGCGGTATCTGCTGGGCGCGCTTGCCATATTTGGGAGCTATAGCTGAATCTTGGTGACGGTATGGGTCAGGCGGCGGCTTGCGGTTGTTGCCTGACGGCTTCGATCCCGTCGATGAACTTTACACCGACGATCAGCTTGGGCAACTGGTTGTGTCCGTCGAGGCGGCGCCAGC